>NZ_VFVI01000006.1:0-329919 GCF_006442775.1 Mesorhizobium sp. B2-4-6
CCCATGCAGAACCTGGCCCATAGCGCATCCTTTGATTCGGAAGATAAGGATGCCCCATCAAAGCCTGGGATCAAACATCTAGTTGGCAAACAGGCGCTGGAGCTGGAGTTTCTAAAGGGGGCTCTGAAAAGAGCACCACGGCTGAGAAGCGGAACCACATCCGTCATTACCGGCCCGCTGGTATCTCCGTCGCCGAAGGATGCCGGCTGATGGGGATCGCACGCTCTACCTACTATGACGGCCCCGAAAAGCCTGTCGATGACACCTCGATCGTGGAGGCCATGTTTGCCATTTGCGATGAGTTTGAATTTTACGGCTATTGTCGCGTTGGTGCCGCGCTGCGCCAGCAGGGCCTGATCATCAACCATAAGAAGATCAGGCGGTTAATGCGTCAACACGACCTGCATCCGAAGATCCGCCGTAGGTTCGTCGCGACCACAGACAGCAATCATGACGGCCCGATCTTCCCGAACCTGGCCAAGGATATCGTACCGACCGGCCCCCATCAGCTCTGGGTTTGCGACATCACTTACGTCGCGCTGCCAACCCGCTGCGTCTACGTCGCGGTCGTCCTCGATGCCTGGTCACGGTTGATCGTCGGTTATGCCATCAGTCGCAGCATCGACGCGCGTCTGACGGTTGCAGCTTTGAAGGCAGCGATAGAGCGTCGCCGGCCACCACGGGGCTGCGTCCATCATTCCGACCGCGGCTCCCAATACGCAGCTCAGGCATATCGGGATGCACTGGCTGGCGCTGAACTCGTCGGCTCGATGGGCCGCAAAGGCAATCCCTATGACAACGCCAGGGCCGAAAGCCTTATGAAGACGCTGAAGGTCGAAGCGGTCTATCCGATGGCCTATGAAACATTCGAAGACGTCACCGAACACCTTCCCCGCTTCATAGAGGAGGTTTACAACACCCGCAGACTTCATTCAGCGCTCGGTTATCTGAGCCCGCAGCAGTTCGAGGATCAACACATCCGGCAGACTGGCAAACAGCGGCCTGATCATTGTCCACCCCCAGGGGCGCACTCCATTGCTCGAACTAACAATAACCGTCCCATCCAGCGATACGCCCCTTGCAAGGCTGGAACGATATGATCCAGCCGGGTCAAGAAAGCCCAAACCAACCATTCCACCTGCACGGGTCCGTTTGAATGCCTCTTGGTACCCAACTGCATTGACGCTTAACCCAACGATCGTAGCGCCACCTGGGGAGATGCTGTAGGCAACGCTATCTATTCTTGAAGGGTTGAGGCCGCCCAGTAACCTCCATGCCGCCTGAACTCGTCCACCGAAATGCTTCTTCAGAGTTGGTTATTTGGCTAAGCCGACAACGACCGATCCATCCGAAGAAACGTCGTAGGCTCCACTGGCTGGACTGCTCGGATCGAATAAACCCAGTTCAGTCAGACTGGGGTCAGCCCGGGCATGCCCGCACCAAAACAGGGCCGCCGAACAAAGCAGAAATGCGGCAAGGCCAGCATTCATTAAAAATCACCGAAAGGCTCGGTGGGCTGGAAAGGGTCACGATCGCTACATTTGTGCGCAGGCGTTGGATCGCACATCACCCATTTGGGTGATGTGCAGGCTTTCCAGCAGGTCACCAGTGTGTTCAAATATAAGTTGCGGTACACACGCGGAGGGAAGTGGCCGTCGTGCAGATCAACCCCCTTCTCCTCGATGACGCCCTTGATCAGGTGCTTGGGGCGGCCCTCGCGCCGGAGCGTTGGAACTCGGTGCTGGAGAGGATCTGCGAGGCGACAGGGTCGTTCGGCGCGCATATCCTACCCCTACGCGGCAAGTTCTCACCCGGAGTGCCTGCAACGCCGAGCTTGTCCGAGGCGTTTGAGGCCTACTTTCGAGAGGGGTGGCATCTTCAAGACATACGCTTCGGTTGTGTGCCGCACGTTCTGCGAAAGGGCGTCGCGATAGAGCACGATATTTCATCCGAAGACGATTTTCGCAGGTCGAGCTACTATAATGATTTCCTGGGCCGCTTCGGGTTCCGATATTCTGCTATGATAGGCTTCACAACCGGCGACACGCTTTTGTCGTTAGGCCTTCAGCGTACGATGCGGGACATGCCTTTCGATCGCGAGGAAGAGCGTATCCTGACCAGGATGCGCAGCCGACTATCGCTGGCGGCTGACATCATGCGAGGCATTTCTTTCGAGCGGCTCGATGGCATGAGCGACGCCTTCGATATGGCGAATACACCTTGTGCTTTTTACGACAGGCACGGTCGCGTCACCCGTTTGAACAAGCTCTGCGAGAGCCTGCTCGATCAGGACATTCGTCTTGTCCAGGGAGAACTGACATCGCGCTGGGTCGAGGAAGGCGTAGCATTGCGTGGCCACATCAAGGCTGTCGTGCACTCGGTAGCAATCGCCGATAAGCTGGCCTCGACTCCAGTCCGCTTGTCCAGGCCGGGGAAAAGGCCATTGATTGTAAGGGCACAACGTCTACGCGGCATGCCTGCAGAAATCTTTTCCCATTCTATCGCGGTCGCCACTGTCACCAACCTTGAGGATCGTCCCGTACCGGCCGGCAAGATCTTGCAGATCTTATTCGCGCTCACGGCTCAGGAAGCAGTTGTCGCTATCCAGCTTGCTCGGGGTCTCAATCACAAAGAGATCGCTGAGGCGCTTGACCTAGGGTATGAGACAGTCCGGACGCACACAAAATCTATTATGGCAAAAACCGACACCAAGCGTCAGTCCGAGATCGCCGCTCTATTGTCCGGTATCCGGCTGTCCTAGTCTAGTAGAGGGTATCCATCCAAGGCCGAACGCGAATTGCGTCATCGCCACCGGGGAGTTTCTCCAGAAGCTCCGTGGAGGAAACCTGGATATGTTTCCGCCATACGCGCTCCGAGGAAACTCCATCCTCTTCATAAAGGGAGTTGGGCAGGTTCGCGTATTTCTCAACCGTCGTATCGAAAGCGTCGTGTTCGATCTTTATCCTGCTGACGAGCGATTGTATCTCGACCGTCAACCGGTCGAAGCGGCGATACACGCGGGGCAGGGAAGCCGCCAGCATCGTCGCCGATTGAATACGAAATTCCTGTTCGATGATCTCTGATGACTTCGCCCCTGACAGAGATCGCAGTTTCGCGAACTCGCCGGTTCGTATCCCGTCGATGCGGATTTGGACGATAGCCTTCCCGTCTTCCGAAAAGTGATACTGTCCGATCAGGTTACGGATTGCGATGAGCCCCAGCGAACCCCGGATGGCATAGACCTCCAACACGTCGTCGGCGCTTACCGCCGATACGATTGCGCCTCTGTTAGGCATCTCGTCTTCGTGCGGGATGCGTAGCGCCTCGCGCACCGGGCCGCGGGAAACGGCCATCTGAGCGGCGATGTCGGATTCGATCAGACGCGTACCAGCCACCAGAGAGCCGCTGATGATCGCTTTCCTCAGTTCGCTCGCGACTTCGGTAGCCGCATTCAATGGCTGCATGCGTCTGAGATGAACCATCTCCCTTTGGAGGGTTTCCTTCATGCAGGCTTCGCTCTCCGTCTGACCGCTTCCGATGCCGTTGAAAAGAACATGCGCACCGTGCCGGCCTTCCTCAAAAGTGGACGCATAGACGCAACGCGTCCAGCATGGCGGCGTGAACCGAGCGGCTGGCCACGGCATCGCCGATCCGATGCAGCGCGAATCCTGACTCGGACTTCTCCCGCAGAGGATACGGGCCAGCGGCCATGGCGCGGCTGTTCGCGCGCTCACTGGAGCGGCGTTTGAAGCCGATCGGCGTCTTGCCCGCGCAGCTTCCGATCTTGCTAGCGCTCTCGGAAGGGAACGCCCTGTCGCAAAAGGCGCTGGTCGAAGCCGCGTTTGTCGAGCAACCGAGCATGGTGGTCGTCTCAAGCGGATGGAGCGTGATGGTATCGTCGCACGGTCCGCCGATCCGGAGGATTGACGCGGTGTGCTCTACGCGCTGCCTCCAGAGGCGCTTTCGAAGCTCGAAGAGGTCAAGGCGACCATGGCTGAAGGCAATGCCGAGGCAATGGCCGGGTTCACCTATAAGGAACAGGCGATGTTCCTGACGATGCTTCGGCGGGTGGTCGACAATCTGTCCCGAACGCCGAAGGACTGAGCTCATGGCTTCCAGCGCGACGTAGCGAGACAAAAGTGCCGTGCCTTCACGCCAGAAATTTTGCCAGATTGGCAAGAGTCGATCGCAGGCCGATATCGTGATCTTCCTTGCTGATCCCGACCGGCACGTTCTCGCAGATGATCGAGACTTTCGTTCCTTCCGGCACAGGCTCAAGGCCCCACGTCATCCGGATCTCGCCTGCGAAGGCGGGATCGTCAGACTGAAACGTGACGGCGTGAACCACCTTCACGTCGGTCACGAGATCCACAAAGCGCCCTTCGACGACATCGGTGTCATCCGACGACTTGCCGCGGTTGGCGTGTTCGCCGCGATAGGTCAGCGCCATCTTGTAGCGGCCACCCGGACGCGCCTCGAACTTTTCAATGCGGCCGGTCATACCCTCTGGCGGCAACCATCGCTCCCATGCGCTGCCGTCGATAAACGCGGAGTAGATGGCGTGCGGTGACGCAGCGATCACAAGCGACGCGGAATCGACTCGTGGCTCTGTGGTGGATGTGGTCATCCTACGTTTTTCCTCCTCTCCTGGTTTCGAACATCTAGCCAAGTTCGTCGAATGAGATCGGCGATCTATTGCAGGCTGTCGCGATCGTTGGCGAGAATCCTGCGATAGACCGTGTGTGTCATCCAGTGTGTCCTCTTTAAATAATCCTCCCAGCAGCGACGGGTGCGCTCAGGTTCGGCCGCGGGATCACGGTGCAGAACGATCTTCGCCACCTCTTGCCAGTTTGCGCCGTCCCTCTCCGCATCAAGTAGCCGCATATAGGTGACGTAATGAGCTTCGTCGTATGGTGTGATCCTGTCGGACCACGGCACTTCGTCGGCGACTTCAGGGTCCAGCTCTCTCGCCAAGACAAACTCCTCTTGACCGGTCCTCCCCGTTCGGGCGACCGCCCTAAATTGCGAATTCTAAGTCTGCTGTGCGGTCCGTTCCATATCTCCGGCAAGATACCTGGTCAGGCTATCCAGCACCGTGTTCCGCCCGCGCTCGCGGCCTTCCGCGCCGTCATTCGGCGGGATCACGCACATCTGTTCGGCATAGGTCAGTCGCGTTCCGCCGTTCGCATCCTCAAACAGGATCGTCGCCAGCGAAACCGTGTGGACGCGCCCGTTCACGGCCATCGAATAGGCCAGCACGGTACGCTGCCCTTCCTTGATCTCAAAATAGCGGCCCTCGTTGGTATGCTCGCCCATGGCGTCGCGGAAACTGCTCCGCTCGGCGCCGCCGGCAGAGAAATCCATCTCCAACCCCTCGCTTCCGAGCCAGGCTGCTTTCTTCTCCCGGACGCTTCAGGCCGCCCAAACATGCTCCTTGCAATTCGGGTAGAGCCGTTCGAGCGTCAATTCGCGATGATGCTGTGATTGCTCGTTCATCAATTATCTCCATGAGCCAGAAAGGAGCCCAGGCTGTCGAGCCGATGCTCCCATTGCTGTCGGTGCTGGCTGACCCATTCGTCCACCCATTGCAGCGCGTTCGGCACCAGCATGACCGACCGCACACGTCCCTTTTTTCCGACCGGACGAGCCCTGCATTCTCCAACACCTTCATGTGCTTGAGAAAGGACGGGCCTGCCATATCGAACGGCGCGGAAAGCTCGGAGATCGACGCAGGCCCCTCCAATGGATCGCTGCCGGTACCGTATCCGCCATAGCGTCGACCCGATATGATCCCACAAGGACCTGCTTGTGGATCGACCTGCGGGACGGCGCTAGGCTTGTCGACAGCGGTAATGTCATCAGCCTGCGCGGCCGGCTCACCTCGAACGCTGCTCTGGAAACCGCAGCGGCGGCCGAGCGTCATGGCTGGGGCCGAGGTGCACGTGTATGGCGACCAAGCCTACAAGGATGCGGTTAGCGTGGCTGCCATGCTGCGCGGCATCGCGGTCACCAATCACCAACTTTCGCTCAGGGCGAAGGCCGAGCTTGATCGGTTGCTTGCAGAACGTGCAGAGGAACAAATCGCGACCTTGAAGCCGGAGCAGGGTGTGGATCGTCCATACAAACACTCCCCTCGTAAGCGATCGAGCAGCGACATCCATCGGCAGCTCTCAAAGCAAGCTTTCTCAGAGAGTGAAACTCCGTCTGCCAATCCCGACACGGAGAACGTCGCTCCGGTGCTGAAACCGCGCTTTCGCAGGATTGCAGCTTCACAGCAGCTATCACGGGGCACGGTTGCGTAACCCAAATGGGTCATGCGCCTCTTGTACAGTCACAGCATAGTGCCTCGCCCGCCTTGCGAGGGGAAGTTCAAACAGGTGGCCATTCAACCAGGAGCAGGGACGGCGCACGACCACGGAGGAGCGACATGCATTTCCCATCAACTTCCATCAGGGCAGTTATTTCCATTAGTGCAGTTATTCTCGGGGCGACTACGGTTGCCGCCATGGCTGTCAAGCTACCAAAGGGGGCGACCCCGCTCTCGGCAGATGAAGTACGCTTGATCTACAGTGGCAAGACCGGCGTCTACAGGGGCGCTGACACCTACTACGACCCCAACGGCACCACCAGGGGTGTATTCGGCAAACCCAAGGCGGTTGGCACCTTCAAGGGGACGTGGACCGTCAAAGGGAACGAACTATGCGAGTACAACAAGTCGAAGACCGACACCAAGGCCTCCACCAACTGCAACGCATTCTGGCGCGTGGGCAACAAAATTTACGCGTTATGGTCTGTCCATTTCGACGGGTCCAAGCCGGACAAGGTCAACGATTATTGGGTAGGCGAGGTGAAGCAACACAAGAAAGGAGACCTCGTCTCCAAGAAGTACGCCGCGATGGGTGGCGAGTGAGCATGTGCTTGCGCAGGCGCGCCAGCGTCGTGTGAATTCATCGTCAGGGCGGCAGGAGCCTTGGCCTGGCATCTAAAGTCATGAGCCACACCGGATGCATCTGACGCGGCATCGAGGCGCGCCGGTCCAAGTGTCCGCGAAGCGTCGCCTGCACGGATCGTTAGCTGGTCTTCGAGTTCACAGAGGGGGAACTGACCGTGCTCAATGGTTCGCTGCAGCGAGAACTCCCAGCGGCAAGGCATACATAACTCAAATGGGGGATGCCCTACGTGGCTGGATGGCTAGTCTATGGGTACAGGAGGCGTGTCACAGGTGCGCAACGGAGGCTAGGATCAGAATCTTGACCTTAAGGGGCGGGGGCCCCTACGAACCGCTGTGCGATCCCGCCGGCAATTGGTTGGTTTGGGACGCTGTACAAGAGAACGTAGCCGAATTCGATGGCAACATTCTTTTTGGCCTCCAACCGGGAGAGGCGCTGAGGATCTCCACGCTGATGAACGACGGAGTAAGGCTTTCGGCAGGCGTGGGTTCACCCTGCCGAACTGCGCAGCAGGCGTGAGATGCCGAAGCGGGACCGTGCGGGAAAGCGAATGGGCCCTTTGAAAATCACGCTAATACCAACCTAGCGCACGGTGTCAGATGCGGGGAGAACGTCGCATTCGGCCGACGCTGATCGCGCTGGACTTTCTCGGTGCGAATCGTCCTCGCAATTCTCTACCGACCAAGGATACGCGGCAGAAGCAGCGCGTCGCGGATTCCGGCCGTTCGCAGCACCGCCCCTCGGATCGGTGCTAGCGAGGCGGCGCGTTGGCCAACCTGGCGAGGAGGGCAACCAGTTCCGATTGACGGTGGGTCTGGGTCTTTGCGAAGACCGCCTTCAGATGGTTGCGGGCGGTCTCATAACGAATCCCAAGCTCGTCGGCGATGGACTCGAGCTTCCGGCCGGACGAGATATGGCGAGCCAATCCCGCTTCCGCAGCCGTCAGGCCAAAGCAGGACCGCAATATCGCCTCCGGCGGTTGTGGATCGGAGTCGGGGTCAAGGATGACAACCACCGCCTGGCATGGAGCGAGGGCGTTCGGCGAGACCGCGCCGAGGCGCATCGGATACGCTATCAAGGAACGGCCTTCGATGCGGGGGAGCGCAACTGGAGGCATCGTGGCCGACGGAGTTCTGACCCACAGGAGCTCACGTAACGATCGGTCGAGCGCATCCGTAGCGTCCTTGTTCCAGGACACCAGCCGGCCGCAACGGACCTGGAGGCTCAAGCCCAGCAGCGCTTCAGCGGCTGGGTTTACGAGAACTACCTTCCCGCCCCCGTCCAGCAGGACGGCCGCCCTTCCGCTGGCGCCGAAGGCGTCGGAACTGGATTCCGCCCGGGCGAAGCCGAGAGCCCGAGCAACCGCTACAGACGGCCCCAGATGCCTTGACAGCCTTGCCAGTTCTTCGAGTTCGCTGGGTGAGAAGGGACCCTTGTCGATCGACCGTTGCAACGACAGACACCAGAAATCGTCGCCGGCGCCCACTTTCACTCCCGCGTACCAAAGCAGGCCTTGGGACGAAAGAAAATCCTGGTAGTACGGGTGCCTGGTAATCTCGTCGGGCGTAAAAATGTCGAAATCAGTGGCGACCCCGCGCCGTGCAAGGAATGGGAGCAGGCGGTATCGCTCATCCCGGTGGATCCATCCGCCTTTGACATATGTCTCGAATCCTTCCGCAGATCCTTGGCTGTGGGGAATGCGCGGCGAATGTCGTCTCACGTCGAACAGGAGAGCCCCGGCGCTTTCGGTGGCCCTCTCCGCCACCTCCATCGCCGCATCCCACTGCGACGGATCAAGCGCAGCGGCCGAGAAGGCAACGCTAATGGCTCCCAAGTCGAATGTCGTGCCCATCCCAACCCCCGGAATGAGGCAGTAGCTAAGCGCAGGGAGATGGAGAATTCAAGCGATGGAAAGGGATTCAGCCTTTTGGGGCTTTAGCCGCGCTCATCGGCCCTCTGACCCGCTGGGATTGCTTTGCTTACCCACGACGCGCTTAACGCGCCGAGAGCGTCACGGATTGCGGCCGTTCACGGCGACGCTCGTCGGATCGGCGCTAGCGAGGCGGCGCGTTGGCCAACCTGGCAAGGACGGCGACAAGCTCCGACTGGCGGTGAGTCTGGGTCTTTGCGAAGACCGCCTTCAGATGGTTGCGGGCGGTTTCGTAGCGAATGCCAAGTTCGTCGGCGATGGACTCGAGCTTCCGGCCGGACGAGATATGGCGAGCCAATCCCGCCTCAGCGGCCGTGAGGCCAAAGCAGGATCGCAATATCGCCTCCGGCGGTTGCGGATCGGAGTCGGGGTCAAGGATGACAACCACCGCCTGGCAAGGAGCGAGGGCGTTCGGCGAGACCGCGCCGAGGCGCATCGGATACGCTATCAAGGGACGGCCCTCGATGCGGGGGAGCGCAACTGGAGGCATCGTCGCCGAGGGCGCCCTGATCCACAGGAGTTCCTTCAACGACTTCTCTAGCGTATCGGTGGCATCCTTGTTCCATGACGCTAGCCGGCCGCAGTGGACCCGGAGGTTCGACCCCAGCAGCGCCTCCGCAGCCGGGTTCACTAGAAGCACCTTCCCATATCCGTCCAGCATGACGGCCGCGCTTCCGCTGGCGCCAAAGGCTTCGATTCCGGCCTCAGCCCGAGCGAGGCCGAGTGCTCGGGCAACTGCAACCGACGACCCTAGAATTCTGGACAGTTCCTCCAGTTGCGCGATTTCGGGGGGCAAGAATGGACCTCGCTCGATCGAGCGCTGCAGCGAGATGCACCAGCAAGCGTCGCCCGCCGCGATTTTCACGGCGGCGTACCATCGGAGACCCAGAGGCGACAGGAACTCCTGATAGTATGGATGATTCGCGATGTCCTCAGCGGTAAAGAGGTCAAGGTCCGTGGTGACGCCCCGCCGTGACAGGAAGGGGAGCAGGCGGTATCGCTCATCCCGGTGGATCCATCCGCCTTCCACATAGCTTTCGAAGGCCTCCACCGCCGCCTGACTGTGGGGAATGCGCGGGAAATGGCCTTTCAGGTCGAACAGGAGAGCCCCGGCGCTTCCCGTGGCCCTCTCCGCCACCTCCATCGCCGCATCCCACTGGGACGGATCAAGCGCTGCGGCCGAGAAGGCAGCGCTAATGGCTTCCAAGTCGAATGTCGTGCCCATCCCAACCCCCGGAATGAGGCAGTAGCTAAGCGCGGGGAGCTTGATAATTCAAGTGATGGACAAGGGATTGCTACAAGTTCGGCTTTGACCGTGAAATCGCTTCCACAATTGACCCGTAGAGAGGCTGCTTAGGGCTGAGGTCCTGGTTGAACACTCCAGGCCGAGCTCCAGAGTAGGGTTCGACACCTAAAGTCCCTGTTTCGATGGTGTTCATTCGATCAATCGGTGCGAAGAATGTGACCTCCCGCAGCCTCTTAAGCTCGCATAGGAATTTGAAAGCTCGAACGTATCGGTCAGCGACAATGCGATTATTTTCTTCTATCGACCTTGGCCACCAGCCATCACGCTTCGGCTCTCCCCGGATACCGTAGATCTGAGTGAGTTCGGTTATGTGAATGTCGTAGTCCAGGTTCGCAATCCGTTGGAAAAACGGAACCCTGAGTGTCAGGTCTGGGTGCATAAAGCCACCAAGCGCGGCGCCAGTTATCGGCACATTCCGCTTGCGCAGCCGCTCTAGCAAGGACAGATAGTCCTTTGTCTTGCGCTTAAACCACTTCTGCGGGTTAATCTCTGGGCCAAATTCCTGATATATTAGCAGCGCATCCGGCGCTGCCTCATGCGCGGCCTGGAACAGGATGTCGACATACCGCTCTCCCAATGCATTGCTGAAGGGGTCCTTCCGAATGCCGCCTTCGTGGTCAGCCAGGATTTCATCCATGACTTGTATAATGGCATTCCTGCCGCGCAGAGGCCGGCAAGCCTGCTCGGCCCGACGCACGAGCGTCTTCTCAAGCTCCGACTTGCTTTTGGGTGTACCATCGGCGCGCAGATGCGCATTGGCTGGCAATGCCTCGTGCGAATAGACCTGCCTACCGCGAGGCCTAAGCCCAAGATTTTTACAGTTATCCAGAAAGAAGTTCAGATCGCTGAAGGCGGGATCTGCGTCAAACCCGGGATTAGCGTCCCACTCCATCTCCTCGAAAAGATTGGCGGCCAGCGTAAAATTCTCTGCAAATAAGCCTGCTATCTTTGAGTTGGCCAGTTGGGCGACAGTGACAAATCCTCCAACTTCGATACCGCGTGTTTTTGCGGCCTCTCTGATTGTCTGCGCGGCCTGCGCCCAGCCGCGCGGTGGCTGACAGGTCATCGCCGAGGCAATGCCGGCCAGAATGAATTCCCGACGGTTCATTGCTCGGCGTGTGGCCATCTAAATACCCAATCGCCGAGGCGATCAGCCTCTAACCTTTGCCTTGAGCTCGGTGATCGTTTTCACGACGCCGCGGTCTCCCTTGGACAGCTTCGACAGGTTCTCGTCCGACCAGTCGTTCCGCTGGTCTTTCGCCTGGCTCCATAGATCCCACATTTTTCCGTCGGGTCCCCGCATCCACGTGTTGCAGTCGCGCTTCCCCGACTTTCCTGTCTTGCCGGTCTTGACCTCGGTCCATGAGCCGCTGATGCATTGCGTATTGCCGCGAACCGTCCACTTCCCTTCGAAGAACCAACTCTTGTCCTTTGCATGCGAGTAGTACTTACCGTCAGGCGCGTGATAGCCGCGAATGGTGTCCCAGTCAGCCGTCATGCCCGAGTAGATCTTCGCTACCTCGGCCTTGGTCAGCTGGACTGATCCCTTCGGCAAGGGCCACGCAAAACTGGTGGACGTGAAGGCCGCAAAAGCCGCAAAAGCCACGGTGCCATACCATGCTCGCGAAAGAAAACGTATCATCTCAATCTCCTGCGAATGTGCCCAAACTTCATTGGACTAGCGGGTTGAGATTCCATCATTGATGGCTTTACCGCATGACCCAGATGGGTCATGCGGTTCTCAAGCGGGCCGAGGGTGGTCTACGCCAAGGCGCCCTTCGCTGGGCCGGAAGCGGTGCTGGCCTACCTGTCGCGCTACATGCACCGAGTGGCGATCTCGAACAGCCGCCTCAGCCGCGCGGACCGCCGGACGGTCCCCGTCGACCGCCGTCGACCGGGAGCGGCGCGCCATGACCCGGCATGGAATGGTTCAGCCTTCAGCTGCGAGCCCTCACCCTCCTGCAACGGATCGACGCACGTCTATGGTGACTGTGGCCCGGGGGTTCCTTCCTCTGGGACTTTCGTACGCCTGCCGGCGCCCGAAACTCTTCACGGAAGCTGACTCTTCGTTTTCGGGAAGAGTGTGTTAGATGGCAGATCTTGAAATCGTTTAGCCGGAGCGCCGCCCATCTCAATCGACCCCTTCGCCCCTCTGCGCCAACGCTTCCTCATCCGCTGCGCCGATCAGCTCGCCGAGCTGAAGGCCATCGCGCTTCAAGCTGCTCCCCTGCCCGGCAACGACCCGCTGATCCGCCTCGCCCATTCACTGGCCGGCGCGGCCGGCACGTTCGGCTTCGCTGAGATCAGCACGTGGGCTTCGGCGCTGGAGACGCTGCTCATCGAGCAGGCGGAGGACGGGGCTGTGCGCGCGGCGCTCGATGCCTTGATCGCGGAGATCGAGCGGACGTTGGCCTGACGGCCCCCCTTACCCTGAGTCCGCCGACCACGCCTATTTCTTGGCGCCGCCGAGGCCGGTCCTGGTCATCTCGCCCCAGCCCTGGTTGCCGCGTAAAAATTGCCACCAGCCTTTCACGCGCCAGAAATTGTTGAGCTGGCGGTAGCCGAAATTCTCGATCACGGCGGCGGCCGTCAGCACGGCAAGGTCCCTGGCGCGGGGGAAGCGCTGCAGCTCGGCCTCCTCCAGGATCAGCGAGCAGACGCTGACGCAGACGCCATAGGTGAAAATGAGCGCGGTGAAGGCGAGGAGGTATTCGGCCGACAGGATGCCGAGCAGCCAGAAGGCCGGGATCAGGATATAGCCCAGCACTTCGGCCACCGGTCCCAGCACGTCGACGATCAGGATGTGGCCAAAACCGAGGAAGCCGACGCGGCCATAGCGCGGGTTGAAGAGCATCGAGCGGTAGCGGAAGAAGCATTCGAGCGCGCCGCGCTGCCAGCGCGAGCGCTGGCGGCCGAGCACGCTCAGCGTTTCCGGCGCCTCGGTCCAGCACACCGGCTCGGGAATGAACTGGATGCGGTATTTGCGCTTCCTGTCGCGCATATGGCGGTGCAGCTTGATGACGATGTCGAGGTCCTCGCCCATCGAGCCCTTGGTGAAGCCGCCCACCGCAACCGCTTCTGCGCGGCGGAACATGCCGAAGGCGCCGGACACCAGCATCAGCGTGTTGATGCTGCTCCAGGCCAGCCTGGCCATCAGGAAAGCGCGCAGGTATTCCACCACCTGGAACAAAGGCAGCAGGCGGCGCGGCAGGTGGATCTCGCGCACCCTGCCCGCCTCGATCCTCGAACCGTTGGCGATGCGGATCGTGCCGCCCACGGCGATGGTGCGCTCGGGGTCGTCGATGAAGGGCTGGGCGGCGCGCATCAGCGCATCGGGATCGAGGATGGAATCGCCGTCGATGACGCAGAAGAGCGGCGCGCGGCAGACATTGATGCCGGCGTTCTGGGCATCGGCCTTGCCGCCGTTTTCCTTGTCGACCACGAACAGCCGTTCGGTCACCGGCGAGGAATAGAGGCCGCGGATCGGCTGGTGCGCCAGCGCCTCCTCATAGGGTCTGTGGAACTTCACCAGCTTGAAAGCCTCGATGAGGCGCAGCAAGGTGTCGTCCTTCGAGCCGTCATTGATGACGACCACCTCGAAATTCGGATATTCGAGCGCCAGCATCGACTGGACGCTCTCGACCACGTTCAGCGCCTCGTTATAGGCGGGCACCAGCAGCGCGATCGGCGGCGCGATATCGCCATAGCGCTGCCACAGCAGCGCCGAGCGCGCCACCGGCGGACGCTTGGACAGCGCGTAGCCGGCGACGACGAGCTGCAAGAGATAGATCGTCGTCTGCGCCAGCCCCG
Organism: Mesorhizobium sp. B2-4-6; assembly: GCF_006442775.1. NCBI lineage: Bacteria > Pseudomonadati > Pseudomonadota > Alphaproteobacteria > Hyphomicrobiales > Phyllobacteriaceae > Mesorhizobium > Mesorhizobium sp. B2-4-6. The sequence continues at coordinate 13,997 of NZ_VFVI01000006.1, forward strand.
CCCCGATGATGAACCAGGACAGGATGGTGGCGGCAAGCACGACCTCGTGACTCCAGTCGGCGATCATAGGGCCGGTCCCTCGGCAAGGATGAGCGAGGCGGTGCGCTGGCTGCGCGACACCTCGGCGGAAGCGATCTCGCGCAGCAGCCGCTCTCCCGGCTGGCCGAACGAGCGCAGCGCGTTGGCGGCGGCATAGCGCACGGTCCAGACCTCGTCGTCCATCAGCGTGGACAGGGGCGCTGCGAGCTCGGGCAGGCCGAGGCGGCCCGCGGACTCGGCGGCGGCGGCGCGTACGTCCCAGTCGTCGTTTTCCATGGCGCGCTTGAGGATGGCCGGCGCCTGGGCGTGCCCCGTCAGGCCCAGCGCCCGCAGCGCGGCGGCGGCAACCTCGGGCGCGGCATCACCGGCGAGGCCCGCGAAGAAATCGGCGAAGCCGAAGCCGCCGGCCCGCGCCAGCGCGTCGATCGCAGCCGCTCTGATGAGGGGCGAGGCGTCGATGCGCGACGCGTGGACCGCAAGCTCGTTGAAGCGCGAGCGCGGAAAGCGCCTGAACAGCTCGATCAGGCGCCGCGAGCGCTGCCCCGCCACGCCGATAAAGTCCAGCGCGGTGCCGAGCAGCGGCAGGCTGCCGAGATCGCAGAGCGCGATGGCCGCGGCGATCCTGACTTCGCGCGAACGGTCCTGGGCAAGCGCGGAAAGCAGGCTTGCCGACGCATCGTCCGAAGCCAGCGCCGCCAGCATCTCGGCGGCGTGGATGCGGTCGGCGACGTTGCCTTTCCGCAGTTGCCTGGCGACACGGGCCGGCAGGCCGCATTCGTTGAAGGCGACAAGCACGTCGTCCCTCTCCTCGCCGCGCAGCAGCGAAATGAACTCGAAGCCGGCGTCGATCGCGATGCCGGCCGGCACGCCAAGCACCGCGGTCTTCAAGGCCTCGCGATCGCGGTTTTCGCTGAAGGTGATCAGCGCGGTCAGAATCTGGCGCCGCTGGTCGGCCGTCGCCCTGCCGCGGCGTTCCTGCAGCATGCGGCGCGCGATCAGGAACAGCATGATCACCAGGGAAAGCGCGCTGAGCAGTATCGACAGGTCCCAGATGTACCACATGGTCAGAACCGCGCCGTCAGGCCGAGGCCGAATATGTTGCGGTCGAAGGTCGGGCGTTCTTCATGCGCGACGCTGGCGCGCAGCGTCAGCGGATCGCTGACGTCGAAGGAAATGCCGCCGAACACGCTGCGCGTCGGGATCAAAGCGCCGTCGTCGATCTCGGGGGCGTCGGCATAGCCGGCGAAGACGTTGAAACGCTCCGTCACCGCAAGGTCGGCGCGAAGCACGTAGCCGTCGGCGCGCGAGCCGATATCGTCCTGCGCATGCACCCAGCGGGCGGAAAACCCCAGGCGGCCGTCGAGGACATAGGCCTGGATCCAGGGCTGGATGCTGGTGACGCCGGTGTCGACGAAGTCGTCGTAGCGGGCATCGATGTTGAGCGAGAGCGGGCCGAACGCCTTTGCCGGCGCCACGACCTGCCAGGACGCGCCGGCGCCGATCGAATAGCGCGCCAGGAAATCGGCGTCCGGCGTCGCTGCCGCGAGCGCATAGGCGGAGAAGGCCGGCGTAAAGGCCTGGTCGATGCGGCCCTCGATCTGGACGTCGGTGCGGCCGAAGCGCGTCGCCAGCCGGGTGTGGCCGGAAATCGTCGTGCGCGGCGACAGCCGATAGGCAAGGCCGGCCGAACTGTCGGTCCAGTCGCCCAGCCCATTGGTGAGATCGCTCACCTCGCTGCCGAGATCGAGCCGCCATTTGCGCGGCGGCGGCACGGCCAGCCTCTGCTCGATGTCGGCGGAGCCCGGCTCGATGGCGAGCGCTTGGGTGTAGGCTTCCCGCGCGGCCTCGTCGTCGCCCTCGGCGCGGCGCACGTCGCCGATCCCGACCAGCGCCTCGGCATTCTTCGGCTCAAGCGCAAGCACGCGCTGGAACGATTGCCCGGCCCGCCTTTGGTCGCCCTCGATAAGGGCGATCCTGCCATCGAGGTCGAGCGCCTCGGCATTGACCGGCGCGCTCGCCAGCGCCTCGTCGATCAGCGCACGGGCGCGCGGCGTATCGCCCTGCCAGATCGCCAGGCGCACCTTGCCCAGCCTGGCATCGAGAAGGCCGGGCTCGATCGCCAGCGCGCGGTCGAAGAAATGCCCAGCTTCGTCGAAGCGCTGGCTGGAGCCGACGACAAGGCCAAGCGCGACCAGGATGTCGGTGTTTTTCGGTGAAAGCTTCAGGGCGCGGCGATAGACCTTTTCCGCCTCTGGCAGCTTGCCTGCCTGGCGCAGGCGCCTGCCTTCTTCCATCAGACCGGGGACGGGATCGGGCCGGCGATAGGGTTTCCTCACCGGCGCGGCAGCCGTGGCAGCCGGTTTCAGCTTGCTGACCGCCGGCTGTTTCGCCTTGCGGATGTTCTCGACAAGCGTTGCGGCGTCGGCATTGGCCGGGTCGGCCTTGGCGACGGCTTCGGCGAGCGGTAGTGCTGCGTCCAGATTGCCGGAGCGGAACTCGACCTCGGCCATGCCGAAAGAGGCATCCCGGTAAGTCGGGGCGATCGAAAGGGCCTTGGAAAAGGCGTCACGCGCCGCCTGAAGGTCGTTGCGGCCGAGCTCGGCGAAGCCAAGCTGGACCAGCGCATCGGCATTGTCGGGCTTGAGCGCCAGCGCGCGCTTCAAGAGATCTGCGGCCTCGTCGAAATGCTGCGCTTGCCTCGCCTTCACGGCCGAGGCGTAGAGCTCGTCGACCGTCTGCGCCAGCGCCGCGCGCGGAGCGGCGGCGACGGCCAGGATCAGGCATGCGGCAAGGCTCAAGCGCCGGCCGCGCCGCATCAGCGCTTCCCGCCCTTGCGCGCGATCAGCCGCGCGAGCCTGGCCAGCAGTTCCTCGGGGATGAATGGCTTCACCAGATAGTCGTCAGCCCCCTTGTCCAAGGCCGAGACAATGTCCTTTTCGCCCTTGCGGGCAGTCAGCATGACCACCGGCGTTTCGGACAGGGCCGGGTCGCCCTTGATGCGGGCCAGCACCTCCAGACCGTCAGCCTTCGGCATCATCGCGTCGAGCACGACGACGTCGGGAGCGTCCCGCCGCACCTTCTCGAGCGCCTCCGCCCCGTCGACGGCCTTGACGACCTCGTATCCCTTCGCCCTCAACCTGAATTCCATCAGCTCGAGCAACAAGGGATCATCGTCGCAGATCAGAATTCTCGCCTTCGCTCCATCCACCAGTCATGCTCCGGTTTACGCCTCGTTGCCCCCCGGAGTAACCGACCCATGAACCGACATCCGCCAACGCGGTCCATGAACCAAGCCCGCGCGGCCACCCGCGCCGGCCAATGCCGCCCAAATCATAGACAAGCCGATTCGCGACGGCCGCATTTCGATGCAATCAGTAGATGAATATCGGCGCATGGTATAGGAGGCGTAAACACCAGGCCGGTGCTTGCCGACAAGCGTCTCGCCGCTGCACGCGCTCTCCCGGCTAGGCCGCCGAGCCGCCGGCGCGCGACGCAAGCAGCCTCTTCACCTCGCCGGCAAGCGCAAGCGGGTCGAAGGGCTTCGCGATAACCCCAACCGCTCCCATGGCGAGATAGCGCTCGACCTCGTGCGTCTGGGTGCGCGCCGTGATGAACACCACGGGTATCGTCGCCGTCGGCTGCGATTCGGCCAAGCGCTTCAGCGTCTCCGGCCCGTCCATGTCCGGCATCATCACGTCGAGCAGGATGAGGTCGGGCAGCCATGCCGCCGCGTCGACCAGCGCCGCCACGCCCGAAGCGCAGGACCGCACTTCGAATTCCGGCTCGAGCTCGAGCGACATCTGAGCGATTTCGCGGATGTCGTCCTCGTCATCGACATAAAGGATCCTTGACGGCATAAAGGTCACTCCCTGGCTTGCGCGGAGGCGTCGCGGGTCGAAACCAGCATGTTCCTGACCAGCCTTGCGACATCGATCTCCGACGCCTTGGTCTTGGTCATGATCGCCTGCACGCGATCGCCCAGCTTGTCGTCCAGCTCGGCTGCGGAAAACACGATGACCCCTGTTTCGAGCGGCAGATCGGTCAGCAGGTCCAGTCCCGATCCGTCGGGGAGCGCGATGTCCAGGATGACAAGATCGAAACGATGGTTCGCGATCGCCTGCTGCGCGTCCTTCAGCGTTTTCGCCGAGGTGATCGAGACCCCCGAACCCAGGCCCTCCGACATCACCGCAAGCACGCCCTCGTCATCCTCGACATGCAGGATCTGCGGTTTCGGCTCGACCCTGCGGCCGACGATCTTGGCCAGAGCCGCGTGCAGCCGCTTCGAATCCACCGGCTTTTCCAGCCAGTCGACGATGCCGACAGCGGTGCCGTTCAGCGAGCGCCTGGCTTCGTCGGCGACGGCGGAGATGACGATGACCGAAATGTCGGAATTCACCGGTGACGCCCTGATGTCGTGGAAGAGCTTGATGCCGGACTCCCCCGCCAGCTTGATGTCGAGCGTCAGCGCCACGTAGTCGCGCGAGCTCAGCAGCGCCTTGGCGGTATCGATGTCGGGGGCGACATCGCTGGAAAAGCCTTCGGCATCGAGAAGTGCGGCGATCACCGTGGCTACATCCGACTCGTCCTCGCAAATCAGGACACGCAGCCGCCCATCGCGCTTGCGCGACCGGCGCTCGACCAGAACAGGCCTCTCCTCCTGCCTATGCGCTTCGGCAAGGTCGACGTGAAACGACGTCCCCTTGCCTTCCTCCGTTTCGAAGGAAACGGTGCCGCCCAGCTTTTCAGCGATGGTCTTGACGATGCTCAAGCCCAGGCCCGTGCCGCCCTTCCTGCGCGTGCTGGACGCGTCGGCCTGCTCGAACTTGCCGAATATGCGGCTGCGGAACGCTTCGGGAATGCCCGCGCCCTGATCGATCACGGAGATGCGCAGCATGCCGCCGTCGCGGCGCTGCAGCTTCACCATCACGGTGCCGCCGTGATCTGAGAACTTGATCGCATTCGACAGAAGATTCGCCATCACCTGGTGCAAGCGGTCCGGGTCGATATTGGCCTCGGCGCGCGGGGCATCGTCGACAAGGACGATGCGGATCCTGCTCTCGGCCATATAGTTGGAACTGGCGGCGATGGCCTGCTCCAGGACCGGGCGCACAGGCATCTGCTTGATCTTGAAGCTGATGACGCCCGATTCGATCTTCTCCATGTCGAGGATATCGTTGATGAGAAGAACCAGCCTCTCGCTGTTGTTGTGGGCGATGTTGACGAGATTGGCGGCCTTGGCCGGCAATTCGCCCGCGACGCCCGCCGCGATCAGGCCGAGCGAGCCGCGGATCGACGTCAGCGGCGTGCGCAGCTCATGGCTGACCGTCGAGATGAAATCGTTCTTGAGCTGGGCGTTGCGCTTCTGCTCGGTGATGTCGCGGTTATAGGTGATGACGCCGACGATCTTGCCGGTCTCGTCGCGAAAGGGAGCCTTCAAGGTGTAGAGCCAGCCCTGGCTGCCATCCGGGAAAAGCGCGGGCTGGTCGAGGCGTGATGTCAGCCCGGTCTCCAGCGCGCCCAGTTCATCCTGCCTGAAACGCTCGGCCACGTCCTTCGGATAGAAATCGAAATCCGTCCTGCCGATAAGATTCTCCGCCGAGGCGGCGCGCATCATTTCGGCGGTGGCCGGGTTTGCAACGACAAAGCGGCCGGCTGCATCCTTCACGTTGAGGCAATCCGGCAGCTCGCGGACCATGGCGCGGTAGATCATGTTGGACATGGCGAGATCGCGGCGCCGCTGCTGCCGGTCGAGCAGCACGCCGATGATGAAGGTGCCGAGGAATCGGAATACCAAGGACGGAAGCGTGCTCTGCTGAACGAAGCCGGCGAGGACCTGCTGGGGAATGACCACAAGCGTAATCAGCCCGGCGAGCGCGACCGTCACGCCCAGACCGAGTATATCGAGCATGGTGCGCGAGCGGACCGCGACGACGTGGTGCCATGCCAGTCCGACAACGGCCGTGATCAGGATGCTCATGACGCCGACACTCGCGCCCTGCCCGCCAAGATAGGCGCGATAGGCAATGGAGCCGGCGGTTGCGATGAACATCGCCGGCCATCCGCCGAAGAAGGCGGCCGCGCCGATAAAGGCGGCACGCAGGTCGACCGCGAAACCGGAGACGTTCAGGGCCGTCGCCATGGAAATGATCGAACCCGCGCACATGACCGCGCCCAAAAACAGCGATTGTATCAGCCGCGGGAGGCGCCCCGTGAAATCCGCCACGAGGTCCCAGGCGACGACCAGGATCGAGACGAGGGCAAGATTGCCCAGGAGTGAGCGCCAGATCTCGGTCATGACTTTCCAGCTCCTTTTTCCCGATAGATACCGGCAAAACCTGTCCGAGGTCTAAACAGGCAGCGCACTGGCCATCAGCTGGATAGTTAATTTCATCCGGCTGGGAAACGATCGCCCGCGAGTTCCGTAGAAGAAGCGCGCCGCCGAGGACCGAGGCTGCCCGGCCGGTTCAGCCAGCTGCGACGACGATGCGCACACTTGTGCTCCCTTATGGGCGAATGTTGGAGGGGTGGAAATGGTCACCGGCATTCCTGTCGATGTTCACCCTACCCACCGGCCTGTTTGATCCACAGAGGTGGATAAGTCCGCTCGACCGCTTTTGGTGCATGGACGCGATCGGGAGCGACCGGCTTTGGGCGCGCAGCCGGCAGGAGCATTTTGGGTCCGAAAACGAACTTCAGCTTCCAGTGCAACCCGCAGAGAAAGTTGTCATTCAGCTTCAATTCCTCATAGATCCAGTTCGCCCCTTCTTCCCCGCAACACTCAGAACCCGGGTTGATGGGGACGAAGCGGTTGTGCCGCGAAACTGAAAAGCAAGCGATGGCCGCTCACACGCAGGGGATAAAATCCTCAATCTCCGCAAGAGAGTCACGAAACCGCTGTAGATCTATTTTGGCGCAGCGCGACCGATTTCCGGTCAGATGTGGACTCGTGGCGCATTAGAAAATGCTCAACAGAACGGATGACCGCGATCAACAGCAGATTAATAACAAGATAGAGCACTCCAGCAATGGCGAAGATCTCGAAGATCGCGAAGGTCTGGCTCATCAGCCGCTTGGCATAGCCGGTGATTTCAAGCACCGTGATTGTCGAGGCAAGGCTGGTGCCTTTGACGATTAGGATAAGCTCGTTGCCATAGGCCGGCAGCGCCTGGCGGATGGCGAGCGGGAACTCGATACGCCGGAACAGCAAGATGCGCGACATGCCGCACGCCTGGGCCGCCTCGACAAGCCCGACCGGAACCGACATCAATCCGCCACGCAGAATTTCGGATGTATAGGCGGCCGTGTTCAGCGCCAGCGCCAGCACGGCGCAGCGCGCGCCGTCGCTGATCACCCACCACAGAGCCGCGTTGTCCTTGATCAGGGGAAGCTGGCCGAGCCCGTAGTAGAACAGGAAAATCTGTACCAGCAGCGGCGTCCCGCGAAAGACATTGCTGTAGTATTTGGCGAAGCCCGACAGCAGGCGGTTGGAGGACAGGCGCATCAGCGCCAGGCCGAGACCCAGATTGAAGCCGATCAGCACCGAAACGAGAGTCAGCGCCGCCGTGACCCACAGGCCCTTGAGCAGAACGGGAACCGCAAGCTGGATGAGGTCCATCATGCTACTTTCTTGTCCGCAGCCTGAGCAGGCGTTCGACCCCGTCGAACCCGGCCTGACTTGCAAGCGTGATGACCAGATAAACCACCGCCGCGATCAGATAGAAGATGAACGGATGGCGTGTGGAATTGGCGCCGATGAATGAAATGCGCATCAATTCCTGAAGGCCGACCACCGAAACCAGGGCCGTGTCCTTGATGGTGGTCTGCCAGACATTGTTGATGCCAGGAACCGCGATGCGCAGCATCTGTGGCGCGATGATGCGGCGGAAGATCCGGCCACCTGATAGCCCAAGCGCGCGAGCGGCCTCGATATGCCCATTGGGGATGGCGCCGAGCGCCCCGCGCACGACCTCGGTCGAATAGGCGCCGGAAATCGCGCCGATGGCTATAACCGCAATGACGAACGCATAGCCGCTCTCCGCGACGCCGGCATAGCCGAAAGCGGTCACGACCTTGGTCACGAATTCAACCGAACTGAAAAACAGGAGGTAGATGATCAGCAGTTCGGGCACGCCACGCACCAGCGACGTATAGGCATCGACCAGCACCGAAAGCGGAAATATCCGGGCCCATTTGATCAGGCCGCAGACAATGCCGATCGCCAGCCCCGCCGCCATGCTGACGAGACCGACGAGGATGGTTATCGATGCGCCGCGCAAGATCGCGGTCACCCATCCCCCTTCCCAAACCTGCCAGAGACCGAATTCCATGTGAGTTGCCCTAGTCTGCCACGCGAAGCTGGATGCATGCGCCCGGCCGCCCGGGCGCATGCGGTAGACACACGGCGTTAGTTGCAGGGCCGGGAAATGTCGGTCTTGAACCATTTCTGGCTGGCCTTGCCGACCGAACCATCGGCGACCAGCTCGCAAAGCGCCTTGTCGATCTTCGCCTTGAGCTCGGTATTGTCCTGCGCGATACCGACGCCGATGCCCTCGCCGAGTGTCGGATCATATGTGCTCTTGATCTCGACGCCGACCAGCTGGAAGTTCTTGCCATCCGGCTTGTCCAGAAAGTCCTGCAAGGCCGATTGATCGGCGAACGCGGTGTCGATACGGCCACTCGCAAGATCGATCTGCATCTGGTCGAGCGTGTCGTAGGTTTTCAGGTCGGCATTCGGCGCGCGCTTCTCGAGGAAATGCGCGTGCGTCGTGCCGGCCTGCACGCCGACTTTCTTGCCGTCGAGCGATTTCAGCAGCGTGTCGACGTCGGTGATGGCGGCCAGATCGGAACCCTTGGCCGCGACGAACATGTTGGCCAGTTCGGCGTAGCCGACACTGAAATTGATCTCCTTCTTGCGATCGGCGGTGATCGACATGCCCGAGATGATGACGTCGAAGCGCTTGGCCTTCAGCGCCGGGATCAACCCGTCGAAAGCCTGCACGACGAAGTGGCACTTCACTTGGAGCTTGGTGCAGAGTAGGGCGCCGACATCGGCGTCGAAACCGGTGACATTGCCGTTGGCGTCGGACATGCTCCATGGCGGGTAGGCGCCTTCGGTCCCGATGGACAACTCGCCTTCGGTGGCCAATGCGCTGCCCATGCTTCCCGCGAGAAAAGCGAGCAGCGTCAAGACTTTCAGTTTCATTGTCAGTTCCCCTTGTTGTTGATCTCATTGCCGTTGTCCGGTGCGAACCGAACGCTTCGAGGGTGCGGTTTTTCCTCACAGCGTGCGCGCCAGGAATTGACGCAGACGCTCAGAGCGCGGGCTGCCGAACAGCTCCGCGGGCGCACCCTCTTCCTCCACCTTTCCCTGGTGGAGAAACAGGACCTTGTGGGAGACCTCGCGCGCGAACTGCATCTCATGCGTCACGAGGATCATGGTGTTGCCTTCCTCGGCCAGCTGACGGATCACCCGCAGCACCTCGCCGACCAGCTCGGGATCGAGCGCCGATGTCGGTTCGTCGAAGAGGATGACCTTGGGCCGCATCGCAAGCGTTCGCGCGATCGCGGCCCGCTGCTGCTGGCCGCCGGACAACTGGCCCGGATAATGGGCATGCTTGTCGGCGAGCCCGACCTTCTTCAACAGGGCGTGGGCATGTTCGGTCGCCTTCTCGCGGGGCTCCTTCAGCACATGCCGGGGCGCTTCGACGATGTTCTCGACCACCGTCATGTGCGGCCAGAGATTGAAGTTCTGGAAGACCATCCCGACGCGGGCGCGGATCCGTTCGACCTGCGCCATGTCGGCCGGCCCGACACGGCCGTTCGGCAACGGCTTCATCTTGATGAGTTCGCCGTCGATGGCGACCTTGCCGCCATCCGGCTGTTCCAGGAGGTTGATGCAGCGCAGGAACGTGCTCTTACCGGATCCGGACGAGCCGATCATGGAAATCACCTCGCCGGCATGCGCCGTGAGATTGACGCCCTTCAACACCAGAAGGGAGCCGAAACTTTTGTGAAGTTCGTCGATCTGCACGGCTGGTGTGCCGGTCTTCGGTTCGTGGGCGGGAGCCTGGCCGGCCACACCGGCGCGAACGGTTGGCGACGTTTGTTCGCTCCCAACGGCCTCGTCCTGGCCTATCTCGACAGCCCGCAGGTCCGCCAGCGCACGATCGAAATAACGCAGGCTGCTGGAAAGGCAGACCCGCTGCCAATCCGCATCGTCCGGAATGAAGGCCGAGCGCAGCGTTTCCCGGATCCGCTTGCCCAGCGGCGAATCGAGCTTGCCGTGCAGATGCAGCCAGTTGTCGGCTTGCACCGCTTCCATGACCGCTGGGCCGTCCAGCGTGCCGCATTCGACGACAAGCGGCAGCACGCGCGCGTTCGGCATTTGCTTGCGGACGGCGTCGGAGACATAACCTGTCGCGGTGGCCGCGATGCCGGTGCCGATCTTGGCGCCCGGACCTGTCAGGACTGTAGCAAGCGCTGGCCCGAAGATGGATTTGCCCCAGGCAAGGCCGGCATGCTCGGAACTCGCCACCGAAAGCAGGGCCGGGTAGCCGTAGGGCCCAGCGCCGGTATGCAGGTCGAAGACGATGACCTGGCGCGCCTCGCCGGCAAAAGTCTTCAGGATTTCGTGCAAGGTGCGGTTCGACCAGACGGGACCGCCGCCGCCGTAATACAGCCCGTCGGCGAACTCATACTGGCCGGCCTCGACGATCGCCGCCAGCCCGGCATGCCCGAGCTTCTGGCGCGCCGCGGCGAGCTTCTCGTCGGCCGCTATGCGATCCGGTCCTTCCCACTCGCGGTAGGCAAGCGCGTCGTGCAAGCCGGCATAGCCGTTGTTGACGGGAACACCCGTCGCCCAGTCGATGAAGTTTCTGTTGAGGTCGACATTGTCTTCATTGACGCGCCGCGACCACGCCGTGCCCCAGGGATTGATGAGGTGGATGGCGAGGATCGCCGTGTCGTCGGGCAAGCGCCGCAGGTTCTTCTGGCAGAGCCACGCGGTCTGGCAGGTCGAGCCGAACGGCCCTTCGACCCCATGCGTTCCGGAGATGAGCACGATCAGTTTCGGCGCATCGCGGCGGCCAAGCAGTGCCACATCGGTCGCCAGGGCCTCGCCATCCGGCCCGTTCAGCGGATGAGGATATTTGGATAGTTCCGCGCCCGCCCGCTCGGCCGCCTCGCGAAATCCCTTGCGCAGGGCCGCAAAATCCGAGGCATAGGGCGACACCTTCTCATCTTGGCGCGTCATCGGTCCCGCTGGGCGACTGGTAGCTGCGGTCAATCCGTTCATTCCCTGTCGTTCCGCTAGGTGGCTATTCATCGTTGAGATCGCTCGCGTTCTTAAGGGGCAATCGGCGCTCGTTGCCGGTGGGGAGCGGGCTGCGGGACCGGACGAACCAGGCGTCGCAGGGAAGCACCTTTTCGGGGTTCATGATCGACTGATTGTCCAGTGCTCGTTTCACCCGCTCCATCGCGGCGAGCTTCGTCGGGTCGGCTGTCGCCAGCAGGGAATGAATGCGCTTCGACCCAACGCCATGCTCGGCGGAAAAGGAACCGCCAATCTCCCGGAGCTGTCGATACAGGACGTCCTCGACCGCCTTCGCGATGTGAGGAGCCAGCGGACCCCGGCGGTTGAGCACGATATGCAGGTTGCCATCGGCCAGATGCCCGAAGACATAGGGCGCGAGACCCGGCTCGATCGCGGCAAGGCCGGGTATGATCCTTTCGAGATAGGCCGAAATCTCCGACAATGGCACGGATACGTCGAAGGAAGGCGCATTGGGATGAGCGCGGTAGAGCACGCCGGTGTCCTCGCGCAGCCGCCACAAATCGTCCTCCTGTCGCCGTGAGCCGGCAATGATGCCGGTCGCTTCGGGATGACGCTCCATCGCCTCCGAATAAATCCGCTCGAAATCCTCGCGCAGCGCATCCTCGCGGGCCCCGCCAAGCGACAGCAGCAGGAACAAAGGCTGCCCGGGCGCCACGCCGGCTTCGGACCATCCATGCGCGGCGGCGGCCAGCCTGAAATACGAGTTCCACATCGCCTCCGCCGCGCGCAGATGCCCGACATCCGATTCCAGCGCCGTGCGGATGATCTGCAAAGCCGCGTCGACCGACGGCAGGCCGAAAAGCGCGGTGGCGGTGGCTCGCGGCGAAGGGTCGAGCTTGACAACCACGCGGGTGACGATGCCGAGCGTTCCCTCGGCACCGATGAAGAGATGCTTCAGGTCGTAGCCGGCGGAATTCTTCACCACCCGGGTCAGATCGGAATAGATCGATCCGTCTGCCAGCACGGCCTCGAGACCAAGCACGCGATGGCGCATGACGCCGTTGCGAAAGGCCATCACCCCACCGGCATTGGTGGACACCATACCGCCGATCGTCGCCGAGCCGCGCGCTGCAAGGTCTATGCCCGGTTCCAGCCGGTGTTCGAGCGCGGCCTGCTGCAGGGCTTCCAGAGTGACGCCGGCGCCGACCACCGCCACGCGATCGATCGGATCGAGCCGATCGATGCGGTTCATGCGCGCCGTCGATAGGACGATCTCGCCCGGCCGCGAAATACTGCCCCCGACCAGGCCGGTTCGTCCGCCTTGCGGCACGATGGAAACCTCGTTGCGGCGGCAGATGCGCACGACCGCCGCGACCTCCTCCGTCGACGAAGGCGTGACAACAATGCCGGCACCGCAATCCGTGCCGTTCAACCCAAGGTCGGTCGCCCCGGCATCGTCGCCGGTCCGCACGTTTGGGGCGCCGACGACACCGCGGATGCTGTCGACGACAGGCAATGGCACCGCCTGGTCGATCCAGTTCAGTTGTCCTGGAGAAGCGACGCCGCTCATTGTCCCGTCAATCCCCGGAGCGCAGTGATCAGCCGGCCGTTGTCCGCCGGGGAGCCGATGGTGACGCGCAGAAAGCGTTCATAGCCGGCCTCACGCCACGCCTTGACGATAATCCCCTGCTCCAGGAGACCAGCCGCGAGGCTTGAACTGTCGCCCTTGCCCCCGAAGAACAGGAAGTTTGTTTGCGACGGCGCAACCTGGAAGCCAAAACCGGCGAGCGCGGCGGCGACACGGGCACGCTCGCCCCTGATGCGCCCCACCGACGCCTTCATCCAATCTTCGTCGGCAAGGGCGGCAATAGCGGCTGTCTGTGCCGCGGCGTTGACGTTGAACGGCGTCTTTGCGGCAGCAATCACTCTCGCCAGTTCAAGACCGGAACAGACGGCATAACCGGCGCGCAGTCCGGCCAGGCCATAAGCCTTCGAAAAGGTCCGCAGCACGACGTAATCGATGGAACTGTCGCGCAGAACCTCGATGCCGTCCGCCGCGCCGGGATCGGCAAACTCGAAATACGCCTCGTCGAGGACGAGAAGCGTGCCGGGCCGAACGGCACCGATCAGCCGTCGCAAGCTGGAGCGGTCGAGACCGGGGCCGACCGGGTTCCAGGGCGAGGATATGAAGATCACTCGCGGCCCGGAGGCGATTGCTGTTTCGAGCGCGGCAAGGTCGAAGTCCATCTCCGGCGTCATGGCGATCTTGACGACGTCAGCACCCGCCGCCAGCGGCTCTATCTCATGCAAGCCGAAGCTCGGCACTGTCGTTACCACCGAGGCGCCCGGCACCAGGACGGCACGCGAGATGGCGGCGATCATCTCCTCGGAGCCATTGCCGACGACAATCAGGTTGGGGTCGACTCTCAGTCTATCGCCAAGTGTCGCCCGCAACGCCGTGCAGGCCGGATCGGCATAACGCCATGGCTCAAAGGACGAGGAGGCCAGCGCGGCGGTGACGGCGGGAGAACAACCGTCGGGGTTTTCGTTGCTGGCAAGCCTGGCGATGTCGTGGTGCCCGCTCAGCGCCCGCGCCATCGCGATGTTCATGCCGGCATTGTAGGGCGGCAATGCCGCGACATGCGGATTGAGTGGCAAGCTTGACGCTGGTTTGACCGACTGTTCCAAATCCCGACTTCCGTTTCCCCCGGCCACGCGCGGCACGACGATCTTGTCAAATATCCAGGACGACTGATCCGTGCGGCTTCGAGCAGCACAGCAGCACTTCGCCTGCCCTGAGTTCGTCCAGCGGTTCTTCGAAATAGGCGACCTCTCCCGAGACAAGCCGCGACTTGCAGGTGCCGCAGATGCCGACCCGGCAGCTGAATTCCGGTGTCAGGCCTTGATCCTCGGCGAAGTCGAGCAGCGATGCGGCCGAGCCGTCCCAGACCGCCTTGAGGCCCGATTTTCGGAATTCCACGGTTGTCGCCTCGCCGGTCGCCTCGATCCTTGCCGGCTGCACGGGAACCGGGGGAGCTCGCACCGCATCCGGCTCGAGCACCGTCGCCGGGCCGAAAAATTCGTAGGCGATACGATGCTTCGGCACGCCAAGCCCGCGCAACAGGCCGTAGATTGCCTGCATGAACGGCGGTGGCCCGCAAAGATAGAAATCATAGTCATCGATCGGCAGCAGGCGCTGCAACACGTCTCGCGAAATCATGCCCTCGCTGTGGAAGCGCCGCTCGGTCCTGTCGAGCTCGGACGGCGATCGGTAGCAGTAATGAGCGATCAGCCCGGGCCGCGTTGCGACAAGGCCCGCCACCTCGTCGCGCAGCGCATGCACGTCGCCGTTCTCGCAGGCATGAATGAAGGTGGCACGGCGATCCGCAATCGTCGCCAGCGCATGCAGCATCGACACCATCGGCGTCAGCCCGACGCCGCCGCTGAGCAGCACGACCGGACGGGGGCTGGTCCTGTCGAGCACGAAATCGCCGCGCGGCCCTTCTGCCTGGAGCACATCGCCAACGTCGACCTGATCTTGCAGGAAGCACGAGCTTATCCCGCCGGGAAGCCCTGGCGCGGGCGCGGCTTCGCGCTTGACGCTGATCCGGTAGAGGCCCTCGCTGGCGGGCGAACAGGAGACGCTGTAGTTGCGCAGCACGTATCCCCTTTCGCCGGCGGCACTCCCGGGCACCGGAATGCGGAACACCAGGAACTGGCCTGGCTCGAAAGCGCGCCAGTCGCGTGGATTGACCGGCTCGAAATGAAACGACGTGATGACGGCGCTCTCCTTCACCTTCGCGACCAGTTTCAGGTCGCGAAACCCGCTGCTTGCGATAGTGTCGCGGGCGGTGAATGCGTTCATTCGGCGGCCGCCAATTCCTGGCTCTCGCCGGCGATCAGCTTGGCGAGGTTGCGGCGGAAGCGCAGCGGACCGACATCGATCTTGAGATCGAGATTGGGTGTGCGCTTGTTGGCCATGCCCTTGTGCACGGCATTGAGCACGACGCGGTCCTCGTCGAAGGCACCACGGACGGATGTGGCGAACTGGCGCGAAACCTCCAGGTCGTCGGGCGCGAAATTGCGCATCTGGAACCAGTAGTATTTCGTCTGGTTCTCATCGACCGGCGTCATGAAGTTGTAGCTGTCCATGAGGAACACGTCCTCGTGCAGCGGCTTGCCCTCGCCGCCCGTGCGGGCCGGCACGAAGATCGCCTTGATGATCGCGTTGGAGGGGTAACGCACCTCATAGTGCTGCTTGCGGTCGCATTTGCCGGTGAATTTGAGGAAGGGCGCATAGAAAGGCGCCGGCTCGGCATCGACCACCCAGCGCCACACGGTCACACCGTCCGCGCCCACGGTGGTTTCGAGCGGCGCATCCTCCATGGCCTGAACGCCGCCAAAGGAGGATTGGTGGACCCACGACACATGCGAGGGATCGAGCAAATTATCGGTCATGTAGAGATAATTGCAATCCAGCGACATCGACTCGCCGCGGTTGACGCCCCATGCCGGATCGCCCCAGTGGTCGACCTCGAAAATCAAAGCGGGATCGGCCTTGGCCGCCTCGCCCATCCATATCCAGAGCAGCCCGTAGCGTTCCGCGATCGGATAGGAGCGGACGCATGCGACATGCGGTATCTTTTCCGCGCCCGGCACGCGGGTGCAGGCTCCCGTGCTGTCGAAGGTCAGGCCGTGATAGCCGCATTCGACCGTGTCGCCCTTGATGCGGCCCATGGACAAAGGCAGCTTGCGATGCGGACAGGCGTCTTCGAGCGCCGCCACAGCGCCATCGGTCCGCCTGTAGAGGACAATGTCCTCGCCAAGGATTCGGCTTGGCACCAGCTGGTCGGCAACTTCATGGTCCCACGCGGCTACGTACCAGCAGTTTCGAAGAAACATGGCGTCCTCCCCAGCTTGTGAACACCGAAACGAATATCCCGCGAGCCCGAGACGACATAGGGCTTGCATCTGCGTTCTATTTTAGAAAAACTAAATCAAGCTGACCCCAGGATCGTTGCCCAGGTGAAGAAAACACCGCCACTCCGTGCGATACAGGCCTTCGAGGCTTTCGGCAGGCGCGGCAGCGTGACGGCCGCGGCGGACGAGCTTGGAGTCTCCGTCGGCGCGGTCAGCCAGCAGATACGAAAGGCCGAAGATGTCCTGGAGGCCAGATTGCTGGAACGGCGTGGCAGGAGTGTCGCCCTGACCGCGCTGGGGCGCGTTTATCACGCGGCCGTTTCACTCGGGTTCGATCAAATTCGCGAGGCTCAGGACATCATCGAACGTGCTCAGTCCGCTGACACGCTGACGATCTCCTGCCTGCCGTCGCTGGCCAGCAAGTGGATCGGCCCGCAATTGCTGGATTGGCAGATCGGCCACCCGGGAGCGAGCGTACTCCTGATCGGTGCTGAGACAGAACCCCGGCTGGATATCGAAGAGGTCGACTTCCGGATTTCCTACGGTGACAAATATCGTAATTTCGATCACTACACCGAACTGTTCACGGACTGGGTGGTGCCGGCATGCTCGCCGGCGCTGCTCGCCAGGCACCCGGTGCGCGAACCCGCCGACATTCTCGACCTGCCGCTTCTCAGCATAGAGTGGGCTCGCGACCACCGCTCGCCGCCAGGTTGGGCGGAATGGGCCGCAAGCATCGGGGCATCGTACCGAAAGGTTTCGGGCGAAGTCGCCTTCTCCTTGTCGAGCGCCGCGATCGATGCCGCGACAAACGGAAGGGGCATTGTGCTGGCCCAACTTTCGATGGCCGCCGAGGATATTGCATCCGGCCGGCTCATTGTCCCTTTCGATCAGCGGCTAAAATTGTCCCAGGCCTATTTCCTTGCTTGGGACCGTGCGGCCTTGCAAAAGCCTTTCGGTCCGGAATTGCGCGCATGGATCGTTTCGATTTCTAAGCGGATGGGCGCAGTGTTAACGGTTGGCTGATGTCCTCTGTCGTTCATGGGATGCCCACTTCGCCTATAGGCGGCGATCCACTTCTCCGGCAACCTGCCTCAAATCGAGTTTTGCACCTTTCGGTGCAGGACTCGATTAGGGGACCTCGGCATCGAATTCGACACCAAACCCGGCATCTATCGCGGCTCGCGCTATCTGGTTGCCGAGTTCCCAATCTGTCATCTCGCAAAGCGGAAACGCCTTTCTCACGGCGCGGATCACCTCCGATATCGAAATGCTCGGATTGTCGACATTGTCGAACAGGTAGCGCACTATCGCCAAGCGATAGTCCGATAAAGCAGGCATCGGCGCGAGCGCGGGCATCTCGGCTCCTATGAATAAAGCCGCGTCTTCGCCCTCTCGGCCGTTGCGACATCGAAAGAGACCGGGACATTGTGAACGACGCATGCCGCCGCCAGCATTTCCTCCAACTCGCGGTCGGAAGCCTTGCAGGCTGGCATCAATGTTCGGATGGCTTGGATTGCCTGTGCGATGAAGAGGAACCGGGCCTTCCCTTTGGAGCGAACATAGGTCTCGGCCGCTTCTTCAACCGTGATGGCGTGAAAAGCGTTGGTCATCAAGAAGGCCTCCCTGAACCCAATACCGGCATTATTTAAGGCCAACGTTCAGCGGCCTTCAAGACCCTTTTACGTCTGGTTTCGGACAATCAGGCTGACGCTTGGCCGAAGTGGCGTTGCTCCTCCTCGCAGGCTCCATGTGAGAGTTTTATCATACCAAGGCGGTCGACAATTGTGATCTCACCGCGCTTGGCAGCCCCTCGGTATTCAAGCACCTGGAGGGCGGTGGCAACGACGGGACGCCGAGCACCAAGCGACATTTCATTGCGCGAATGCCGGAATCTGGCGATTCCGACATGTTAGGGGCGCCCCTTCTTTCAAAAGGGCCGCTCTCCGGGGCTTTCGGGGCCAATGGAAGGTACAATAGTCGTTCCGCCTTGCGGTCTGCGCGTCAACTCATTGGCGGGACCGGCAACGATGCTGGCCCCGCCAGAAAGTCTCGGCCCGATGCGGGTGGCCTACTTGGCCGGCTGGATGCTCGAGGCCGTCAGTTTGCCGGCCTTTGTCGAATAGGTGACGGTGACCTTCTCGCCGACCTTCAGCGTCTCGGCTTCGATGCCTTCCGGCAAGGTGAACGTCTTGCCGTCGGACATGGTGATCGAATCGCCTTTCTTGTCGATGCTGGCGATGGTGCCGGTGGCAGCCTTGGCGTAGGCGCCGGTGGAGGATGCGATCGCCAGGATCGTGGCAGCAGCGATGACTGATTTCTTCTTCATCTTTGTTTCCTTTCTGGTTTCAGGGCATTGCCCCGGATCGATCCGGACTTGCCGGATACCTGCTCCCGGCCGCAGCGGGAGCGGAGCCACCTTAGGCCTTGCAGTTTTCGACTGGTTGGCCGTGGCCTTACAAATGCATAAAGCCGCCGCCGTCACAGGTCGCGCAACTGCTCGGCAACCGGCTCCGCCGAAGGCCGGGCCGAAAGCACCGCCGCGGCGACCGACGCGACGACCAGGCCAAGCACGATCGCCAGATGCAGCCATGGTACCGAAAGCGTCTCCGGCGGCGGATCGAATACGCCTGTCAGCAATTTCACCAGCATCCATGCGGTAAGGATGCCCGATAGCAGGCCAAAGACCAGTCCGCCGAAGATGATGACGAGGCCTTCGCTCCACAGGAAGGCGGCCAATTGCGACGGCCTGGCGCCGATGGCGCCAAGTATGGCAAAGGGCCGCCGACGTTCGGCGAAGCCCAGCGCCAGCACGAGGCCGGCGGCTGCGGCGCCCATCACGACGGAAAAGCCGAGTTCGATCCGCGTCAGCCCGGCAAGGTCGACCGCGGTCAGGCTCGACCCGATGAGATGCGTCGCTTGACCGATATCGGTGACCTTCAGCGCGGGATCGAAGGAGAGCACTGAATGGGCCTGCCGCGCCAGCGCGGCCGGATCGCCCTTTGCCCGCATCAGGACATACTCGGATGCATTCGAGCCGGTCATACGCGCCACATAGGCGGCATTGGCGACGAGGAAGGAATCCTTCGGCGCCGTTGGGAATTCACGCGCGACACCGATGAACTTGAATGCGACCGGATGGTACTGATGGTCTCTCGCATCGATCAGCCGCAGATTGATCGTATCGCCTTGCTGAAGCTGGAAATCGTTCACAGTTTCTTCCGACACCAGCACGCCGTCGGGCGTGGCGGCGAGCCGGTCGAGAGTGGCGGCGGCGCCGGCGCCGCTGAAATAGGCGTCGGAGAGGTTGGTGGCGCGCCCGATATTTGCGGGGTCGATGCCGTAGAGATCCTGCAGATCGGCGCCCACATAGGCGAAACGATGCTGCATGGGCTCCACGGCAGCCGCAGCGGTCAGTGCGGTCAGCGCCGCGATATGTGCTCCGGCCGGCTTGTCGGATGTACCGAACACGGTGACGTCGGAACCGTTGGTCAGTTCGGCGTCGATGCGGGCCTGGGCATTGTAGGTCGTGTTGAAGATTGCCGTCGACGTGGCGAAGGAGATGGCCAGCGCCGTCATGGCGATGCCGACCGTGAGCCGCCCCGGCTGCCTCGACAAGGCGGCCGAAACCACCGGCGCCAGCGGCCCCGACACCGGGGCCACGATCGCCCGCAACAGCCTGCCGTTGCGTGCGATCACCATGCCCGACAGCCTGATCGTCAACAGCGCCATGCCTAGCCACAACAGAGCGGGCGCGATGAAAGCCTTGTAGTCGACCGAGGTCGCGGCGATGCCTTCGGGCGCCAGCACGATCTGATATCCGGTGCTGGCCGACTGCCAAAAAAGGAACCCTGAGCAGCCGAGCAGCAGCACGTCCAGCCACAGCCGCTGCCAGAGCGGCGCGGCGCCGCGCCCGACGGTGTGCCGCGCCGCCGCGACGGTGGTCAGGCGCGCATCGCGCCAGGCCGGAAACAGCAAGGCTGCAAAGCCCAGCGCCACCCCGACCAGCGCCACGAAAAGCAACGGCCGATCGCTCACCGCCGAAATCGGCTGCGGACCTGGCGAGCCGGCAGGTCCAAAGAGCCATGCCCCGGCAAGGCCAAGGGCGGTTCCGGCGACGGCTACCAGCGCCGCCTCGACAGCCGAGAAGAACAGGATCGCTTGCGTGGTGGCGCCGCGCACGCGCAGCAGGGCCTGTTCCATCCGCCGCCGCACTGCGCCGGAGGAGATCACCGCGAAGGTAAGCGCCATGGCCAGCGCGATGCCGGGCAACCCCAGGAAGAGGAACAGGACCGAGGCGTAGAGCGAGTCCTCGCGGACCGCTCCGAGGCGCGAACCGAGATTGTCGGCAACGAGAGCCTGGCCAACGGTTCTTGCCTCGAGGTTCCGTTGCGCGCCGGTGACGAAAGTGTAGGCCGGGACGGGGTCGGCCGGCAGCACGTCATGGGCGAGCCGCGCATGCCATTGCAGCCGGATGGTGTCGGAGCGCAGCTTCATCTGCGGTTCGAAGAGCCGTTGCCAGTCTTGCCGCGGCAGCACCAGGACATTGTCGGGAGGCGCTTGCGGCGCGGCCTGGGCCGGCAGACCGACGGCCTGGAAGAGCGAATCCGCGTCGGGAAGATCGACCACGCCCGCGATCCTGACCGTCGCCGGCGGCAGACCTGTCGGTTTGATCGAAACGGTATCGCCTGGTTGGACATGCAGGTTGGCCGCCGTCTGCTGCGCGACCAGGACGCCATCCCTGCTGCCTGACAGCAAGCGGATTTCGGCTGGAAAATCGGCGAAATAGCCGTTGTCGAAGGCAACAACCTGGCCTGGTCCGGTGGTTTGCGTCGTGCCGCCGGTGGAGGCTTCGAAGCCCGCCACGTCGGCATAGCTTACGCCAAGGACGGCCTTGACCGGCGTAGCGTCTGCTATCGCCTTGCGGATGGATTCCGGATCGGCGCCGGAAATCACCTGCACCTGCCAATCGATCGGCACCGCGCCGATGGCGCGGGAGGTCATCGAAGCGCTTGCCTGCACCAGGAAAAGCGTCATCGCCGCGAGCAGGGCGACGGTCAACGCAACACCCGCAGTGGCGCCCGCGACGCGCAGAAAACGCCTTGCCAGAATGCCGCGTATCCAGACCCACGCCACCATCATGCCGCCTCGTGTCTTGGCCATTCGGAGACAAGCCGGCCATGATCCATCGTCCATCTGGTTGCCATCCGGGCGGCTACCGCCTCGTCGTGGGTCGCCACGACAAGCGCCGTGTCAGTGCCTTCCAGCTGTTCCAGGACGGTATCGAAGAAGAATTGCGCCGTGACGCTGTCGAGCTGACCGGTGGGTTCGTCGGCGAGAACCAGCTTCGGCCGCATGACGAGTGCTCGGGCCATGGCTATGCGCTGTGACTGTCCGCCGGACAATTCCTCGGGCAATTTGTCGGCAAGTTCGCCGAGGCCGAAGGACTCCAGCAGCGCCGTGGTATTGGCGCCGGCGGCCACCTGTTCGCCGGCCAGCACCAGCGGCAGGGCTACGTTCTGGGCGGCGGTCAGGGCGGGGAACAGGCTCGGTGACTGGAACACCAATCCGATCTGGCGCGGCCTCAGTTTGTCGAACGGTCCAAATCCGGGCCATTCGATGCTGCCAGCCGTCGGCCGGTCCAGTCCGCCGATAATATGCAGCAAGGTCGTCTTGCCGCTTCCGGACGGGCCGACCAGCGCAATGCGTGCGCCGGCCGAAATCCTGCAGTGGACATCGCGCAGCGCCACGACCCCGCGCTGAAAATCGCGGCCGATTCCGCGGCCGACAACGATCGGGTCACTCATCGTCGATCCTCCCGTCCTTCAGGGTGATGATGCGGTCGGCCTTGAAGGCAAGCGCCTTGCTATGGGTGGCGATGAGCGTTGCCAGCCCGGCCCGGCGGCGCGCCTCGAAATGCGCGATCAGGCGGGTCTCGGTGTCGCGGTCGACCTCAGCGGTCGGCTCGTCGGCAACCAGGATCGGCGGATCAGCCGCGAGCGCCACCGCAAGGCCGGCACGCGCCACCTCGCCGCCGGAAAGCTCGGTCGGGAGAGCCCAGGCCCGATGCAGGAGATCGGCGGTTTCGAGGAGCATGGCGATTCGCTTCTCGTCCGATCTTCCTGCCAGCAGCATTTGCAGGCGTAGGTTCTGCTCCACAGTGAGATGGCCGAACAGATTCCCGGATTGCAGGAGAATGCCGAAACTGGCGGCGCGAATGCGCGTGCGCTCGGTCTCCGGTCTGCGGGTCAGGCGTGAGCCGCCGACCTCGACATAGCCGCCATCCGGCTCGTCCAGTCCCGTCACGCAGGACAGCAGCGTTGATTTTCCACTTCCGGAGGGTCCCACAAGAGCGACGATCTCGCCGGCCGACAGATGAAAGCTGACGCCGCGCAGCGCGGCGGTCTCGTCGTCGCCTATGTGGAAGAACCGGTAGAGTTCGTGCGCTTCCAGCACGTGCATGTCATTTCCACTGGAATGAGTTGGACATCAGTTGCCATTGATCGACATTGTCGGCACCCTTGGGCGCGTAGAGCTCCAGCGTGACGAGCTTGCCGTTCTTGAAATAGAGGTAGCGTTCGTCTTCGAGACGAACCTGCCTGTTGGTCACGGCGTTCGGTTCGGAGTTGGAGGTATAGACGATGCGGATCGCTGGACCGGCGGGCAGATTGACCTGCTTGACCGCGGTCACCCGTACCGCCCGTTCGCCGGCTTGCAGCTTCGGAACGTAGTCCGCCTTGGCGCTTTCAATGGTGGGCGCGGTATCCGCCTTGGCCACCGAGACGACGACACCGTCGAGCTTGTCTATGAAGCTCGCGCCATCGGCGCGGTCGGACCGCGCCCATCCCTCCGGCACCTTCATGGTGAAACCCTCCGGAGACGTATAGTCGATGAACACCTGCGTATCGGGAATATCGCCAGGAGGGTTCTTTTCGGCGGGAACAGCCTTTTCGGCGGCGGCTGCCGGGCCGACCGCGAGGCCGGGGAGCGGGCCTCCGGCGGCCAGGCATGCGGCGAGCGACAGGGCGGGCAGAAATCGGGTAATTTTCTGATGAAAAGCGATCATGTCATACGGCCTTTCGATGGATCGACATGCGCATCACTATGCCGCGCCAAACTTACGGTAAGGTCGCCTCAATCATACGGATTGGTAAGCTGCAAAACGCCTTGCTTCAGGCGCCTGGCGGTCTCGCCGCCGGGAAGCTGACCACGACCGCCAGGCCAGGATGTCGGTCATCGAGCGAAATGGTCGCGCCATGCAGGTCAGCTACCGCCCGCACAAGGCTCAAGCCGAGGCCGCTGCCTGGCGAGCGAGGCGCTCATCAGTTGATAGACGATCGCGCCGGACAGGATGAAGGCCAGCAGGAACAGGAAGGCGAAGGTCAGCGCCAGCCTGAACGGCGTGCTGCGCAGCAGGCTGGAGCGTGTCTCGCTCATGCGATGGCGAGCGCGGTTGGCCACCCTGTGGACGCAAGATCAGGCCGGAACATGCAGGCTGTAGCCGGTGTTGCGCACGGTGTGGATCAGCGGCACGTCGAAGGGCCTGTCGACCTTGGCCCGCAGCCGGCTGATATGCGTCTCGACGACGCTGGTCTTGGGGTCGAAATGAAAATCCCAGACGCGCTCCAGAAGCATGGTGCGGGTGATGACGCGGCCCTCGCCGCGCATCAGCACCTCGAGCAGGCTGAATTCGCGCGGCTGCAGGTCGATCGGCTGGCCCTGCCGGGTCACGCGGCGCTAGATCAGGTCCATTTCGAGGTCGGCGACGCGCAAAGCGGTCTTCTGCTCCTGCGCCGCCGGCCGGCGGCCAAGCGCATGGATGCGGGCAAGCAGCTCGGAAAAGGCGAAGGGCTTGACCAGATAGTCGTCGCCGCCCGCCTCCAGGCCCTCGACTCGGTCGTCGACGCCGCCGATGGAGGTCAGGAAAATGGCCGGCGTGCGGACGCCGGCGGCGCGCACCGCCTTGATCATCGACAGGCCGTCGAGGCCGGGAACCATGCGGTCGGCGACGATCACGTCATAGGCGTTGCGGGTCGCGGCGAAGAGCCCGTCATGGCCGTCGCGCAGCAGATCGCAGACATGGCCGGCCTCGGTC
Organism: Mesorhizobium sp. B2-4-6; assembly: GCF_006442775.1. Classification (NCBI taxonomy): domain Bacteria; kingdom Pseudomonadati; phylum Pseudomonadota; class Alphaproteobacteria; order Hyphomicrobiales; family Phyllobacteriaceae; genus Mesorhizobium; species Mesorhizobium sp. B2-4-6. The sequence continues at coordinate 38,323 of NZ_VFVI01000006.1, forward strand.
AGTCCCCTGACCACGTAGTCGGCGGTTCTCGGATCGTCTTCAACAAGCAGAAGTCGCATCTTTGCGTGTGCCTACAACTATATCGGCAAGACATGCTTTCCCGGAAGGCCTACGAATCGAAAAAACCCAGTGCCGGTTCTATGTTCTCGAAACTCTGGTCCATTTCGTACGCGCCGATGATCGGAACGGCGACATGACCAAAACGGATCGAGAGCTGCGCTTCTGACTTCTTCTCGCCGGTGTGCGCAATCGCCGCCATGTAGAGCGCCGCCGCCAAGCCGCTCCTGTCGGATCCCGCCTGGCAATGGATCAGCAACGGCTTGGGCGCCGATTTCATCAACGCAATCAGGGCAAACGACTGCTGTCGCGTCAATGTCGTGCGCGCCGACATGGCGAAGTCGATATGGCGGATGCCGAGTTCCTTCGCCGCGCGCAGCTCGGCATCGTACCATTTCTGGCCGGGAGCCGCGCCGCGCAGATTGATGATCGCCGCAATATGCTGGTCATGGTGATAGACGGCGATCTCATCGGCCGTCGGCTGGGCCGAACGATAGGCCTGGCCCTCGACAATGGCATGGAAATTATCGCTCAGATGGGTGGTCGCAAGCGCCCAGCCGCCCCATACGAACACGCCAAGTGCCGCTGCCGTCCAGACCGTAATGCGCCGAGATACCCTCACCGGCGGATTCCTCGCTGTTGCCTGGAAGTCTGAAATGGGGCCGGCAGCTGACGGGCAGCTTTTCAGCGGTGATAGTCAAAACCAGACCTTCAGGCATTTCTTCGACGTGAACGTCCCGCGGGTAGATCGTTGACCGGATCTTTCATTTCGTAGGCGACGACAGCAACTGCGGGACGAACTCCTCCGATGTGTCGTCAAATAGGGGCGGTTCTTCTTCAGCCTCCTGCTTGGGCTCGACCATCAGGAGACCAACGACGGTGAGCGCCAGAGAGACCCAGGTGAGCGCCGGTATCGCCTCACCCAGCAAAAGCATGCTCCAGCCTATGCCGGCTGCGGTGACTGCGTAGGCGTTCTGGCTTGCAAAAACAGCGCCTGTGCTGGAGATCAGCGCGATGAAAAGCAGCATCGCCAAATTGCCGGCAACGGCCATTAGAACGACGATCATGCCAAGCCGTCCGGTCAGTAGATCAAAAGGGATGAAATCCCGATAGAAAGCTACCAGCGGCATCAGCATCAAAACCGAAGCAACAAGGGTGATGCCGAACAGAGCGACGCTATCGATGGCAGCAGGCTTGTACTCCGAGAGGTAAATATCCTCGGTCGCGTAAGTGATCGGGATGACGAGTGCAATGGCAAGCCACAACCAACTGGTCGCCATTTCCGCCGGCTCTCCATAGAGAAGTATGATGAAGATACCGGCGAGACCCAGTCCAAGTCCCAAAAACCGCTTCAGATTGGGCGCCTCCGTCCGCATCAAGGAAGCGAACAGGAATACGGCGAATCCCTCGAGGACAATGACAATAGAGACGATGAAGGCGGGAAGCTTGCTTGCCAGCCAATAGACCAGCACCTGATTGATCACCGAGCTGATGAATGCAAGGATGAGAATGAACTTCCAATCCGAGCGCGTAAGATCAGCAAAGCGGGGCATTGTCTGCCGCTTCATGCTTATACCGATGCAGAACACAGCCCCAATCACGTCAATAAGGAGCGCCAGTCCGATCGGATGAGCTTCGACGAGTGAAGCCATCTTCGATAGTGGCACGACAAGGCCCCATAATCCTCCGCAAGCCAGCAGCAGCAGTGCGCCACGGAATGTGCGGATATTCTGCCGCATTTTGCGCTCGCGCTCATAGACCTTCTGGGCCATTGTGGCGAAAACCGTAGCGAGCTTGCCCAGACCATCCGGGCGGCCTGCCACATCGCGGATGCCGAGCTTTGAAGGATTGAACCTCCCGCTTTCCAAGGTCGCGGCCGCCTTCGTCAGCTTTGTCACCTGCCGCAGATATTCTTTCTCGATGTCGCGCAGCCTCTTCTTCTCGATGCAGGTGGAAACCCGTGCCTTGAGAAGTGCGAGTTCGAAGTCCTTGGGCAGGAAATCCTCGGCCCCCAATTCGATCGCCTTGACGACGCTGCTCATCTCATCGTCGAGCGCGGAAATCACAATAACCGGAACATCCCGCGTTCTGAACGATACCTTGAGATTCTTCAGCACCTCGAAGCCGTCCATTACCGGCATGATGATGTCGAGAAGGATGAGATCGAAATTTTCGGTGGCGAGCAGATCGAGCGCCGCCCGGCCGCTGTCTACCGCCGCGGCTTGGTGGCCGAGAGCCTCGACCGATTTCTTGAGCTTGATCCTTATGGTCCGGGAGTCGTCAACGATGAGAATCCTGCCAGGGTTGCTCAAATTATTCTCCCAGATTGAAGATCATTCGAAGCTCCGTCACGGCGGCGTCGAACGCGCGCTGTGCATTGTCGATTTCCGCCAAATCCGTCGGCCCGCCACTTGCGCATCGCGCCTCGACCCGGGCGCAGATTTGGCTGAGTTCGGCCGCACCCATGTCCCGCGCGTTGGATTTCAGGGAGTGGGCAGCCCGCCGGATGGCGGTCAGGTCGGAAGCCGGACCCGGCCGCATGTCTTGCATGATGGATGCCCCCTCCTCGAGGAAAGACTCCACGAGCTCTACAAGGTCGGCTTCTTCGCCACCGATAAGCTCGCGCAGTTTATCAAGTGCCCCTATATCGATCGCCACGATGTCCCCTCGATTTCGACCGAGAATTTCTATCGGCGCTGGCGATGTACGATCGAAATCGACCGCCCTGCTTGAATTTGTCAGCGTTCCCTCGCGCTGAAAAGGTAGACTATCGTGGGCGCGCTAAATTAGCGATAGCGCATAGTTTTCGATCAATGCTGCAACGGCTGGTGGCGATTGCGCCAAGATCCGACCTTTGCATTTCAGAGCCTTGGCACGCTGGGCTCCTGGAAATCTCTCCCTGCACAGGCAGGTCTCTGCCCGCCAGCCAGCACCGCCTTGTTCAGCGAGGCGATGAGGTCTTCCACGCGCAGCGGCTTACTGAGGTAATCATCCATCCCTGCATCCAGATATCTCTCGCGATCACCGGCCATTGCGTTGGCGGTCAGGGCGATGATGAACGGCTGACGCGCATGTTGGCTGCCGGACGCGCGGATCAATCTTGTCGCTTCGAGACCGTCCATGTCAGGCATTTCAATATCCATTAGGATAACGCCATGGCTGCCCTGGGTATATGCAGTGACTGCCGACTGCCCGTCGACTGCCAGTTGCGGCTTGTACCCCAGGCGCTCGAGCACCTTGGAGCCAAGTTTCCGGTTGGTGGCATTGTCGTCGACCAGGAGGATGCGAAGCGGAAATTTCTCCGCCATCGTACTGTCGAGTGCCGGCGCCTTCAGCTGATCGGATCGGATGGAGCGTATCGGAGTTCCGGCAAAGATCGACAGCAATGCATTGAGCAACGGTGATGGCTTGATTGGCTTGGAAAGCATGGCCGCAAACTTGATACTTTCCATCTCTTTTTTCTTGTCTTCCGGTATCGGCACCATTGAACTGAGCAGCACCAACGGAACGCTGCCGTTGCCTTCGAGCGCGCGTATTTGCCTGGCCAGTTCGATCCCATCCATGCCGGGCATGTTCATGTCGAGAACGATGACATCGAAAACTTCACCTCCCGCAAGCCGTCGAAGCGCGTCGGCGGGATGTTCGATTGCTGATGCAGCCATGTCCCAAGCCTGTGCCTGCAAGGATACGATGCGCCGATTTGTTGCGTTATCGTCGACGATCAGCAGCCGCTTGCCAGCCAGTTCATCCTTCGTCGGCAGCAGTTGTGTCGCTCTTTGGCTCGAGGCAACCGGAGCGCGGATGGTGAAAAAGAATGTCGTGCCTTTTCCTTCGGCGCTCTCCACCCAAATCTCACCGCCCATCAATTCCACCAGACGCCTGCTGATCGCCAGACCGAGCCCGGTTCCGCCATAGCGTCTCGTCGTGGAAGCATCGACCTGGCTGAATGATTTGAACAGGCGATCCATCCGGTCCTTGGCTATGCCGATACCGGTATCGCGCACCGCGAACTGGAGCGTACACGTTTTGCGCTCGCCCTCGCCCTGCGGACTGGTGCCCGCGGCTCCGGACGGCACCTCCGTCACGGAAAGCACGACCTCTCCCCGCTCGGTGAATTTGACGGCATTGTTGAGCAGGTTGATCAGAACCTGCCTTAGACGGTTATTGTCGGCGACAATAGTTTCCGGCGTGCCGGGCTCAACGACATAGCCGAGGTCCAATCCCTTCTCTGCTGTCCTTGGCGCAATCAAATCGATCGCGCTTTCGAGGCACTCGCGTAATTCGAACTGCCGGGGATCGAGATCAAGCTTGCCCGCCTCGACCTTGGAAAAGTCGAGTATGTCGTTGATGATGGTCAGCAGCGCTTCCGCGCTGTTGTTTATCGTCTCGCCGATTTCCCGCTGCTCGTCGTCAAGTTTGGTAGCCAGCATCAGGTTGGCCATGCCGATAACGCCGTTCATCGGCGTGCGGATTTCATGGCTCATGGTAGCAAGGAACGTGCTCTTGGCTTCGTTGGCAGCCTCCGCCGCCTCCTTTGCCTCTGTCAACGCCGGCGAAAGCTCCTTGAGCTCGGTGAACAGTTGTGCGTTGTGAAGCGCCGCACCCGCATTGGCGGCGATGGTCGAAAGCAGCCGCAGCGAATTTTCGTTGAACATACCCTCTCGTGTCGTACTCTGCACACTGATCACTCCGACATTGCCCTGAGCGGTCTTGATCGGAACACCAAGATACGAAAGTGCATCCTTGCCAACCGGAGTTGCTCCGATTTCCGCGCCGCGTTCCGCGACATCCTGGTTGATGAGCAACGGCTCGCCGGTTTCCAGGATCTTGCTTGTAAGGCCCTCGCCGAGCTTGAGTGTGGTGAAGGCTTCGCCGAACTGATAAGGAAAATGGATCAGCTTTGTGTCCGGATCGAGCAGAGCGACGTAGACTATATCGGCGCTGAAAATCTCCTGCATCTGATCGCCGATCAGCTGGATTGTGTTGCCAAGTTCGGCTTCGCCGATGAGTGCCTGACTGACCTTGCTGATCGCACCCAGTTCAGCGGCTCGGTGCTCCGTTTCCTTTAGAAGCCTCTGGGTCTCATCGAAGAACCGGGCGTTGGCAATCGCGACACCCATATTGGAAGCTATCGTCTGCAACAATCGTACGTGATTCTCATCGAAGGCATTCTTTTCGTAGCTTTGAACACTAACCACTCCGAGCGTTCTCTCGCCCGAATTGATCGGCACGCCAATGTATGAAGAGGTCCTGTCATCTTCGTCCGGGAAATAGGCGCCGCGCGTTTTTCCTTCCTCCAAGGTGCTGAAAACCAGCGGCTTTCCCGTGGAAATAATTTCCGACGTAAGTCCTATCCCCATCGGGAACGGCTCGATGGTTTTGTAACCTCTGTAGTAAGCGTAAGGAACCCGTACTAAACCGGATTGGCTGTCGTGCAACAGAATCTCGCTGACCTCGGTGCCGAAGGCCTCCCTGACCTTATCGCCCACTAGCCGAATAATTGTGTCGACGTTCAGCGACTTCGTCATCGCTTCGCCTACGCTGTTGAGAATGGCAAGTTCCTTGGCCCGATCTTGCGCCACTTTCAGGAGCCGCTGCGTCTCGTCGAAGAGATACGCGTTGGCAATAGCAATGCCCATGCTAGACGACAGCCCTTGCAGCAGGCGCATATGATCTTCGTTGAAGGCGTTTTTTCTGTAGCTCTGCACACTAACCACGCCCAGCGTTCTGTCACCGGCAATAATAGGCACACCGAGATAAGTTTCAGTCTCGTCCTCTTCCTTGGGCATTAGGGCGCCCAACCCGATGGCTTCATCGAAGGTCCCCAGGAGTAGTGGCTTACCCGACAATATAACTCTCGAGGTAAGTCCTTCGCCCATCGCAAAAGGTTCAGGATACTGGTAATTGCCGTCGAATGCATAGGAGACGTTGATCAGATTGGACGTCTCGTCGTGCAGCAGGATTTCCGTCAAATCCGCGCCGAACATCTCGCGAACCTTGTCGCCAACGATACGGGTCACTGTTTCGACATTCAGCGTCTTGGCAGTCGCTTCGCCGACGCTGTTGAGGATGGCCAATTCCTTGGTGCGTTCCTCGGTGAATTGAATCAATCGCTTGTTTTCGGCGGAAAGACGGTCAAGTTCGATTGCCGCAGCTGCCTCGGCCTTTTCCAGCTCTGCAATACGCCGGTTTGCGGATTCAAGGCAGCTGGAAAGGTCGTTTTCGACTGAGCCCTGCATGTCGGCTTCTCCCAAAAGGGACATTCCGCCAAGTTCGAGCGGAACGCTTCCCTCAACCCATCGTATATTAGCAAGCAATGTTACATGCCAGATCCCCGATTGACAGTACCTGCGAAGCTTGGCCTGAGGGGACAAGCTAGACTCCCGATGCAGACTACATGTCTGCTTTCAGCGGGTGGCAAGATTGCCTTCAGCGGCCGACATGAGGCGCAAAGCTGCCAATGGCTCACGGCAGGTGCCAAAGCCCAATTGTCACTTCAAGGTTTAGGCCCGACGCTACCATGTCACAAATGGTCGGCAACGAGCCAGACGTTACCCATTGCGGTGCTGCCCGCGTTACGTCGCGGCAGGGTATACGCCCTGGTGACGTAACGCGGGCAGTGCCGGTCTGCGTAACATTTAGGTCGACATCGCACCATTGGGACAATGTTGGGCTGGCCTAAACCTCAAAGTGACATCAACGCTTCGACAGGTTCGAGCAGCGCCAACGCCTAGCCTAGTCGCAGGACCGCCAAGTTTTTCCGATGGCTCTTGCGGAGTTTTGGGAGACCATATCAACTAAGCGACGTTATCAACTAAGCGACGTTTTGCCGGAGTGCGGTTGTGGCTGAAGAAACCATCGTTTCTGCCGACCCACTTTATCTGAGTGCCCTTGCCTGCCTCGGGGCAAGCGCCCCGGCAGGTCTGAAGACCGAAGTTCCTCATAACAGTATCGCCGTCCTGCCTTTCGTGAACATCAGTGGCGAGCCCGCGGAGGACCAATTCACCGACGGCCTAACCGAAGACATCATAACCGACCTTTCAAACGTCTCGGGCTTTCTCGTCATCGCACGAATTCAACGTTCGCCTACAAAGGCAAATCCGCTGATGTTCGTGAGATCGCCCGCGACCTAGGTGTCAAATACATACTTGAAGGTAGCGCCCGGCGACCCGACAAACGCCTTCGGATCAATGTGCAGCTTATCGACGGTGCAGACAAAGGCACCCCTGAGGGAGTCGAACCGGCCCGATTGGCCAGCAAATGATCGGTGCTTGGTGACGACTCATAAGCAGGCCCTCGATTCTATCTTTAGAGTATGCTAAATTAGCGTAAATTCTAAGGGAGGTTTTACCGATGCGCAAATTTCAAATTTTCCTCGCAGCTGGCGTCGTTGCTAGTCTGACTAGCGGGCCGGTATTGGCTGGCAAATTACCGAAAGACGCAGTCCCCCTATCGGCAGACGAGGTCAAGGCTATATACTCCGGTAAGACAGGGCTCTATGGAACCTCGACGGAATATTATGCGCCGGACGGAACGACGAGAGGGTTCGTCGGAAAGTCAAAAATTACGACTACTTTTAAGGGAACCTGGAGCGTAAACGGAAACGAGATCTGTGCAAAAAATAAGCCAAAAGGGGAAAGCAAGATCTATACGGACTGCAATAAATACTGGCACTCTGGGAAGAAGATTTTTGACCTTTGGGCAACCCACTACGACGGTTCCACACCTGATATGAAGAACGGCTATGCGACGGACACCGCAAAGAAACTCAAAAGCGGCGATTTGGTATCGGCCAAATATGCTGCGGCTGGCGGAGAATAGCGAAAACAGAATCTCTAGCTAATCGTTAGCCCAATCCAGCTTGACATCGACTATTTACAGCAAGGTAGCGTCGAGCCTCAAAACCTTGAGGTGACAGGCTATGGCTCGCATTGGTTACGCTCAGCACTGCTGACCAAGACCTCGAAACGCAGCTCTCCAAGTTGAAAGCCGAGGGCTGCGAGGTCGTTCGGTCAGAGAAGGTGTGGGGCGGCAGCCGCGACGGGCCGTCACACATTTGCCAGCCGGATGTCGAAGGCCTATGCTGTCGAAATCGGCCGCCAGTGTTTCCGGATGCCGCCGACAGTAAGAGGTTCGTGCTCTTGCCCGTTAGGGAGGAGAGCCATGCCTCAGTCCATCCTTCGCAATCACGTTTTGAAAACCCTCGCTCCAGAGGACTTTTCGCTTTTGCAACCTTCGATGCATCGTGTCGAACTCCCCATCAAAGCTTGGCTGGAGGAGCCCTATCGACCGATAGGGCACGTGTATTTTCCAGAGATGGGTATTGCATCGGTGGTCGCCACCATGGCCGGAGGACGGCAGAGCGAAGTCGGCATCATCGGCCATGACGGTATGACTGGAGTTGCGGTCATTCTCGGGCAAGACAGATCTCCCAACGAAACCTATATCCAAGTGGCCAGCAACGGCTGGTGTCTGCCGGTTGAAACTCTTCGTGCTGCTATTGCAGAAAGCCAGAGCCTTCGTGAGGCGCTGCTTCGCTACGCCCACGCATTCCTGCTGCAATCATCCCGAACGGCGCTGGTCAACGGCCATTCGAAAATCGAGGAAAGGCTGGCCCGGTGGTTGCTGATGGTCCACGACCGGACTGAGGGAAAAATCCACCTGACGCATGAATTTCTGGCGACCATGCTTGGCGCTCGGCGACCCGGCGTTACCTCCGCCCTCCAAATGCTTGAATACCGGGGATTGATCCACGCCAAGCGCGGTGAGATTACAATTGTTGACCGGGCCGGAATGATAAAACTCACCCACGGAGCCTATGGCGAGGAGGAGCAACGTCATTTCGGCATAACATCCGACTGATTGTCCGGAAACAGACAGAGCCTTGAAAGCTGTCGCCTGTTGCCCGTAAATCGTTTTGGTTTGGGTTTCAGGGAGGCTTTCTTGATGACCAACACGTTTCACGCCATCACGGTCGAAGGAGCGGCCGAGGCCTATGTCCTTTCCAGAGGCAAGGCGCGTTTCCTTTCCATCGCACAGGCCATGCGCGCAATCCGAACGCTCATGCCCGCGTGCAAGGCCACCGATCGTGAATTGGAAGAAATGCTGGCCGCAGCATGTATCGTCCAGGGTGTCCCCGTCGCTTTCGAAGTTGCAACGGCCGACAGCTCCGAAACGAAATCCTCCTCATAGGAACCCGCGATGCCTGCGCTCGCGCCGATGCCTGTTTTGTCGGACTATCGCTTGGCGATAGTGCGCTACCTGATTGACAACGTAGACCACCCAAGCGTCTCGATATCCGAGGTCATCCGCGCCGTGCGGGAGTTGTTTCCGCTTTGTGACCTGACGAATTGGGAACTTGGCGATTACATTGCACGAAGCGCAATCGATGCGGGATTTGTCGTCGAATTCGACGCGGAAGTTCCCTGAACGGATCGAGTTAACTGGAGACCTTCGTGGAACGCTAATGTTCCCATTGCGCGCCACGGCTGTTTGAAGGACCAGAAACTCAAAAGCTTCCTAAGGCGGTGGTTCCGGAGGCTGCAGCTTGTCCTTGATGGCTTTCGCCTCTCGAAGCAGCGAGGACCAATTTGCGCCGAGCAGCGAGATCAACTCCAGCGCCTGCTCCTCGGTTATGCCGGTCTCTTCCAGCAACCTTTGCACAAGGCTTCGATCCGATTCCTGCGCCACAAGACCACTCCCTAAGGTCCACCCCAACCTTATCATTTGATATTGGTTCCACGGTATCCCATTGATTTTTAACGAGATGGCTTTCCTATTTTTGCCCATCCCGGCACGTCCACCATGGGCTGGCGGACTGCTGAAGCGCCGCGCACCCGGATTGAAATCACCTCGGTTGGCGCCTCGATCCAGCTTGACATCGACTATTTGCGCCGGGGTAGCGTCGGGCCTAAACCTTGGTCGTTCGGTCTGAAAAGGTGTCGGGCGGCAGCCGCGACGGTCGCGCCGAACTGGCAACGGTTTTAGACTTCCTCCGTCCCGGTGATGAACTGGTGGTGACACGCCTCGACCGGCTCGGCCGCGACACCCGCGACGTGCTCAACCTGATCCACGAATGTGAACAGAAGAGTGCCTTTGTGACCGTGCTCGACCCGCATGTTTTCGACGCGGGGCGAGATGGGCCACATCGTTCTGACGGTGCTTGGCATGGTGGCTCAAATGGAGCGGCGTTTTATTAAGGAAAGGCAGCGCGAAGGCATTCAGCAAGCGAAGCGCGACGGGGTCTAGACGGGGTCTATAAGGGTGGTAAGCAGCGGCTTGACAGACAGTGGGTGATGGCGCTCCGGGCTGACGGCCTCGGCCCGGCTGGAATCGCGAACGTTGTGGGCTGCTCTAGGATGCAGGTTTATCGAATTCTCAATGAACACGCGGCGGATCGGCAGAACGGCAGGGAGTAACGGTCAACCGGTTACGAAGGCGCAAGCCGTGGAGCGTTGATGAAAGTCTTGTCTGCCACCGCGCTTAAATCACCCTTCTTCGGGCACGGTCATTCATCTCGCCGGATTACATGCCGTTCCCATTGGACTCCGTTCAGGCGGCGATGGACTTGCGCTCATGGAGCGGGCCGAGCAGGTGGAAAGAGGAGTTGCCCGTGACCGTCGAACCGCCCTATGGTTCAAGGCGGTGGGGGTGGGCTCCGATGGCGCCAAGGTTCATAGCGAAACAGCTTTCTTGGCCGACCGGAATCGGCGGCTGGCTCGTTCGAGCCGAAATGAATCGCGGCAATGCCCGGCTGAACAGCTACGCTCTCGATCAATTACAGCTGGTTCCGGAAGATCGTGCCGTAGAGGTCGGATTCGGCGGCGGGGCGGCACTGCCACGACTTCTCCGGGGCGCAGCATTCGCCTGCGGAGTTGATCGCTCACAGGATGTCGTGGACGTCGCCGCCCGCCGGCTCGCCAATGCAGTACGCGCCGGGCGAGCTGAGTTTCGCGTCGGGACGGTCGAAAACCTACCGTTGCCGGATGCCACATTCGACAAGGCTCTCAGCGTCCACACAGTGTACTTCTGGCAAAGCCTTGGTGCTGGATCCGCGGAGCTCGCACGCGTTCTCAAGTCTGGCGGGCGAGTCGTGCTGGGCTTCCTTCCGAAGGCGCATATGGACCGAATGAACATGCCCGCCGACATCTTCCCCCCGCGCGAGCCGGACGAGGTCATTGCTGTCTTGCAAGATGCCAGATTCAGCGACATCGAGATGCGCAGACCTGGCCCGGAAACCGCGTGGCTCGTTGCGACAGGTGTGCGAAGATGAGTGAGCACACGCAGAGCACGGTCGAAAGCATGTAGTTGAACTACTCAGCGAGTGGGCAATAGAGCTGACAATTTCGCCCGCAAGTGCGGCCTGACGAAGCGGTCGGCTGCTCAGGAACGCAGGTCTACCGCATTCTCCAAACGAACGGCCTGCCGGGCGGCAACTAAATTCTGCGTGAATTTGCGTTTGCGTCCTACAGTCGCCGGATTGAGACGCTCGAGCGCAAGAAGAGCAATGGTGACGCCGGGCCGCCTGCGCCGGGCATTACGGAAACGAGTTCCTCGAAATTGAGCTCCGCTCATTGCGTGCGTAGCGGAACCATTCCCACCCCGAAAGCTTCCTGAGTATGGATGATCTGGCTAATGATCTCAGCTGACAACTTGAAAGGGCAAGCTGCGCTTGTGGGCAACGTCAGGCGCCAGCTAGGCTCCAGGGCGACGAGGCGCTTCGCGCAGTCGTTGCCGAGCTTGCGGATCCATCCTGACATCCCGGATCATTTCAAAAGACTACTCAAGCAACTTGAGCATGAAGAAAAACGGCTTAAGTGAACATTGCTCAGCTCATGATCCTCTTCCCGAAACCAAATAAGGCGCGGACGTATGGTCGCCATTTGGTTGAACGACATGTTGAACGACATAGTGACTTCGGGATCGTAGCTGGTTTGCCGCTTGCCTAGTGACGGGCGCGATCCATGTAGCGGGCCCTTGGCCCCAATCTTGCGCGGATTGTTACGGCTGCACTGGCTTTTCTTAGCGAAGCCGCTAAGAGTGGATTATTCGTCAGGAGACATTGCATGCCAAGAGAGATTGGGAACACCCGGGGCCAATTGATCGAACTGACCGCGGACATTGTGTCGGCCTATGTCAGCAATAACCCGGTGCCGGTTGCGTCTCTTTCGGAGTTGATCGCAAGTGTAAATTCATCGCTCGCGAAGGTCGGACAACCGGTCGAACCCGAGAAGCCAATTTATGCTCCAGCGGTGAACCCGAAGCGGTCGGTATTTCCCGACTACATCATTTGCCTTGAGGACGGAAAGAGGTTCAAATCCTTGAAGCGCCACCTCGGCGTGCACTACGGCCTGACGCCTGATGAGTATCGGGAGAAATGGAGCTTGGCGCGCGACTATCCTATGGTGGCACCCAACTACGCTGCGCAGCGCTCTGCTCTGGCAAAGTCAAGCGGGCTCGGTCGAAAGGTAGGCACCAAGCCGACGAAAAAAATTTCAGCCAAGCGCCGGACGAAATGAAGGCACTCTCCGTCGCACTACTTCAGTTGGTAGGTGGCTCCCTCATAGCTGCCGCTTTCCTTCAATGGGTCACATATGAGTACCCCGACATTAATCCATTGGCACCGGCCGCGATCTTCGCACCCGGGATGCTATCGCAGCCGTTCAATTGGATACTCGTCTGCCTCCTCGGCACCACCGGCGTAGTTCTGATCGGCTTTGCTCGCAGCTGGCGGCAGAGGCAATACACGTAGCCGCTCATCGTTCATCCCGCCAACTACGTCTTGCCAATCGGATTTCCTTTAGGCGAAGGCAGCGGATTGTGAGAGACTCCTAGCCGGGCTTCCGGCGTTAGCGTGATCCTTGCGGACTATCGAGGACGTCGCCGGATTCGAAATCGGCAATTCGCATCATCCCAGCGGGATGCCCTCGCCCTTGGCCGCAGCCCTAGGTTCTTGGAATACGCCATGCCTAGAAATGAAATCTTCAGGATAGTTTGACAGGCTCGCGCCTTGCGGAACCCTGGAAGGGGTTCGAATGGATGATCAGGAGAAAGCGTAAGGCCTATCTGTGTCAGACCTCATGCACCTCGATGTGCAGGATGACCCTGCCTTAACCGCCGAAGTTGACCGACTGCTGGCGCGCCGAACGCGCGATATCCGCCTCAAAGGTGAAATCAAGCGTCTGTTTCGCGCACGAGTCTGGGCGCAAACGGCGAAGATCATCCGAGCCTGGATGATTTGGGTGGCCTTGTTGGATGTGCTGACGCTGGCGCTCAACACGCTGATGCTCCCAAGCGCAATCGCGCAGTCCATGCTCCTGCCTGGAGCCATCATCCCGCCTGTCGTCATCGCAGTAGTTCTCGCATGGCGAAAACCGCGCCCCTCCTGGCTCGAAGCGACTTCGCTGATTGTAGGTATGTTCCTGATCCTATTATCGGTTGCCTTGGTCGGCGTAAGCGCTGGCGGCGAGTTCTATGAACGGCAATTGAACGTCATGCTGTTCGTGGCCATTACCGCCATCATCATCTTCGGTATCCCGCTGGCCTGGACGGTCACCATTGCCGCGGAGGCGCTCGGATTGTATCTCGTGTTTCAGCTGCAGAACCCGGCCATCGAGCACGGGAGCGCCGTCGCTGGAACGCTGTTCTTCGCCAGCGGTATCTTCGCGACCGTCGCAGCACGGCGCATCATGACAATTCTCGCTCAGAAGACTTTCCTGTTTGAGCTGCGCGACCGGCGCAGGGTCGCTGAATTGGCTAAAGCGAACGATCGGCTGGAACTGCTGGCGAAGACCGATCCGCTCACGGGCATCGCCAACCGGCGCTGGATGACTGAAACACTCGACCAGCTGTGGGGAAATGACAAGCGTTGCCTCGACGGTGCCGCAATGCTGATGTGCGACATTGATCACTTCAAGAAGCTAAACGATCATCTGGGCCATGCCGAGGGCGATCGCTGTCTGGTGACGGTCGCCAGAATTATCCAGGAAAACATCAGGCGCGATCGCGATCACTTGGCGCGCTACGGTGGCGAAGAGTTCCTCGTGCTCCTGCCTGGAGTGACAGAGGAAGAGGCTGTCTCTGTGGCTGAGCGGATTCGTAAGTGCATTGAGGCCGCCGCTTTGCGTAACCCCGGATCCCGCGTCTCGCGCAGCGTCACCCTCAGCATTGGAGTTGCAGTTCAGACTGCTGACGAGGCCATTTCACCGGAGCAGTTACAGGGTAAAGCCGACGCCGCACTCTATCTGGCCAAGCAAACGGGCCGGAACCGGGTGCTGCTCCACAGACCGGACCCGGCGGGGCGCAAACATATTCACTCGACGCGGTGATGCCTCGAGGATCGATCGGCGCCTTGAACGCGCTTGGAGGAACCTGCGTTGCCAAACAAGGAACATCGGCAGCGTGTTCTCAAGGGCGCGACGATCATCACCCGCATTACGAACTCGGACACCACGTGCACGATTCGCAATCAACAAGCGACTGGAGCAGAATTGAAAGTGCCGGTTGAAACTAGGGTCCCGGCAGAATTTCTACTCTACGTCCCCGTCGATGGGATCGCTTACCGGTGCGTTATGCGCGGGCGGAAGAACGACAGGATAGGCGTTCAATTTACCGGCACCGAAACCAAGCCGAAGCTTCACTATTGCTGACGGATTGGCAATATTTCGCTTGGCATCTGACCGGATATTCGAAATGAACAAAGCCATCGTATGGGTATGTGGGGTCGGGGTGGCGTTTGATCCTTTTGTATGTCCTCCAGCACAATGGGCTGATCAGATTCTAAGTCGCGCCGGTCACGGTCAGTAGCTGGCCGCTGCCAGATCCAAAAGGAACATTGGCGAGCGAATCTCGTTGGTGAACGCGGCGCATAGGTAGGACTGGAACATTACTTGGCGCGCCGCCGTTGGGGATGACCTGACCAGCCCGCCCGAGATCGTTGTTCGGGCGGGCCAGCGTTTCACTTCGTCCCTGCCCCAAAAACCAGCGAGGTGCTCCTTGAACAAAACGGCATCACGGCAGGTTGGCGCTCCGGGCCAGCCGCTAGAGCAATAGAGCTTGAGCGAGGTCGAAGGGCGCGCACGGGAGGACGACCTCGAGATGCTGGTCAACAACGCCGGATTCCAGACCTATATGCCCTTCGTCGAGCTGGATCCGGCTGTCGGCGAGGCTGAAATCTCGGTTCAGGTGACAGCCGTCATGCGCCTCAGCCGGGCGGTCCTGCCGGCGATGTTTGGGCGCCGGTCGGGCGCGATCATCAACGTATCCTCAATGCTGGCATTTAGTGCTGGGCTGGACAGCGCGTTTCTGCCCAAACGGGCCGTCTATGCGGCGACGAAGGCGTTCGTCAACTCCTTCAGCGAGACCCTTGCGAGCGAACTCGCCGGGACCGAAGTGAAGGTGCAAGCCCTGGTCCCGGGCGTCGTCCGCACCGAATTTCATGACGTCGATGGCAAGCCAATCCTGCGACCTAACGTGCCGATCATGGAGCCGGAGGCCGTCGTTCAGGCTTCTCTGGCCGGCCTTGAGCTCGATGAGGTCGTCTGCGTTCCGGCATTGGACGAGCGTGGCCTGCTGGACGATGAACTGGAGGCTCGAAGGACCCTCTTCGGCAACGGACGCGGCAGCGAGCTTTCGCCCGGCTACCGAAAGGGCGGCTGAAACACCTTGCGGCGCAGCGACTCGAAAGCCCATGCTCTCCCGGTCTGATGTTCGGGAGCGCCGTAGAGGTCGGCGACGTACCCAACGCTGCGTCGGGATGGGTCGCGCATCGATCACACTGGGAAGCCGGGAAGGCGCACGCTCTAGGCGAACTGGAGTCAGAGGGCCGGCCAAGTGACAGTGAGCACGTCCGCGCGGTGGTGTCGTGCTTGCCGACAGCGCTGTCGGGAGCAAATGGGTGCTCGACGCCGAGATGGTGCCGTGACTGGCGGCAGCGGCTGCTGCTCGATGAACTGATCTAACGCGAGAGCTGGGGGAGACCTTGGGCGGGGCTTTCCTGCTTAGTTGATCTCCGTCGAACATTATTGGCGAAATTGAAGTCTCCGCGATCGCGACCCTGCCAGCCAAGCCTGCAGCGTCGCTTTCGATGACCGGCGACGTCGCGTTGAATGACAGGATTGAGGCGCGAAGCTGGCGGACAGCCTTGGGCCGAAGAACGACCCGCTTGCAACCTCGGCGCGGGGTCCCGATGATGTGTGCTTTGGGATGTAGACGGATGCCACCCTGGAAATTGTCCGCCTATCTCGAAGAGGCGCGAAATCACTCGCCTGACCACAGTGCAACCTGAGTCCCTGCCAGGCCAACAAAATTTATTTTCTGCATCAATGTTGTTGACGGAGTGAGACACCGCCAACACGAGTCCTTCGGCGTTCAAAGGATCACTATTGCGGCGTCTCGGCAGGCTATTGTGGCCCTCTCGTCGATGCCCCAGCCTCGTATGCATGAATGGGGCATGCGGGCAGACAGGCGAGGATGGAGCGGCGGCTTTTTAGGCCGCCTTCGCCGCCGCGGGCGTTACCCGCAGCGCCCGCCTTGCCGACGAGCGCGAGCAGAAGCGTCGTCGGAAAGCACGCCAGCGCAGGGAGATGCCGAAGGGCCTGACCGAGGCAGCTCAGCGGACATGGCGGCTCAAGGAATTGCGATCGGCGTCGGCCCACAGACGCGTGGCGACACCGTGTTTCACGCCGTGCTGCCGTTGGCACTCCTGACCGGCATGCTCGCCGCCTGGAAGCTACGGCGACGTTGAGATGCGGATCATAGTGCGCTCTGCGATGAAAAGGGCGAACTGGTAGCCTCGCACCTTCTGATCCTCAGTACACCGAGATGACAGCGCAAGCCATGGAGCATCCCCTTCTCCCGCCGGGTGGTGGCGTTTCGTTCGCTCCTCCGATGGCGCGGGCATTCGGTCTGGGACGCTCTGCGTCGATTGCCACCGCAAGAGCAGCGTCAGCCGGCGGCCATCTCGTCTTTGCCTCGTTGCGAGATCCCGAAGGGGAGATGTCGGGGGCACGGTCGGTTTGTAAAGTCGGCGTCGCGGCGGTCGGCGTTGAATTCGAGGCCGTGTCACAGGACGTCGTGCGAATTTTCGTCGAAGCGGTGCAGCGTGTGCATTTGCACATGTTCACCTTGCAGCCGGACGGCCATTATCGGGTATCGGTCGAGCCCTGGGACGATCCGCCAGCGCGAGACATCAAGCTTCGTCCACTCTATGACTATGCGCTGCTGCGGTTCGAGGCCTTATGTCGCCGCGCGGGCTTACCGGAGGTCACGACCAAACTTGTCCTGGCAGGCTTCCCCGCTGATCGCATCGCGGGGATACGATCATTGCCCTGGGTCACGCTTTCATATCTGGGCCAGGACTCTCCTCCACACTGGATACCTGTCGCCCAGAGGCAAGCTCTCCTTGAAGCGCTCTCGTTGCTCGATCGGCTTCGACTATTGATTGATCTGCTAGGCGGAGTTCGTCCTCCGGCCTCGCTTGCGGCCGACATGACCCCGTTCATCTTGCGAGCCGCGAATTCGGCGCAACTCACTTGAAGCCTGCTCGGACGGAGAAGCTCCGCTTCGCTCCTTTCGAAACACCTGTTTCTTCGCGCGGTTGCCGCATGTGCCCATATCGCACCAGCGACGAGAACCGTTTTTTGTGCGATCGATAAAGAGCCAATGACAGTCATCAGGCGGACATTGCTTCAGCCGAGGCAGTTCATCGCCACGAAGAAGATCGAGTGCGGACCAGGCGACGGCTCCAACAATCTTGTCGATACCTTGGAATGCAAAGGTTACGGGCGCTCCTGAAATTTCGGATGCCTGAAGCGCTCCGGCCGCGAGATCGCGGATAACATCCAACGCGGATGCGGGAGCGTCCTTGTGATGGGCAATCGCCGACCCTGCTTCAGTGATGGCTGACCGCAAGGCCATTGTGCGGTTCACCAAAGCGCCGCGTTCGTGCGCTGGGATGGCAAAGCGGCTGTCGATCAAACCAGCTTCCTTGGCCCAGGCCACGATATCGTCCACCGTCGTGAGATGGTCTGTCTCGCGGTCTGTTCCGCGCCAACTGATGGTGTTGGCGAGGTCCAGCGCGATGTTCCCGGAAATGCGATGGGGGAAGGACATCGATCCCTATTTCTGGTTCGTCCGCCGGTCTCCCGACGGGTCTTTGTGCGACAGTGCTATGCCGGCCGCCGTCAGCAACAAAACCGTGCCGCCGATTTCGGCAACGCCGATCGTCTCTCCGAAGAGCCACGCCCCCGCTGCGAGCGCGATGATCGGCGAAATAAACGCATAGAGGCCCGCTCTGGCGGTGCCCCACGCCTCCAGAAGCCGCAGATAGAGTGTATAGGCGACAATGGTGCCCAGGACAGACAAGTAGAGCAAGCTGCCGGCCACCGTCCAACTCGCCAAGCTGTTCAAGGCCCTCGGCTGAATCTCACCGGCAGCAAACGAGATCGCCATCAATGCGGCGCCCCCGATGATGGCGTGCAGCATTGTCAATGTCAGCGGTTTCACAGATCCAACGAGCGGCCGCGCGATGACGCTTCCGATGCAATAGCAACAGGTGCCCGCTACGATGGCGGCAAGCCCCATGCCGTTTCCCGCATCCTGCTCGGCCAGACGACTCCAGAAAAGGCCGACGAGACCGGCGCAACCCACGCCAAGCGCGAGCCCGTGACGCCATGTCGGCCGATCCTCGCCAACCAAAACGGCCAGGGCAAACAGCAACACGGGGATCAGCGAGAGATTGACCAGCCCCGACAGACCGGAGGGTACGGTCTGCATTCCCCAGAACAGGAGGCCGTAGGTGCCTGCATTCGTGAGCAGCGCTGACGCGATGATCCGGCCGGATCGCCCCTCCGAAAAAGCAGATCGGAGCTCCCTGATGATGGGCAGAAGGATGAACGTGGTGAGCATGTAGCGCAATCCTGCCAGGAGGATCGGCGGGGCGCCGGCATCAAGCCCGAACTTGATAGCTGCCCACGTCAGTCCCCAGATCAGCGCCATGAGGCCGAAGAGGATGAGATTGTGCACGCCGCTTCACCGTCAGCGCAGGTTCTGATCATCGATGAGGATGCGGTGAATTTCGATACGCTCGGGCAACTCGATCAGCAGTTCGGTATCGCGGTCGAGATGATGCACCTTGGTTGGCTCGCCTTTGGTGAACGCAGTCATCGCATCGATGTTCGGCCAATATGAAATGGTCGTGAACCACGTCTCCTGGTCCCGGTCCTCACGGAAGAGCTGAACGCCGAGCGCGACTTTCTGAAGCGGTGGAATTCCTTCGGCCCGCATATAGGGCTCGTAGATATCCGCGATGTCTCGACGGGTGCGGCCGCGCCAGATGCGCGCGATGGTCGGCTTCGTAGCCATGGCAGTCTCCCTGCAATGAAAGCGTCGGTCGGCTCGACGCGGTTGGCGATCAGCGAAGCGTGCGCTGGAGAAAATCGCGGATCAGTGGCAGTACCTGCTCGAAATGCGTTTCCAGCAGCCAATGTCCGGCATCCTCGATGAGGTGCAGTTCCGCATTCGGCAGGTCGCGTTGGTAGGCGCGAGCCGACTCCTCGGGCATGTAGCCGTCCTGCGGCCCCCATACGACCAGAGCCGACGGTTGGCGCTCGCGCAGGAAAGATTGGTAGCGCGGGAACCATTCAAGGTTCTGTTCGAGCTTTTCCATCAACCCGACCGACACAGCCCGACGCACTGGCGTGTCCATCAACGGCCAATGCAGCTTCCAGAGATCAGGCGGCACCCGGCTGGCTACCTCGTCCGAAACTTCGCCGATGAACTCCTTGCGGAATCCCTGTTCGCTCACGGCCTCTTCGAGCGGACGATGTTTCTCATCCGACTTGTCAGCCCACCATGCCTTGATTGCCTTGTATTTCGGACCGAGTACATCCTCGTAGATGTCGCCATTCTGGATGATGAGTGCCATGGTCTTCTCGGGCCGCGCGATAGCGTGTCTGAGTCCGATCTGAGAGCCGTAGTCATGGAGCCAAAGCCCATAGCGTTCCACACCGAACGCATCGGCGATATCGGCGAGCACTTCGGCATAGGCGTCGAAGTCGTAGCCGAACTCAGTAGGGTCCGGCGTGTCACTGTAGCCGAAGCCCGGCCAGTCGAAGGCGATCGTATGCCAGCGATCAGCCAAAGCCGGCATCAGCCGCCGAAACTGGAAGGACGAGCACGGATAGCCGTGCGGCAGGAGCAAAACCGGAGCATCCTCCGGACCCGCCTCGCGCAAGAACAAGTTGCGTCCGCCGATCTCGGCGTATCGATGAACTGTGGAATGCTGCTGCACGACACCGTCCTCTCGAACTGGAATGGTCTAAACGCATATAGGCGGTTCCAGTTCCGATCTTTGGTGACGTTCTCGAGGCGGACGTCGCTTCTCAGATCGCGCGTGACACGAACCTCCGCGTCGTCGGGAATGGCGTGTCCCTCAGGGATTGTTTGAGGGTAGTTTGGCGGTCGCCCTTAGGACCGGGTCCTCGATGGCCGCCGCAACCACCTTGCAGGACTGCGAGCCGGCGCCCTCAAAGGCATCGCCGGCCTAGACAGCACGGACCGAGCGGGCGGTAGTCCGAGGTCAGCCACGCCAGTGCAATTTCAGGAATCTTTCAGCCGCTGTTCAGGACTGGAAACTCCGTGCTCGGCTAGGTTGCGGACAAGACATCCGCGGAATCGCGAAATGATAAGGAGGGTGGCATGCGCGTGCTTGAAGGCAAACCGCAAGTCCGGCCGCATGCAACGGCAATGGCCGCAACCGCCATTTCGCGCCGCGACTTGATCATTTCTCTTCGGGCGCGCATGGCCGGCCCCGGCGGCTACTACAATTTTGGAAATGCGCTCGGGCTGACGACGGGCATCACAGTACAATTCGCCGCTCTGGCGCAAGCTGGCGGCTCGCATGGGCAAAACACTATAACGGCGGCAGTGGCGGACTACTTCGCCGGCAGCCCCGGGGCCATCGCGTTGACATTGGCAACGCTGGTCTTCTTCTGCAGTGGTGAAATCTATCATCGCGCCTGGGCGGAACGACGAACCCCGGACCAGGCACTGAACCGCCTGGGGGACCTATTGTCGGGGCTCGGCGCGATCGGGCTCGGCGTGGCTCTGTACCTGCTTGGCGATCCACTGCTGGCTGCAACATCCGGCCTGCTGCACGCCTTGGGCAAATTCGGCAGCGCCTATCACCAGCCCGGCACGCCTGCCTTTATCGGCTGGCCCGGCACGTGGCCGGACCCATTCCGCAGCGCCGTCCTTGCAAGCCGACTGCCCGCCATCGCGGCGGCGGCCGCGCAGTCATGGCTGGCACTTCCCGCCACCGAAGCCGGCGGACCACTGTCTGCTATCGCCGGTTCGACCACGCTGCTCGTCTGTTACCTGCTCTGGGCGAAAGCGGATCTGATGCTTTTCCGCAGCAGCGCGTGCAACGCGGTCGAGAAAAAGACCGACGATACCGCGTCCCTGCCCTTCATCTGATGTAAGTGGAGATAAAAGCCATGTTCGGTAGCTCTCAAGACCAGGAACCTACCCTCTCACTCGACGACGCTCTTTACCCGATGCAGACCCGGATCCGCACCATCTGCGTGTTCGGCGGCGCCAAGAAGGGCAACGACCCGCGGCTAGCCGAGGCAGCCACGGCACTTGGCGACGCAATCGGATCGGCAGGTATCCGCCTGGTCTATGGCGGCGGCGGAGAAGGCTTGATGGGCGCGGTCGCGGCCGCCGCGGCGACTGCGGGTAGCGAGGTCATCGCCATCGCACCACGCTTCCTTGTCGAGCGGATGAGCATGCCGCGCGGTGTTGTCCAGACCATCACCGTTCCCGACATGCATATGCGCAAGCGGCTGATGTTCGACTACGCGGACGCTTTCGTCGCGCTGCCGGGCGGCATCGGAACGATCGAGGAACTGGCCGAGGTCATGACCTGGCGCAAACTGGAACGGCACAGCAAGCCGATCCTGGTCGCCAATTTTTGCGACTTCTGGTCGCCTTGGCTCGAACTGCTCGACCATTTGGAGGATGCAGGATTTCTCTGCGGCCAGGTTTCAGCAGCGTGTCTTGTTGCCGATGCACCGACCGCCATCGTGCCCATGCTTCAGCGCGGCGTCTGCTTCTCGCAGGACAGGTTGTCGCTTGCCGAACATTTTCGCTCGGCCTCGCGCCCCGGGACCCAACTCTTTTCGGCACCGCCACTTTGATCGACAGGCCCGTGGCAGCGACGTGTGGACCAAAAGATGACAATCGCCCTCACCGAAGACCTTCTTGCCAAGTTCGACCGCAGGATCGAGGACACCGGCTCGGCGCCCGGGATTAAGATCCTCGATGATCGCGACTATCTCGCCATCCGCGCGCGGCTGCTTGCCGAACGTCCGCCGGGCGCAGTCTGGGTGTTCGCTTATGGTTCGCTGCTATGGAACCCGTGCTTCGATTTCGAGGAGCAGCGAAGAGCAACGCTGCATGGCTGGCATCGCTCGATGCCGACGCGGCGTTGCCGCCACCAATCGTGGAGATCGACCATGCATGTGAAGGCTGACGGGATTTCACCCTCGGTGCTGGCGCGAGAGGAAGCGCTTAACATCCTCTCGAAGGTTGGCACCGGGTTCTGCTGCGGCGACGCCAACGAGATGCTGGCCTATCTCGACCGGCTGGCACCACTCGACGCGGCCATCGCTCCTGCCAGCGAGCGGCCTGGAACATGGGGTTGGCTTCGCAGCACCATTCTGGGCGGCCTCTTTCGCACTTGACCTTGCTTGCGTCTACCGCTCCGATACCAGACGCGCAACGAAGCGCGGCTATAGGGGCAAGGGCTTGGCGCAACAGATCGGCAGCGCGGTTCTCGATCTCGACTTGGGTACGCTCAGGCGGGACGGCGAGATCGTGCCGGTGCGACCGAAGACCTTTGAGCTGCTTGCCTTCCTGGCGCGCAATCCAGGCCGTGTCCTGAGCAAGGACGAATTGCTGCAGGCGGTTTGGCCGGGCATCACGGTAAGCGAGGATTCGCTCACCCAGTGCATTCGCGACGTACGCAAATCGATCGGCGACGAGGCGCAAGCGTTGATCCGCACGGTCCCCCGGCGCGGCTATCTGTTCCTGGCCGCCGACGACCAGCCGGCCGCGACGCCGGCCATCGTTGCGCTCACCGCCACGCGCGCGGCCGAGCCGATGGTTGCCATTCTGCCTTTTCGTGTCGATACGGCGGACGCTACCGCCAAGACGCTGTTCGACGGCGCGGTCGAGGAGATCATCAACGCGCTGTCCTATTTCAAGACCATCACCGTTTTGGCCCGGCATTCGGCCTTCGCGCTGTCCGGGCATCCTTCCGAAGATATCGGCGCGACCGCCGAGCGCCTCGGCGCCGACTACATCGCGGAAGGCAGCGTCGAACCCGCCGGCGACGACTACAACGCCCGGATCGTGCTCACCGAGACCGCGTCTGGCCGGCGCATCTGGGCGCAGGGCTTCACCTTCGCCAGGGAGGGCATCTTCGCGTTTCAGAAGACAGTGGCGCAACGCATGGCGACAGCGCTGGTCGCCAATGTGGAAAGCGCGGCCATGCGAGGCGGCCAGCCTGCGCCCGCCGCCAATGTCGAGGCCTACCTCCATCTGTTGCGTGGCATAGCGCTGCTGCGCAGCTATGGCGAAGGCGTCAACCAAGGCGCGCGCCAGCATTTTCTCAGGGCCCTGGAACTCGACTCGGCCTCAGGGCTGACGCATGCATATCTGGCGCTGGCCGATGTGATCATCGGCGGTTATTCCGTCGCGTCGCGCGCCGTGCTCGATGAGGCGCGCGACCGGGCGCTGCACGCCATCGCGCTCAGTCCCGACGAGGCGCGCTGCCACAGGATTCTTGCCCTTACGTTGCTCTATCGGAGCCGTGAGGATTACGATGCGGCCGAAAAGCACCTCACCCGCGCACTTCAACTCAACCCATACGATGCGGATACGCTCGCCCAGAACGGTTTCTTCCGAGCAATACGCGGCGATGGCGAAGCCGGCCTTGCCATGCTCGACCATGCCATCCAGCTCAACCCGATGCATCCGTCCTGGTATTATTTCGACCGCGGTGAAACCCTGTTCGTCGTCGGCCGGTACCAAGAAGCGGCGGCGTCCTTTTCATGCCTGCCGCGCAAGGATGCCTGGCATTGGTCGCGGCTGGCAGCCTGCCATGCACTGGCCGGCGACACCGCGAAGGCCAAGGCTTGCGCCAGGGAGGGTCGCCATCTGAAGCCCGGCCTGACCGTGGCGAACATCCTGGCGGACCTGCGCATGGAGCGCGCGGAGGACCGGGACCGATTGCGCCTCGGTCTCGAGCGCGCGGGTTGGGACCATGTGGGCTAGCAGCGCCTCGTAAAACATAGCCGCAGCCCATCCTTCACGAAGGAAATTGCGGGCGCTGGTCATATCGATTCCGCTCAAAAGAGCTGCAGTGCTTGAGAAGACCTCCCACCTAACATCCGGAGCCCAGACGTTCCCACTCAGCGGGGAGATGCGCTTGAGCAGGCCATCTGGAATGAAGCGGCGCCGTTGCGTAAATGGGTCACTGCTCGCTCGATATAGACCGTATTCCAGCTTCCTGATTAGCACGACGACGGTGATGACGCCCCGCCGATCCGTTTCCGTGCCGTTGGAGGAAACGCCATGAGCCTTGCTGACGGGCTCCTGGCCGGGCTGGCGCTCGGCAGGCCTGTTGCGCGGCCGTGTGATGTTCGCGGCGAGCTTGGTCTGGGGACCTACGTCGGCCTGATTGTCGCCTTCTACGACCGCGTCAGAGCGCCGCGCTCAAATACGGCACACGCGGAATCCACATCAACGCGATTTGCCCCGGCCTGATCTGGACGCCGATGGCCGATCGGATTGTTGGCGACGGTCAGGCGATGCGCTTGCGGCGATGGAAAGAGCATTCCGATGGGGCGGGTCGGCCGTCCGGAGGAAATCGCAAATGCGGTGCTCTGGCTTTGCAGTGATGCTGCCGCTATGTGACGGGACAATCCATCTCCGTGGATGGCGGCTTCGTCATGCGCCGACGGAGGTATTGAGATCGGCGATCTTCGCGGCTGCGGGCGCCAAGCTCAAAAAGTAGATTATTGGATGACGAGCATCTTCGTTCGAAATTTGCCCTGCAGCCAATCCAAAAAGCGCGAATGCGAGAGTTGCGGGGACGAAAATGGGCCGTTTGAGGTGCATCATGTTCGTCATCTGAAGGACATGCAGGACAGCCATTGGCCTCCAGCGCAGAGTAGCACGGCAGCGCAAGACGGCAGTCTTGTGTCGGCCATGCCATCTGGCGCGACACCAGGTCGAGAGCGCTCGTGGGCGGAGAGCCGTGTGCGATGAAAGTCGCACGCACGGTTCGGAGGGGGCGCAGGAATATCCTCATTGAGGTGTCCCGCGCCTACCCTATCCGAGCCAGGGTCTCATCCGGCTCCTCTGCGGGGGAATGTTTACCGAAGATCATACTTGAGATCTGCATTGTCATGCCCCGCGCAACCGTTCGGCAGCTGGTCTGCCTCCGGACCAGACGATTTGATCATCCGGACAGGCGATGTACTTTCAACGCGCCGTCCTATGGTGTTGAGATACTCGCAGACCAATCGCCGGCGGAATACGGTATTGCGAATCGGGTTTGCCTGCAGACAGTCGAAGCGGCGGCTTTGCAGTAGAATTAAACGAAAACCGCCGGTGCGCAGTTATTTGAGCGGAAGATAAAGGTCCACGACGACTTCATGCGCCCGTATATCTGCGATGGGGACAAGTTGTCGCCGCGCGTAGATCGGGAAGTCACGCAACTCTTCTCCGCTTTCCGGGAGCCAGTCACGATAGAGGTATAAGGCCGCTGGTTCGAGGTTGTTGGTATTTCCAGGGTAGCGCAAGACGGCACAACGTCCCCCGGGTATTGTGCCAGCCTTCATCCATTCATCCTCCCTGGAGATCGAGCGATCGGTACTGACACAGAGGTCCACGCTGTAGTCTTCCGGCACGGCAGGCTCCCTTTCGGATCGGAAGACCATAAAGCTTGATCGCCCGGATCCAACCGACAGGCCAGATGCCTCACACCAGGCCCTGAAGCGCTCGGACGTTTCCTTGATTTTCGCGCGGCTACCGCGATGCTCCATGATTGCCACTGGCATATCGGGCACGTCGAGGATGGTGACGTCGTCGCGTTCGAAAATGATCTGCATGGCTTTGCCTCTCGCATTGTCCAAAGGCCCGAAGGCCGAGAGCCACGAAGGCCAATCGGGTGACTTCCGAAAGGACGACGGCGATTGCGCTAACCGTTGCCGGAAGGCACGGGCGAACGCATCAGGGGTGTCATATCCGGCATCCATCGCTATGGCAGTGATCGTTTGAGTATCATCCCATGCAAGTGTTTGAGACGCACGCTTTAAACGCGCGAGTTGAACATAGCGATGCACGGACAACCCAAAGGTTGCCGAGAACTGCCGGTGGAAGTGAAATTTGGAAAAAACTGCAACATGACTGAGCACCGCAAGGTCCAGTTCATCATCGAGATGAGCATCGACATAAGCCAAGACCCTTCGCATTCGAGTCCAATAATTTTCCTGTGCTGCGGTCATCCAACTCCCTTCGTGGCGCACTCCTTATGTACCCCAGGGCCCACCTCCGCTCGTCCGATCTTGCTATAGCGATAAAGCGAGCACCGTCGATTGAAGCTGTCTAGAACCGTCCAAAGAGGCGAGATCTATCGTTGTTCCGGTGATATTGTTTCGGAAGGCTTGTCGATGCGATGGCTCGAACAGCTGAACCTCGGGCCTCAGCTGTTGAACTCATTCTCCTATCCCCAGAATGACAGAAGATGCTCATTCGCGCGGCGTTGCCCCTGTAGGCGTCCGGCAATCGCTGCGGGCTTTCCGGGTGCCGGGTTCATTTGACCACCGGTCGGCGCCAGCGCAGCCATCGTTTCTTCGTCGGGGTGGATCACCTCGACCTGTGCGCCAGCAGCCCTCAGAATGTCGACGCCGGCTTCGACAGGCACAACGCGCATGGCTTGGGGAGGCGAACGAAACGCGAGTATCAGTATGCGCTCGTAGCCAATTGCGAGATCGGCGTTGTCCGACGAGTAGTAGCCACCATCAATATAATGGTGGCCGTCAAAGAACATCGCGGGCGAACCGAAGGAAGCTGTGGTCGCAATGATGGCGTCAACCAGATCAATACCGGACTCCCGATCAAATGCGCGGCGTTCTCCCGTTTCCGCGTTCACGGCGGGGATCAACACTCTCTGCTTTGGCCAAGTCCGCGAGGAAAGCTGGCGGGAAACGGTCGCCCGCCGATCCGATGCGGTCCCGGCACCGACAACCAACGCAAGCTGACCGTATCGCCGGAGTATTTCGGTGGGACTACCGCCCGACTGCTTCGCATCGTCCACACCCGCCCTGATCCGAGCCCAATCGATCTGGGGCGGTTGTTCCAACGAAGGGCCGTCGGGTCCGACGCGCTGCTGATAGAACTCCTTGAGCGATCTGCCGCTTGTCAGATCGACCGCAACCCTTGCCCCCGCCGAGGTTCCCACGAGCAGGTCCGTATCCCGCACATCGAGCCCACTATCGGCCATGCCTGTGACGAGGCCAATTTCCCATGAGCTTGCGACGTATCCGCCGCCTGCCAAAATCAAAGCCCGTCGTGTCTTACTCAATTTGTCGTTTCCGTCAGCACGAATTTTCCGGCCCGCGACTGCAAGGCTAACCGGTGCCCTGGCGAAAGGAGAGGACCCGGGTCACGGTTTGCAGCCTCAGATCGCCACCGAGATACCTATCGATGCCGTCCTTTCGAACGCAATCGGAGCGTATGGCTGTGAGCCATGTTTGCGTCTTCCGTTTCAGGGAAGCTGCGAACTAGAACACGCCTCCGCCTGCGCCGATCTCCTGCCCGGTAATCCACCGCGCTTCATTGCTCGCCAAGAAAAGGGCGACGTCCGCCACATCCTCAGGTTCGCCAACTCGCTTGAACGGCGATGCCTCGGCGGCCACGCGGCGATCGCGCTCCGGCAATAGGTCCGTTTTCGTATAGCCTGGAAGTATCGCATTGACGGTGATGTTACGCGGTCCGAGCTCCTGGGCCACGGTGCGGACGAGTTGTTCGATGGTTCCCTTACTCGCCAAATAAAGAGCGTTGCCTGGTATAAGCATTCTGACGCCGCCAGTCGACGTGACAATGATGCGGCCACCGTTCCGCAGGCGCTTTGCCGCCTCCTGGAGGATGAAGAAGACGCCTTTGGCGTTGACGTTGAATACCTGATCGTATTCGTCTTCGGAGAACTCGACGAACGGTTTTATAACTGCCGTGGCCGCGTTCGCGACGACGATGTCGATCTCTCCGAAGGCCGTCTCGGCCTCGTCAAACAGGCGCCGGATGTCCTCGACGCGAGACATGTCAGCTTTCACCGCGAGCGCCTTGCCTTCGCCTTCGGCGATTGCCCGAACCGTGTCGTTCGCGGCCTCATGGTTCGAAACGTAGTTGACGACGATTGCAGCTCCTTCACGACCCAAGCCTTCTGAGACGGCTCGGCCGATGCCGCGGGAGCCACCCGCGACGATCGCGACTTTGTCGCGCAAATTATATTTGCGGTGATGGGGGATCGACATTTCACATCTCCTGGGTTGCGCGCGAGAAGTCATCTCATGAGGCTATGAAACGTCCGCCAGCCGTCTGTTGAGGCCGGTGCGAAGGTTCACACCGAACTGCAGATAGGCCTTCAAAGCACAAAGCGTGTAGGTCCAGCCGGCATTCTGACCGAGGGCGAGGTTCACACCATCCTCGTCAAGTTCAAAACTCGCATCGATGACCGTTACGACCGTTGCGTCAGGACCATCGGCGTCGAACGAAATCGTCGTGCGCAGCAATCGCCCGAGCGCCGACGATTCATAAACGATCTTGCTGTCCTTATTCACTTCGAGGACGTCGATTCCGACCTTTGCGCCGACGTCGGCGAACTCCCAGGTCACATGCGCGCCTTCTTCCAACGGACCGCTTGCACCGCTGATGAAGTAATTGGCCATTTTGACCGGATCGACGAAGGCGTCGAACACCTCGCTAATGGGCTTGAGAATTCGTTCTCGGACTTTCACATCGAAGGTCATCACTTGTCTCCTCTTACTTTACTCCGTGTTTCGTCGCGCACATCGGGCGAGAGCCGAGCTGGCCGTTGGACGTTGCCTCGGATGTTCCCTTGTGGCCGATCATCCAATCGCTGCATCCGCACGCCCTCGATCGCATAACGTGCAAACAGGAAATCGTGGATCGCCACGACCCGCTCTTCGTCGAACGACAAGGCGATGAAATAGGCCGGCTCGTCGAGCGATACCTCGCGATCGTAGACGAGCATGGCTGGCCGTCCCTCGACAACGCCGGCGCCAAATATCCACTGCTCGCATGCCGCATAGCGGCCGTAATATTCGCCGACCA
The DNA here is from genome assembly GCF_006442775.1 of Mesorhizobium sp. B2-4-6. Taxonomy (NCBI): domain Bacteria; kingdom Pseudomonadati; phylum Pseudomonadota; class Alphaproteobacteria; order Hyphomicrobiales; family Phyllobacteriaceae; genus Mesorhizobium; species Mesorhizobium sp. B2-4-6. The sequence goes on from NZ_VFVI01000006.1 coordinate 67,801, forward strand.
TCGATTTCCCCCGCCGGGTCAGCTTCGACACCAGGTCGAGGCGGACGTCCTCGGCAAGCATGGCGCGCACCGCGTCGAAATCGCCGCTCTGGAAGCCATCGACATAGGCGGCGAGGCGATCCCGCATCTCGCGGGTCAGCATTGGCTGCTCGATATTGTCCGGCTCGTTGGCGAAGCTAAGCAATGCGGTACGTCCGCGTTGCAGCGCCGATTTTGCGGCCGCCGCGCTGACGCCATTGACCTCCGCGACTTCGTCCACCGAGTGACCAAGCACATCCTTCATCACCACCGCGCTGCGTTGCAGGGGTGGCAGTCGCATGAACGTGCGGATCGACAGGGACGCTGCCAAGGGATCGAGTTCGGCCGAAGCAGCAATCATTTCCATGGTCTCCAGGTCTTCGATCACCGGCGCGCGGCGGCGCTGGCGCAGGAAATCGAGCGCCGTGTTGTGAGCGATGCGAAACAGCCAGCCTTCGGGATTCGTCAGTCCCGCATTGCACCACGCTGTAGCCCCCTTCAAAAAGGCGTCTTGCACGATGTCCTCGGCATCGATGGTCGAGCCCACCATGCGCGCGCAATAGCGGTGCAACGCTGGGCGCATTGCGGACAACAACCGTTCGAGTTCCTGCTGGTGGGCGCTCATCGATCAGGCTTGATGACTATGGCGGTAGCGCTTTGAGCATCGATACCGCTCAACCCTCTTTGCATACGACCCCGGTACTTTCGTTGTGCTGCGGTCATCGTGTTCTCTTCTGGTCCACTACTTTTGCACACCTCGACCCAGTGCCACTCGTCCGATCTTGCTATTATGACAACGTCTTGCGAGCCGATCGACTAGCCTCAATCGAGCGGGAAAGGCTGCATGCCGGCTCGAATGCCGTAGGCCACGCCTGGTGTGTAAGCAGGGTCGGCGAGCCATTCGGCGACCTGCCGCCCGACTTGTCGGGGTTCGAGATGCGCGCCGTAACGCGCTAGGATATGCTCATCGATCGTGATCCCTTCGGCTTCGGCATAGGCCGCCGCGACGCTGCGTCCAAGGTCGGTCCCGGCCATCAATTGTGCGGGAACGAGAACCTGAAAGCGGATGCCGAGTCCGCGCTCGCGAGAGACCGCATTGGCCTGGTGTGCCATGAACCATACCATGCGCTTAGCGCCGATATAGCCGCCGGACATGCGCAGATCTTCCGGCTTTATGGCGGGCATGCTCATCACCATCGCCGCTCCGCTCGACGTCACGAGTACGCGCGATCCCGGTCGCAAGGGCTTGTCGAGCGCTGCCTGGATGCCGACGAACGTCGCCCTGACATCGGTGTTCCAGATCGCCGAGAAATCCTCCCAATTCTGACGGTCCAACGGTTTTGCGACCAGTCGAGCGCCGGCGTTGAGGATGAGGATGTCGGGATCGATATCATCGATCGCGCTCGCAATCAGATCAGCATCCGTCGCGTCGCCGGCGACTGTTCGAGCACCGCAATCGCGGGCAGCGGCCAGTCTGCTTTCGTCTCTGGCGATCGCGGTAACTTCTGCTCCCTGAGCGGCAAGCGACCGGACCATCTCCAGTCCGATACCTGAGCTCCCGCCGGTGACGATCGCCCGCTTGTGTCCCACTCCAGCCATTGTTGCCTCCCTCTCAAGCCACGCGCACATGCGCGACGGTGGTGAGGATGGAATCGAACCGTGCAAGCGCCGTGATCTTCGGAAAATAGGCTTGCATGCGCTCGTCGCTCTGCATGGCCTTGACGGCATCGCCGTCTCGCCACCGGGACACGATGACGACCTTTGCGCCATCCGCCGCCGCCAGCAGGCTCGTCGATATCCAGCCGTCCAAGGTCGAGATCACCTGATCGACATTCGCCTGCAGCAGCGACAACAGGTTTTCCTGATTGGCGGGTTCGCAGGTCAGGACGTTCACGAGGGTGACGCCGTCGCGCCCAGAAGTAATGTTGCTCATATTGAACTTTCCATGAAACACCGGGGATCGGCGTTCTCTGCAAGGTTAGACGTTGCGGTTGGTCGAAACGGATCGCAGATCGGAAGATTTTTTCTCCTTGGAGCGAGCCAGACTGGGCGGGTCCGAGCAAACTCATTGGCGAGGAATGCCACTGCTTGCATCCTGAGCCGAGGGATCGTTCCGAGAAACCGCGGCCGTTCGGACGTCAGGCGGCAGCAATTACTTGGATTTCGACCAACAAGTACCTCATCGACCTCGCCGCGCCAGAGGGGCTGATCGTCGCGCGAACATCATTTACGGTGAGTTAGCACGAACCATCCCAGTAACCGGACGGTTCCGGCTCGCCGGGTCATGATCCTTCAGGCTGGAAACAAAAACGCCGCCGCGGGATCGAAGAAGATTTGTCGGCCCGCAACGTCACCGACGTTGCTCCGATCGGTCGAATCCGAAATCGGCCTGGCATCGATCTCGTCGCCCCACTCGGTACGGGCCACGACGCGCCGGCGGTCACCAAAGAAGGCCGCATCGACGATCTCGACGGTGAGTGATGCGTTCCCCTCGACAGGCCTCATGCGGAATGCTTCCGGCCGCACCATCAGCCTGGCCTTCTGGCCGCGTTCGAGCTCGTGCGTCGTCTTCACGCCCTTAACGATGGAGCCGTCGGCCAGCCGCACGCTGGCCGTGCCATTCTCGCTTTCTAAATGCTCGGCTGCGAGGAAATTCGAGTTGCCGATGAAGCCGGCAACAAAATCGGTTGCGGGTCTAAGGTAGAGGTCTTCGCCGGTGCCGATTTGTTCGATGCGGCCATCCCTGAAGAGCGCGATGCGGTCCGACAGATGCAGCGCTTCTTCCTGGTCGTGGGTGACGTAAAGGATGGTGACGCCGGTCTCGCGATGGATGCGGCGGATCTCGGCCTGGATCTCCTCGCGCAGCTTCTTGTCGAGCGCCGACAGCGGTTCGTCCATCAGAAGGATCGGCGGATCATAGGCCAGCGCACGGGCGAGGGCGACACGCTGCTGCTGGCCGCCCGAGAGCGCCGTGGGCAGACGCTCGGCGAAGCTGTCCAGCCGCACCAGCGAGAGCATGTCGGCGACCTTGCGCTTGACCTCGGCATCGGGCCGGCGGCGGACGCGGAGAGGGAAGGCGACGTTTTCGGCGACGCTCAGATGTGGGAACAGCGTATAGCGTTGGAAGACCATGCCAATGTTGCGCTTGTGCGAGGGCACCGACAGCAACGACTTGCCTTGCAGCAGCACGTCGCCGGAGGTCGGATCCTGGAAGCCGGCGATGGCATAGAGCGTGGTCGATTTACCGGAACCCGACGGTCCGAGGAAGGTCAGGAACTCGCCCTTCGGAATGTCCAGCGTCACATCGTGAACGGCGGTGAAGGCACCGAATGCCTTGCGCAGTTTGCGGATCGAGAGAAAGGGTTGGGTCATGTCTGCAGCTTTCGGCGTAAGAGTGCCGTCACGATCATCAAGGCCAGCGTGAGCGCGACCAGCATGCTGGAGGCGGCGGCGATGACGGGGGTGAGGTCCGAACGGAGGCTCCCCCAGATTTTGACCGGCAAGGTCTGCAAGGCGGGACTGGCCATGAAGATTGCCACCACCACCTCGTCCCAGGAGGCGAGGAAGGAAAAGATCGCGGCGGAGAAGATGCCGATGCGGATCGACGGCAAGGTGATGCGCAGCTTCGCCTGCAGCGGGCTCGCGCCGCAGACGGTGGCCGCGTCCTCGATCGACTTGTCGAAACCTTCCAGCGCGGTGGCGATCGGGATGACGGCGAAAGGCAGGGCCAGCACGGTGTGGGCGATGACGAAGCCGATCGTGGTGCCGCCGAGGCCAAGCCGCAGGAAGAAGGCATAGATCGCGATGGCGAAAACGACGACCGGCAGGACCATCGGCGTCAGCAGCAGTCCGCGCAGGATCTCGCGGCCGCGGTACTGGCCGCGCACCAGCGCGAAGGAAGCGAGCAGGCCGATGGCGACGGCGAGGGTTGCGGTCATCGTGGCGATGCGGGCGCTTGTGAGCGCGGCCTCGACCCAGGACGGATCGGCAAACAGCTCCTGATACCATTTCAGCGTCCAGCCGGGCGGCGGGAAGGCCAGCCAGCGCGACGAGCCGAAGGAGAGGAGCACGATGAAGACCACGGGCAGCAGCAGGAAGGCCGCGACCAGCGCCGTGAAGGCAAGCAGCGCGACCTTCAGCCAGCCAAGGCGGTCATAGTCGAGCAGCATCTCAGCCGCCTCCCGTCGTGCGTCTTGCGCCGACCAGGCGCAGCTGCAGAGCATAGAGCGCCATGGTGACGACGAGCAGGATGAAGGCGGCGGCGCTCCCCAGGCCCCAGTTGAGCAGCGACTGGATCATCTGCGCGATCATTTCGGCGAGCATCATGTTCGACGTGCCGCCGAGCAGCGCGGGCGTCACGAAATAGCCGAGCGACATCACGAAGACCATCAGCCCGCCTGCGGCGATGCCGGGCAGCGACAGAGGCAGCAGGATGCGGCGGAGGGCGGCAAGCGGGCTCGCGCCGCAAAGGGCGGCGGCGCGCAAAATCATCGGATCGATCGCCCGCAAGGTGCCGACCAGCGGCAGGATCATGAAGGGCAGCATGATGTAGACCATGCCGATGGTGACGCCGGTGAGATTGTTGATGAGCGGCAGCGGCTGGTCGATGATGCCCACACCCATCAGCGCCCGATTGATGACGCCGGTGCGCTGCAAGAGCACCATCCATGCATAGGTGCGGGTCAAGAGGTTCGTCCACATCGACAGGATGATGATGCCGAACAGGATCGAGGCGAGTGCCGGCGGCATGATCGCCAGCATCCAGGCGACCGGGAAGGCGACTAGCACGGTGACAATGGTGACGACGAAAGCGACGAGGAAGGTGTTGAAGAATACACGCGCATATGTACCGTCGCCCAGCAACGCCGCATAATTCTGCAGGCCCGGAGCGGGATCGGTGACGCTGCGCAGCAAAAGCGCCAGCACCGGCACGACGAAAAACATTCCGATCAGGATCAACGCTGGAAGCAGGCCGCCGAGGCCTGCCGGTATTCGAGGGGTTGCCATCCCTTGCTGCTCTTCCACCGACATGGCGGTACCCCCGGATTGCGGATCGGGACGGCCAGTGCCGTCCCGAATTTGTCATGAAAGAACGGGCCTCACTTCGCCTGCCAGGCGTACCAGCGCGTGGCGATCTCGTCGCGATGCTCGGCCCAGTAGTTCATATCGAGGTTGATCTGCCCGTCGACATGGGCGTCGGGCAGGCTCTTGACCACATCGGCGGGCATCTCGGCCTTGGCCTTGGTGTTGACCGGCGCGTAGCCGCTCGCCTCGGCGAATTTCGCCTGGCCGGTCGGGCTGGTCGCGGCAACGAGGAACTTCATGGCGGCGTCCTTGTTCTTGGCACCCTTCGGCACGACGAGAACATCGGCGGCGGTGAGGTTCTGGTTCCAGGAGACGCCGACATCGGCGCCATCCTTCTCCAGCGCGAAGACGCGGCCGTTCCAGAGCTGGCCAAAGGTGGCCTCGCCGGAGGCGATCAGCTGTTGTGACTCCGCGCCGCCGCCCCACCAGACGATGTCCGATTTGATGGTGTCGAGCTTCTTGAAGGCGCGATCGAGGTCGAGCGGATAGAGCTTGTCGGCCGGCACGCCGTCGGCGAGCAGCGCGATCTCGATCACGCCCGGCGCCGACCATTTGTAGAAGGTGCGCTTTCCAGGGAATTTCTTGATGTCGAACATGTCGGCCCAGCTTGCCGGCTCGCCGGAGACGGAGCCCTTGTTCCAGGCGAGCACGAAGGAATAATAGAAGCTGCCGACGGCGTTCTCATTCGAGAAGCGCGGGTCGAGATCAGCCTTCGGCACGACGGCGAAGTCGATCGGCTCGAGCAGGCCGTCCTTGGCCGCCTTGATGGCGAAATCCATCTCGACGTCGACGACGTCCCAGGTGACGTTCTTGGCGTCGATCATGGCCTTCAGCTTGCCGTAGTCGGTCGGTCCGTCCTGCAGCACCTTGATGCTGGACGAAGCGGTGAAGGGTTCGGCCCAGGATTTGGTCTGGGCTTCCTGCGTCGTCCCGCCCCAGCTGGTGAACACCATCTCATCGGCCTTCGCGGCCGTGGTCGCCATGAGTCCGGCAAGGATGCCGGCGAAAATCAGTTTCATCTCGTTCTCCTCTGATTGGTTGTTCCGTTTCTTGTTCTTCAGTGCACCGCCGCCATGCTTCCTCAGCGCATGACGAAGGGATCGGGGATCGGGTCGTCCGAGGTGCGGATCCACACCGATTTCGAGCGCGTGTAATCGCGGATAGCGTCGAGGCCGCCTTCGCGGCCGAGGCCAGAAAGGCCGTAGCCGCCGAAGGGCACCAGTGGCGAGACGGCGCGGTAGGTGTTGACCCAGACGACGCCTGCATGGATACCGCGCGCCATGCGATGCACCTTGGCGAGATTTGATGTGAAGACGCCGGAAGCGAGCCCGAAGGGCGTGTCGTTGGCCAGAGCCAGCGCCTCAGCCTCGCTGTCGAAGGCGAGCACGCTGAGTACCGGTCCGAACAGTTCTTCACGCACGCAGGCAAGCGTCTGATCCTGTGCCTCGATGATGGTCGGCAGGTAGTAGAATCCGTCGGTCTTGTCCTTTGGCCGCGCGCCGCCCGAGATCAGGCGGCCGCCCGCCGCCACGCTCTCCGCGACGATCGCCTCGATCCTTTCACGCTGGCGCGCGGTCGCCAGCGGACCCATCTCGGTCGCCGGATCCTGCGGATCGCCGATGACGATGGCTTCGGCCTTGCGCTTCAGCCGGGCGAGGAAATCGTCCTTGACCGAGCGCTCGACCAGAAGCCGCGAGCCGGCGACGCAGCTTTGGCCGGTCGCCGCGAAGATGCCGGCGACGACGGCATTGGCGGCGCTGTCGAGATCGGCGTCGGCGAAGACGACGACCGGGCTTTTGCCGCCGAGCTCGAGCGTCGTGTAGGCGAGGTTCTCGGCCGTGTTGGCGACGATCCGCCGCGCGGTCGACGGGCCACCGGTGAAGGCGACCCGCGCGGCCAGCGGATGGCTGGTTAGGCGATGCCCGCAATCATGCCCGAAACCGGTGATGATGTTGACAGCGCCGGCTGGAAAGCCGGCTTCGCCAACCAACTCGGCGAAAGCGAGAAGCGGCGCTGGGCCGTCCTCGGAGGCTTTCAGGACAACGGTGCAGCCGGCGGCCAGCGCCGGGCCTAGCTTGACCGCTGACAGGAAGAGCTGCGAGTTCCACGGCACGACGGCGGCGACGACGCCGATCGGTTCGGGCCGCACCGTCACTTCCATGTCGGCCTTGTCGATCGGGATGAAGGCGCCTTCGTGCTTGTCGGCCAGTCCGCCATAATAGCGGTAATAGTCGCCGACATAGGCGATCTGGGCGCGAGTCTCGCGGATGATCTTGCCGGTATCGCGCGTTTCCAGCTCGGCCAGCCGGCCGGCATTGGCGGCGACGAGATCGCCAAGTTTCACCAGCAGTTTTCCGCGCTCCGTCGCGGTCAGTGTCGACCATGGGCCGGAGCGCAGCGCGCGATGCGCGGCCTCGACGGCGCGGTCGACATCGGCAACGGAAGCGGCCGGCATCTTTGCCCACGGCGCGCCCGTCGACGGATCGATGCTGTCGAAAGTGGAGGACGCCTCGGCGAACTGGCCGCCTATGTAGTTCGTGAAGGCCGTGCTGCTCATCGCGCCCCCGCCTCCTGGAAGGCCGGCATCACCTTGTCCACGAACAGCTGCAGCGATTTCTTCTTGCGCTCATGCGAGAGGCCGCTGTCGATCCAGATGGAATATTGGTCGTAGCCCTGCGCCTCGTAAGTCTTCAGCCTGGCGATCACCTCGTCGGCTTCGCCAATGACGAGGTTCTGCCCGATCTTGTCGGGCGCGTATTGCGGCATGGCCGCGATCTCCTCCTCAGTCAGCGGTTCCAGAACGCCCTGGCGAACGGGCTTCTTGTTCTGGAACCAGGCGCCGAACTGGCAGTAGAACCGCGATAGGTCTTGGGTCAGGCGGTCGGCGTCGGCGGCGTCCTCGGCGACGAACGTGTGCATCAACAGCATGATCTCCGGCCGCGGGATGTCCGGATGGGCCTGGCAGGCGGCGTTGAAGCGCTCCATCAAGCTGGCCACCTCGCCATCGCCGGAGGCGAGCGGCGTCACCTGCACCTGGCATCGGTTGGCGACGGCGAAGTCATGCGAATTCGGGTCGCGCGCGGCCACCCAGATCGGCGGGTAGGGTTTTTGCAAAGGCTTCGGCGAGGAGGTCGTCGGGGGAAACTGCCAGAACTCGCCGGAATGCTCGTAGTCGCCATCCCAAAGGCCGCGTATCGCTGGGATCATCTCGCGCATGCGCTGGCCGGCGCCCCAGGCGTCCAGTCCCGGGAAGACGCGCTGATACTCATAGCTGTAGGCGCCGCGCGCGATGCCCAGATCCAGCCTGCCGCCGGTGATGACATCGGCCATCGCCGCTTCGCCGGCGAGTTTGATCGGGTGCCAGAAAGGCGCGATGATGGTGCCGGTGCCGAGTCGGATGGTTTTCGTCTTGGCGGCGAGATAAGCGATGTTGATGAACGGGTTCGGCGAGATGGTGAATTCCATCCCGTGATGCTCGCCGATCCAGGCCGCCTCGAAACCGGCGTGCTCCGCCAGCAGCACGAGTTCTTCCAGCTCCGCCACGAGCTCTGAATGCGGCTTATCGAGATCCGAGCGCTCCATATGGACGAAAAGCGAAAACTTCATCGGTCTCACCGCTGGCCGGAATGGATTGGGCCGGAATGGATTGGCGCCGGCTTGGCGAGCGGCCGGACTTCGCCTTCGACCTCGTTGCCGACATAGACGCCGAACGTGTCCTCCGTGCGCTCGTGCGCATAGCGCGCCAGCATCGAACGCACCGCGGGGTCGGCGACTTTCAATTCAGCGATGCATTCGATCCCGACAAGGCGGATCTGGCCGTCACCGGAGACGGGTGCATCTACCGTTCCGCGATAATAGACATGAGTCCGCGAGGCGTCCGTCGCGTCGTCCCAAACCGCGTAGAGAAAGCCGAGCTCTGCGTCGATCGCCTTGGCGGCAAGTTTTCCCTTGAGGCTGCGAGCATCGTTCGCGGCGCCGAGACCACGACCGGCCGGCAATTGGTATCCTTCGGCGGTCTCGAAGAAGAGCACGCGGCCTTCATTCTCGAGGATGGCGCCGACCTCGGTTCCGGGCGGAGCGGCGGCGGCCAGCGCTTCCTGGCTCAGGCCCGGCGTGACATAGGCGCCGCGGCAGTAGCCAAGAGGCTGTGCGCCATTGTGACTGAAGTCGTGGACGCGGCCGATGAGGATCGAATGGTCGCCGGCATCGACCAGCTGCTCCATGTCGCAATCGAACACCGCGACCGATCCGTCGATCAGCGGATTGCCGGTCTGCCCGGGTTGCCACGCCACCGAGGCGAACTTGTCGGCGGCCTTCGAGGCGAAGATGCCGGACGCGGCTTTCTGGGCTTCCGACAAGATGTTGATGGCAAAGCCTCTCGAAGTCGAGAAGGCCTGATGTCCCAGCGCCTTCTTGGCAATGCAGACCAGCACCAGCGGCGGCTCGAGCGAGACGGAGGTGAAGGAGTTGGCGGTGAAGCCGCGCGCGTCGCCGGCCTCGTCGATCGTGGTGACGATGGTGACGCCGGTCAGAAAGGAGCCGAGCGCGCGCCGGAACTCCATGGCGTCGAACGCGGGGGCATCGAATGAGGGGACGACTTTCGCCGCCTCAGATTGAACAGCCGTGACCTGGTCGAGAAAGGCCGTGATGCGTTGAGTCACTTTTTGCGGCGAAGCGATTGTCATCATGTGCTTTTCGCCGCTCAGCACGACACATCGCCCAGCCGGAGCGAGCCGCGCCATCGCCGCCGACATGGCGGGAGTCGAGTTGCGATCTTCCGAGCCGGTCATGAACAGCGCGGGTGCCGTGAGGTTGGCCAGCCGATCGGCATGCGCGGTATCGGCGCTGGCAAACAGGCGGTAGGTTCGGGCGTAGCCTTCGGCGTCGACGCTTTCGAGCGCCGCGCGCGCCGTCGCGGCCGCGTCTGAAAGACCGGGTGGAATCGGATTGCCGAACCAGCGGGCGATCGTCGCGGCGATAGCCGAGGGATCGCCGGGTCCACCAAGCGCGGCCGCCCGTTCGCGCACCGCCTGAGCGAGATCCGGAGGGCGGCGGAAGACGGCGTTGAGACAGACGAGGGCGCTGACGCGAGGGGGAGCGCGAAGCGCGATTTCCTGCGCGACCAGCGCACCCATCGAGTGACCGACGACGGCGACGCGATCCAGGCCAAGATGATCAAGCAGGCGGATTGCTTGCTCGGCGAAGTCGGACAGGCCGGCGTTTTCGAGGGGCAGCGGCGAAGCGCCATGGCCAAGCATGTCGACGGCGATGACGTCGAACCGACCTTGCATGGCCGCGATCTGCGGCTGCCAGATCGCCGCATCCATGCCGACGCCGTGGATGAGCAGGACAGGCGCGCCCGAACCGGCACGGATGAAGCCGGTGCCGTCGGGAGCCTTGTTGCGCATCGTCGCGGCGTCAGCCATGCAGGTCTCCGATCTCCTTCAGATCCTGGTAGCGGTCGCCGATGCGATGATGCGGGCGGCCGCCGATCGACGCGCCGAGCGCCACCACTAGCTCGTCAGGGGCGGGCGCGTCGCCGATCTGGAAATGCACGGTCAGATAATGCGAGCGGCGGCCTTCGTCGTTCTTGTCCATCAGCGGGATCATGATCGGCGTGTTGGGACCGCCGCGCAGATTGGTGAAGGCGAGATAGGTCTTGGCACCGACGGCGCGGCGATAGTGGTTGCCGAAATGCAGCGTGTGGATCAGCGCCGAGGCATGCTCGACCTCGCCCGACGTGCCGCAGATGGCGGCCTTGCCGTAGCCTTCAATCGCCTCGCCAGAACCGGCGACACGGATGATCTCATTGGTTAGCGTCTCGCCGAGCAAGGGAGCGAGCGTCCGGATTTCAGGGGAAAGATCCTCGGTGAAGCCGCGGCCTGCCCACGGGTTAGTGAGCACCGCTGCGACGCCGATCAGGCGCAACGGTCGCGAGGCTACCTTGCCGCCTTCGATCAGCGTGTTCTCGGTATAGGTCACGATCTTGCGGATGGCCGACTGCATGGAATTCCTCGGGACGGAGCCGCTCGCGGCTGCATCGATTTCTATATCGTATTATGGTATACCATACTATGGAGTGCCGCATGTCTTGTCAATCGGTTATGGAATCTGTTTTTGTGACGAGACTAGGGATTCAGGAAAAATGGCTGACGACACGCTTCGCATCGACCGCTCCGCCAAGACGTTGAGGACGCTGGCGCTGGAGCGAATGCGCGAGGCGATCATGGATTTCCATTTCCAGCCAGGCGAAAGGCTGGTCGAGCGGCCGTTATGCGATCAGCTCGGGGTCAGCCGTTCGGTGGTGCGTGAGGTGCTGCGGCAGTTGGAGACCGAAGGCCTCGTGCAGATGATACCCGGGCACGGGCCGGCGGTGGCGAAGCCCGACCTTGGCCGCACCGACGAGATCTACGAGTTGCGCGCGCTGCTGGAGGGCATTGCCGCGAAGGCCTGCGCCACGTCGGCCACCGACGATCAGATCGCGCTGCTCGATGCGGCGCTGGCGAAGCTGCTCGAAGCGTGGGCGTCGGGCAAGCCGCCGGCGGTGATGCGCGCGACGACGACATTCTACGAGGCGCTGTTCGAGGCGGCCGACAAACGCGTCGCGTGGGAGATCGTGAGCGGGCTCAACGTGCGAATCAATCAACTGCGATCGATGACGATCGCCTCGGCGAACCGGCGCGAGCCGGCCATCGCGGAAATGAACGAGATCATGGATGCGATAAGGGCGCGCAAGCCGGATGAGGCCGAAGCGGCCGCGCGAAGGCATGTCGAATCCGCCTGGAAGATTGCCCGTACTGCGCTGCAGCCCGACGGCGAGTTTGGTTCGTTGCCGAGAAGCCGTTGACCCTTTAGCCTCCGACCTCTCCTCACACATACAGCCTCTCGTGCCAAGGGGGTGGACGCCGCCGCCTTCAACGATGTTCGATAAGGTTTGGTTCGTGATCGTTCACCCTAGGAAGGCTTGAGCGCAATCTTAATCTCCAGCGGTGGCTGACGATTGTCTGACTGCAGGAGAGCAGAGCAGTATCCTCAGCAAAAGTTCAGGCGTTAAGCCGCTATCCGGAATCCGGACCAGTTGAGGTTCGCGCCGGCGCGCCCTGTCAAGAAGGCAATCTGCCAGAAGTCGGCGCGCCAATTATCCAAAAACCGAATCTAGGGTCTCATCTTGTCCATAAGCACCCACAATTCCGACCGGGGCGCGACTCAGAACGTTCGAAAAAGCTTCTAGGAACTTCGGCGCGCCCTACCCGCAGCGGATCGAGCGTTCAATCGTCTCGCCCAACGTTGACTCGACATGAGTATGGCTGGACCGCAGGCCTGATTCGACGCGCTGCGGCGGGAGCGTCGTTGCTCAGACGTTCGGGTCTAAACCACCAATATCACTTTGGTCCCCCAATTGCCCCGCTCGCCAGCGCTTTTCCCTGTTCCTCGCCCTTGACAAGCGGAAAGCAAGAGTATTTTCTCGCTAAAATGATATTACTTCTTCGTAGAAAAGATGATTAAACCACCCTCACCCCCGATGTGTGAGGCACTGGGCTGAAAAGCAGGAGAACGGGATGGCGGGCGAGCTCGGCAAAATGAAGATGTATATCGGCGGCGAGCGGGTAGAGCCCGCATCAGGGGATTACTTCGAGACGGTGGATCCCTTCACGGCCAAGCCATGGGCGCTGGTACCGAGAGGAAATTCCGCCGACGCCGACCGCGCCATCCGCGCCGCGGACCGTGCTTTCAGAGAAGGCCCCTGGAGATCCATGCATCCTTCCGAGCGCGGAAAAATTATTCATCGGCTTGGCAGCCTGATCGAAGAACATGCCGACGCGCTCGCGGAAATAGAGGTGCGCGACAATGGTCGCCTGCTCGCGGAAATGCGGCATCAAATCCGCTATATTCCCAAATGGTACTATTACTATGCCGGCCTGGCCGACAAAATCGAAGGCGTTGTCCATCCCTGCGACAAGCCGGCGCTAAGCTATTCTCGTCCGGAGCCTTTGGGAGTTTGCGTCGGCATCGTTCCATGGAACGCACCGTTGCTGCTTTTCTCGCTCAAGGCAGCGCCCGCTCTAGCAGCGGGCAACACCATCGTCATGAAGCCGGCGGAGCATACGTCCGCCACCGCCCTGAAGCTTATGGAGTTGGTCGAGCTGGCTGGCTTCCCGCCTGGCGTGATCAACGTCGTGACCGGGTTCGGCAAGGAAATTGGCGAGCCGCTCGTTACACATCCATTGACGCGACACGTTGGCTTCACGGGCTCGACGGTAACTGGAGCGCATCTGTATTCGCTTGCCGCTCGCGACGTGAAGCGGGTGAGCCTCGAGCTGGGCGGCAAATCGCCAAACATCGTGTTCGACGATGCCGACCTGGACAACGCGGTGCGCGGCGTCGTCGGCGGCATTTTCGGGGCGACAGGACAGACTTGCATCGCCGGTTCGCGCCTGCTCGTGCAAAGGCGCATTCACGATCAGTTCGTCGAGAAACTTTCCGCCTTTAGCGGCGCGGCACGGGTAGGCGATCCGCGCAAGGTGGAGACCCAGATCGGCCCGATTGCCAACGCCACGCAGTACGACAGGGTGCTGGGTTACATCGATATTGCCAGGCAGGAGGGAGCAAGCCTCGTGTTGGGAGGCAAACGGCCCGAGCTTGCCGAATGCGAAGCAGGCTACTTCATCGAGCCAACCATATTCACCGGCGTCAAAAACGATATGCGGATCGCCCGCGAGGAAGTGTTTGGCCCGGTCCTTTCGACGATCGTGTTCGACGACCAGGAAGAAGCGGTGGCGATCGCCAACGATAGCGAGTTCGGCCTGGCGGCCGGCGTCTGGACCTCAGACATGAAGCGTGCGCTGCGCATGTCCGAACAGCTCGAGGCGGGCAGCGTCTGGATCAACACTTATCGCGACATCTCTTATACAACGCCGTTCGGCGGCTACAAGAAGAGCGGTCTGGGGCGCGAAAACGGCGTGGAGGGCATTCGCGAATACCTCCAGACGAAGGCGGTGTGGCTATCGACGGCCAAGGAAATCGAGAACCCCTTTGTCATCGGTTGAAGGACACCGGACAGATCGGAGTCGGGCTAGGAGGTGAGTGCAAAGATGATGAAGCGGAAGGGCAGCGAGATCCTCGCTGACGAACTCAGGCTCAACGGGGTCGAGCTCGTCTATCACGTCCCCGGCGAGAGCTTTCTTTCGGTGCTGGATGCGCTGGCGTGCCGCCATCCGGAAATCCGCACAATCACCTGCCGCCACGAAAACGGCGCTGCTCAGATGGCCGAGGCCTACGGCAAGCTGACCGGAACGCCCGGTATCGCATTTGTCACACGCAGTCCCGGCGCCACTAACGCCGTGAACGGCGTGCACACGGCCTACCAGGATTCTTCGCCGATGATCCTGGTGGTGGGCCAAGTGAAGCGGGGGTTGATGGAGCGCGAAGCGTTCATGTCCTACGACTTCCGCACGATGTTCGCGCCCATGACGAAATGGGTGGCGCAGATAGATGATCCGAAACGCATCCCGGAATTCATCCAGCGCGCCTATCACACGGCCATGACCGGCCGGATGGGCCCGGTCGTCCTCGTGGTGCCGGAAGACGTGCTCGAGGAGGAATGCGTCGTTGCGACAGGAAAGCCCTACACGTTGACCTCCGTCGGGACACCCGCCCCGGCCGACATGGCGAAGGTCCGCGATATGCTCTCCGATGCGGAGCGGCCAGTCATCATCGTCGGCGGCTCCGGTTGGACCGAGCAGGCGCGCGACGACATCCAGCGGTTTGCCGAAAATTGCCGTGTGCCTGTCGTCACCACCTTCCGCCGCCGGGATATCATCGACCATCGGCTGGAATGCTATGCCGGAGAGATCGGCATCGGCTCCAACCCGGCTCTTCTTTCGCACATCAGGGACACCGACCTCGTCATCATGGTCAACGACGCGCTCAGCGATGTGAACACGATAGGGGCCGGATATATGGAGGGCTTCACACTCTTCGATATTCCCGTGCCCAAGCAGAAATTCGTCCATGTGACGAGCAGCCTCGAAGAATTGAACCGGGTCTTTCAGGTCGATCTCGCGATACTTGCCGACAATGACGCGTTCGCCGCCGCGCTCGCCGGGCTGCCTTCGATCGACCGCGCCGCGAGAGCGGAATGGGTCCGCCGGCTGCGCAAAACCTTCGAGATGGAAACGAAGCCGGGACCGTGTCCGGGTCCGATCGACTTGCCGAACATGATGAAATGGCTTCGGAACCGGTTGCCCGATGATGCGATCGTGACGAACGGCGTGGGCGCTTACGCGACCTGGAGTCAGAGATATTTCGCCCATTATAAGCTGCATACGCAGCTTGGTCCGATTAGCGGCTCGATGGGCTATAGCCTTCCGGCGGCCATCTCGGCGAAGCTGCTTTACCCGGAGCGGATTGTCGTCAATTTCGTCGGCGACGGCTGTTATCAGATGTGCGGAGAAGAGCTTGCGACCGCCGTCCAATACGGCGCCAACGTCATCATCCTGCTTTTCAACAACAACATGTACGGGACCATCCGTATCCACGAGGAAAACAGGCTCGATGGCCGTATCAACGGGACGAGCCTGGTAAATCCCGACTTCTGCATGCTTGCCAAAGCTTACGGCGCCAATGCCGAGCGTGTGCGCAAGACCGAAGATTTCGCCCCGGCGTTCGAACGCGCGATCGGCTCCGGCAAGCCCGCGCTGATCGAGCTCGCCCTCGATCCCGAAGCGATCCACACGCGCTATTCGCTGACAGACCTACGAAAACGACGATCGGCAAGGGCCTGAGCCATCCGGTCCGACGCGAGCAAATTGGCCGGTTCGCTGAACCGGCTGCCGACCGGCAAAGCACCCTCGACAGAAAGGGTGACCAACACAAGGGTGTCAAACCCTCCCAACCTCACCAACAAAGGGGAAGTAAAATGAAGAAAGTAATAAGTGCAGTTTCGATCAGCTTCCTGGCGGTAGCCGTTCTCGTACTCGGCAGGCCGACAATCGCGCTCGCCGACGATGCTATTACCGCTTCGGTCAAGACCGACCCGGCCTTGCACGCAATGCTGCCCAAGAGCATTCAGGATTCCGGAATTATCAAGCTGGCGACCGACGCGCACTATCCTCCGTGCGAGAGCTTTGCGGAGGATAATGTCACGATGGTCGGCTGGGAGCCGGACCTTTGGAATGCCTTGGCAAAGAAGCTCGGGGTGCAGGTCAAGGCGGAATCGATCAACTTCGATGGCCTGATACCAGGCGTCCAGAGCGGTCGCTACGACACCGCGATGGAGTGCATCTCCGACACGGTCGAGCGTGAAAAACAGGTGACGTTCGTTGATCTGTCGATTTCCATCAACGGCATCTTTACGCGTGAGGACAGTCCGATAACCAAGGATCCGCTGAGCCTGTGCGGCCTGAAAAGCGGCGAGCAGAAGGGCACGACATTTGTCCAGAGCGTCACGGAGTTGCTTTCGCCTCTCTGCGTAAAGAACGGCAAGCCGCCGATCACCACGAACGAATTCGCTTCTGCAGATGCCACTATCCTGGCGTTGCTTTCGGGTCGCGTCGATTTCTTGGTCAACGATGCTTCCGCCGCCGCCTATATCAAGAAACAGTCGTCTAAGCCGGTGAAGCTTATCGTGCTAGATGTGATGCCGAAGCAGATCGACGGCTTCATAGTGAAGAAGGACAACACGGAACTGGCCGATGCGCTGTTGGCCGGAACGAAGGCGCTGATGGACGAGGGCGTCTATGACCGCATCTTTGATAAGTGGGATATCGCGGCTCTGAAGCTGAAGACGCCCGGCATCAATCTGGTCTCCAAGGGCGCGACCGCCAACTGATATCCGAAATAGCCAAGGCATAAGCTTCCATCATTGCCTTGGCATCACAGCTTTCCGGCTCCGATCGCCCAATCGGGAATCGAGCCGGAAAGAACCGCTGGGCCAGCCGTCTGGACTTCGAGACAGCGCCGAATCTTCTTGCGAGACAACGGCGCATGGGAGGAAATGTTGGAAGCCATGCAAGCACGAAAGCTCGACGGTCCCGTACCTGAGACGCCGCTCGACCAGGCGGAGCCGAAGCGGCTGCAACGCAATCTTGCCTCCGACCACAAGCTGACGGTCGTTCCCGTCCGCAATCCGGGCAGATGGATCGCCGCGGCGGCGATGGCGGCGGCGGCGATATGGCTGGTTCATGGAATCGCCACCAACCCCAACTTTGAATGGGAGGTGGTGTTCGCGAACCTGTTTGCACCGGTCGTCCTGCAGGGACTGGGACTAACACTCTGGCTGACCGTTGCCGCAATGTGCATCGGATCCGTTTTGAGCGTCATCCTCGCGGTTATGCGGATCTCGGAGAACCCCTTTCTAAGCGTTCCGGCAGGACTTTATCTCTGGTTCTTCCGCGGAACGCCGATCCTTGTGCAGCTCATTTTCTGGTACAATCTCGCATTTCTGATACCAGAGATTGTCATCGGAATACCCTTCGGCCCGACTTTCTTCAGGGGTTCGGCCAACGATCTGATTACACCCTATTCCGCCGCTTTGCTCGGCCTCGGGCTCAATGAGGGCGCGTATATGGCGGAGATCGTCCGCGCTGGCATCATGTCTGTGGATCAGGGGCAGCAGGAGGCTGCTCGAGCACTGGGAATGAGGCCGGGACAAATTCTGAGGCGGATCGTTCTCCCGCAGGCACTACGAGTGATCGTGCCGCCGACCGGCAATGAGACGATCGGGATGCTGAAGATGACATCGCTGGTGAGCGTCATCGCGCTGTCCGATCTCCTCTATTCGGTCCAGACGATCTCATCCCGTACCTTCCAGACCATCCCGCTGCTGCTCGTCGCCTGTGTTTGGTACCTTGCTATAACCTCTGTGATGACCGCGTTGCAGGGACGGCTAGAGAAACGATTTGCCCGGGGAGAACGCGCGGCGACGGTGTCGTGGTCGAGACGGATGTTCGGCGGCTCAGCCATAAGGAATTCGAAATGACAATGCCCATGGTTTCCGCCGTTCAGGTGGGCAAGAGCTTTGGCGCCCTTCAAGTTCTCAAGGGGATTGATTTCGATGTCGAACTCGGAGAGGTCGTATGCCTGATCGGCCCTTCCGGTTCAGGCAAGTCGACCTTGCTCAGGTGTATCAATCATTTGGAGAAGATCGATTCCGGCGCACTCTATGTCGATGGCGACCTGGTGGGATACTGCCGTAGGGGAGATCGACTTTACGAACTTAAAGAAAGGGAAATCTCCGTCAGACGATCCAACATCGGAATGGTCTTCCAGCGCTTCAATCTGTTTGCCCATATGACCGCGCTGCAAAATGTGATCGAGGCTCCCATCCTGGTTCAAAAGCGTGCCAGGAAAGAGGTCATCGACGAGGCGATCGCACTCCTCGAGCGGGTCGGGCTGCGCGACAGGCTCGACGCGCATCCGGATCAGCTTTCAGGCGGGCAGCAGCAGCGGGTGGCAATCGCGCGTGCCTTGGCGATGAAGCCCAAGCTCATGCTTTTCGATGAACCGACGAGCGCGCTGGATCCCGAACTCGTCGGCGAGGTCCTCGACGTCATGCGTTCGCTTGCCGCCGACGGCATGACGATGATCGTTGTCACCCACGAGATGCGCTTTGCGGAAGAGGTGGCGGACAAGGTCGTGTTCATGGACGGCGGCATGGTCGTTGAAGAAGGGCCGCCGAAGCTGATTTTCGGCGATCCCAGTCATGAGCGGACGCGCGCATTTCTTTCGCGCATCATTTGAGCTGCCATACGTCAATCCAAGGACGCGGACGCCGCTTTTGACGCGCCCTTCCCGCTTCCCGTTGAGACCCGGGACGAGGCCCGGAACAGGCGCAGCCGGCCAAGGCGGCGTCTGCCACCCGGGCAGATGGCCTTGCCGAAGCGGCCCAGCCTGTGCCGAACCTCCATCCCTCGAGGATGGGCGTCGCCATCACGCGGCAGTATGAGCCGTCCAGGATCGTCGCCGCGCTGGCCGGCTCACCCTTCAAGCAGCGCCGGGTTTAATGGACTGCGCGCGCTTTCAGGCACCCTTCGAACGGCTCAGTCGTTCGCGAAGATGATGGAGTTCGCGCAGATATAGCCCCACGTCATGTTGGGTCCCAGCGTGGTGCCGGCTCCTACCGCCCATGTGCCGAATGGGTTGGCCATCGCTGCGCCGGCGCAATAGAGCCCCTCCACCAAGCTTCCGGCCGGTCTGAGCACGCGGCCGCCTGCGTCGGTTCGAGGTCCACCCTTGGTCGAGACGATGGTTCGGTTGAACGGAATTGCGATGAAGGGAGCCTTTTGGATAGGTGACAGTCGGCTTTTCCCGGGCCTCGCCTTCGTCGCGCCCGATGCCACATTCTCGCGATGAAATTGTTCATCCACGCCGGACGCACAAGACGCGTTGAAACGCTCGATCGTCCGTGCGAGTTCATCGGCTGGCAGTCTAGTCGCTTCGGCTAGCGCCGCGATCGTTTGCGCCTTCCTCGTCCAACCCGGATTTCGCGCTGCAAAGTGCCGCACGACGGGCAAGTTCTCAAGGAACGCCTGATCGCTGACCAGCCATGCCGGCAGATGAGCCGGCTGTCCGGTGGAGGGTTCGCGTTCATCTATGACTTCCCCGAGGTTGAAGCGGTATTCGTTGACGAAACGCCGGCCGTGGCGGTTCACAACAATCGCGTTGGGCTCCTGATGAAAGAAGGAGCTGATGCCGAATGGGCGACGTGACGCATCCAGCGGCAGACCTCCCGTGATGTTCGCCTGATCCATGTGTGCGAGTTCCGCGCCAGCCTCGACAGCGATGCGATGGGTGTCGCCGTCATTTCTCGACGGGCTTCCCAGGAAATCGCAATGTCCGGGAAAATGCTTTTCCCGCCATTCAGCGTCCCATTCAAATCCACCGGTGGCCAGGACCACCCCCTTGCGGGCCAGAATATTCCGTTTCCGCCCCTCCGCCTCGACCACCAGTCCCCTCACACGTCCGGTCTCGACGATCGGGGCGATCGCGCGGGTTTCCAGCGCGACACGGCAGCCATGATCAAGGCAGCCTCTGAGCAGGCCTGTGACGAGGGCGGTTCCCATCCCCCTGCCGCCGGTTAGCCAGCGCCAGAACAGTTGCGGCAACCTCTTGAAGGCGGCTTCGACCGGATGGTGGAATGGGTCGAGTTCAAGCATCTCCTGGAAAGTGAATACATGCGGAAGGCTGGGGGGCTGCAGGATTCGGGCATATGGCCCGGCCAGCTTCCTTCGCAGTATCCGTGGCGAAAGCATCCGCCCCATCCGCACAGCCCCTGTCTTTTCGAGATAGGGATCGGCTTCCTTGATCAACGAGAAGCGCAGGGGGGTCTCTTTTTCCAGGAAAGCCAGCATGTTCGGGGCCTCATCCACAAAGCTCCGCCAGAGCGCGTCTTCGGTCTCTCTCCAGCCCTCGGGAGCCACGGCCCGAATGTAAGTGAGGGCACGCTCCCGGTCGTCCGCTAGACCGGCGACGGCGGCGTGGTGGTTCGCCGGAATCCAGATGGCGGCTCCGGAAACCGCCGTCGTTCCACCGATGAGACCGGCACGTTCGACAATGATGGTGGATAGACCCGCAGCGGACGTGCGAAGCGCCGCCGCCAAGCCGGCCGAGCCGGATCCCGCAACCAGAACGTCGCACGCTTCGTCGGCCTCTGCCATCGGCCTGTCTCCTACGTTTTCCCGTTCGAGGCGGGCAGACTGCCGCGTCAGCCGACGCGCCTGCAGCCGGATGATTTCGGGTCGGAGCGATCTCGAACTCCAAATCGAAGAGATAGGTAATGAAGTCTGAAACCGCTTCGCGCCCTCAGGTCATGCTCGGACAGCGTCCGCCGCTATGAGCAGCAGTGCCGCCGCGAGCGAGAAATTGATCAGGATCATGTAAAAATGTCGGTCCCGTTCCGGCCCGCTATACATGAACATATTGTGGTAGAGCGGGGTCGCCACCACGAGGAAGGCGATCAGCACAGCGACTGCCGGCACTATCCAGTATCCGCCGATCAGCGCCAGGCCCGCCGCGGCCTGAGCCGCAAACCCGGCAGCCATGATCGGTGCCGGCAAAAGCCAGCCATAGCTGGTTTTCACCACCGTGATCCGCTGTTTGAAATGCAGGAAGTGCCGCGCGCCGGCAATCAGGAAAAACCCGCCAATGATGACCCGGCCAATCACCTCAAGTGTCGACACCCGCTCCTCCCTGAAAATAATATTTTTTCTACTACCTTAATATATCTCTTTAATCAAGATAGCACCCGAATTTGTCGATGGAGAACGCCTCTCTTGCCACTTGCCGGGATCCCGTTCCCGGGCCAGGGACACCAAGACGCTCCCTGCATCGCCGCTCAAGCACTGGGTAAATGGCAGTGAAATCAATAGCATGACGACCATCAAGGCCGCTCATTGAGCAATCGCCCGTCAAAAATATTATTAACGATGATTTTTAATATGGAAATTGACTGCCTGTACGTATAGCAATGTCCCAGGCCGATCAATCGCGGAGGATACGATGAAGTTCAACCACAGCATGGTGCGCGTGCGCGATCTGGATGCTGCCCTGGACTTTTACGTGCACAAGCTCGGGCTTGTCGAAGTGAAGCGCATGGAGAACGAAAAAGGCCGCTACACTTTGGTCTTCCTCTGCGCCCCCAACGATATCGAGGTCCTCGGAGGCAATGCGCCTCAGATCGAGCTCACCTACAATTGGGATATCGAGGACTATGGATCGGCCCGGAACTTCGGGCACCTGGGCCTGGAAGTGGACGACATCTACGCGGTCTGCGATCGGCTGGTGAAGGGCGGCATTACACTGAGCCGGCCACCGCGAGATGGTCGCATGGCGTTTGTCCGATCGCCCGACCTCATTTCGATCGAACTGATGCAGAAAGGTACGCCGCTACCGCCGGCGGAGCCTTGGGCGTCGATGCCCAATTCCGGTGCTTGGTGAACCTACCGCCTGAGGGCAAATAGGGCGCAACCGGCCGGGCCAATCTGACTTTGGACGCCCTGTCAGGTCGCGCAAGGGTCACGCCCCCTCCCATGGGCAGCATCACTCAACGAGAGGCAGGAATTTTCATGCGCAATCGAATCTTTTCCGGGGCCGCGTCCGAAGCCATCGCCGGTTACGCAAAAGCCGTCATCGACGGCAGGACCATCCACGTCTCGGGCACGACTGGACGCGATCCAGTCACAAACGAGTTTCCCGAGGACCCGGCCCAGCAGGCACGCAATGCCCTGTCGTCGATCAACGATACTCTTCGCCAGGCGGGATCGAGCCTGGCCGATGCCGTCGTCAGCCGCGTCTTCGTTGCGGACGCCGAGGCGGCATCGGCCGTCGTACCGGTACTTGGTGAGGTCTTTGGCGACATCAGACCTACAAGCACCTTTCTCATCTGTCAGATTCCTGCGTCCGGCGCGCGGGTCGAGATCGAGATCACCGCGTCCAGATCTGGCTCCGTAGTCCCTGGCTGAACGGATAGTTCAGGAAGCGGAGCGCTCCGCTTCCTGGCTGCGTGGCTACTGCTCCTGGCGACCACCCTTCAGGTCTGCCCGGCTGAGCTGTCGGATTAGCAATCGTCACCATTTGAGGCGGCTGAAGCGCCTATCATCAGATTGAAACCAAGACCCGGTTAGGCGCGAGCCCGCAACAAGTTGCGGCGAGAGGATCCCACCGCCAAACACCCTGTTCCACAGTGCTTATATTGCCTTCGACGATACCCAGTTTTTTACGAAGCGCATTGGCGACAAGGCCGAAATGTCGACGGGCGAGCGCCGGTCCGCGACGATATCCGAGAGGACCTTTCCGGCCATCGGCCCCGGCCCGAAGCCGTGACCGCTGAACCCTGTTCCAACGAGCATGCCTGAAACGCCTTCGACGGGACCCAGGACCGGAATGACATCCGGCATTGTGTCGATGATCCCCGCCCAGCAGGTCTCGATCCGCAGATCGGCCAAAGTCTTGAAGAGCCGGGAGAACTCTCGGCTTGCCTGCTCCACGCGCAAGAATTCCGGACGCGGGTTGTCGCGGCTGGGCGGAAAGTCGGCGACAGGCAAGTGGGTCCGCGAGGGAAAGAGCCGCTTGATCGGCGCGAGATAATCTATCCGTGCCGCATCGGGATTGGACCTTCGTGTGGCCTCGTACCATCGCATATGACGCCAGGAGTCGGGCCGCAGGTCGTATTCACCTCCCGCGACAGATATAACATAGGCTCCGTTCAGATCCTGCCGGATGCCGGTATGTTGACCCGAGACGCAGGCCGTTATGCGCGGTTCGGACCTCGCCACCGTTCTTGCGACCGTCGCCCGGATGAACTCCTGAGGCAGATCCAGTCCCGCCTTCCTCAACAGGGCGGCACTCCCGGCTCCCGCGGCGATGATCACCGTGCCCGCGCGGTAAAGCCGATCGCGGATCTGAACACCGGAGACTTTTGCAGCGCTGGTTTCTATGCGCGTGACCGGCTCACCGAAAGCGAATGCCGCTCCGGCTCTGAGCGCCGCTTCAAAAAATGCGCGGGTCGCTCGAGCAGGCTCGGCCTTCCCGTCACTGGGTGTGTACATCGCTCCGACCACGCCGCAATCGGTCGCCAGCTGAGGCACCAGCGCGTAGGTTTCCGTTGCCGACAGCATCCGCGTGTCGAGGCCAAATTCTTCGGCCGCGCGCTTCTGCCAGGCACGCCTGGAAACAAGATCCGCCTCGCTGAACGCCAGCGACACGTTCCCGCCCTGCCGCCACCCTACCCGGCACCCCAGTTCCGCTTCGAGCCCTTCCCATATCGACAGGGCGCCGATCATCAATGCAAGCTCTCGAAAGTCGCGGTTCTGCTGACGGACAAAGCCGAGGTTGCGGCCGGATTGCGCCGACCCAGGTGCGTCTCGCTCCACAAGCAGGACACGCATTCCATTCCTGGCGGCATAATATGCCGCGGAGCATCCGACGATGCCCCCGCCGACAACAATCACGTCCCAGTCGCGTGTGGATATCGCTTCCATCAGGCCGCCGCGTCACTGTCTTCTGCAGAGAAAGTCACTTCGTTCGACCGCTGGATCATCGAGGACCTTTGCAGGCATGCCGCGCGAAAGACATCTCATCCATCAATAATGGCTGACAGCTCACCGCAAGGCCGTGACCATGATTTCCACGGTAAGAGCAGGGTCCGCCAGGCGTGACTCCACGCAGGCGCGAACAGGCTTGCCGACATCGGCGACCCACGCTTCCCATACTGTATTGAGCTCGTTGAACGTAGCGGTGTCGGCCAGCCAGATCTGCGCACTGACAAGTTTCGCTTTGCTTGTGCCTGCTTGGGCGAGGTGATGATCGATCCTTTGAAGTATCTCTTTTGTCTGTGCGGTGACGGTGCCGCCGCGCGTCTCGACCGCGGTTAGGCCAGCCAGAAAGACGAAGCCACCCGCCTCCACGGCAAGGCTCATGCGATTGTTCTCGTCATGTCGAACGATACCGCTGCTCATTCCCCCACCTTCCCAGACCAGAGGCATTTCAAATTCATAATATTACATTTCTAGTTATATGATAGGGTAAGTGATTGGTTGCCGTTGTCAAGCCGGGCAGGATTTGCAACTTGGCGTAGCGACATGGTTTCCCCGATGGCCTCAGATTTCGCAAATTTCCGGTAAATTTGCCGCTGATTCCAGCCTCGGCCATGATCAACGCGAATTAAATGACGCTGGACAATCCGCCCAAACTCGTCGTATCAATCCGCCCAACATATGATATTACAATGGGAGCGAGAGAGGATGGCGAACGAACTTCAAAACTCGCAGCCCCTTTACGAGCAGATCAAGACGGCCATCGAAAAGCGCATACGCGGAGACGAATGGCCCGCCGATTTCCGGGTGCCTTCCGAAGAATCTCTGGCCGAGGAATTCGGCGCCTCCTCCCTGACCGTGCGCCGGGCCCTGCGGGAGCTTCAGTCAGAAGGCATGCTCGTTCGCATCCAGGGTCGCGGCACTTTCGTCGTCGGGCCCCGGATGCAGTGCGCCATATTTGATCTGCCCGACGTCTCGGAGGAAATCGCTCTCAGTGGCGGCGTGCATACCAGCGAAGTGCTCTTTCTCGGCTTTGTGCCCCCCGAAAGTCCGTTCGCCGGCATGCTGCCCCTGCCCTACGACGGTCCGGTCTGCCATTCACGCCTGCTTCACAAGGAGGACGGAACGCCCATCCAGATCGAGGATCGCTTCGTCAACCCGGCGGAAGCTCCCGACTATCTGAAGCAGGACTTCACCCGCATCACGCCTCACGCCTATCTCCTGCGGGAAACCGAAGTGACCTATGTCGACAACACGATCCGGGCGATCCGCGCCGACGAAGAAAGCAGGCGTGCCCTCGAGATCGACGGCAACCAGCCCTGCCTTCTGCTCGATCGCCGTACGTGGCGCGAAGGCGTGCCCGTGACCCGCAGCCGCTTCCTCTATCCGGGCGATCGTTACCGGTTGCGCAGTTCGCATGAAGCCACCCCGAACCGCGGCACCACGCAGCAGCGCAATGCCGCGGCATCCAGGAGAATCCGATGAGAGACTACGTTGCCCGCTTGCGTGAACGCGGCGACCTGCTTGTTGTGGACAAGGAGATCGACCCGTTCCATCAACTGGCTGCCGTCACCCATGTGGCCCAGAAGCGCTGGGGCAAGCCGATCCTTTTCACCAACGTCAAGGGCACACGCTTTCCCGTCGTTACCAACGTTTATGGCTCGCGCGAGCGCCTGGCAGAGGTGATCGGTATCGATTCCACCGATTTCTGCCGCCAATGGAGCAATCTTGCCAATCTCGGCTCGGCAAGCGTCGGCGAACCCTTCGTCAAGGTCGATGACCCGGAACTGACCGAATGCAAGCTGTCTGATCTGCCGCTCATCACATACTCCGATCGCGACGCCGCGCCCTATTTCACCTCGGCCATGTTCATTGCCAAGGATCCCGAGACGGGGATCGGCAACCTGTCCTATCACCGCTCGATGTATGTGAGCGACAGCGAACTGCGCTGCCGCCTGGCGCCGCGCCATCACCTCACCATCTATCATGAGAAGGCCGAGAAAATGGGCAAGCCGCTGGAGGCGGCGATGTTGATCGGCGCGCCGGCGACATCCTTCCTCACCGCCGCGGCTCCGCTGCCCTATGACGTGGACGAACTCCAGGTCGCGGCGCGGCTGAAGGGCAGCCCCATCGCCATGCGCAAGTGCAAATATATCGACCTTGAGGTTCCGGCCGACACCGAAATCGTCATCGAGGGCCGCTTCCTGCCAAACGAGCGCCGGCCCGAGGGCCCGTTCGGCGAATTCATGGGTTACTACGTCCCTGAAGGCCCGAATGCGGTGTTCGAGGTTTTGGGGGTGACGGTGCGGCGCGACGCCATGTTCCACAGCATCCTGTGCGGCTCGGCCGAAGAGGTGCTGACGCTGGAACTGTCGGTGTCCGCCAACATCTTCCAACGGTTGAGCGCGGCACTGCCCGGCATTCTCGATGTCACCTGCCAGCCCTTTGTCAATCATGCCGTGATCAAGGTCGACCAGCAGTTCGAGGGCCACGCCCGCCAGGTAATGCTCGCCACCATCGGCGCCGAGCCGATCTGGGCCAAGGTGGTCACCGTCGTCGACGAGGATGTGGACATCTACAGCATGGATGACGTGATGTGGGCGACCTTGACCCGGTGCCGCCCAGACAAGGACATGATCATCATTCCCGACACGCCTTCCTTCTATCGCGACGAAGCCAAGGATCATTGGGGGCGCCTGCTTGTCGACGCCACCAAGCCGTTCCACCGCAGGGCCGAATTCGAACGCAAGAAAATCAGGCTTGCCGACAAGGTCGATCTCGCGAACTGGTTCGAAAACGCGTGAGCGGACCTGCTTCATACTGGCATGGCGGCACGGGCGAGCCACAGCCTCCCCGCATCATCGTCGGCATCAGCGGCGCCTCCGGCGCCGTCTATGGCATCAGAGCGCTGGACCAGCTCAGGGCCGCCGGCGTCGAAACCCATCTGATAGTGACGCGGTCGGCGCATCTGACGCTTTCCCAGGAACTCGGCATGCGTCCTGCGGAGATCGCCGAACGGGCCAGCGTCTACCACAATGTTCAAAACATCGGCGCCTCGATTTCCAGCGGATCCTTCCGGACGCTCGGCATGCTGATCGCGCCCTGTTCCATCAGGACGATGTCCGAGATCGCCACCGGCGTCACCTCCAGCCTGATGAGCCGCGCGGCGGACGTGGTGTTGAAGGAACGCCGTAAGCTTGTTCTGATGCTGCGCGAGACTCCGCTGCATCTCGGCCACCTTCGGACAATGACCGCGCTCGCCGAGATGGGTGCGATTATCATGCCGCCCGTTCCCGCGTTCTACGCCAGGCCACGCTCGCTTGAAGAGATGGTGGACCATAGCGTCGGCCGCGCGCTCGACCTGTTCGGCATCGACAGCGGCAAGGTGGCGCGGTGGGATGGAATGAGCGTCGACCGCGAAGCCTGCCCGAAACCCGGCGGCGATGCCTCCTGAAGCAGAGTCCTTACCGATGCAACCTGTCATAAATATCGAGCAAACCGCTGATCGCCCGCGCCGCCGTCCGGTCCACGGCGCGCATATCGGCATTATCGTGCTCGACACCGGGTTCGAGCGCCTTCCGGGTGATGTCGCCAATGCCCTGACTTGGCGTTTCCCGGTACAGTATCATGTTGTCACCGGAGTGCGCCCACAGGATGTGATCGAGGGCGCGCCCGAAAAGGCCTTGCCGGCTTTTTACGACGCTATCGACCGGCTGACCGAATTGGGCGTGGACGGCATCGCCACCAGTTGCGGGTTCCTGGCGATGGTACATCCGCAATTGCGCGCCTACAGCGGAGTGCCGATTGCCTCATCGAGTCTGATGCAGATTCCACTCGTGCTGCAGACATTGCCGGCGGATAAGACTGTCGGCGTCATCGTTTCGGATCGCAAGTCCATCACGGACGAGCATTTCATAAATATCGGTGCTCCTGTCGGCCTTCCACTCGGCGAGCTCGCCTTTGACGGGCCGATCCGCGCCAACATGCGCAACAACGCCTCCCGGGTCTCCTATGCGGCACAGGAGCGCGACGCTCTGGAGACTGTGGAGCGCATGCTCGCCGAAACGCCGTCGATAGGCGCCCTGGTCAGCGAATGCGCCAATCTTCCTCCCTATTCGCGGGCAATCGAGAAGACCTTCGGCGTGCCTGTCTACGATGTCGTGTCGCTCGTCGAGTGGCTTCACGCAGGCTTGAGGCCTCGCGGTTTCCACCCGGAAACCTCCTGAAGCACACCGCGATGGAGGCGTACGACCTGATCGTCGTGGGTGGCGGCCTCGTCGGGGCAGCCCTTGCATGGGGCGCGCAGACTGCAGGAGCCAACGTCGTCCTGCTCGATGAAGGCGACCAGGCCCATCGCGCCGCTCGCGGCAATTTTGGCCTTGTCTGGCTGCAGGGAAAAGGCGTCGGCACCCCGCCCTATATGCAGTGGTCGCTGCACGCAGGGCGCATGTGGCCGGGATTTGCCGCAAGGTTGAGCAATGCCGTTTCTTTCGACATCGGATGGCGGCAACCTGGCGGGCTGCAATTCTGCTTTAGCGAGGCGGAGCTGAACAAGCGCCGCGACGTCATCGCGCGCACAAAGGCCGATGGCGGCGACATCGACATGTCCATCCTCGACCGCGCCGACTTGCAGGCCCTGCTGCCCGGGATCGGCGACGACGTGGTTGGCGCTTCGTTTTCCTCGCTCGATGGCCACGTCAATCCGCTGTATCTGCTACGCGCGCTGCAACAAGGGTTGCAGGACGCCGGCGGCCGCTATCACCCGGGGTTCCGGGTCGAGCACATCGCCATCGAAAGAGATGGGTTCAAGGCAGTCAGCCGCACTGGCAGGGTCGCCGGCAGGCGGATCGCCCTGGCCGCTGGTCTGGGCGCGGCCAACCTCGCCAAGCATGTGGGGCTTTCAATGCCGGTGAGGCCCGAGCGGGGACAGATTGTCGTCACCGAACGAATTAAGCCATTCCTGCCCTATGCCACCAACTGCATCCGGCAATCGGTCGAAGGCACGGTCCTGCTGGGCAGCAGCCATGAAGATCGCGGTTTCGACGAAGGAACAGATGTACCCATCGCAGCCGCGCTGTGCAGGACGGCAGCCCGCGTCTTTCCGGCGCTTGCCGAGGCCACGGTGGTGCGCAGTTGGGGTTCGTTGCGCGTCATGACGCCTGACGGCCTCCCCATCTACGAGGAATCCGAGCGTTTTCCAGGCGCCTTTGCCGTCACCTGCCACAGCGGCGTCACCCTCGCCAGCGTCCATGCGCTGGAGATCGGTCCGGCGCTGGCGAAAGGTCGGCTGCCCGAACATCTTTCGAGCTTCACAAGCGGCAGGTTCGATGTTCACCAGGGTTGAACGAAGCTCCGCATTGCCCCCGGGCGGTAGTGTCCTCGATTTCGAGGGCTCCCAGGTTCCTTTCCGGTCCGGCGATAGTGTCGCCGCTGCGCTGCTGGCAGCCGGGATTTCGCCCTTCAGGGAAAGCCCTGTCGATGAAAGTCCGCGCGCGCCCTATTGCATGATGGGCGCGTGCTTCGAGTGCCTGGTCGAGATCGACGGCAAACAGAACCAGCAATCCTGCCTGACAAGGGCCCGCCCCGGCATGGCCGTCAAGCGCCAGCACGGTGCGAGGTCGCTCGTATGAATGACCCGTGGGACGCCATCGTGATCGGAGCCGGACCTGCCGGAATGACGGCGGCCGCAACGCTGTCCGAAGGCGGCGCCCGCACGCTCGTTATCGACGAACAGTCCGCGCCCGGCGGCCAGGTCTACCGCGCCGTCGAACGCAACGCGGACAATGCGGCCCTTTTGGCTGTGCTCGGCGCGGACTATGCAGGCGGCGCCGCGCTGACGGTCAGGCTGCGCGCCAGCGCGGCTGAGTTGCACTTCGACACGAGCGCCTGGCGAATCGATGCCGACGGCACAGTCTGGATCAAAGCTGACGGTAAGGTCGAGCAGTTGCAGGCAAGGACCCTCGTCATCGCCTCGGGCGCGATGGAGCGGCCGGTTCCGGTGCCCGGCTGGACACTGCCGGGAGTCATGACGATCGGCGCCTTGCAGATCATGCTGAAGGATGCGGGCCTTCGCCCCTCCGGACGCCTTGTGCTGGCCGGCTGCGGTCCGCTCTTCTACCTGTTCGCGGTCCAGTGCCTCGAAGCCGGCATTTCCGACCTGGTCCTTCTCGACACTGCGGAGCGCGCCAATCTCATCCCCGCGCTGCGGCATCTGCCGAAAGCCGTTTTCGGCCACGGTCCGGGTTACCTTCGGAAGGGCCTGGGACTGATGGCTGCGTTGCGCCGGCGCGGCGTGCAGATCCACCGCCGGGTTTCCAACCTCCGTATCGATGGCGCCGAGCGCGCAAGCGCCGTCAGCTTCCATGCCGGCACTCGCCCCTTCCGCATCGAGCTCGACCTGATTGCCTTGCATGAGGGCGTGATACCAAGCCAGCAGATAGCCAGGTCCATCGGCTGCGCCCATAAATGGGATGAAGGGCAACAGTGTTTCCTCCCCGTCCTCGACCCGATGGGGGAAAGCTCCATTCCCGGTATCTTCGTCGCCGGCGACGGCGGCGGCATCATAGGCGCGACGGCCAGCGCCGATGCCGGCGCGCTGTGCGCGCTGGCGATCCTCAAACGTCTCGGCAAGATTACCGAAACTGAATTTGCAAGACGAAAGGCCGTCGCGCAGCAGGCCCTCGACGCCCACCTGACGATCAGGCCTTTCCTCGACCGGCTCTATCGTCCGCGCGACGAAGTGCTCGCTCCGCCCGACGAGGTGGTCGTCTGTCGTTGCGAGATGGTTCGCGCCGGCGCCATTCGCGATGTCGTGCGGCAGGGCTGCGTCGGCCCGAACCAGACCAAGGCCTTCGTGCGATCAGGCATGGGCCCTTGCCAGGGCCGCATGTGCGGTCCCACTGTCAGCACCATCGTGGCCCGCGAAACCGGCCAGACCCTCGACGCGACAGGATATTATCGTGTCCGCGCGCCGCTCAAGCCTGTCACGATCGGCGAACTGGCCAGCCAATACGGAGAGGAATGACGTGAGCGACCGGCCCTCCTCCGCACAAGCCGCATGGGCGTTCATGCTCGATTTCTATCGGCGCCAGGGCGTGCCGGAAGCTTGCCTTGTCCTCCAGGACGAGGCGGGCGTCGACGTGGTGGAGATGCTGATGCTCGTTCATGCCGACATAACTTTGGGCAAGCGCCTTTCGGGCGGAGAGATCAAGGCGCTGCGAGCCGGAACCGCGGGTTGGCGTAAAGACGCGGTGCTGCCTTTGCGCGCCATAAGGCGCAAACTGAAGGCCGCGCGCCAGGACACCGCTGAAAGTGCGAAGGAACAGCTTCGTACCGAGATTAAGAAGGCGGAGTTGCAGGCGGAACGGCTGCAAGTCGATTTCATCGCACGCTGGCTGGAGAACGCGGCCGGCGCCGGTCCGGCACTGGAAGCGACCCTGTCGGACCTTGTTCCGGCACGCAGCCGAAACAGCGCGATCGAAAGCGCGCTGGCGCGCATTCTCGCGGCGGCAGAAGCTGCCCGTGTCGCCTCCCCGCACCCACCGGCCGATCGCTAGACGTCGTGTCACGCCTAGAGGATCGCGCGGTGCCGGACGAAAACCGATTGAATCACCCACGGCTTTGACGATTTCGCAGGCCGTATGATTGCAGGAGACTGACTTCCGATGACCATTCCGGCCGATCCGCTCGATCGCGGTGGCATAAGCCACTTCGGGCGCCGGCTGCGCGCCGGCGAGACGACAGCCGTCGCCGCGACCGAAGCCTATCTGGCGCGGATCGCCACCCTCGATCGCCAGTTGCAGACCTATGAACACGTGGCGGCATCAGCCGCGTTGCAAGCCGCCAAGGCCGTCGACGAGGCATTCGCCCGTGGTGCCGATTTCGGCCCCCTGATGGGCGTGCCCGTCGCGGTCAAGGACATCATCGCCGTCGACGGAATGCCGACGACGGCCGGCTCGGATATCGATGTCTCTGACCTGATCGGCGGCCCGGGCGGCTTCATGCGCGGCCTTGCCGCCGCCGGCTGCGTCGTCATCGGAAAGACCAAGGCCGTCGAGTTCGCAATGAGCGGCACGGGCGCCAATTACCGGCGGGGCACGCCGCGCAACCCCTGGGACGCCGCCGTGTTTCGACTGACTGCCGGCTCTTCAAGCGGGTCGGCGGCCGCCGTCGCGGCGGGCCTTTGCGGATTTGCCATCGGCACCGACACCGGTGGCTCGATCCGCGGTCCGGCTGCGTTCTGTAGCGTGTTCGGCCTGAAGCCAACGGCGGACATCTGGCCGATGGATGGCTGCTTTCCGGTTTCTGCGACGCTCGACACCATCGGTCCGCTGACCCGTTCCGCCGAGGATGCCGCTATCGTCTTCGCCGCTCTTTGCGGCACTCCCGTACCATCAGCCGCAGCGATCGAAGGAGTAAAGCTCGGCCGGCCCCGGATCCTTTTCGGCGACCGTCTGGACGGCCGTGTGGCGGCGAGGCTCGAAGACGCCTTGTCGGCACTTGCGGCCGCCGGCGTCACCATTGTGGAAATGGATATCCCGGAACTCGCGGAGATCGATCCGCTCTTCCGCACCATCAGCCTAGCCGAGATGGTCGCTTCGTTCGGCCGCGAGCGGTTCCACCGCACGAGTGAATTCATGAACCCGGACATCGCCGCCAGCATCGCCGCTGGGTTCGAGATCACGCCGGACTCATATGCCGCCGCGCGCCGGCGCCAGCAGGAACTCGTCCGGCTCAGCACCACCTGGTTCGACGGAATCGATGCCTGGGTCGGACCGGTCAAATGGAAGTTGCCGCCGGCATTTCCGGGAGATTTCACGTCCCTTTCTGCATCCGCTGCTCTTCTGGAGGCCTGTACCGGCCCGACCCGATCGGCGAATGTCCTCAGCCTCTGCGCGGCGAGCCTGCCGCTCCCGCACGTTCCGTCGGCATTGCCCACAGGTTTGCAGGTGATCTGTCCCGGCAGGGCAGACGAACGGCTTCTCTCCCTCGCTCGTGGGTTCGAGACGGTTCTGGGACGTTCGCCCTCCCCCGATCTTTCGGATTTCGCGAGTCCGTGACTGCCGCCGCTTCAATGAGCTATCACCAGAACCGCTGAGGAAAAGGAGAAACCCACACGAAGGCAGAGTTCATGAGACGAGGGCAGCGAACTGACCCACGCCAAAGTTGGGCGCCTTCGTATATTGGCTTCAGCCGGTTTCAGCCCGCGGCGCGGATAGAGTCTTCGATAGCAGGCTTTCGATCGTAGAGGCCCAGAACCTGGCCTTGCAGGCGAAGCAGCGCGGCAACGATATCGAGAGTAGGCGTCGGGATGGAGAGCCTGCGCGCCAATTCCTGCACCGACGACACCAGAGGATCGATCTCCATTGGCCTCCCCAATTCCACGTCGTGACGGGTCGAGGGCTTATGGCCGACAATATCGGTACCACCCTTGATGCGTTGTTCGATAGCGACGCCGAAACGCGCGCCAATCGCCTCGCCGATGGCCTTGCATTCCACCATGATGTCATGGATCAGGCCTCGGCACGCCGGATCGGCGCCAATCACATCCAGGCTGGCCCCGGTCAGCGCCGACACCGGGTTGAACGAGGAATTGCCCCACAGCTTGATCCAAATCTCGTCGCGCAGCCTGGCCTTGCGCGGCGCCCTCAGCCCGCCCGCTATCAACAGCTCCGACAACAACCTCAGACGCTCTGTGTCCGATCCGTTCGGCTCGCCCAGCGTGAAGCGGTCGCCTTTGGAATGGTGGATGACACCGGGCTCGGGAACGTCGCAGGCCGGATAGACCACGCAGCCGATGGCGCGCTCCGGCCCCAACCCCTTCCACTGCGCCCCGCCCGGATCGATGCTCTCCAGCCAGGTCTCGTCGAGCGCCGTGCCGGTGTTGGCGCCATGAAAGTACCACCACGGCAGGCCGTTGACCGCCGGCACCACGGCGGTGTCCTTGCCCAGCAGCGGCGCGAACTGGCCGACAACCGGCGGCACCGCATGCGCCTTCATGCCGACGATGACAAAGTCCTGCTCGCCGAGATCGCGCGGATCGCTGCTCGCTCGGACGCGCCACACCGTCTCCTCGCCATCCTTGATCAGCTTCAACCCGTTGGCCTGGATGGCCGCCAGGTGCGACCCGCGCGCCACGATCGACACGTCGGCGCCCGCTCTGGCCAGCGAGGCCGCCAGATAGCCGCCGATAGCGCCAGCCCCAAAAACGCAAACCCTGGTCATCTTTCAGGCCTCGCCCAAGTTGAGCAGCTTGGCCAGCCCGATGCGCTGCACCTTGCCCGTCGCTCCCTTGGGCACCTCGTCCAGGATGACAATCCTGCGCGGCACCTTGTAGGCGGCGAGCGTGCGGCCGGCGAAGTCCTGCAACTCGCTCGCCAACAGGCTCGCCCCCTCGATCAGCACCACCGCAGCCGCCACCTCCTCGCCGAGCGCCTTATGCGGCATGGCGAAGGTCACCGCCTGGCGCACCGCCGGATGCTCCAGCAGCACATCGTCCACCTCCAGCGGCGACACCTTCTCGCCGCCACGGTTGATGATCTCCTTGATGCGGCCGGTGATCTTCAGGTAGCCGTCCTGGTCGAGAAAACCCTGGTCGCCGGTGCGGAACCAGCCATTGGTGAAGCTGGCCGCGTTGGCGGCCGCATTGTTCTCGTAGCCGGCGGTGACGTTGGCGCCCTTGATGCACACCTCGCCCTCGACGCCAACGCCGAGCTCAGTGCCTTCGCCATCCAGGATGCGGATCTCCGGACCGGCCGCCTTGCCGACATGGCCGGGCTTCTGCTCGCCCGGCGGCAGCGGGTTCGACGCCATCTGGTGCGCCGCTTCCGTCATGCCGTAGGCCTCGATCACCGGGCAGCGGAAGGTCTCCTGCAACTGCTTGAACACGGCCGGCGGTAGCGAGGCCGAGGACGAGCGCACGAAGCGCAGCGCCATGGCCTCCACCGCTTCCGGGTTGCGCTCAGCGCGCTGCAGGATCGCCTGGTGCATGGTCGGCACCGCCGAATACCAGCTCGGCTTCTCCTCGCCCGCCCAGCCGAAGAAACGCAGCGCGTTGAAGCCGGGCGTGCAGCACACCGAGGCACTGGCCGTCATCGAGGCCAGCACCACCGCCATCAGCCCGTGGATGTGGAATAGCGGCATGATGTTGAGGCAATGATCATCCTGCGTCAGCCTCAGCGTGCCGGCGATGTTGTTGGCCGAGGCATGGACGTTGGCCTGCGACAGCGGCACCACCTTCGGTCGCGAGGTGGTGCCGGAGGTGTGCAGCACCAGCGCCTCGTGCTGCGGTCCGGGCGGCACACAACCGGCCTCCTCGTCCCACAGACTGAAGGCGCCGGCGGGCGCGCCCTCGGCGATCCTGATCTCGGCGACCGGGATGCCCAGACGGGCGGCGGCGGCGCGCACCGGATTGTCCGACCCCGGCTCGACCAGCACTAGCCTGGGCCTGAGGTCGGACAGGTAGAACTCGTATTCGGCCTCCTTGTAGGCCGGGTTGAGCGGGGCGGCAGACAGGCCCGACGCCACCGCCAGGAACGACGAGGCCATCTCCGGCCCGTTCGGCAGCACGATCGCCACGCGGTCGCCCGCGCCGATGTCGCGCGCCGCGAGCTGCCGGTGAATGCTTCCCACGAACGCCCGGAGTTCCCCATAGCTCAGCCCGGGACGGCCGGGCGCACTCAGCGCAAGAGATGCATCCGGCGCACTGCGTAGGAGAGTGAGGACTGTGTTCTTCACGTCGGTGTTTCCCATTGGCTTGGCGGTCTCGCTGGCTATTGCCGGCGCGGCTACCGGCTGATGGCGTAGTGGCTGCGCCGTAGGTCGGCGCCGGAGCCCAGCACGCGTCCGTCGGACGAAGGCGGCGTCAGATCGAGTGACACGGCGACGCCGCTGGCGTCGAATTCATAGTCCGGCCATGGATGAATCCGGTGGCCGAGCGCGGCCAGCTTCGCCCGCGTGTTTTCACGGATGCGGGCTTCGACGCTGAGCCGTCCGACGTCATGGAAATGCGGAAAGAAGGAATCCGGAAAGGCAAGGCAGGTGATGCGTGGCGCCTCCACCGCCTGCTGCGGTGACATGTCACGATCTACGATGTTGAGGAACGTCTGCAATATTCCTTGTGGAATGACGTCGCCGCCGCTCGACGACAGTGCCATGACCCGCCGCTCGGCTCCGCCGAGGCTGAGCGCGAGCGCCGGCGACGGAGTCAGCCGCGGCCGCCGGCCCGGCCCCAATGCCGCCGGATGCGCGGCGTCCAGCCTCGACTGCACGCCGCGCGGAGACACCATGATGCCAAGGCCCGGCACGATCGGATTGCCGTCGATCGTGTCGCTGGCCGAGCAGCTGAAGGCATTGCCCTTGGCGTCGACAATGGTGAAGTTGGTAGTGTCGCGGCGCTTGTTCTGCCTGAGGCTACTTGGCGCAGGCAGGGCAAGCGTCGGCAGGTCGGGCAGCGCCTTGGCGGGGTTGACCAGCGCGCGCAGCCGCTGGACATGCTCGTCCGACAAAAGCTCCTCGATCGTCGTCGTGGCGAAATTCGGGTCGCAGTAGAACTTCTCGCGATCCGAGAAGGCGAGTTTCATCGCCTCGGTTAGCAAATGAAGGTATTCGTCCTCACGACCGGCGAGAACGGCCGCGTCGAAGCCGGCGAGCACCGACAGCGTCTGTAGGATGACGGGTGCCTGGCTATAGGCGCCGCCCGTGAACATGCGCCAGCCGCGATAATCGTAGCTCTTTGCAGGCGCGACCTCGTTGCGAAAACCGGCCAGGTCTTGCAGCGTCATCCAGCCGCCATTGCCATTCACCCAAGCCACGATGCGTTCGGCGACCTCGCCCTCGTAGAAAGCCTTGCGCACGGCTTCCAGCGCCTGCTCGCGGTTTCCACTCTGCTCGGCGGCGGCGAGCCGCTCCAGAAGCAGCGCGAGGTCCGTTTGTTTCAGCCGGTCGCCCTCGCGCGGCGCCCTGCCCTGCGGCCAGTAGATGGCGCGTGAGCTCTCCCAGTTCCGGAACGTCGCGCCCATGAGCTCGTAAGCCAGCGCCGTGCGCCGGTCGAGCACGAAGCCCTCCCTGGCGTATCGGATGGCGGGTGCAGCGACATCGGTAAACGACCAGGTGCCGAAACGCGACAAGGCCGACAGCCAGGCATCGACGGCCGCCGGCACGATGGAGCATGGCGCGCCGAGCGGCATGTCGCCCTTGTGCCGCTCCAGATACGCTTCGAGCGTGACGCTCTCGCTCCATGTGCCGACGCCGCTGATCGACCAGACCTGGTCGGACCCGGCCTGCCGCACCAGGATCGGCGCCACGCCGCCGAGATTGCACATGTCGGCCTGGATGACGTTGCTGGCGAGGCCCGCCGCGACGCCGGCATCGATTGCCGTGCCGCCACGCTCCAGCACGTCGGCCGCGATCATCGCCACCAGGGGGTGGCCGGCGACCACCGAATAGTGCTCGCCGACGAGCGTCGGCCGCATGGATTCCGGCGGCGGGAAGATGTTGGGCACCGGCGAGGTGTTGTTGCGCATGCCGCCGGCGGCGTCGTCGACGGCCTTGTCCATGATCGCCATGCTTTCTCTCCTAGGCGCTGAGCATGGCGCCGGCATCGACGCGCACCGTGGTTCCAGTGATCGCCGCGCTAGCGGGCGAGGCGAGATGCACGCAGAGCGCCGCCACCTCGGCCGGCGTCACCAGCCGCCGCGCCGCGCCGCTATGGGCCATGTCCAGCCAGATTGCGTCGGCATCGGCGCCGGTGCGTTCGGCGATGCGGCGCGCGACGTCCCTGAGCATCGGGCTGTCTACATTGCCCGGGCACACCGCATTGACCCTGATGCGTTCGCCGGCGAATTCCGCCGCCATGCTTTCGACGAAGCCGATCAGGCCGAACTTGCTGGCGCAGTAAATGGAGGCACCGGCCTCGCCGCGCAGGCCAGCGGTGGAAGACACGAACACGAAGGCTCCGCCGTCGCCGCGCGCGCTCATGCGCCGGGCGAACGCGGCGCCGATGTGGAAGGCGCCGTCGAGATTGACCGCCATCACCTTGCGATAGACGTTCCAGTCTATGTCGACGACATTGCCGTCCGCATTGAGGCCGGCGGCGTAGACGACGCTGTCGGCCTTGCCGACAAGCTCGGCCAACCTTTCGCAGGATGCGGGATGGGTAACGTCGCAGGCGACGGCGCGATGCGCTCCGGCAAGATCCGTCAAGGCGCCAGCCGCGGCCTGCTCCTGAAGATCGACTGACCAGACCGTGGTGCCCTGCTCGGCAAAGGCGCGCACGCAGGCCGCGCCGATGGCGCCGGCGCCGCCGAGGACCACCACGACATGCCCCGGAGGCAGGATGTTTGCTGCAGTGTTCATGCCGACCTCACAATCACGATACCGCCGCCATTTCGCGCAGCACGCGCGCGATCGAGGCCGGCCCCGGCACCAGCGCCTCCTCGAGCGAAAGCGCGGCGGGAATCGGAACGTCGGGCACGGCATGGCGGCGGATCTGGCGCAGCGCCGTCGGCCCGAGCTTTTCCAGCACGCGCACGACCACCTCGGCCGAAAGGCCGAAGGACAGATAATCCTCGTCCACCACGAGCAACCGGCCCGTCCTGGCGGCCGACGCCGCGACCGTTTCCGTGTCGAGCGGAACGATGGAACGCAGGTCGATCACCTCCGCGTCGATGCCGTCTGCAGCCACCTCGGCCGCCGCCTCCATGGCATATTCGACGCCGGCGCTGAGCGTGACGAGGGTGATATCGCCGCCCTTACGTGCCACCTCGGCTTTGCCGATCGGCGTCACGAACGCATCTTCCGGCACCTCGGAGCCTGTCAGGAAATCCTTGGCCTTCTTCAGGAGCAGCCCCTTGTGCTCGATGAAGACCACCGGATTGTCGGAACGTATGGCGGCCGCCATCAGACCTTTGTGGTCGCGCACCGAGGCCGGCGCCACGACATGCATGCCGGGCAGATGCGCGAAGGTTCCCCACAGGCACTGCGAGTGCTGCGCGGCGGAGCCGATGTTGCCGCCGGCGGTCTTGATCACCATGGGCATCTTCACCCGCCCGCCGGACATGTAGGGGATCTTGGCCATAGCGTTGTAGATCTGCTCCAGGCAGACCCCCATGAAGTCCACGAACATGATCTCGACCACCGGCCGCAATCCAGCCATCGCCATGCCGACGCCCATGCCGGTGAACGACATCTCGGAGATCGGCGTGTCGCGCACGCGCATCGGGCCGAAACGTTCGAGGAGATCGCGGCTTGAGCCGAACACGCCGCCCGAGCGGCCGACGTCTTCGCCCAGCAGCACGACGCTTTCGTCGCGCGCCATTTCCTGCATCAGGCTTTCGGCGACGGCCTGCGAGGCGTTGATCTTGCGTATGCTGGCCGTCATCACATCACCTCGGCAAAGACATAATCCATCGCGCCGGCCGGATCGGGCATGGCGTCGGCGCGTACATCGGCCAGCATCGCCGCCATCTCCTCTTTGGCCTTGGCGCGGATGGCGTCAAGTTCGGCTTCGGTCGCCGCGCCGCGCTGCAGCAAATCCGCGCGGTAGCGCAGGATCGGATCCATCTCGACGCGCATGCGCTGCTTTTCGGCGCGCTCGCGGTAATTGTCATGATCGCCCTCGTAATGGCCTCTGAAGCGATAGCAGGTCGCTTCCAGAAGCGACGGCCCGCCGCCCTTGCGGGTGTGCTTGGCGATCTCCGCGAAAGCCTGCGTCACTGCGTCGACATCCGTCCCGTCGACGCGCCGGCCGGTGATGCCGTAGGCGCTGGCGCGCTCGGCGATGGTCGGCGTGGCCGTCACGTCGCGGAAACGCACGGAGATCGCATATTCATTGTTCTCGACAAGGCACACCAGCGGCAGGCCCCAGGCGGCGGCCATGTTCAGGCATTCGTGGAAGGTGCCGTGGTTGGTGGCACCGTCGCCGCAAATGCCAACGGCGATGTGGGGCAGCTCCATCATCTTGAACTTGTAGGCATAGCCGAGCGCCACCGGCAGCGACGCGCCGACGATGCCCGTGGCCGAGAAGTGATGCTCGGGGTCGAAGGGATGCATATGACCGCCCCGCCCCCGGCACAGCCCCGTTTCCTTCTCGAAGATCTCCGCCATAAGCGCGCGCGGCGGCACGCCCTTGGCGAGCGCGTGAAAATGATTGCGGTGCGTGCTGACCACCGCGTCATTCGGCGTCAGCGATTGCGCCAGCGCCACCCCGATCGCCTCCTGGCCGATGCCCGTGTGCAGTTCGCCATGAATCTCGAGGGTCTGCACGCCTTCGAGGCAGGCCTCGTCGAAGGCGCGCATCCGCGCCATGGTCCGAAAGAGTGAGATCGGGTTCAGCTTCATGGGTCTTGTTCCGATGTCCTGGCCGGCCATGCTCAGCCGCCGTCTTGGGTGAATTCGAGCAGTTCGAGGAAGGAGCCGCCGGGTTCGCGGCAATAGGCGGACCGCCCTTCGGGAAAGATGGTGACGTCGCCGATCGCGACAGCGCCCAGCACCGCGACTTCGAACAGCGCTTCGTCGACATTCTCGACCGTCAGGCCGACATGGCCGGAGCCGGCCGACAGCGGCCTCGCCTGCGCCGGCGTGTCGCAATGCAGGAACTGGATCAGCTCGAGGCGCGGGCCGTCGGCGAGCGTGAGCTGCGCGAGATGGCAGGACAGGCGCTCCACGCCCATCATGCTCTGGATTTCGCGCGCCATGTCGCGCTCCTCGAAGACGAGCTGGTAGCCGAACGCGCGGCGATAGAAATCGACCGAAAGATCGAAATCCGCGACGGCCAGCGAAATATGATCGAGCCCTTTAAGTTTCATTGGAAGCTCCTAGCCGCGCGCGCTGCACGGCGTCCCGGCATCCGCGACAAGATCGCGAAGATCCTCGCGGATCGCATCGCCCGCCTCAGCCGGAAAGATGGCGACTATGGCGCGCGGAGCCGTCGGCGCTACAGCCTCCAGGAAGCGCGGCAGCGCCACCATATGGCGCACGGCATGGATGGCGACTGGCCTCGCATCACCGCTAACGTCGACGATGCCCTTCAGCCGCGCCAGGTTTTCACCATGCCGGCTGGCCATCGCCTCCAGCGCCGCGAGCAGGCGCGAAAGGTCGAGCCTGGCCGGCACATCCATTGCAAGCGAAGCGAAGGCGCAGGAATGCCCGGCCGCCGCCATGGACATGGCGCAGCGGGCACGGAAAGCCGGCGCCGGCGCGAAAAGCTGGGCGATCAGTGCATCGTTGGAGGCGGCCGGCTCGACGCTGGTCACCCCGAGCGCATCCAGGGCGCGACGGGCACCTGCCTCGCCAGCCTCGCCGGCAATGTCCAGCTTGGTCATCAGGACCCGGTCTGCCAGCGCCAGTTGTGCCTGCGCAACGGCGTGCCCGAACGACCCGTCCGGACCCAGCACGCCATCCGCGGTGGCCACGAGCGCCGCCAGCCGGTAGCGCGACAGACGTAGCGGATCGGCAAGAAAGGCCTGCAGCAGCGGCGCCGGATCGGCAAGGCCGCTGGTTTCGATGATGACGCGCCGGAATGGCGGCAACCCGCCGGCCGCCACGGCCTCGTCCAGCGAACGCA
This sequence comes from Mesorhizobium sp. B2-4-6, assembly GCF_006442775.1. NCBI lineage: Bacteria > Pseudomonadati > Pseudomonadota > Alphaproteobacteria > Hyphomicrobiales > Phyllobacteriaceae > Mesorhizobium > Mesorhizobium sp. B2-4-6. The sequence goes on from NZ_VFVI01000006.1 coordinate 109,498, forward strand.
GCGCGCGCGCCATGTCGCCCTGCGCCTGGCAGCACAGGCAACCGCCCGGCAGCACGACGATGTTCTCATCGACGGTCTCGACCAACAGGTGATCGAGACCGATCTCGCCGAACTCGTTGACGATGACGGCCGTGTCGGCAGCCTGCGGCAGCGCGAGCAACCGGCGTACCAGCGTGGTCTTGCCGCTGCCCAGGAACCCGGTCAGCACCGCGACCGGCGCCGTCTCCTCGCGCGCAAGACGCAGGCTCTTCGGATCTGGCAGCGCGTTCATTCCACCCAGCTCGCGTTCCAGAAGCTTTCGGGGCGATGGCGCATCGTCTCCAGCGCGCCGAAGGCCGGCTCGCCAAGCGCCTTGCCGTCGACACGTCCGGCAAGTTCCGCCTTCGCCGCCTCGACGACGGCAGGATCGGCAAGCAACCGCACGGTGGCGATGGCCAGCGCCTCCGACGCCATCAGCGGGCCGGGATGGCTGGCCTCGTGGCCCGACAACGCCGTGAGCGCCCAGTTGTGCAACGGCACTTCCTCGGGAAAGGCCCAGTTGACGCGACCGAGCGGAATGCGCCAGCTCGCCTCGCCGTCGTCCTGCCCGTAAGGATCGAGACCTTCGGTGTGGAGCCTGATCCCGTCATCGAGCGTGAAGCCACCATTCGGACGGCACGCCTTCGCCAAGGCCTGCATGAAGTCGCGCCCCTCGCCCGTCCAGCGCGGCGGACCGACCAGCTCCAACGCTGATTGGAGGGCGTGTGCGAGCGTGTCGTTGGGCAGATAGCCGCGCGTGCCGGCGATGAACTGATGGCGAAAGGCGACGCCCGTCATCTCGGCCGCCTGCCCGGCCACGCCGATTGCGAAATCGAACACCGCCCTGGCGCGCTCGAAATCGGCGTGGCGCGCGGTGAGCCACAGCCGCGCCTCGTCTGGCGTCACATTGGGGATATGGCCGGCAACGCGCAGCACGTGCTCGAGCGAGGCATCTGGAAAATGATGGGCGCGCAGCCTTTCGAGCGACTGCACCGCGAGTTCGGCCGCGTCGAGCGCGTTGCGGCGCCGCGTGCCTCCGCCGTGGCCGGATTCGCCGAGGAAGACGATCTCACCGTTCATCACCGACTGGCAGGGGCGTGAGATCGCGCCGTTCTGGTAGTCGCCATGTGAGGTCAGGATCGCGTCGATGCCGTCAAAGGCGCCGAGGCCAAACATCGCGATCTTGCCCCAGACGATCTCCTCGGAGGGCGTGCCAAGCACGACGACACGCCCTACAAGACCGGCTTCCCGCACAGCCAGCGCGGCGGCGATGGCCGCACCGCAATTGGCCGGCCCGATCAGATTGTGACCGCAGGCATGTCCCGCCGCCCTGCCGGTGCCGCTGCGATAGGCGACCGCCGCGTTGTCGGTGGCCGGCAACGCGTCATATTCGGCCAGCAGCGCGATCGCCGGCCCGCCCTCACCCGCCTCCGCGCGAAACGCCGTCGGCAGGCCGCAGACGCCGCGCTCGACCCTGAAATCGTGCTTCTCCAGCCAGTCGCATAGCGCGCCGCTGGCGGCGAACTCCATGTTCCCGAGCTCTGGGTTTAACCATAAGTTATTGAATTTGCTGATGATATTCGCTTGCAAGAGCTTCCATTGCCGCCGCGTGTTTTCGATCAGATTCATTTCTGTTTTCTGTAAACTGTTGACAGTCTTCAGGAGATTGTGGTTGATTTCTCCAACGCTGTCAAACGCCATTCACCGGCCCCGTGACACGGAGAAACAACTTGGAGCAGGGTTTTCACGCGGTCCCGACGCTCACCCTGGTTACCCAGGTGAAGGAGCAGATTCAGCGCGCCATCACCAATGGCGAACTGCTGCCGAACCAGCGTCTTGTCGAGGGTGAAATTGCCCAGAAGCTCGGGGTAAGTCGTGGTCCCGTGCGCGAGGCCGCCCGGCAGCTGGAGCAGAGCGGGCTGCTCATCTCGCTGCCCCGGCGCGGCTTCTTCGTGCGCCAGTTCGAGGCGCGAGAGATCGAGGACCTCTACGAGTTGCGTGAGTGGATCGAGGCCGCTGCGGTGGAATCAGCCGTCCAGCGCGCGACGGCCGATCAGCATCAATTGCTGCGCGCCACGCACAAGAACCTGATCGCACGCGCCAAGTCGGGTCAGCAGTCCGAATTGATAGAGGCCATCATCGAGTTCCACCGGTCGATCTGCGCGCTTTCCGGTAACGCAAGGCTGCTGCGTCTGTTCGACGAGATGACGGTCGAGGTGCGGCAAATCCTATCTGTCCTGGGCGTCAACCTGGACGAGACCGGCTACCCCGTCGAAGCGCAGGAATCGCTTCTCGACGCGATCGAGGCGCGCGACGGACGCCGTGCCGGCAAGGAGATCAGGAACCTCGTCGCCCAGGCGGGCAAAGAGGTCATGCACAATTACAGGCGCCGCCAGGCGGCCGCCGATTAAGCAGGCCGAGTCTGGCGCCTGGCACCACGAAACCAGCAATACCGACCGCCAAAAGGCGACGGCCATGGGAGGATGGAAAATGTGGACTATCGGAAGAATCGACAGGTTATGCGGCACCGGCCTCGCCGGACTGGCACTGGGCGTCATGATGGCGTCTGGCGCGCAAGCCGCGCCCAAGGCGCCGGAGAACATCGCCAAGGCCGGCAAGATCGTGTTCTGCACCGAACTCGCCTACGCGCCCTGGGAGATGGTCAACCCCGATACCCAGGCGCCGGAGGGCTTCGACATCGATATCGCGGCAGCGCTCGCCAAGACGATGGGCGTCAAATCGGAACACAAGAACATCGCCTTTGACGGCCTGATCCCTGCCCTGCAGGCAGGCCAGTGCGACGCCATCATCTCGGGCCTTGCCGACAAGCCCGAGCGGCGCGAAGTGGTGGATTTCGTCGACTACGCCATCTCCGGCAATGCGCTGATCGTGCGTGCCAAGGATGACGCCGCCTTCAAGACCCTGGAGGATCTCTCCGGCCACAAGGTGTCGGTCGCCGTCGGCTCCGCGCTCGAGGGCGAACTGAAGAAGGCCAACGAGGCGCTCAAGACGGCCGGAAAGCCTGAGATCAACATTCTCTCGCTGCAAAGCGGCACCGACGCCTTCCAGCAGCTCACCGCCGGACTGGCCGACGTTTATCTCGGCTCGACCGACCAGGCTGGCTACTTCAACAAACAGAAGCCGGGTCTGCTGAAGCTCGCCAGCCCGCAGCTCTTCTCGCTGACCATCGGCGTCGCCACCCTCAAGAAGGACAAGGAACTGCACGATGCCTTTGAGGCCGGCCTCAAGGAGATGAGAGACACTGGCGAATACAAGAAGATCCTCGACGCCTGGGGCTTCGAAGCAATGGGCATTCAATAACATCCTTTTCGGCCGGCGACCCGTGGCTCGCCGGCTGTTTTTTTGAATTCGAGTGCCAGCCCATGACCGGCGATATAAATATCGATAGCACCTTCTTCCTGAAGTATCTTTTCAATCCGCCGGCGATCGTGTGGCGCGGCCTGTGGCTGACGATCTGGATTTCTATCATCGCCCAGGCGCTTGGCGTAGCGGTCGGCCTGATGATTGCGCTCTGCATGCGTTCGAAACACGCATGGCTGCGCTGGTTTGGGAAATTCTACGTCTGGATCTGGCGCGGCACGCCGATGCTGGTGCAACTGGTGTTGATTTACACCGGCGTCGCCGCAGCCGGATTCTATAAATATCCCGACATCCAGATAGGGCCTTTCACCTTTACCGGTCCCCTGCAGGCCGCGTTGATCGCGCTGTCGCTCAACGAGGCCGCCTATATGGCCGAAATCTTCCGCGCCGCGCTCGCCTCCATCGACAAGGGGCAGTTCGACGCCGTTCGAGCTCTCGGCATGCGGCCTTACACAGCCATGCGCTGGATCATCCTGCCCCAGGCCGCGCGTATCGTCATTCCGCCGTTGGGTAATGAATTCACGCTGATGATCAAGGGCACTTCGCTGCTCGCCGTCATCGGAATTCGAGAGCTCTTCGGGACCATCCAGCAATTGAACGCTGCCACTTTCCGCACCTTCGAGCTCTTCGTCATCGCGGCGATCTGGTATCTGGCGCTGACGACGATCATGGGCTTCGTGCAGAAGCGGTTGGAGGCCCATTACGGCCGCCATGACCTGCCCGCGAACGGCGAGGGGAGACCGTCCGGCTTCCGCAGCCTGTTGTCAGGGCAGCGCTGAGCCATGGCGAAGGATGCGACCCCCCTCGTCTCGCTCCGGGACGTGCGAAAATTCTACGGCAATTGGGAAGTGCTGTGCGGCGTTTCGTTCGATGTAAATCGCGGCGAGGTCGTGTGCCTGATCGGTCCTTCCGGTTCCGGCAAGACGACGCTGGTGCGCTGCATCAACCACCTGGAGAAGATTCACTCCGGCCGCATCGTCGTCGACGGTCAACTGATCGGCTACCGCGAACAGAAAGGCCGCCTTGTCGAGGACTCGGAAAAGCGGATTGCCGCGCAACGGCAGAAGATCGGCATGGTCTTCCAGCGGTTCAACCTCTTTCCCCACCTGACCGCGCTGGAGAATATCACCGTGGCGCCCTTGCGCGTGCAGGGACGCGATCCCGGCGAGGTGAAGCGCGAGGCGCACGATCTGCTTGCCCGTGTGAAATTGGCAGACAAGGCCGGCAACTATCCTTCCCAACTATCGGGCGGCCAGCAGCAGCGCGTGGCCATCGCCCGCGCACTAGCTATGAAACCGGCCGTGATGCTGTTCGACGAGCCTACCAGCGCCCTCGATCCCGAAACGGTGGGAGAAGTGCTCGACGTGATGAAGGCGTTGGCCGAATCCGGAACCACGATGATCGTGGTTACGCACGAGATGGGTTTCGCACGCGAGGTGGCGGACCGCGTCGTAATGATGGATCACGGCGCAGTGGTCGAAATCGGTCCCGCGGCTCAGATATTCACAAATGCCGTGGAGGAGCGGACACGCTCTTTTCTCAAGGCACTTCATTGAGACTGACATCATATCTTGGCCCGTGCCACCAAACACCTCTTCGATCCGCTTGCGGCAGCGCTGTCTGGCTTCATAGACCGGATAGCGCTTCGTGCGGGCATCGATCGCTCTCACGTGAAGCTTTTGGGTTTTGCTCAGATGGCCGTCGATGGCGATATGCGGCGTGACCTTGCGCAGGCGACAGGTTCCATGTCATCCGCATTTCGCCTGCGGAAGCCGAGGCGTCGGACTAGAACGTGACGAGATGCACCAGACGCAGGTCCGAAACCAGTTCGGCAAACCTGCCTTCGACGACATCAGTATCTTCCGATGTCTTGCCGGGGCTTCCATGATTGTCGCCGAGACAGGTCAATGCCATCCTGTAGCGGCCTCCAACCCAAGGCTCGAAGTGTTCGACATGGCCTGTCATCCCGCGCGGTGGCAGCCATTGAGGCCAGGCCGCGGCATCGATAAAGGCGCTGTAGATTTTTCGGGCAAGGCCGCGACAATGCGCGAAGCCGAATCCGTTCTCCGTTGGGATCGTGCCGTTTGGGCATGTCGATTTCCGTTTGTGCTGTGACGATCGACGTTGCTGCTAGTACGACCATTCCACAGGTGAGGTTGGCGATGGCTCAAGTCATTGCTCTGGTACGATCGGAAGCGGCAAAAGGCTGCGAACTCGGCCACTTCACGCAAAGTCGGCGCACGCTGAAGCAGCGCTCCTTGCTTCGCCCGGCGGTGAACATCTCCTCCACCGAGAGGCCGGCACGGAAAACGTGGATCACAAACGCCCCTTCGTCACACAATCCCCCACGCCCGGAACCTTCCCCTGCCCGTCATCTCGCGCAGCCCGAGTTCAGCCCGGCAGGGTTGATCGTGATCGGGTGGTGGTAACCGTGCTGGATGCGGCGGACGTGCTTCTGCATACCTGGCCGCAACCGAACTCCAGCGCGCGACATCATGCAATAAGGGCATGTTTATCGTGTTGCGGGACGGAAAGCCGCCACGCGTGGCACGCCAGGCCTTCGTCGCTGCCGCAAAAGACGCAAGGATTTTCCTTGCGACCAGACTTGAGGCCGGCGCTATTTTCGCCTGCGAGCTGCGCCTCAGGTTAAAGCGACTCTTTCCGGTTCGGATAAATTTCAGCCCTGGCTTAACAAAACGCTGGCAGCCAAAGAGAGCCGGAGGGCTCGCCTAACTCTACCCCCAGGCGAGGCGGGCCCTTTTCTGCCGATCGGACCCTTGCTGCGCCAAAGCTTCCAAAGAATTTCCGCCTTCCTCTCATGGGTTAATGCGTGGCCGCGAAGCTGAGCGCAATTATCAACTGCAAGACTATAAAAGCGCAGCTAAGGGAGGTTGCGGCGTGATCAAATATCATCCTGTGCGGCTCAACGAACTCATCGAACATTACATGGAAACGCGTCTCTCGCACCGCTCGCCGGTGTCGGTGGCCGCGGCCACTCGTGCCATCTTGACGGTTATGCCGGATTGCTCGGTCGAGAGCCCGCAATTGAGCAACATGATCGCGCGATCGGCCGTAAAGCACGGCCATGCGGTGAGCTTCGACTTGATGAGCATCTGATCCGGCGACGAACGCTCAGCGTCGGAAGATGCCGGCAATGGCTGGCGTGTCATTTCCGATATGTGACGCGCCAGTTCCGTGGGATCGTAAGGCTTTTCAAACCTGCAACTTTCGCGCCCTAGCCGATGCGAAAACCAATTGCAGCCGCCGTCGCAGCAATTCGTCCGGCGACAAAGTCGATGGTTCCGACGCGATCCCGACCGACAATTCCATCGCTGGTCGCACAGGACCGATGACAGCCAGACCGAGCGCAGCGAGCGCTTTGGTGATATTCTGTGCCAGAAATGCTCCTCTTCCATTTCGAGGACACGAGCACCGGCGACCTTCTTGTCCGTGGGTCTGCCTCCCTCAAGTGGGAGTCGCGGCCCATGCTCGACATTAACATAGGTAAGGTCGTTGCCGGATCATACTGTGTATCACGGAACAAGAGGATAAGGATGAGGCGACCTCTGATCCGCAAGCTTGAGAAATTCGCTCGGCTTTCGCACGCCGACAAGGAGATGCTGATCAAAATCGCGGCGCAACGCGTTCGGCGTTTCTCCGCCCGAGAAGACATTATCCACGAAGGCGAGAAGCCTGAATTCATCAATCTGATCAACGAGGGCTGGGCTTGCCGCTATAAAACCCTCGAAGACGGGCGCCGGCAGATCATTGCGTTTTTCCTCCCCGGCGATCTGTGCGATCTCAACGTCTTCATCCTCAAGGAGATGGACCACTCGATCGCTGCCATCACGCCGGTCGCCATTTCGGAAATTTCGCGCGCGGCCTTCGACGAGATGACGATCGGGCACTCGCGCATCACTCACGCACTGTGGTGGGAGATGCTGGTCGCGGCAGCGATCCAGCGCGAGTGGACGGTCAATCTCGGCCAGCGCGATGCGCTCGAGCGGATGGCGCACCTGTTGTGCGAGTTGTTCATCCGGCTGGAGGCTGCCGGCTGCACAAGCAATAGCAGTTGCGAATTTCCGTTGACGCAGACGGAGTTGGGCGAGACGCTGGGTATGTCGACGGTTCACGTCAATCGTACGCTGCAGGAGTTGCGCGCTTCGAACCTCATTGTGCTGAAGGACAGGACGCTCACCATTCCCAATCTCCAGGCATTGCAGGATGTCGCCCTTTTCAATCCCAACTATCTGCATCTTGATCGCGAAGGCAGGCATCTCGATGCTAATGAGGAGTGATGTCCAAGGGCCCGCCCAACAAGCCGCTTGAACGCGGTCTGGCCGATGTCAAGGCGAGCATGCGCGAGCATGCGCGTGCGGAGGCTCGACTGCGTGAGAGCGAGGGGAACCTGCAGGATTTCGGAGAGGCCGCCTCGGACGTATTATGGATCCGCAACGCCGAGACGCTGCAGTTGGAATACCTGACGCCCTCCTTCGATGCAATTTACGGGATGAGCCGTGAACAGGCCTTGGCCGGCGACAACTTCGCCACTTGGATCGAGCTTATCGTGCCCGAAGATCGCGAGCATGTGCTGGGCCACATCGAGCGCATTCGCGAGGGCGAACGCGCTACCTTCGAATACCGCATATGCCGGCCGGCCGACAACGAGATGCGCTGGCTGCGCGATGCCGATTTTCCGATGCGCAATGAAGCGGGAAAGGTCGCCCATATCGGCGGCGTCGGCCAGGACATCACGCGTCAGCGGGAAGCCGAGGAACGGCAGCAGGCGCGCTTCGCTGAATTGCAGCATCATGTGCGCAACACGCTGGCCGTCATCCGTTCGATCGTTCGGCGTACGATGGAAAAAAGCCAATCGCTGGACGAGGCGGCGGCTCATCTGGAGGGTCGCATCAACGCTTTCGCCCGCGTGCAGGCAGCCATCACGCGTCGCCCGTCCATCGGTATCAATCTGGCGTCGATCATCGCGGAAGAATTGCGCGCCGTAGGTGGCCGGGAAGGCGAGAACCTGACGATCAAAGGCCCGCCCGTGGCCCTGGCTCCGAGGGCCGCCGAGACACTGGGTCTGGCCATTCACGAGTTGGCGACGAACGCGCTGAAGTACGGAGCACTTTCAAGTCGCGGGGGCCGCATCGACATCGAATGGCAGCTGGAAGAAGACACGCTCCGCTTCGCATGGAGCGAAAACAGTCCTCATGATTTCAGGCCAGCCGAGCGGCGCGGTTTCGGTTTGGAGGTGCTGGAGCACACCTTGCCTTACGAGCTCGGAGCGACGGTGGACTTGCGGATCGCTCCGAGCGGTCTCAATTTCATGGCTGCCATACCGCTTGAGGCCATCGGCAGCCAGTAGCACCAGAGCTATCGGCGGCTGGATTGCCGCTCTATCTCCTTCAACGCAATTCCGACAGGAAAGCCGCTCACTTTCCTGGGGTCCTCAGCGTGTGGCGGTATCCGTCAGCCGTTTCGCAAAAGCGGGCCTCGTCCTCGTCTCTCTGGCGGCCACCAAGCACTCCGGCGACGGCCGCGATGAAAGCGCCGATCACCAGCGACAAAGTTCCGATTAGCGCGGTCGTGGCGCTCGCCTTGTGTGCCTTATCGGCAGCCGCCTTGGCCTTGTTCTCGCATCCTCGACCCGCGCCAAGACGTCGTCGACCCGCTTTTGCGCATCAGCCCGCGGAAGACCCGTGCGCGACGCGACCAGACGGGCGAGATAAGCCTTGTCGTCCGCGCTCATTTCCCCGTTCGCGGCGCCGACCGCCAGTATGCGTGACGCCTGGGCTGCGGTCCGTGTTGTTTTGGGGCGCGCCAGCCGCGGGAGGCGCCGCGGCGGCTGCGTTGTCGGCCGACCGGAACAACGAGTCGACGAAATATCCTGCCAAGTCATTGGCGGATGGCGTTGCCGTCCAGACACCTTCAGCATAGCGGATCGATCCGAAATTTGCCCGGCCACGGCCGGGCGCTTTTTTAGGCCATGGAAACACGGTCCTTGGGAACAAAGGCAATAACGGTTGTTCGGTGCCACCAAGACCAAAGGAAGCCTTGCCCCATGAGCACGCGGATATCCCTTATCTTATCGGCGACCGCAGCGTTGATGCTTGCCTTTCCGGCCGGGGGCGGATGCCTTGGCTTGAGCTATCTTGGGCCGGCGTCCGTTCCTTCCCCTGTTCCGCTTGCCTGGGAACGGTTCGGCGTCGCTCGCGAGGATGCACGAGCGGGCACCTCTCTCGGTGCCGGCATGCGAGATTTTCGGCGCCACCAGCGCGGCAGGAACTCGGCCATCAGGCTTTTGAATAAGGCTCTTCATCCATTCACCATGGAACGTTTCACAGGCGAACAGATCCCGGCCCCAATTGTTCCGGATCGGCGCGATGTCGTCACGCGACGTCTTCAGTTGAAAGTCAATTCGGACGGGAGTTGTGCGCACGCAACGCCATTGCGGCCATTGCGGTGTCGAGCTTTCGCGCCAGTTCGAGCATTCGAGAAGGCGCTTCCTCGACTATCAGCGCCTCCAACGCCAGGATCGTCTGGCGTTCCGGCGTTATCGCCTCGGACAGTTCCTGTTCCGATCTCAGTGCTTGACGAAACTTCCGTACCACAGCCGGACCCTAACATGCGTTAATACCTGCCCCACTAACCCACTGACGGAGAAAAAGTTCCTGCTCCGCCCATCCGCTGGACCGGCGACCGTCTCTTCGCCTGCCGGAATCGGCCAGGAATCCCTCCAACCGCCTCTTTAAGGGCACCACACTGCAGTGGCGCCCAATCCTGCGCATCGGGTTGGTTCCCAGTGGCTGTCGGCCCGGCCCGATCCGATGTGAGGGAACCAACCGCAGGTCTTGCTGGTTCGGGCAGCGATAGCGGAGCCTCGCCATGCCCAATGCAGCCGAAATTCTCGTCGACACCTTGATTGCCTGGAACGTCGAAGTCGTGTTCGGGCTCCCCGGCGGCGGCATCAACGGCGTCATGGAGGCGCTGCGCAAAAGCCAGGACAGGATATCCTTCGTCCAGGTGCGACACGAGGAATCGGCCGCGTTCATGGCTTGCGCCTACGCCAAATGGACAGGCAGGCTCGGCGTGTGCCTGGCAACATCCGGACCCGGCGGCACCCATCTTCTCACCGGCCTCTACGACGCCAAGCTCGACCAGGCGCCGGTGCTGGCAATCACCGGCATGCAGTTCCATGACCTGATCGAGACTTTCACGCAGCAGGATGTCGATCTTACTCGAGTTTTCAACGACGTCAGCGTCTACAACGTCCAGGTCTCGGACGCCGCGCATATGGAGAACGTAGCAAGCCTCGCCTGCCGCACAGCGCTTGCCCGCAAGGGCGTCGCCCATCTTTCGATCGCCAGCGATATCCAGGAACAGCCCGCCGACGCGGCCAAGCGATCCAAGCGCAACCGCGCGGCGCACACGCCGCAGGACATGTTCGCACCTCACTGTCTCGCGCAAGATGCGGAGTTGGACAAAGCCGCGGCCGTCCTCAATGATGCAGGGCGCGTGGCGATCCTAGCGGGGCGCGGAGCCATCGGCGCGGCGGTGGAGCTCGAGGAAACGGCGCGGCTGCTGCAGGCGCCGATCGTCAAGGCGCTGCTCGGCAAGGCGGTGCTGCCGGACGACCATCCCTACACCACCGGCGGCATCGGCATTCTGGGCACCTTGCCATCACAGGAGGCGATGGAGACGTGCGACGCCATCCTCATCGTCGGCTCGACATTCCCCTACATCGAATATTATCCGCAGCCGGGCACAGCGCGTGGCGTCCAGATCGATTGCGACGCGCAGCGTATCGGCCTGCGCTTTCCGGTCGAGGCCGGCCTGGTCGGCGATGCGGCCGAGACATTGCGCGCCCTCAACAAGCGGCTGAAGCAGAAAGGCGACGGCGAATTCCTGGCGGCCGCGCAAACCGCGATGCAAAAATGGCGCGAGATGATGCGCCAGTCAGAAGATGGCGCGGCGCATCCGCTCAAGCCGCAGCGCATCGCGCGCGCCTTCGGCGAACGCCTTGCCGAGAATACGGTACTGGCGACTGATTCCGGCCAGAACACGGAACTCGCCGCCCGCGATGTCGATCTCCGCGCTGGGCAGGCCTTCGGCGTCTCGGGCGCGCTCGCCTCCATGTCCTGCGGTCTCAGCTATGCGATCGCCGCCGGCATCGCCTTTCCCGGCCGGCCGATCGCGGCGATCGTCGGCGACGGCGGGCTTGCCATGCAGCTCGGCGAGTTTTCCACGGCGGTGCGCTACGGCATCCCGCTGAAAATCCTGGTCATCAAGAACAACATGCTGAACCAGATCGCCTGGGAGCAGATGATGTTTCTCGGCAACCCGCAATTCGGCTGCGAATTGCAGCCGATCGATTTCGCCAAGGCCGCCGAGGCGATGGGCGGAAAAGGTTTCAGCATCGAGCGGGCGGAGGAGGTCGAGCGCGTGCTGGACCAGGCTTTCGCCACCAGCGGCCCGGTGATCATCGAGGCGCTGGTCGACGCCTATGAGCCGATGATGCCGCCGAAAATGCCACCCGACTACGCCAAGAACTTCCGCAAGGCGCTGCCTCAGACTCCGGGTCGCGGTGAGATCGAGGAAAACGTCGCCCGGGAGCCAGCCAAGACGATGATGGAGGCAGGACAATAGGAGGGAATTCCGATGCTCGATCTTTCCCGCGAGCGCCGTCGGATGGTCGATGTTCATCTCGGCCGCCGCGGCATCCATGATCGGGAAATCCTGGCGGCGATGCGCGAGGTCCCCCGCGAAGTCTTCGTGGATCCCGGCTACGAGGAATTCGCCTATGAGGATGGACCGCTGCCGATCGCGGAAGGCCAGACGATATCGCAGCCTTACATCGTTGCCTTCATGCTGGAGATGGCGGAAATCGGCCCGGGCGACCAAGTGCTCGAGGTGGGCACAGGATCGGGCTACGCAGCCGCCGTCATGAGCCGGATCGTCGACCATGTCTACACGATCGAACGCCACACAGCGCTGGCCGAAACCGCACGGCACCGCTTTCAAAGACTAGGCTACGACAACATCGAAGTTCGGACCGGTGACGGCACCAGAGGCTGGCCGGAAGCGGCGCCCTTCGATGCCATCGTGGTCGCGGCGAGCGGGCCGGGCGCGCCGCTGGCCTTGCAGCAGCAGCTCCACGTCGGCGGCAGGCTGGTCATCCCGGCGGGCGACGATCCCGACGAGCAGCGCCTGCTCAAGGTAACCCGCACGGGCGCTTCGACCTACAGCGAGGAGGATTTCGGCGGGGTGCGGTTCGTCCCGCTCATCGGCGAACAGGGCTGGCGGGAGGAAAGCCGCCCGGCGACTGTCCGCGCGATTCCACTGGCGCGCCAGCGCAGCCTCCCGGAAATGATCGCCGCGGCCGCCGAGCCGCTGCCCGACTTCAACGATCCCGGCTTTGCCGAACCGTTCGACCGCTTCGCGGACCGGCGGATCGTCTTGCTCGGCGAAGCCAGCCACGGCACATCCGAATTCTACCGGGCGCGCGCGGCAATCACCAAAAGGCTGATCGAGAGACACGGCTTCACCATCGTGGCGGTGGAAGCCGATTGGCCCGATGCGGCTGCGATCGACCGCCATGTTCGCGGTAAGAGCACTTCCGCTGGCGCCGAGCGACCCTTCCAGCGCTTTCCGACCTGGATGTGGCGCAACACCGACGTCGCGGCATTCGTGGAGTGGTTGCGCGAGCACAATGACAAGATCAAGGCACTCCAGCCGCAAGCAGGCTTCTATGGCCTCGACATCTACGACATGCGCGGCTCGATCGCCGCCGTCCTGGAGTATCTCGACCGCGTAGACCCGGAAGCGGCAAAGGTTGCGCGCGAGCGCTATGGCTGCCTGACGCCTTGGCAGACCGAGCCGTCGACCTATGGCCGCGCCGCGCTGACCAGGGGTTACCGCGAATGCGAGGAAGCGGTTCTCGAACAATGCCGCGAGATGCTGGCGAGGCAGCTTGACGATACCGGACAAGACGGCGACGACCTCTTCGACGCCGCGCAGAATGCCCGTCTCGTCGCCTCCGCCGAGCATTATTACCGCACCATGTATTATGGCGGCCCGCAATCCTGGAATTTGCGCGATACTCATATGTTCGAAACGCTGGAGCATATCCTCGATGCGGGGGGCCCCAACGCGAAGGCTGTCGTTTGGGCGCACAATTCGCATATCGGCGACGCGCGCTACACCGAAATGGGCATCTCGCGCGACGAAGTGAATATCGGCCAGCTCTGCCGGCAGAAGTTTGGCGATGCCGTGGCACTCATCGGCCTGGGCACGCATGCAGGCACCGTCGCGGCAGCGACCGACTGGGACGGAGACATGGAAATCAAGTCGGTGCGGCCCTCTCGCGAAGACAGCTACGAGCGGCTCTGCCACGACGCCGGCATTCACCGGTTCCTGCTTGACCTCGGGCACGACCCGGACCTGCGCGACCGCCTGACCGAGCGCCGGCTGGAACGATTTATCGGGGTGATCTACCGGCCGGAAACCGAACTGCACAGCCACTATGCCGACGCCTCGCTGGCGCGGCAATTCGATGCCTTTGTGTGGTTCGATGAAACCAACGCGGTCACGCCGCTCGGACCCGAGCACGCTGCCGAACGCGTGCCGGAAACCTATCCGTTCGGCTTTTGACGCTGGAACCTTCGGAGCTTCCCCGGGTTCGGAAAAACATAGCGAGGAACAGCCATGAGTGGAAACCAGCACCCGAAATCGAAAAAACCGAGCAACGCCGACATGGCGAACGATCCCGGCATCGGCACCTCCAAGGGCACCATCAAGGAAGGCGACGAATTGGAGCACGGCGAGAACACCGTTGAGGGAGATGTCGAAAACGACACCACCTCCGCGGGCGGAATCAACCCGCGCCAGAAAGTCCGTACGAACAAATAAATCCATTCGTTCCTACGTTAGACACAACGTTGCATCTTTCACAAACGAACAGCAAACAAACCAGAACTCGCGCATAGCTCAATTGGAACATTGGTAGGAGTCTCTTGTTTGAAACATATCGCAATCAGGCGATCAAACAGGAGACTTCCCCATGATTAAGCTTCTCTCGGCTTCGGCCGTCGCAATTGTCCTGGCTACATCCGCAATGGCCCAATCGAGCGGTTCCGGTACTGGGACCGGCGGCACCGGGACTGGCACCAACAACACAGGCGCCACGACCGGGACCAACGGCATGAACAACAACGGCAATGGCGGCACGGTCGATCCGAATGCCACAAACAGCACGACGACAAACGGGTCCGGCGGCATCGGCGACCGCTGCAAGGACGCGAGCGGAAACGACATCCAGAACAACACGGCCAGCGGGAACACCACGTCCGACACGCAGAATTGCAACAAGTAAGCCCTAGCCTTTACGCGGCCGGAGGCCCGTCCGGAAAGGCGGGCCTCCGGCCCTGCTACAGTGCCGGCCCGGCCACGTCTCGCGGTTAGGAAGATAAGGGCAGAAGGAGTGCTGGAACTTGTTGTCGCAGACTTGCGCTCGTTCCCGCGACCGTTGGTGCGATGATCGCTGTAGGGGATTAGCTCGCCGATCGAGAGCTGGTAGCCGTATTTGTCTCTTTCACATCCGAAGGCGGCGCCTGGTAGCAATCTACCCCAGCGCAGCAGGCGCTGGTGCGTCGATGCCGGGACGCTGAGCAAGCTCGTCAGGACATTTGCCGTCAGGGGAAGCTATGCCATCGCCGGAGCGGACGTGGCCCGCCCGTTCCCGCAGATGTTCGCTCGACGCTGTTCATGGCCGCCGATCCGCCATGGTTGCGGCGGCTCCAGATGGTTCCAGAGCCTCACAATCCGCCGCCGGATCGTCGACGGCGGCCAGTCTCCAAACTTAGAAGTCATAGCTATGCTTCACGACGTCGGCGGCGCCGTTCATTCCGTCGCATAAGCGCGGGGCTGACGACCGCTCCTGGGCGCTCGGTCGCCGGGCTGGGCGTCGGCTGCCGCGGCGGATTGCGGCCATCCGATTGATGGGTCTTGTCCTCGACCTCGCCCTGTTTGCGGTTGCGGCTTGGATCGACGTGAGGTCTGTCGTTGCTGGCGGCGTCCTGGGAAAATTCGTCGCTCGGATCCGGATCGGTGTTGGCGGGATATTTCGTGGCGCCGGTCTCGCGACGGTTCTGACTGTTCTTCATGGCTCTATCTCCGGTTGGATGAAAGATAACACCGGCGCGAGAGCGGCGTTCCAACAGCTGGGCAGTCCGTTTCAAGTCCGGTGGAACAAACCTCCAGGCATCCGATTAGGCGCAGACAATGCAGTTCAGCCGTGCGAGAGGAGCCAGGCATGGACAGGGAAGAACGCATCAGGCAACGCGCCCATGAGATCTGGGAGCGTGAAGGCCGCCCTCAGGGCCGCCAGCAGGAACACTGGGATCAAGCCGTGCAGGAGATCGAGTCGGAAGGCTCGGAAGTCGAGCGCGGTCCGGTGGCGCCCGATCCCGCAGTTGGCGCCGGCTCTGATCCGGCCGCCAACCGGCCAGGCGGCTGAAACACGTCGGCCCGGGCATGCGTCGTATCCTAATTGCGCTCGGCATTCTGGTGATCGTTCTGGTCGCCGTTTGGGTCTGGGCTGACCAAAACGGCGGGCGCCCGAGCGGTGGCGCCCAGCAGCCCTCGCCGCACGCTATCGACCAGAACGGCTGAGAGGACAGCCAGCCTCAGCGCGTCGCCGTGTCGCCGGGCTCATGCCGCCTTGCTTTGTCCGGCACCAGCCGGCCTGAGTTGGCGCGCAGGCCTCTGAAGAACTCCTCCACATAGGGCAGCAGCTCGAACAGCACGATCACGATCATCACGACGGCAATGTATATCACCGGCAGTTGCTGTTCTTTCCAGGTCAAATCGAAGCGAGCCTTTTCCGTTCCGGCGCCGAACAGCGCCAGGAATTGGCCCCAATGCAGCGCCACCACGATGACCAGACCCATCAGCGGGATCATTTCCAGGAAGCTGTGCACATGCTGCTCGATCGGGCTCACCGTGCGCGCGGTGGTCGCATAGCGAACGTCCCACAGCGCCGTCGCTTCGTGAAGGAAGAAGGTGACGATCATCACGGCGATCACCAAGGCATTCACCTCCAGGAACATTGCCGCAAGCAGCGGGATTCCAACCTCGGCGAACATCAGCAAATGAATGAGCGATTCCTTCGCACCGGTCGTCGATTCGATGTGGGTGGCGCGATGGCAGAGCCAGTCGGCAAAGCCCGCAATCAGCCAGACCGGCAAGACGAAATACATTAGGATGAGCACCATCGGATCAGCTAGCACCGGGTGTCTCCCTATTCTCCGCGCCGCGCTCGAGCTTTGCAGCCTCGCGATCGAGCACGTTCGGCTCGTTGCCGTATTTCAGCATCAGCGCCAGCACCAACCCGCTTGGAATTCTCGCTCTTCCCGGAAGGTCGCGGACACATTCGGCATTTTCGACCCCGTTGTCGTCCCTGGGAGCTTCGCCGTGCGAAGTCATAGTCATGGTTCCCGGCCGGCCTCACGCCGAACCGCAGGCCGACGGAATGGTTCCATGCCTGTCGGATCCGGATCGCGCGCGCAGTTAACGGCTGGAACGGTTCACCCATCGCCGCGTTCTACCAATTGGGTTCCCTGCGACCTCGTGGATACACGCGCCTGGTATCGACGCGCGACTGAGGTCTCACCACAATGAGAATATGAACTAAGGAGCTTCGTGTGCGAAACCTCAGGGGACTTCACCTCTTGATCGCGGAAGACGAGTGGCTGGTGGCCAGCGATCTGGCGACTTTCTACGCTGACATGGGCGCTATCATCCTCGGACCGGCAGCGACAGTGGAGCAGGCCGGGCGACACGCAAAGGCGGCGGACGCAGCGATTCTGGATATCAATCTGCATGGCCGCCACGTTTTCCCGGTAGCGGATGAATTGATGCGGCGCAACGTGCCTTTCGTCTTCTTCAGCGGGTATGACGAGATCGCCATCCCCGAGCGTTTGCGTTTCGCGAGCAGCCTGAGCAAGTCGTCAAACCGCGCTGTCGTGGTCGATGCGCTGTTCCAGCCGGAGCCCTCTGCAGAGCCATTGACCGTCGCGCAGCCGGCGACCGCGGCGGAGGACGTCGTGGCGCTGCTCCCCAAACTCCGGCTCACCGCGCGTCTGCTGTTGGACGATGCCGGCGCTTCCGACCGCCTTGTCCAGCACACTTTGGAACAGGCGCTTGACGATATCGACAAAAGGCCCGAAGGGTCGTCGATCGCCGACTGGCTGAACACCATCATGCGCAGGATGGCGCGGTTGCGCGGAGCTTGCCTGCTGCACTGATCTCAGACAGCCGAGCCGCCGGCGAGCTGCGTTCGCCGGGCGACCAGCATTGTCAATGCGTCAGGCGGCTTCTGAGCCAGCCGAGAATCCGGTTGCCTTTTATGATCCGGCGGACCCGCGCGGCAGCCCAGGTGGCTTGCATCGTCGCGCCGGCATGGCAGCTGCACACGACGTCATGCAATTGCCAATCGGACAATTCGAAAAAGCGCTTCGCCTCGCCGTAGGTGTCGGACTGCAAGCCGGCCGCGCGCAGCAACGGATCATCGAACGCAACCGCGAGCGGCGATCCGTCCGCGCGCACGCGTTCGCGAACCTCGGGATCGACATATTCGGTGCCCGTTAGCGCGGACAGGCACCGAAGGGGATTGCGGTCCAGCAGTTCCGCCCACCGCTCGATCCGCTGCGTTCTCGTTGCAAGCGGAATCAATTCAAGCCGGTCGACGGCTGCCACCGATTGAAGTTCATATGAGGTCTGATGCTTCATTGCTGTCTCCTGTGGTTTGGGGGCCGATATCTGCACGGCGCGGCAGACCTGCCGGGCCGGAAGCACGCGCCTGCAAGGGACAGGCGCTGGCCGATCAGGGTGTTGTTCACCGATCTTCGACAAACGCCTGGCGTGGCGCCTGAAGCGAACCCGAACTACCAGTCCTCCGCTATGTTCCAGCCATCCTCGCGATGATGAGCCTGGGCCGGCAGCGAATGGAACTTCGTGCAGATTGCAGGGTTGAACATCTGACCAGTCGTTTCAACCGCTGAACCGCGGTGGCGCCATCACTGCATCGGGGCGGTTCTCAGCCAAGCTTGGAGGCTTGTTGGCGAATGGCCCGTTCCAAAGGCCCATCGAACAACCACAATATCATCGTCATCGGGGCGTCGGCCGGCGGGATCGAGCCGCTGAAGCGGATTGTCAACGACCTGCCCGCCGATCTGCCGGCCGCCATTTTCGTCGTGGTGCATATCGGCCAGGTCAGCTACCTGCCGGAGATCCTAGACCGCGCGGGCACGCTCGAAACGAAGCCGGCCAGGAACGGTGAAGAGTTCAGGACTGGCTGCATCTATGTGGCGCCACCCGGCTTCCACCTTCTCCTTCACGATGGCCATATGATGCTGCGGCGCGGCCCGCGCGAGAACCTTGCCCGGCCGGCCATCGACCCCTTGTTCCGCTCGGCGGCGCTGAGCTACGGTGCGAGTGTCATCGGAGTTCTGCTTTCGGGTTCGCTTTCCGACGGCACCGCCGGGTTAAGGGCCATCAAGTCCGTCGGCGGGCTGGCTGTCGTCCAGCACCCCAAGGACACGCTGGTGCCGGGGATGATTGAAAGCGCGCTGCGCTATGTCGACGTCGACCACTGCCTGCCCGCTGCCGAGCTCGGGCCTTTGCTGGCAAAGCTTGCGGTCGAGCCGCCCGGAGAATCCTTTCCTCCCCCGCCTGTGGTTAGATTGGAAGCGGCCATTGCCGCGCAGGAGCATTCGACGATGCAAGAAGCGGATCGACTTGGCGAATTGTCAGTGTTTACATGCCCGGAATGTCACGGGCCGTTGTGGGAGATCGAAGACGGTGACATGCTGCGCTATCGGTGTCATACCGGGCATGCCTTCACCACCGACGCGGTGATGGAGGTGCAGGCGGTGGAGGCCGACGATATCCTGTGGAGCCTGCTCCGCTCGCATCAGCAGCGGGCGGCGTTTGCCAAGCGAATGGCAGAGCGGGAGCGGGCGAAGCTCCGCTCCGAACTCGCCGCCGAAATGGGCAGGCGGGCGAAGGAATATGAGGCGGATGCGGCTGTGATCGAACGCATCCTCGAAAGCAGGCGGGTTCAGGTAAGGGGCAATGGCGAAGTCAGCGCGGAAGGCAAGTACTCACAAGGCAAGGGTTAGTTCGCGCGACGATGAAAAACAGCCGGCGTCCTTCCCCATTGTCGGCATCGGCGCATCGGCGGGTGGGATCGCGGCATTGCGGAGCTTTTTTCCCGAGGTGCCCGCCGACAGCGGCTTCGCCTACGTGGTCATCCAGCATCTCGACGCCGAGCATGAAAGTGCACTTGCCAGCATCCTCCAGCGCTCAACCGCGATCGCAACGCAAACAGTTGCCGAAAGCGTAGAGATCAAAGCCGATAACATCTATGTGATCCCGCCAGGTGTTTCGGTGAGGATTGAAGAGCGGCGCTTTCACTTGGTCAAAATCGCGGCCGAGCGCGACAAACGGGCGCCGATCGATGATTTCTTCACCTCGCTTGCGCAGGAGCAGGCCGAGAACGCCGCCGGAATCATTCTTTCCGGAACCGGCAGCGACGGCACCGTCGGCCTGAGAGCTATCAAGGAGCGCGGCGGACTGACCCTTGCGCAGGAGAGCGCCGAATATGACGGGATGATGCGCAGCGCCGTCCAGAGCGGCCTGGTCGACATGGTGCTTCCCGCGGAGGAGATGGCCGGCAAGCTGGTCAGCTATTTCACTCACGCGAGCCGCACCGAAACCGAGCGGGATCGGCGCAAGCGCGAAGTGACCGAACAGCTTTCGCGCATCGTCGCCCTGCTTCGCTCGCGCACAGGCCATGATTTCAGCGGCTATAAGGACAACACCATTTTGCGGCGCATCCAGCGCCGCATGCAGGTGCTGCAGATCGACGATCCCACCGTCTTCTATGAGCGGTTACGCGAGGACCCGCAGCAGGTCGATCTTTTGTTCCAGGACCTGTTGATCGGCGTCACCAGCTTCTTCCGGGACCCGCAGGCTTTCGACGCTCTCGAACGTGTGGTCATTCCCCGGCTGCTCGAGAGCCGCAAGCCTGGCGAGACGATCAGGGTATGGGTGCCGGGCTGCGCCACAGGCGAGGAAGCCTATTCGATCGCTATGCTCTTGAAGGAAAACGCGCCGCGCGGCGCCGCCTCGCCCAACTTACAGATCTTCGCCACCGACATCGACGAGCGCGCGCTGGAAGTAGCGCGCGCCGGTCGCTACTCGGCGACGATCGCGCCGGACGTTGCGCCGAAGCGGTTGAAGGAGTTCTTCTCGCGCGAGGACGGTACGTACCGCATTTCCGCCGACTTGCGGGAGATCTGCCTATTTTCGGCGCACAATCTCTTGCGAGATCCGCCGTTTTCCAAGCTCGACCTGATCGCGTGCCGCAACCTTTTGATCTATATGGGCCCGGAACTGCAGGAGAAGATCGTCCCGATCTTTCACTACGCATTGCGCAACAACGGCTATCTCCTTCTCGGTTCCTCGGAGAACGTCACGCGCCATCCACAGCTGTTCTCGACGGTAGATAAGACAAACCGCATCTTCCAGAGGCGCAACGGGGCCACCACACATCGGTTGCCGGAATTCCCGCTCGCTGCCGCCGGGAGATCGACGGATCCAAGTGCGCGCCGGCGGGCAACGACCGAAACCCTGCAGGAAATCGCGGAGCGTTTGATCGTCGAGCGCTATTCGCCGGCATATGTGATCGTGAATGCCGCCGGCGAAATGATGCACAGCTCAGGCGGCACGGGCAAATATCTGGAGCTCGCTGCCGGCGCCCCCAGCCACAGCGTCTTTTCCATGGCGCGTCGCGGGTTGCGCATGGATCTGAGGGCCGCGCTTCACAAGGCCGTAAGCACCGGACAGGTGGCAGTCCAGAATAAGATCAGCGTCGGCACCAATGGCGGGCGTCAGACGATCAGCCTGGCTGTGCAGCCGCTGCCGGGCGATGGTTCTTCCGACCCCCTCTATATGCTGGTCTTCCGGGATGTCGGCGGGATCAAGCCTGAAGCCGAGTACGAGGCCATCCACATAACCGACGATGTTGAAAGCGCCAATGTCAGCCAGCTCGAAAGGGAGCTGAGGGAAACCAAGGAGCGTCTGCAGATCACGACGGAGGAACTCGAATCCTCCAACGAGGAGCTGAAATCCTCGAACGAGGAGCTTTCCTCGATCAACGAGGAGTTGCAGTCGTCCAACGAGGAACTGGAGACCTCGAAAGAGGAGCTCCAGTCGATCAACGAGGAGTTGCACACCGTCAATGCCGAGCTCAGTCTGCGCGTCGACGAGCTCACCCGCGCCAACAACGATGTGGCGAACCTGCTCGAAAGCACGCAGATCGCCACCGTCTTCCTCGACCGGGACCTCTGCATCAAGAACTTCACACCGACCGCGCGCGACCTGTTCCGGCTGGTGGAAAGCGATGTCGGACGGCCGCTGGCGCATGTCCGTCCGCGCTTCCCGGCCGACGGCCTGCAGGCCGACATGGAACAGGTGCTGCAAAGGCTTGGCACGATCGAGCGGCAGATCGAGGGCATGGACAACGGCAAGAGCTATATCATGAGGGTGCTGCCCTACCGGACAGTCGACAACATCATAGCGGGCGTGGTCGTCACCTTCGTCGACGTTACTCAGATCACGCAGGCCGAGAAAAGGATCGGCGCACTCTCGCATGACCTGCGCAACCGCGTCGAAAGCCTCGGGACCCTGCTCGACCTCGTGCCGATCGGCATCTTCATCGCCGAGGATGACGCTGGCGTGCAGATCCGCGCCAACCGGCGCGCGGCGGAGCTGTTGGGTCGGCCCGCTGCCGGCACCAAGCTGATATCCGTGCCCGCAATCCTGCCGCTGACGCTCAATGGAACCAAGATAGGCACCGACGACCAGCCACTGCTCAAGACAATGCGCACCGGCAGGGCAATTCCCGGCTATGAAGCCAGGGTCCAGCATGAAGACGGCACCGCAATCGACGTCATGATGTCGGCCAACCCGCTGTTCGACGAAAAGGGCAAGGTCCGCGGCGCCATCGCGGCGCTGGTCGACATATCCAGCCACAAGGAGGCCGAGCGCAGCCAGGAAAGGCTGCTGCACGAATTGCAGCACCGCGTGAAGAATATCCTCGCCACGATCACCGCGCTGACATCTCGCATGGTTCGCACATCCAGTTCGATGAGCGATTTTTCCACATCCTTCCAGCAGCGGCTGCAGGCAATGGGTCGAACGCACGACGTGCTGTCTTCCTACAACTGGACAGATGCCGATCTCGAGCAGTTGCTGCGGGCAGTGCTGTCGCCTTACAGCAGCAAGCTGCGCCAGAATATCATCATCCTCGGAAACCCTTTGCAGCTTGGCGCGAGCGCGGCCGCGACACTCGGCATGGTATTCTTCGAGCTTGCCAGCAATGCCGCGAAATACGGGGCCCTATCGACAGAGGACGGTCGCGTCAAAGTAGCCTGGAACACCGACAGGCCGGGCATTCTGTCGATCCGCTGGAGGGAAATCGACGGACCTGTCGTCGAAGAGCCGCCAAGGCGGAATTTCGGAACGAGCTTCATCCAGCAGAGTTTGGAGTACGAGCTGGGAGGGAAGGTCGATCTAAGGTTCGAACGCTCCGGACTTGAATGCGACATAGAGATTCCGCTGGCGTCAGGCAAAGGTCGCTGACATTTGCCGCTGAGCGATGAGGAGTGGACACAACATGCTCTTGTCCGGCCTGAATGTCCTCGTGGTCGAGGACGTATTTATGCTTGCGGAGGATCTCACCGACCGGTTGACGCAAGCAGGATGCACAGTGATCGGCCCGGCACCTACGGTCAGACAGGCGCTTGCACAAATCGATGGTGTTGCCCTGGACGGAGCCGTGCTGGATGTAAACCTTCGGGGGGAGCAAAGCTTTCCGCTGGCCGAGCATCTCACGCTCGGCCGTGTCCCTTTCATTTTCCTCACCGGCTACGACAGCACCACTGTCTTTCCCGACCAGTTTCGCGACAAGCCCAAGCTGTCGAAGCCGGTCGATTACAACCTGTTGATCGAAGCGGTGTCGCAGTTCCGCAAGAGCGATGCGCCGGACTGAGAAAGCCTGGCCTACGACATGGTGCGATCGCCTATCAACCGGCTCGCAAGCTCGACCAGATGCCGGATCGGCGCAGGCTTCGGCAGAAAAGGCGCGCCATGGAAGACAGGCGACTGGAAGGCCGGATCGTAGCCCGAATGCACGACAAAGGGCACACCCGCCTCCTTGAGGCGAGCGGCGGCGGTCCCCCTTTGGCCGTCGAGCAATTGGATGTCGATGATGGCCAGATCGGGCTGGTTGTCGTCCAGCCAGGTCGCGGCTGCCCGTTCCGAGGCCACGCAGGCCACCTCGAAGCCGAGCGCCTTTAAGCCATCCGCCACGTCGCAAGCGATCAGGTATTCGTCTTCAATGATCAGTGCCAGGGGCGCTTGCATGACGATCTCCTCTGACACGCTTACTTCCTCCTGGCAAACGGCTTGTTATACTCCGCCGGCCCGGGAAGCGTACGACGTTTCGTCCGCAAACGGCTGCGCGGCTGCCGATAGGATTCGGGCCGGCTTGATCCAAGCCTGCGTCCTCGCCCCGGCTGAGCTGGATCACATCGAGGTCTGACAAGGCCGCGCGGGCCTCGAACAGGCGAAGAAATTCCGGCCTCAGCCCATCGCCGCGTGTGGCGGCAATCGCGTGCAGGGGCATAAAGGTCTTTATCGTCCGATCCTTCACAGACTTGCCTCCATCACAATGCGGCGGCCTTTTCCCGCCTTGCCTCATCGAAATCGATCGACAAGATTACATCGCCGTCGCCGCCGCGAACCCGAACCGCCCAGCCCTCCCGCCGAGCTTCGGCAGCCGGATCGTCGAGAAGATCGATCGCGGAGCGCAACGCTTCATCATGAACAGCTTCGAGGTTGGGCAATTCCACCCCTTCTAGCCGCCTCAAACTGCCACCGTCACGATATTCGAATGTGTAGAGATCCTGGCCCACGTCGGTTGGCCTCTCGACGGCGGGCCGGACGGCATCCACGGACCCGTCCCGGCTGCCTTGCGCAGACCGGCCGCCGAATGCAGCACACTGAACCATCAGCTCTTTGGCGCGATCGACAAGCGCGGCATCGCCGGGCAACGGGTCGGACACAACCATGGTGACAGCGATCTTTTCCCCGCCCTCGCCGAGAAATTCGACCGTCACGTCTCCAGGACCGACATGTATCGCTGTGTCGAGAACTTGCATTCCTGCCTCTTCGTCTCCGTGTCGAGGACACAAAGCTCCCCTGCTCCTGAAAGTTCCGCCCGAGTTCACGAATCGGCTTGGATAGCCGCGCCCGACATCCCGCAACGCTCGCGATGAAACTCGAAGGCAGCGCCTGATCGATATCCGTCTTAATGGCGCGGTTGGAACAGCGCGGCCGGAAGCAGGTTTGGAAACAAAGGAGGCGCCGAATGTCACCCAACCAACGCACGCCCGCCGAAGCCCGCGGCGAAATCCAGGCCGGCAGGACGCAGGATAAGACCCCTGGGTTCGACCCTGCGGCGGCGCCGCAGGAGACGGATGCCGAGGCCGGCGATGTCCCGACTTCCGCCAAGCCGGCATGGCCGCGCGAACCGAGCTTCACCAATCAGGCAAGTTTTGCCAACGCGATGCGGCCGCCAGAGAACGCGCCCGGCCTGCAGCCGCGCAGGAACGGCCCGGTGCTGGTGATCGTGGCGCTGGTCGTCCTGGCCGCGGTTGTGTTTCTGCTCGCCGCGATCTTCCGCCAGGTATGAAAGGAACATCGTTCCCCGTCCCAGGTTTGATAGCGCAAGGTGGTAATTGCGATGCCGCGCTTGAGAAGTTTGTTTCGTCATCTATGGCGCTGGAAAGCGCAGCCGACCACGGACCCGTCTCCGGTGGACGCCATCGTGCGGCTGCTCCGCGACGCCGAAAAGCAAGGCAGATCCCGGCGTTCGGGATAACGGCTGAAAGCGTCCCTCGGCTAGCGTCTCCGGCGGATCGAGCAGTCGCCGCAGTCAGTCCCCGTCATAGATATTCTCGTGGATGATGCCGAGGATCTGCAGCTTCACCGTTTCGCGGGCCTCCGGCCGCACGAAGGGCATTAGAAGGTTGACCGTCTCCTCCACCCGCCGCGGCAGGTCGGCGCTCGGATCGCTCAGATAACTGCCATGGGCGTACAGGTTTTCGGTCAGCTTCTTGTTCAGGTCGGAAAAGAGTCCCATGGTCATTGCTCCTTGCTGATCCAACAGCCGGAGCGCCCACGCGGTTCCCACTGCCGACGCCATTCGGGAACCCCGCGCCGGGGATGGCTACGATCTTGGAACGACGCCCAGGCCGACGGACAGCCGCTCGATTGAGCGCAGCGGAATAAATGCGGCAGCCTGACCCCGCCTGCCGCGCGCCATTATAGGGCCTCCTCCCCTCCAACGGCGCCAGGTTTTCCGCCTCTCAACCTTTCTGGCTGCGCTCGACGAACTTGTTGAAGCGGCTCGTTCCACCGCTGCCGGCTTTATCCTGATGCAGGAAGGCGAGATCGTTCTCGTCGAAGATGCGGAAGAATTCGTCCCATTCGATTGGCTCGAGCGTGTCTTCGGGCTCGCCGAAATCGATGCGCAGAATGCCGCCCTTGCCTTTCGTGCGAACGACAGCCGGCTGGCCATTCCGTTCTTCTACCCACTTGCGGATTTCGTCGTGATTGGTGGTCGTCTTGGCCTCGGACATGGACTTTCCTTTCTGCAGCGGGGACCGATGAACGGTCCTAACGGCAGCCAACAGGCAATGTTCCAGATGGTGGAACGGCTCCTTGTCGAAGCTGCGGCACCTCCTGCGACGGGAACTTTGTTGAAGCAGGGAACAAACCTTTTGCCGCGCAGTTCGGGGCGCCGAAGCCAAGTCCACAAGGGAGTCATCGTGAAACGTGTATTGGTTACGGGAGGTTGCGGCTTCATCGGCCGCCACGTCGCCCAGGAACTCACCGACCATGGTTATCAGGTGCGCCTGCTCGATGCGCTTGTCGATCAAGTGCACGGCGCCGAAGCCATCAACCTCCCTGTGGGGGCCGAACTGATCAAGGGCGACGTGCGCGACCGCGACGCTGTCGCCGAAGCGGTTTCCGACGCCAATGCCGTGATCCATCTGGCGGCCGAGGTTGGCGTCGGCCAGTCCATGTACGAGATCGCCCGCTATGTCGGCGCGAACGATCTCGGCACCGCGGTGCTGCTGCAGGCATTGATCAAGCATCCGGTCGAGCGGATCGTCGTGGCGTCTTCCATGAGCATCTATGGCGAAGGCCTCTATCAGACTCCGGACGGCGAGCGGATCGACAATGCGCGCCGAAAGCCTGCCGATATAAAGGAGGGCCGCTGGGATTTGGTATCGGTGACCGGCCAAGCACTGTCGCCTCTTCCGACGGACGAGGAGAAGCGGCCCGATCTCGCCTCGATCTACGCGCTGACCAAATATGCGCAGGAACGCGCGGTGCTGATCTTCGGCCAGGCCTACGGCGTCGATGCCGTTGCACTGCGCCTGTTCAACGTGTTCGGCGCCGGACAGGCGCTTTCCAATCCCTATACCGGGGTCCTCGCCAATTTCGCTTCGCGCCTCGCCAACGGCAAACAGCCGACGATCTTCGAGGACGGTGAGCAGAAGCGCGATTTCGTCCATGTGCGCGATGTCGCCACCGCGTTCCGCCTGGCGCTGGAGCAACGCCAGGCAGCCGGCCACGCCATCAACATCGGCAGCGGCCGAGCCTATTCGATCAGCGAGGTGGCCCGGCTGCTTGCCAAGGCCATGGGCGTTCCGAAGCGCCCCGCCGAAATTCTCGGCAAGGCGCGCTCCGGCGATATACGCAACTGCTTCGCCGACATTTCCAAGGCGCGCGAACTGCTCGGCTTTGAGCCGAAGCATCGACTGGAAGATTCGCTCGGCGAATTCGCGGCATGGGTTCGCAACAGCGTCGTTATCGACCGCGGCGCGGACATGCGGCGCGAGCTGGAAGAGCGGGGATTGGTCTCATGACCCAGGGCCATCGGCATCCGCGCAAGGCACCGATAGCCGTCATTGGCGGCAGCGGCTTCATCGGCTCCAATCTGGCCGACAGCCTGCTATCCGACGGCGAGGCCGTGCTGGTCGTCGACAATCTCAGCCGTCCGGGCGTCGAGCAGAATCTCGACTGGCTGGCGCAAAAGCACGGCGACAGGCTGAGCGCCAAAATCGTCGACATACGCGATGCCAGCGCACTGGCAGCGGCGCTGGCGCCGGCAAAGGCGATCTTTCACCTCGCCGCCCAGACCGCCGTGACGACCAGCCTGACCGATCCCGCGCAGGATTTCGACATCAACCTCAAAGGCACGTTCAACGTACTGGAGACCGCTCGCAGCACCGGCGCCCCGGTAGTCTTCGCCAGCACCAACAAGGTCTATGGCAGCCTACCCCAGATCGCGGTGCGGCAAGCCGATGATCACTACGAGCCGCTCGACGAGAAGGTGCGTGCGAGCGGGGTCGATGAGAAGGTAGGCCTTGATTTCTGCACGCCCTATGGCTGCTCGAAGGGCGCGGCCGATCAGTATGTGCTCGACTATTCCAAATCCTACGGACTGCCGACAGCGGTGCTGCGCATGAGCTGCATCTACGGGCCGCGCCAGTTCGGCACCGAGGACCAGGGCTGGGTCGCACATTTTCTTTTGAGCGCCCTGTCCGGCCAGCCGATTACCATTTACGGCGACGGTCGGCAGGTGCGCGACATCCTGCACGTATCCGATGCCGTGGCTGCATATCGCGGCGTGCTCGCCAGGATCGAGGACGTCAAGGGCCAGGCATTCAATCTGGGCGGCGGTCCGCGCAACACGGTCAGCCTGCGCGTGCTGCTGGCGCAAATCGCCGACATGACCGGCAGCGACATCGCGATCCGCCATGACCGCGAGCGCCTCGGCGATCAGCCCTTCTTCGTCGCCGACACGCGCAAGCTGCAAGCCGCGATCGGCTGGCAGGCGCATGTCCCATGGCCTGAAGGCGTCCGCGATCTCGCCAGCTGGTTGCTGCGGCATCGGCTCCAATCGCGCCCCGAAGCCACGAGGTATGTCGCATGAAAGTCGCCTTGGTCAATCCTCATTGGACCTATGAGCACAGCATCTATTTCGGCTGCCGCCAGCCGCATCTGCCGCTGGAGCTCGGCTATTCAAAGGGAATGCTGGAAGCCGAAGGGCACGACGTCCTGATGCTGGATGGCTTGCTGCAGGGGTTCGACAACGAGGCCCTTGCCGAAAGCGTCGCGGCTTTTCAGCCCGACATGACCGTCGTGACCACCGCGCCGACCTACCTGTTCTGGCGCTGCGCGCCGCCTGAATTGCGCGTGCCGGCGGAGTTCCTCAACCATCTCGCAGGACGCGGCGGACGCACGGTGGCGGTCGGACCGCATGGCTCGGCGACGCCGGGCCCTACCTTGCGCAAGCTGGGCGCCGATCTCGTCGTGCGCGGCGAATGCGAGGAGGTGGTGACGGAGCTCGCGCGGCAAGACGACTGGGGCGAGGTTGTGCATACGGCTCGCCTGGAAGGCGACGTACCGGCCTGCAATGGCGGCGTGCATGCCAGCACGTTCGTCGATCACCCGGCGCTCGCCTGGCCGTCCGACTGGATCGCCGCGCATGGCCATCATCATCACAGGTTCGATTCCGTCCAGAGAGGCGCCGGCGCCGAGGTGGAGGCGTCGCGCGGCTGCCCTTACAATTGCAGCTTCTGCGCCAAGATCGATTTTCGGGATGCCTATCGGCGCCGAAGCCACGACGCCGTCATGGCCGAGATCGACGGGCTGATCGCGCAAGGCGTCGGCTACATCTATTTCATCGACGAGATTTTCCTGCCCCAGAAGGCGCTGCTGGAAGCGCTGGTCGATCGCGACGTCCAGTTCGGCGTCCAGACTCGCATCGACCTCTGGAAGCCGGAACTGCTCCGGCTGCTCGGCGAGGCCGGTTGCGTCTCAATCGAGGCCGGCCTTGAAAGCCTGACCGTCGAGGGTCGGGCGATGCTTGCCAAGCGCTGCCGGCTGGATACCGACGATTTGGCCGCGCTTCTGGTCGACGCCCGTCGCCACGTGCCTTTCGTCCAGGCCAATCTGATCGGCGTGGTCGAGGACGACCCGGCGCTGGTGGATTATTGGCGCAAGCACCTCATCGACCACGGCGTCTGGGCGAACGAGCCCGTGCCGCTCTATCCCTATCCGAGCTCTCCCAGCTACCGCGAACTCTGGGGCGAACCCGACGACCTCGCCTGGGAACGCGCGCATGAGCACTACCTCGCCTCCTTCCGCTCCTTCAGCGACATCCAGGACCAGCGCCCGCATGCGCTGGCTGAGTTGGAGTCCTCATGCTGCAGTCACTGATTCACCGTCCGCGGCGCATCCTGATGACGACCGACGCCGTCGGCGGCGTCTGGCGCTATTCGCTCGACCTGGCGCGCGAGCTGGCGGCCGGAGGCGACAGCATCGTGCTCGCCGGGCTGGGACCCGAACCTTCTCCGGAGCAGGCGCGGGAGGCGAGGGCTTTCGCCACGCTGGTTTGGCTCAAATCCCCGCCGGACTGGATGACGCGCGACGAAAAAGATCTCGACAGCTTGCCGGGCGAACTGCGAACCCTCGTCCAGACCTATGCGATCGACCTCATCCATCTCAATGCACCGGCGCAAGCGGCCGGCCTTGATCTGGCATGTCCTGTCGTCGCGGTCTCGCATTCATGCGTGGCAACCTGGCTGCACGCGGTGCGTGGGCAAGCGCCAGCGGACGCTTGGTCGTGGCAGCGAGATCGCAACAAGGCCGGATTCGATCGCGCCGAAGCCGTTGTCGCTCCGAGCCGAAGCCATGCCGAGATCCTCCAAGTCTGCTACGGCGCGATCGAAGGGTTGAGCGTCGTCCATAATGGCGCCCTGCCCGGCCCGAGGCCGGGACGGCGCGAGCCTTTCGTCTTCGCCGCTGCGCGATGGTGGGACGAGGGCAAGAATGCGGCATCGCTCGACGCCGCCGCCGCGCTCTGCGACTGGCCCATTCAGGTCGCCGGCCCGCTCGCCGGGCCTGACGGACAGCGCGCCCGTTTCGATAACTGCGTCTCGTTCGGGCCAATGGACCACGGCAAAGTTCGCCGGCTGATGAGGCGAACCGGCATCTTCGTTTCGAGCTCCATCTACGAGCCTTTCGGTCTGGCAGCCCTTGAGGCCGCGCTGTCGGCCACGCCGCTGGTGCTCGCCGATATCGCGACCTACCGCGAAATCTGGGACGGCGCGGCCATGTTCTTCAATGCGCGCGATCCACATGCGCTGGCCGGCTGCATCGAGAACCTGTCCCACGATGAAAGTTTGCGGCGCAAGCTGGGCAGGCGCGCGGCGCGGCAGGCACGCAAATTCTCGCTGGGCAAGCAGGTGAGGGTGATGCGCGACGTCTACAAACGGGCGGCGCTGACCGCAGCGGGGCGTTGACCATGCGTTTTCTATTCTACACTCATTCGGCGGTTTCGGACTGGAATCACGGCAACGCGCATTTCCAGCGCGGCATCATGCGTGAGCTTGCCGCACGCGGCCATGAGGTGGTCGCGCTCGAGCCCATCGATGGCTGGAGCCGGTCGAACCTGCTCGCCGAGCAAGGCCCCTTTGCCGTCGAGCGCTTCCGCAAGGATTTTCCGGAACTGAGGGTAGTGGCCTATGCCCCTGGCTTCGAGCACGAAGCTCGGTTGGCCGGCGCGGATGTCGTGATCGTCCACGAATGGACGGACAAGGATCTTGTCGCGCGCATCGGACAAGCGCGCGTGCTGAGCAATTTCACGCTACTGTTCCATGACACTCATCATCGCGCGGTATCGGCGATGCAGGCGATCGCTGCGCTTCAGCTCGAGCATTATGACGGGGTGCTGGTCTTCGGCGAAGTGCTACGGGAGAGCTATCTTCGCGCCGGCTGGGGCAAACGGGTGTTCACCTGGCATGAGGCGGCGGACGACCAGCTGTTCAAGCCATGCCCGGAAATCGACCCCGCCTTCGACCTCGTGTGGATCGGCAATTGGGGCGACGATGAACGCAGCGCCGAGATCGCCGAGTTCCTGATCGAGCCGGCGAGCACACTCCGGCTGTCGGGAACCGTACACGGGGTGCGCTATCCGGCCTATGCCAGCGCCGCGCTTGCGGAAGCTGGGCTGCGATATGATGGCTGGATTGCCAATGCCGACGTGCCAAAAGCCTTCGCTCGTCATCGCGTCACCATGCACATCCCCCGCAGGCCTTACCGGGAGAGCCTGCCGGGCATTCCCACCATTCGCATGTTCGAAGCGTTGGCCTGCGGGATTCCGCTGGTCTCGGCGCCGTGGTTGGATGTTGAAGGGCTGTTCCGCGCCGGCACGGATTTCCTGTTCGCCCGGAACGGCGCCGAGATGCGAGGACACCTCCGCGATGTGCTGAACGATCGCCAGGGTGCAGAAGCACTGACCGCATCCGGCCTGGAAACCATCCTGGCGCGACACACGTGCCGGCACCGCGCCGACGAGCTGTTCGACATCCTGGCCGTATGCGGCAATCGCGCGGCGGCGGAAATCAAGCCTGCAAGGGAGGCCGCCGCATGAAGATAGCCTTTTACGGATCGAGCCTTCTGTCATCCTACTGGAACGGCGCCGCCACCTATTACCGCGGCTTGCTCAAAGCCCTGTCGCAGCTCGGCTATGACATCGTCTTCTATGAGCCCGACGTATACGATCGGCAAAAGCATCGCGATATCGAGGCGCCGGACTGGTGCAGCGTCGTCGTCTACGAGCCAACAGCGCATGCGCTGATGCAGGTCGCCTCGCGCGCCGCGCAGGCGGACGTCGTGGTCAAGGCAAGCGGCGTCGGCTTCGAAGACGATGCGCTGCTGCGTGCGGTTCTCGACAATGCCCGCCCCGACGCGCTGACTGTCTTCTGGGATGTCGACGCGCCGGCGACCCTAAGCGAGTTGCGCAACGATCCCGAACACCCGTTGCACCAGGCGTTGAAGAGGATCGGCGTCGTGCTGACCTATGGCGGCGGTGACCCGGTGGTCTGGGACTATCGTGCGCTCGGCGCGACGGAATGCGTGCCGATCTACAACGCGCTCGATCCGGAGACGCATCATCCAGTCCCCACAGATCCGCGCTTTGCCTGCGACTTGGCTTTCCTCGGCAATCGGCTGCCCGACCGTGAGGCGCGTGTCGACACATTTTTCCTCGATCCGGCCCGCGGGCTCGGCGGCCAGCGCTTCCTGCTTGGTGGCTCCGGTTGGGGGGACAAGCCCTTGCCGGCAAACGTGTCGTGGCTCGGCCATGTCGGCACGCGCGATCACAACGCCTTCAACGTGACGGCGAAGGCGGTGCTCAACATCAGCCGCGACAGCATGGCGGCCAACGGCTTTTCGCCCGCAACCCGTGTCTTCGAGGCGGCAGGCGCGGGTGCATGCCTGATCACCGACGCCTGGCTCGGCATCGAGATGTTCCTAACACCCGGCGAAGAGATACTGGTCGCCCGGGACGGCGCCGATGTCGCAGAGATCATGCGCACGCTGACGCCGAAGCGGGCCAAAGCGGTCGGCGCGGCAGCGCTGCGGCGCGTTCTGGCCGAGCACACCTACACGCTAAGGGCTCAACTGGTGGAGGACATCTTCAAGGCGCATTTCGAGCGCCGGGCAATGGAGGCCGCGCAATGACGAAACCGCTCGACATCGTTTTCCTAGGGCTTTCACTATCTTCGTCCTGGGGCAACGGCCATGCGACGACTTTCCGGGGACTGCTGCGCGCGCTCGACGAACTCGGCCATCGCGTCACGTTTCTTGAACGCGACGTGCCCTGGTACGCGCATCACCGGGACCTGCGCGATCCCGATTTCTGCGTCTTGCGCTACTACGACACTGTTTCGGAGCTGCGCTGCAACCACCGGCAGGAGCTGCAGCGGGCCGACGCAGTGGTAATAGGCTCCTTCGTGCCGGAAGGCAGGGCGATCATCGACGACCTTGCTTTGCTGTGCACCGGACAGTTCTGCTTCTACGACATCGACACGCCAGTGACGCTGGCGCGGGTTGCCGAGGATGATTGCGACTATCTGGCCCGCAGGCAAATCTCCTACTTTGACATCTACTTCTCGTTCACGGGCGGACCGACGCTGGAGCGCCTCAAGTCGGAGTTCGGCGCCCGCCGGACGGAGCCGCTCTACTGCGCCGTCGATCCGAAGCGACACCATCGGACCAGGCACGCGATCGAATGGGACCTTGGGTATCTTGGCACATACAGCGCGGACCGGCAGCCCGCCCTCGACGCGCTGCTGCTGGAGCCTGCGCGGCGCCTGCCGGACCGCCGCTTCGTCGTTGCCGGCTCGCAATATCCATCCGACATCGCCTGGCCGGGAAATGTCGAGCGGATCGAGCACCTGCCGCCCTCCGAGCATGCCGCCTTCTACAGCCGCCAGCGTTACACGCTGAATCTTACCCGGGCATCGATGATTGCCGCTGGATGGTCGCCCAGCGTGCGGCTCTTCGAGGCCGCTGCTTGCGGCACGCCGATCATCAGCGACCGCTGGCCCGGGCTCGATGATTTCTTCCCGGAATCGGCGATCGAGACGGCGGCAAGCACCGCAGATGTCGAGGAGATCCTAAGCGCCAAATCCGAGCGGGCAAGGCTCGATTTGGCCAGGGCAGCGCGGGAGGCGGTGCTTTCAAGACATACCGCCATGGCGCGGGCACGTGAATTCGTTTCGGCGCTGACGCCGTCTGTTGAAACGCGTCCGGCGATCGATCTGGACGTCGAAAGTGCAGCATGAGTGACAGACAGGAGACCATCGAGATGCGGCGATCAAAAAGGGCTGAAAAAACACGGACGGCGCTTGTTGCCGGCGGTGCCGGTTTCCTCGGTTCGCATTTGTGCGAGGCGCTGCTGCATGACGGCTATCGCGTGATCTGTGTCGACAATTTTCTCACTGGCAGAATGGAGAACATCGGTTCGTTGGTTGGCCTGGCGCGCTTTAGGTTGATCGAACAGGATGTTTGCACGCCGCTGGAACTCGGCGAGCCTGTCGATCGCGTTTTCAATCTGGCCTGCGCGGCATCGCCGCCTCGTTATCAGGCCGACCCGATCCATACGACACGCACCTGTGTGATCGGGACCCTAAATCTTCTGGAGCTCGCCGCCAGCAACGGTGCCCGCTTCCTGCAGGCGTCGACCAGCGAAGTCTATGGCGATCCGGAACAGCATCCGCAGCGCGAGGACTATGTCGGCCATGTCAACTGCACGGGACCGCGAGCCTGCTATGACGAGGGCAAGCGCGCCGCCGAAACGCTCTGCTTCGATTATCTGCGAGCCGCTATGGCCGATATTCGCGTGGCCCGCATCTTCAACACATATGGGCCAAGGATGGACCCTGCCGACGGCCGCATCGTCTCGAACCTGGTCATGCAAGCGATCGAGAAGCGGCCGCTGACGATATTCGGGGATGGCCGACAGACCCGCTCCTTCTGCTATGTCACGGATCTGGTCGAGGGACTGCGCCGCCTGATGGATGTCGATCCAAATCCGCGCGAACCGGTCAATCTCGGCAATCCCGGAGAGTTTTCGATCCTCGAGCTGGCAAGATTGGTGCGCGAACTGACCGGCACCAGATCGCCCGTGAAGTACCTGCCTTTGCCGCAGGACGACCCGCGCCGCCGACGCCCCGACATAGGCCGCGCAAAGGCGCTCCTCGGCTGGTCGCCCGAGGTGCCCCTAAAGCAAGGCCTGCTGCAGACGATCGCCTATTTTTCAAATATCGACGATCTGGCGATCGAGCCCGTGGTCGCGATCGACAGAACGGGTGGAGGAAAGCTGCAGAACCTGCAGCTCTGAGACAGCGGCATCTTTTCACCGGGGCGGAACAACCAACCGACATCGCGGTTGGGCATGACAACCGCGATGGAGGAAGAACTGTGCAGTCGAAGCGATCAGTCAAGGACATAGAGCAGATGGCGGCGGTGGAGACGGCCGCATTCCTGCGGAGGGCTTCCATTACCTATCTCGAGTGCTGCGTCAGCCTGATGATGACGCATCTGCAACGCGAGGAAGTGGCAACCATCCTGGAACAGGAAGCCGACATGCTGCGCAGGCTGGACTGATCAAGTCTTCAAGCGCTCGGTGAACCGCGAAAGCCTGATCTGGTAACGGTCAGCGGCCCGAATGGCCTTCACCCGATCATGGCCGTCTGCAGACTGTGCGGCTATCGTCCACAGGCCAAGCTGCAACGCGAGATAGCAGGGCTCCATGCGATCGACCAGGGAACGATCGACGGCACGCGACATTTCTGCCTCGATGCCTTTGATGAGCCGCGCAAGCTCCGCGTCGCAAAGCTCATATTCAACCCTCGCGCCTGCAATGTCCCACGCTATATCCTGACAGCCGACGATGTCGTGCGAGCGGCAGTGGTCAACGGCATCTGTCTTGAGCACGGTCCCGTCCTGGCGAACCAGAAACTCCCATGGATGAAGGCGCCCGTCGATCTCGATCCTCCCCAGCACGGGCTGTGGCGGGTAGCGGGCGAACCAACCCGCCAATGCTTGGGCCTGACCTTCCCCCAAATCTTCCCTGCAGTTTTGTACGGCCATGGCCACGAGCTTTTCCGGCGACGCGCCGGCCTCGTCGGTCGGCAGCTTGGCGGCGCGCCAGCCGAGATAGCGCCCGAGCCAGTCGATCAGCATATCTCTGGGCAGCCCTGCCCGGTCCAGCCTGCCGGCATCGATCCAGCGCTCGACCAGGAAACCGTGGCTGATACCGGCAGGCTGAGCGCCAAAGCCCGCTTCGTGGAGTGCCTTGGCCGTACGCAGCTTGCGCTGGCCGGCCTCGCCGAAACCTGCGAACTTGACCAGCCAACGCTCGCCGCCGGCTAAAGCCATGAATTTGCGCCGCTCGAATGCCGGGAATATCGGGGGCCAAGCGCTGGTCGGCACTGAAAGAACTTCGCGCCATGCGCCGCCTGAAATTTCATGAAGCTCGACATCGGCCCTGCCGAGCAAATGTCCTATCCAGTCCCGCAGCCCCGGGCTGACCGCGCCATCAAAGGCGTCTTCGAAATCCGCGACATGACTTTGGCACTGCGACAAGGCAGCGACAGTTTCGGCAGTAGCTTGCGCGCCCGGCCCGCCGCGGTGGCTCGGGAACAGATGAATGCGCTCATGGCCGATGCCGTGCCGGCGAAGCCAGGCAATGACAGCATGAAAGGAACTGCCGGAGAGGCCCGGACCTTCATCGACGATAGCAAATTTGGCCTGCGGTCTGTCGAGCCAAGAGCGTAGGAGTTCGGATGCGGCGCTTATGTGCCGGGAAAACGGATGGCCGATCGGTCGCAGGCTGATAGGCGGCGGCGCATGCAGGGCGGCGGCG
Organism: Mesorhizobium sp. B2-4-6; assembly: GCF_006442775.1. Classification (NCBI taxonomy): domain Bacteria; kingdom Pseudomonadati; phylum Pseudomonadota; class Alphaproteobacteria; order Hyphomicrobiales; family Phyllobacteriaceae; genus Mesorhizobium; species Mesorhizobium sp. B2-4-6. The sequence goes on from NZ_VFVI01000006.1 coordinate 146,318, forward strand.
ACCATCGCCGCGAGGCCGAGACCGATGCTGCGGATGCCGATGACGCATGTGTTCGCATCGAGGCCCGACCCCAGCGCCGCAAGCAGATAGGTTTCCGGGTAGAGGGCGTACAGCGCATAGCCCTCAGCCGGTCCGGTGGTTATTGCGCTGCCGCAGTCGATGGCGGCAAGCTTTGCAAGCAGCGCCTCATCCAGCGCTCCGCTTCGAGCAAATTTTTGTTGCCAGGACCGCAGCACTTCCTGCGACAACTCGACGAGAATTTCCGACCCCAGCTTCTGCCTCGACGAACTGCTGTCGCGGCCTGTTATGTCGAATTCCGCATCGGCGAGGCCCTGGAGAAGTTCAGAGACGGTGACGAATAGATCGACCACAGCGGCGTGACGTTCGAGGCCGGCAGGCAGATCGCCAATAGCTCCAGCCGCGGCCAAGACAGCCTTCCGGAGCTGTTCTGCGCTATGCGTTCGCTTGTGGTCGCCGAAGACGATCATACGGCTCCTGCCTAGCTGTCTGGCCGCCAACGCGAAACGGCGCCTGTTTGATCCGCAATCAGGCTCACCAATTTTTCGCGGCGCGAAGGAACATTCGAGGCCGCTCCCGGTTCGGCGGCGAGGAACTTACCTCCAACTTAAACGAGGCAGTGGTTTCGTGACATCGAAGAAAGTTCGTATCGGCATTGTCGGCGTAGGCAACTGCGCATCATCCCTTGTGCAAGGTCTCTCCTACTATCGCCACGCCAATGGCAACGAGCCGATCCCCGGACTGATGCATGCCGATCTCGGGGGCTACCATGTCGATGACGTCGAGGTGGTCTGCGCCTTCGATGTTGCGAAAAACAAGGTTGGGCGCGATGTGGCGGAAGCGATCTACACCGCGCCCAACAACACCTTCCGTTTCGCCGACGTCGCTCCGATCGGGGTGCGCGTTGAGCGCGGCCCGACGCTGGACGGAATCGGCAAATATCTGCGCGATGAGATCGAAGAGTCGGGTGAACCGGTCGCGGACGTGAGCGCACGACTCAAGGAAAGCGGGACCGAGGTGCTCATATGCTACCTTCCGGTCGGCTCCGAAGAGGCTGCGCACTTCTATGCCGAATGCGCACTGGACGCCGGCTGCGCCTTCGTCAATTGCATTCCTGTGTTCATTGCTTCACGACCGGAATGGCGTCAGCGCTTCGAGGACCGCGGCCTTCCCTTGGTCGGCGACGACATCAAGAGCCAGGTCGGTGCAACCATCGTGCACCGGCTGCTCGCCAATCTCTTCCGCGAACGCGGCGTGCGCATCGACCGCACCTATCAGCTCAACTTCGGCGGCAACACCGACTTCCTCAACATGCTCGAGCGCGAGCGGCTGGAATCGAAGAAAATCTCGAAGACGCAGTCCGTCACCAGCCAGCTCGATGTCCCGCTTGAGGCCGGCAACATCCATGTCGGACCCAGCGACCACGTCCCGTGGCTGACCGATCGCAAATGGGCCTATATCCGGGTCGAGGGCACCACCTTCGGCGGGGTGCCGCTCAACGCCGAGCTCAAGCTGGAGGTTTGGGATTCGCCCAACTCGGCAGGCGTCGTCATCGACGCTGTCCGCTGCGCGAAACTCGCCCTCGACCGCGGCATCGCCGGCGCGCTCACCGGGCCTAGCAGCTACTTCATGAAGTCGCCGCCGGAGCAGTTCACCGACGCGGAGGCGCGCCTGCGCACGCTCGCCTTCATCGCCGGCAATGACGAGCCGATGCTGGACGCCGCCGAATGACCACCACGTTCTTTCTCATCCGCCATGCGGCGCACGATCACGTCGGCTCGTACCTGGCCGGGCGGCTCGAAGGCGTTCGCCTCGGCGAAGCCGGCCAGGCGCAGGCGCTGCAGCTCGCGCGGCGGATGGCGCGAGAGCCGCTCGCCGCGATCTTCAGCAGTCCGCGCGAGCGCACGCTCGAAACGGCGAAGCCGATCGCCATCGCTTGCGAGATTGAGAAGATCGCGATCTGCAAGGAACTCGACGAGATCGACTTCGGGGAGTGGTCCGGCAAGACCTTCGAAGAGCTGAACGGCGATGCAAGCTGGCGACTTTGGAACGACCAACGCCAGAGCGCCCGCACGCCAAGCGGCGAGACCATGCTGGATGTCCAGCACAGGATGATCGGCCTGATGGACGCATTGCGCGCGAATGGGCAGGGCCAGTGCATCGCGCTTGTCAGCCATGCCGATGTGATCAAGGCGGCTGTCTGCGCGATCCTTGGCCTGCAACTCGGCGATTGCTTTCGCTTCGATATCGCGCCGGCCTCCATCACAACGGTCGTCCACGGCGACTGGGGTTCCAAGCTGATTCGTTTGAATGAAATCGCCTGACGGGAGCGGTAACCGATGCGCATGGTTATTTTCGGTCTCGCCGTCACCTCCTCATGGGGCAACGGACATGCCACGCTCTGGCGCGGACTGATTGGCGCGCTGGCGCCGCTTGGCTGGTCGATCACCTTTTTCGAGCGCGACACACCCTACTATGCCGGCGCCAGGGACATCGACCGATTGAACGGCGGCGATGTCGTTCTCTACCCGGCCTGGGAGGATACCCGCCAAGCGGCCGAGACGGCGATACGGCAGGCCGACGTCGTCATCGTCACCTCCTATTGCCCAGACGCTATCGAGGCCTCGCGGCTCGCCAACGATACCTGTCGCGGGCTGAAAGTGTTCTATGACCTCGATACACCGGTGACGCTGGCGAGCATCGAGCGAGGTGATCATCCAGCCTATTTCGAGCCGGACAGCTTGTCCGATTTCGACTTGATCCTGAGCTATACCGGGGGGCCGGCCATCGATGCGCTGAGGGCCATCCTGGGCGTGCGCCATGTGCTGCCGCTCTACGGCCATGTCGACCCAGACCGGCACCGGCCGGCGCAGCCAAGGTCCGAATTCGCCGGCGACCTGTCCTACCTCGGTACCTATGCCGAGGACCGGCAGAAAGCCGTGGAAACACTGCTCGTCGCTGCCGCCGCCCGGCTTCCGGACCGCCGTTTCATCATCGGCGGGGCGCAGTACCCGCAGGACTTCCCATGGAGCAGCAATATCTTTTTCGTCAGGCATCTGCCGCCCGCCGATCACCCTGCCTTCTTTTCCTCCTCGCGCCTGACGCTGAACGTCACCCGCGAGTCGATGGCGCGAAAGGGCTGGTGCCCGTCAGGCCGTCTGTTCGAAGCAGCCGCCTGCGGCGCCGCGATCATCTCCGACAACTGGGCAGGCCTCGACAGCTTCTTCACGCCGGGCAGCGATATCCTTCTGGCGCACAGCACCGGCGATGTCGTTGCCGCGCTTGGCCTGTCCGACAATGAGATCGCGACGCTCGGCCGCCGCGCCAGGGAGCGCGTCCTCGACGAGCACACATCCGCGCATCGTGCCGCCGAACTCGACCGAATCCTGAACGACGCTTTCGCGTCCAAGGCGAGAGGGACAATGGAGGAAGTCGTCTGATGTTGGGCATCGTGCCTGCCGCCGGTCGCGGCAGCCGCATTCAGCCGCTGGGCTTTTCCAAGGAGCTGCTGCCGGTCGGCAGCCGGCTCGACGGGCAGACCGAGCGCCCATGCGCGGTGAGCGAATATCTGGTGCGGCGGATGGTGCGCAACGGCGTCGACCGCATCTGCTTCATCATCGGTTCCGGCAAGTCGGACATCCTTGAATATTACGCCGCCGGCTATGGCGATGCCGCAGCAATCTTCGTGGCGCAGCCGTCTCCGGTTGGACTATGCGACGCTATCTTCCGCGCCGCGCCGCTCGTAACGCCGGAAGAAACGGTCTTGATAGGCCTGCCCGACACGATCTGGTTTCCTGAAGACGGCTTCTGCCATCTGGCCGACGACCGGCTGTCCTTCCTGATGTTTCCGGTCGATCGCCCGGAACTGTTCGACGCCGTCGTGCTCGATGGCAACGGGCGGGTCGAGCAGATCCAGGTCAAGCAAGCGGACGCCGCGACAAACTGGGTCTGGGGCGCCTTCAAGATGCCAGGTCGTATCTTCCACCAGCTTGCTGCGCTTTGGCGCCAGCGCGACGGCATCGACGAGTATTTCGGCACTCTGGTCAACGCCTATCTCGCCGGCGGAGGCGAAGCCTACGGTGTCAAGGCCGGGACTGCCTATGTCGATGTCGGTACTTTCAACGGCTACCGCACGGCGCTCAGGCTGCTCGAAAGCAATGATGCCGTCGATGATCTGACCCTGACGATATTCGCATCACAGGATCGTTCGGCAGTGCCAACCGTTCCAGGCGAAGGAGCTTAGCCATGCTGCATTCCAGCACGGAAATACGTCGCCGCATCGACGCATTAGGGCCGTGGTTTCACAATATGGAACTGGCGGGCGTGGAGACCGCTCCCGATCATTTCCTTGGCAACTACCCGCTGATCAAATGGCGCAAATTCGCGGATGCCATTCCGACTGATCTCTCGGGCAAGTCGGTGCTCGACATCGGCTGCAACGCAGGCTTCTACTCGATCGAAATGAAGAAACGTGGGGCCGATCGCGTGCTCGGAATCGACTTCGACGAAGCATATCTCGCCCAGGCGCGCTTCGCCGCCGAGATCGCCGACTGCGACATCGAGTTCAGGGAACTGTCGGTCTACGACGTCGCATCGCTCGGCGAGCGCTTCGATATCGTGCTGTTCATGGGTGTGCTTTACCACCTGCGCCACCCGCTGCTGGCGCTCGACCTGATCCGCGCGCATGTCGCGAGCGACCTGATGATCTTCCAGTCGATGCAGCGCGGCAGCGGCAAGGTCCTGCCGCTTGAGCAGAACTACCATTTCTGGACACGCGACCTCTTCGATCAGCACGAATTTCCGAAACTGCACTTTATCGAGCATCGCTATGCGGACGATCCCACCAACTGGTGGATCCCGAATCGCGCCTGCACCGAAGCGATGCTGCGCAGCGCCGGCTTCGAGATCGTGCTTCACCCTGAAGACGAGGTCTATTTCTGCCGCGCGGCCGGCAAGCCGGCGGACGGCGCCGCCGTCTATCCAGCGAAAGGAGAGGCCGATGATTGAAGCTGCCATGATCTGGAACGAACCGAACAACAAATCGCATTGGGATCCCGAGCTCGATCCGGACTGGAGCCGTTTCGCCGCAATGGCAACCCTGGCAGCCGATGCGATCGATCGGGAGAATCCGACCCTCACAAAGGTGCTGGGCGGCATTTCGCCGATCGATGCCGGCTTCATGACGCGCATGAAGGATTTCGGCGTGCTCGACCATGTCGACGCTGTCGCGGTGCATGGCTTCCCGCTCGATTGGAACCTTTGGCAGATTCATGAATGGCCGCAGAAGCTTGGCGAGATTGCCGCTGTCACCGATCTGCCGATCTGGGTCAGCGAAGTCGGCGTCTCGACCTTCGGCGCCGAGGAGATCCAGCTCTGGGGCCTGCGCCGCGCCGCCGAGCTGCTGCTCGATATCGCGCCGCGGGTGCAGTGGTACAGCCTCTATGATCTGCCGCGTTCGTGGGAGGCGACAACGCGCCATCGGGAAGCGGAAGGTTCGTCTTATTACAGGCATTTCTACATGGGCCTGCTTCGCGAGGACGGCACGCCCAAGCCGGCGCTCGAGGAATTCGTGCGCCACACCCCGCAAATGGGCCTGGTCCAGTGGTTCCATTACGAGGACCATCGGCTGGACGACGCTGTGGCCTGGATGGAACGGCTGGGTGTCACCCATCTGCGCACCGGCCTGTCCTGGGCCGACAGTTTTCGGCCGAATGCGCTGGACTGGTTCGACCGCCAGATGGAAGCGCTCGCCGACTTCAACGTCACGGTCACCTTCTGCTTCACGCCGGAACATCGCGGGCTTCAGCCTCATCACACCAGCCCGCCCCAGATCCCCGAGGAATTCGCCGAGTTCTGCGCGGCGATGATCCGACGCTACGCTCCCGCGATTGGCGACGACATGGCAGAAATGCAACGTGTGTCGGCGGCATGGTGAGGCCCGGCTCGACCAGCGATGACACTGACAGTCCTCAACGTCGCCTACCCTCTCGCGCCCGTCGGGCCGGATGCGGTCGGCGGGGCCGAGCAGGTGCTGTCGGCGCTGGATCGGGCGCTCGTTGAGAAAGGCCACCGTTCGGTTGTCGTCGCCTGCCAAGGGTCAAGCACGGCCGGCGTCCTGGTGGAAACACCAGCCGAAACAGGCGTGCTCGACGAGGCGGCGAAGAAGCGTGCCCATCAAGCGCATCGTGATGCGATAGCAGCCGCTCGGGCGCGCTGGCCGATCGACGTCGTTCACCTCCACGGGATCGATTTCGACGCCTATCTGCCTGGCGATGGTCCTACCCTGGTGACACTGCACCTGCCACTCGGCTGGTACCCGCCCGAGGTGCTTGCGCCGTCGCGCGAGGACTTGTGGGTGCACGCGGTCTCGCAGGCGCAGCACAGGACGGCTCCGGCAGGGTCGAGACTGGCGAAGCCTATTCCAAACGGCGTTGACATCGCCGCACTGAACCAGCCTCGGTCGCGGCGCAATTTCGCGCTGGTGCTCAGCCGCATCTGTCCGGAGAAGGGCGTCCATCTCGCGATCGAGGCAGCCAAGCGCGCGAGCGTCTCCCTAGCAATCGCCGGCCAAGTCTATCCTTATGAGACCCATCTGCGCTATTTCGCCGATGAGGTCCGTCCTCGGCTCGATCGGCAGCGGCGTTTTCTTGGGCCACTCGGGTTTTGCGCCAAGCGGCGCTTGCTCAACGCCGCCCGCTGCCTGGTCATTCCCAGCCTTGCCCCAGAGACAAGCTCGCTTGTCGCGATGGAGGCGCTTGCCTGCGGCACGCCGGTCGTCGCGTTCCCGAACGGCGCCCTTCCCGATGTCGTCCAGCATGGCAGGACCGGATTCCTGGTCAATGACATCGAGGAAATGGCGAAGGCCATCGTCGCTTCCGGAGCCTTGGACCGCGAAGCATGCCGAGCCGAAGCGCGCAGCCGCTTCTCGCTTGAGCGCATGATCACATCCTACATGGATGCTTACGAAGCACTGGCGAAGCTTGGCACCCGTCGCGCCTTGCTGGGAACCGCCTGATGGGCGGTCTGCGCACTGAGATCATCCGTGATGCGAGAGCGTTCATGGACCTGGAGCCTCATTGGTGGCAGCTCTGGCGCCAGAGCATCTCGGCCACGCCGTTCCAGTCTCCCGCCTGGCTCATTCCCTGGTGGCAGACATTCGCCCCCGGCGACCTTGCGGCCATTGCAGTGTGGAGCGGAGGCGCCCTCGCCGGCTTGGCGCCGCTCTATGTCGAAAGGCATGATCGCGGTCAGCGCCTGCTTCCCATCGGGATTTCGCTGAGCGACTACCTCGATATCCTGTGCGTGCCGGAGCTGGAGGCGAAGGCTGGCGCCGCCATTGCCGACGCGGTGCTCTCGCTTAAATGGTCGCAGTGGATCCAGCCTGACCTCTCGGCCGATGCCCTATCGATGTGGCTCGAACTGCCGAATACCGAAGCAAGCCGAGCGATGGCGCACGCCGCCTGTCCCGTGCTCCTGCTCGACGGCGATCGAACTCTGGCCCGTTCGGTTCCGGCTAGACGAAGACGCCAGTTGCGCCGCGCCGAGCGAGCCGCCCGGCGTAGAGGCGCCGTTGTCGTCAGCCGCAACGAGTCCGATCCGCAGATGTTTCTCGACGAGCTGGTCCGACTGCATGGCGCACGCTGGGTCGGTCATGGTGGGGGCGTGCTGTCCGACATGGCTGTGGAATTTCACCGTAAGGCCCTGCCACGACTTGCCGATAGCGGTGTGGCACGATGCCTGACGATCCAGATCGGCGATGCCATCGTCGGCGCCTATTACGGATTTCATCATCGCAATCGAGCCTATGCTTATCTCGGCGGTTTCGATCCGGCCTATGCCGACGAAAGCCCCGGCGCGATTCTGATCGGCCATGCCATAGCGGGAGCCGCCCACGAAGGCGCGCGCGAGTTCGATTTCCTGCGCGGCCGGGAAAGCTACAAATACGGTTGGGGCGCAAAAGACCGCTGGACGGCGCAGAAGGTCTGGACCCGGAGCGCGCCACAGTGAATATGGCGAGGCAAACCGGCGCGATTGCCAGACGCCTGCTGCAGGATTGCATGGCCGACGGCCTCTCCGTCGACAACGCGCTGGCCAGATTGGCCGTCTATGTGGATAAGTCGACCAGCGCGGCGCAATTGGCGAATATCGCCCTGGACATGCGCCCGAGCCAAGCTTCCGAGCGATGCTGGCTGGAACACATGGCCACGAGACTTCGGGACAAGCCCTCGGCCTTCGACGACGTGCGTAGGACCGCTGCCTGCGTGTCTCATGACCGTACCAACGGCGAAACGGCCGCCATGACCATCGAGCGGCTGGCCGGCGCCTTCGATCGGGCGGCGGCTATCTCCCCGGCAGCCAGCGTGCAACTGTCGTCGCTTGGCGACGAGGACAGGCTTTCGGCCACGACCGGCGAGATTGCCTCGTGGTTGGAACGGCACGGCATGCTCGGCACCCGCAAGCACATACTGGACATCGGCTGCGGCATCGGACGCCTCGAACATGCGCTTGGCGCCATGGCGGGATCTATCGTCGGCATCGATATTTCGCCCAGAATGATCGCCATCGCGCGTCGGCGGTGCGCCGGCGTCGCCAACGTGGAATTCCGCCTGACCTCGGGCATGGATCTCGGCGACTTCGCCGATCAAAGCTTCGACGACGTGCTGGCTCTCGACAGTTTTCCTTACCTGGTGCTTGCCGGTGTTGCCGAGCGGCATTTCGGCGAGATCGCGCGTGTGCTGCGGCCAGGAGGAATGGCGGCAGTCCTCAACTACTCCTATCGGACATCGGACATCGATTCCCGCGATATCAAACGTCTTGCCCGTGCATATCGCATGGAAGTCTTGGTTGACGGCGAAATGCCTTTCGGCAGTTGGGACGGCACGGCCTTCCTTATTCGCCGTGACGGCGGAACATAACGCGCGAGCGGCAGTTTGGTCGCCGGACAGTTTCACGCAGGCAGACCAGGGAGAAGAACAATGGCGTCCGGCGGTAAGAAGCATATGGGCCGCGGCAGCCAGGGCAAGAGCTCCGGAACCGGAGCGAAGACAACGCTCGCAAAGGACATGGTCGGCGAGAACGACATCCTGTCGAATCGGGACAAGAAGCAGCATACCGAGCAACGCGGTCTGGACGGCAACCGGGTCAAATCCGATCAGTACCAGGACCACGCAGCGAACCGTCTCCCGAAGGATTGAGCGCATGCTCGCGGATCGCCTCTTGCCACGAAACCCGAAGACAGCGATCCGGAAACCCCACAGCTTGCGGCGAACGCCTTGCAAAGGACGGTCGAGTATGACTCAGTGAGTTCTGAAGGGGCCCTCTATTGTTAAGAGAATGCAATGTCTCGCAGGAGCCAGCGCGATCTGTGCGCCCAGGCAATCCAGAGCTTGGACCAGGAGATCGCATCCCTGTTGATCGCCATCGAGCGGGAGAAGGTCCCTGACCGGCTGACCAGGCTTGCACTCGAACTGCAGAACGCGCTGATCGAAAAGCGCAAAGGCGATATGACGGCTGAGCGCGGCTGAAGACGTCGCCGGCAAGGATGCTGCACCGTTTCACGCCGAAACGCCCTATCTCTTTGTTTTTACGCAATTCCGGACGGAAAACCGCTCATACTCTCGGCGCTGCTCTAGCGTCTTGCGGCTTCGGTATCCCAATGGTCGTCCGAAAATTGACGTCGTCGCTCGATCAGCGCCCGCGGCGAGCTTTCCCCGAGGAACTCAAGAACACCGGCACGAGCACGATTGAGACGGCTTTTGACGGTGCCGACCGCGCAACCGCATATCTCAGCAGTTTCTTCGTAGCTTACGCCCAGCACACCGATCAGCACCAGAACCTCACGCTGATGGGACGGCAGTTTCTGGATGGCTTGATGCACTTCCTTGCTTTGGACGGACCAATCCTGCGACGGCTCCGAAATCGGCCGGCTGGAGGCGCAGTCAAGCAGCCCAGGAGCCTCCCTGGCCGCGGCTTTGATGCGCGTGTAATGCGTGTTGCGCATTATCGTGAAGAGCCAGGACTTCAGGCGCGTGCCCGGCTCGAACTTGTCCAGGTTGGCAAGTCCCTTGGCCAGTGTCTCCTGCACGAGATCGTCGGCATCGTCGGGCGCCCGACAGAACGTTCGCGCAAAAGCCCGCAAGGCAGGAATAAGATCGACGACGGAGATCTCACCGCCGTCAGGGTTCGACAAATTATGCTCTCTAGATGACAATTTTCCGGACCCAGCAAACAGGAGTGGATGAGATGCAGACTAGGGAAAATGCCTGAGAAAAAGGAACGTTCCTGTTTCCATCGTTCGGCCGAAACTTTTGGCCAAGGGGCTCCATCGATGGAGCGGCAACATTTCAATGGGTCGCTTCGATCCTCGGTTCCTCGACATACCAAGGCATGGAAATGATCGCGATGTCCGATCCGCCGAACTCGAGCAGTTTGGCGTGCAGTCGGCGGGCGCGATGGGTATGCAGGATGTACTGCCACCAATTGGGCGGCACGACCTCGGGAAGCAGCACCGCAACGGTGCGGCCATCGAACTCCTCTCGCAGCACCCCGATCTCCTTCAGCAATGGCTCGTACATCAGCCGGTAGTCGGCATTCAGGAGAACGAGGCGGGGCGGGCGCAGGCCAGCCGCCTTCGCCGGCGCTTCCACATCCTTCGACCACCTCCCACGAATTGCGCGCTCTTCCTCGCTCTCTCCACCCGACAGACGCGCCACATGGACGGCAATGACATCTTTCGATACCTGAAAGGCAAAGGAGAGCGCCTTGTCCGCCATCCTGTTCCATCGCTGAGTCACGACGAGAACGACAGGCGGCTGAGTGTTGCCGAGATTGAGCTTTCCGGGCTCGCGCAAACCGGCCTCAAGATGGTCGTAATAGCGCCGCACCAGCCGCAGGAGCAGGATAACCAGAGGAATAACGATCACCGTTATCCAGGCTCCCTCCCTGAATTTGGCGATGACGATCACGGCGAGCGCCACGGCGGTGATGGCGCCGCCGAGCGCATTGATCGCCAGATGCATGCGATCGCCAGCGCGCTTCGGGCCCCTCTCCATCCGCAACGCCCTCACCCAATGCAGCACCATGCCGGTCTGCGACAGCGTGAAGGTCAGAAAGGCGCCGATGGCGAAGAGCGGGATCAGATGGTCGGTGATGCCGCCAAACACCACCAGCAGCAGCCCCGTGGTCAGTCCGAGGTAGAGTATGCCGACAGAGAAAACCAGCCGGCGGCCGACCATTGCGAAGGGCCTGGGAAGATACCCGTCTTCAGCCACCATGCGGCAAAGGCGGGGAAAGTCGACGAAGCTGGTGTTGGCCGAAAGCGCCAGCACGCAGAGCAGGCTGCCGATGGCGACGTAATAGAAAATACCGTCGCCAACCACGGCATGCGCAAGCTGCGAAAGAACGCTTTGATAGCCGTCCTTCTCCTGGTCCATCGCGCCGATGCGATAGCGTGCCGACAGGAAGGCGATACCGCCGAGCAAGAGCCCCAGGATCAGGCAGATCGCCGCCAATGTGCGGCGGCCGTGCCTGACGGGCGGATCCTTGAAGGCGGTCATGCCGTTGCTGACCGCCTCGACACCGGTCATCGCCGTGCAGCCGCTGGCGAAGGCGTGCATCAAGAGCAGCAGGCTCACGCTCCCGGTCTGCTGGGGTAGCGGCGGCGGCGGAATCGCCGGCGACGGCTGACCGCCCGATAGGCTCGTCTTCCAGACACCTATCGCAAGGATCGCCAGAAAGCTCGCCACAAAGAGATAGGTGGGCAACGCAAACAGCCGCCCGGCATCCAGCGTGCCGCGCAGGTTGACGATCGTCACCAGAAGCAGGATGCCAAGGCAAAGCCACAGCGTGTAGGAGTGCAGCGAGGGTAGCGCCGAAACCAGCGCGCCGACGCCTGCGGAGATGCCGACGGCAACGTTGAGCACGTAGTCGACCATCAGCGCAGAAGCGGCGAGCAGGCTGGCATTGCGGCCAAGGTTTTCGCGCGAAACGATGTAGGCGCCGCCATTGCTGGGATAGGCCGCAATGGTCTGGCGGTAAGAAAGATAAAGGACGGCGAGCAGGCCGACTATGGCGCCCATGATCGGGCCGATATAGCCGAGGCCGGCCGCGCCGAGCGGGATCAGGATGGTGAGTGCCGCTTCCGGACCATAGGCCGAGGAACCCAGCCCATCGAGGCCCATGGCCGGCACGCCTTCGAAAACGCCGATCTTGCGCTGCGACCATTCCTGATTGGCCAGCCGGCGGCCAAGAATCCATCCAAGTATCGACATGTCACGATCCCGAGAAACGTCTCCCGAAGAGTGCGGAGGGAAGAATGTTCCTCGACGACCGAGCGCGCGACTGGAGGCGCTTGGCACTTCGGTGGAGAAACCGAGTATCGGCTCGCCTCAACGATTCCCTCGCGACCGAAATAGTCCAAGCCGCCTTCACGCGCAAAATGACTCGTGACCGAAGCGATCCTCAGAAATATTTCGTTGTATTTTTTTGGCTTTGTTGCAACGGATCGGCAGTCAACAACCTGGAAACGAAGCGGAATTTCTTGCGCTTGGATTCCGCCTCTGGGCGCGGCCCAGAACGCGCAGGCCAAGCTCGACGCGGCAAACGCCCAACTGGCCGCCGACCAGAGCAAGCTCACCGGCCTCACTCAGCAGCTCGCCGACCTCAACGCGATCGCCACGACTGGCTTCACGCCCGAACAGCAGGCGGCTCTCGATGCGCAGATCGCCCACGTTCAGGCGCAGATTGATGCCCAGAACACCGCAATCACAGCCGACAACCAGTCGGCCACCGATGCCCCAGGCCGCATCTGGAAGCGCACCGCCTCCCACCGATGCATCTTTGGACGCCGCCCTTGCCGGCATGGCCAACAAGGCGGTCGACGCGGACGTGACGGCTGCGGCGAAGGCCATGCTGGCGAGCAAGATCGGCGCGCAGGCCGCTGCCACGGCGACGACGACGGCCACGACCCCATAAGGGTCCCGCCATAACAAGAAGATGAAGCCGTTATCATGGAAGACGATCCATCCCGTGGCGAAGGACTATGTCTCCTCAATGGCAGCGATGTTCAGCGTCGCCAATGCCGATATGAAGGCCTGTGTACAGTCCCTCATCGACGAAGGTGACCTCACTCCGTGGCATTCGCGCCCAAAGTGGGAAGGACGCCTCGGCGTGCACAAAGGGAAGGCCCTCGGATCGAGCGTGTCGCTGCATGAGCTCACTCTCGCAAACCTCATGCTCTCGATCACGGGCGCGGTTGCGAATTCGAATGGTCAGAAGGTCTTCAAAACCTTGAAGAACAAGGAACTCCATTGTTCCGAGGCCGAGATGAAGGCTCATCTTGCCAGCCTCTGCGCGGAGCATAAGGGGAAATGCGCTATCACCGGTCTTACGATGCATCTGCATGGGCAGGACGATTGCGATAGCGATATGCTCGTCTCTCCGGACCGGATTGACAGCTACGGCCACTATTCGATCGGCAATGTTCAGCTGGTCTGCCGTTTCGTGAATTTCTGGAAGATGGCCCAGGATAATAACCGCTTTGCTGAACTCCTGGACCGTGTGGTGGCCTACCGGCACGCAGATACGTTGTAGCCAGACCACAGATCGTGCATTCCGTTGCTGCGTCGTCCGGCGGGGCATCAATATCTTTCCGCCAATCTTGTCGAAGGCGACAGCATCGCCGTTCATGACCCCGATCATCGGCTGCCACACGATCAGTCGTGCTGATCGTGATACCACCTGTCGTTAAGGGCGCAGCGACCCGCTCAAAACGCTTGGTCCTCAACTATATCCTCTCGCCCTCCCCGTTAGCCAACCCGGCTGGAATATCGCCGGCCAGCAGCTTCTCTTTCGACAGCAGCCCTGCGTCCTCGAGCGCCTCGAAATCCGGCAGCTGGCGCAGCGTGTCGAGCCCGAACTGCGACAGAAACGTTTTGGTCGTTACATAGGTGTAGGGCGCGCCCGGCTGCGGGCTGCGCGGCCCTGCGGCGATCAGCTGCTGCGCGCGCAGCACGCCGATCAGGTCGCGCGACACCTCCTTGCCGAAGAAGGAAGACAGCTCGCCACGGGTGATCGGCTGGAAATAGGCGATGCACATCAAGACAAGCGCCTCCGCCTGCGATAATTCTTTCGCCTCCTGCCCGGCTGAGCCGAATGCACTGCGGATAACATCTCCAAAGGCTTTTTTCGTGCGGTGCTGCCAGCCGCCGGCGACAGACACCAGCTCATAAGGGCGGCCGGAGAGCTCGGCGCGGATGTCGTCGATGACCAAGTCGAGATTGCAGCTTCTGCCTACCACGCGCCAGCACCTCGCGCGGCACCGGTTCGCTGGCGGCAAAGATCACCACTTCGACGCGGCCCATCCACTCGCGCCAGCGCAGTTCCGGCGGCAGGTGCTCGAGCTCAGTGTCCAGCAGTGCCGGTTGCTCGTTAGGCTTGCGGCGAACGGAGGCTTGGCTCATCGCTACAGCCCAAACAGCCGGAGGTCGAACAGCCGGCGCGTCGCGAAACGCGACAGGTTTTTCGTGGTCAGCGAGCCGGAGACGGCGTCTTCGTTGAGCAGCAAAAAGATCACGTCGCCAGCGCCCTTGGCGCGCAACTTTGACGCCACCGCCAGGAGTTTCTCGGTCCGGCGTGACAGCTCGGCGGCCAGCCGGCAGGCCTCGGCCGACCGCCTGAACCAAAGCAGCGCAGACCGCCCGTTCAAAGCCTTTTTCGCCAGGCCGGATGCGCTTGCCGCCAGCCTCGCCGCGAAACGCCGGACCAAAGGCTTGCGCCATCAGGAGTGGCAGCGGCCGTGGCCAGCGCAGCGTTTGCGCCAGCACCAGATCGGCCAGCCACCAGGCTAACAGCTCCGCATCGGGGCGCACGGCGACGACGCGAGCTGCGATCGCAGCGGCGGCGAACGGCGCTGGCCGCGGCGCCTCCAACGGATCTCCGATGTCCTTGGAAAGGTCGGCGAGCGCCACATTATCCAAATGAATCCCGAGCTGGTCGAAGACCTTTTCAAGCCGGTCGGGGGTAGCGGCGGGCGGCTGCGCGGCCAGTTGCCGCCAGGCGCCAAAGACGGTGCCGGCGGGACCGGGATCCGCGCCAACCGGTCGAAGATACCAGGCATCACGCAAGGCGGCTTCATCCTCGGCACGGTCGGCAAGTCGCATGCTGGCGGCAGCGCAGCGAAGCGCCAGTCGCTGGCGCCAGGCGCCGGCCCAGGCAGGCTGCGCCCGGGCAAGCGTGTCGAGCGCGCCCAGGGCGGCGCCGGCCTGGAAGGCGGCGTCGACGTCATGGAGCGCGCCGCCGGCGAGCGCCCAGGGCGGGACGGTCGGCGGCGCGACGTGACTAGCGGTCGCGGGGTCAAGGCGAATCATGATTTCGAGGTAAAATGCCGGTGCGCTTTATGCCATCAATTTCGCGCTAAAACGCACAGCCCGTCGTCGGCACAAGACGAATGATAATCTTGCAATATCAATCCTTTAACTGGAAGGCTGAAAGCCATCGGACCCAAGCTTCCGACAGCGCACAGCCTGTCAGGAAAGAGCCCATTCGTCATCGGCAGCGGTGATCATGCCCTGCCCCAATCGTCTATGAAGATCAAGCCACGATGGGTCGGTCACGAAGCTTGTCAAACTGCCACATGCCTCGGCGAGCGGAGTAGCGCCAAGGCGCTCCACAACAACGTCGGCGCCGCCGGTCGGACTGGTCAAAAACCGCTTGCAGGGATCATCGGCGCACTCAATTACCCGGTGTCCCCAAGCGCCCGAAACGTCGTCAGTCGCGAGAGCTTGCCGAAGATCGGAAGCGATGCCCGCAGCCCCGAGTGCCCTGTGAACCACATGGCGCATCAATGGGTAGAAGACTGGCTGGTGGCTGCCTCCGAGGACCCGCACCCTGGGCAGAATAGAGACGACCAACATAGCCGTCAGAAAATTTGGAATGAGGGTACGATCTGCCAACCGCGGCACGATGTCAGAGGCCGTGAAGCGGGCGACCTTCCTACCGTTCGAAGGATCGATCAAATCTCCCGCAGCAAGTCGCAGCGGGAGACGCTTGCCACTATGATAGAACCAGAAGAAATCAGTGGACCGCGTCAACCACCCACTCCAGGGGCCGGCGGCCAGCCGGTCGAGTTGCGCGAGGATGTTTGGAGCGAGCGTCGGCTCTTCAAGCAGGCACGTCCGAAGCCAGGAACCTGCGTCTGACAGATGATCCGCCACCAGGTCGGAAATGTCCTCGTCGTCGATCTGCAGAAATGCGAAACGGCTTCCGAAGAGCTTTGGCCAAAGCACCTGATTAGCAGCCTTGATGGCATGCGCTGGCCGCTGAAATTCAATGCTCGGCAGGAGATCGCGCAGCTGCGCCGCTTCGGCTTGCGCGCCTGGCTCGACAGGCACCAGCTCAAATCGGTAGGATCCGGGTCCACTCAAAAGATTGTAACCGACCAACTGGCTTCTGCTGAGGCCGAAGATGTTGACAGGCTTGCCGTCAACGGCGAGCCAACCGGGTCCTTTACGCGATCTTTCAACGAGACTTACCGTTGAAACTGCATAGGACACATAGGTCGAGCAGCCGTGCGCGCCGAGGCCGAGTATGCTGAAGATGTGCGTGTAATAGGCTTCCGGCTCGACGAGCAGAAGCAGATGTGGCCCTGTCTGCAACACGCGTCGCCGTTCCAGGTCACGGCAGATGTCCGCGGCAGCATCGGCGCTGAGCCCACATCGCAGCGCCGCTTTCCTGATGACGCCCAACAACTTGTCGAGGGCCTTCCTTCGGACCTCGGGGATGAACCCCGACGCTGGCGCCTCAAACAGGCGAAAGGCGTAGTCGCGTACCGGCCGGGAGCGAAACGGCCTCATCCAGGGATAGAGAGCCTCCACCGTCTCGAGGACAGCCCATTTCGCATCCACCTCTTCTGTTACTTTATCCACCTCACGACCCGCCCTCTCCTCCAGTTGCCAATACAGGCCCTCGCCCATGGCAGCATCGCATCAATGCTGATCGCATCATAGCGTCCGACACCAAAGCATGCTTTGCGGCTGCGTTCCGATTTTCAAATCCTTGCTGCCAACGGATATGGTCGGGCTAGATCCTGCATCTGCGCCGGAATTCCATGGGTGAAACGCCGAACGCTTGCCGGAATGCATTGGTGAAGTGGCTTGAGCTCCCGAAGCCGCACTCAAGCGCGATCTCGGTTGCCGACAGGTTGGTCGATCGCAACATGCCGGACGACTTCTCCAGGCGTCGTTGAGCGATGAACGCATGCGGCGTCTTGCCTGTCGACTGCTTGAACGCCCTGCAGAAATGAAACCGGCTGACGCCAAGCTCCCTTGCCAAGGCGGCGAGCGTCAGGTTTTCGCCCGACAGCGATCCCATCATCTCCATCGTATGCTTGAGGTCGAATGAAGACAGACCGCCTTTCAGGGGTTCTTGATAGGCGCCATTCAACCTGACCATCTGCACAAGCAGCTGCTTGGCCTGGCTCTCCACCATCGCCGCGCTGATCGGATCAGGTTGCTTGAGCTCGATCGCGATCCTCTGCAACGCCATTTCGACGAGACCGTCGCGAAATCCGATCGAAGGCGACAAAGCCGTCTGGCGGTATCGCGCCGCTTCTCCGAACATTTCTTGCGCGAACTCCTGTTCAATCGAGACCAGCAGGAAGGATGCTGTCTCGTCGCCCTCGTCCCAACCGGTCCAGTCATTGCCCGCGGGCATAAAGACGACCGAGCCGGGATGGCGCGGCGAAAAGGAGATGCGGCGTCCGTTGACAAAGTTCTCGCCGTTGCGCGCCGTGCCGTGCAAATTCAACAGGAAAACGTGTCCCGGGCAAAAGATCTTTGTCTCCTGGCGCTTGAGGCCGGTCCTCTTGACCATGTCCACCCGCACCTGTCCCCAGCTTCCACACTGATGAGCAAGCGTGCGGTGCTGCGAAGGCCGCATTTCCTTTGGATCAAAGCCAAGCCACACACGACTCAAAGCGGTTCCCGTACTTCCGTCTCGCCAGTTCTGCTGTTCTGCCTAACCTTCGATTGCCAGACAAATCACAGATAACTCAGGGTTGGTAGAAGATGTGACTTTATCGAAAAAATCGCAACCAATGGAAAGCCGCCAGTAGCCAGCCTCCCTACGACTTGCCTCAGTCAATGCCAATCCGGCCGAATATTAGACTATTCTTAAAATCTGTCGGTACCGCGCATTGGCATCTCACCGGGTCGATAAGGTGTAGAGGCATACTGCGATGCGTGGACTCGACGACTTTCTGGCTGAATGCGACCACGCCCCACGCATCAATGAACTTTCCGGCTTCTTTGCCGCGACAGCTGCAGGCAAGAATGGGGTTCCTCTGCGCAAACCAGTCGCAGACAATCGCCTGCTGCCGCAAGACGAACTTCTGCGCAACCTGGTCAGCCTGCACGCGGCGCGCCAAGGCTTTTTCGACCGGCACTATCACGGCAGCATTCCTTACAGATTGGAGGAAGAGTGCCGGATGGCCTGTGCGGTCATGAAATACGCTCGCAACCGCAACCGACCGCTCTCTCTGTACACCCTAGGAACGGCGGAAGGCACGATGGCAAGGACGCTCTCCGAACTGTCCGAGGGCCAGATACGATCCTTGTCGTGCAGCCCGAACCCCGAGAATTACCAATGTTTCATGGCCTATGGCGAGCCGGCGCACGCCGACTTCTTCATTGGCCCCTTTCATAGGCTGACCAAGGACGTTCTCGCCTCCACTCCGCGGCTGGCAGATTTCAGCATCGGCTTCGACGTGATCCTGGAGGACACCACGTTTCAAATGTACTCACCGAACAGGCCGGGACAGATCGAGTTCGTGAGCCAGCACCTGAAGCAAGACGGGATCTTCGTCTTCGTCGAGAAGTTCCGGGCGGCCGAGGAGACGGACTACAGGCTCCGTGAGTACCAGAAGGACTTTGGCTTCAAAGCGCGCTATTTTCCTCCCGACGAGATCGAGAAGAAAAAGGCCGCCGTTTTGAACACCATGTTCGGCAATGAGGTGACATTGGCGGCAATGGCTGAGGCCATACACCAACATTTCAGCCACTGCGTGCTGACCTGGAACAGCGGAAATTTCTACAGCCTTACGGCAAGCAACAGCGAGGAAAACCTGAACCGGTACGTTTCGCAGATGGGCAACCCCGCCATTCCACACGAATATGTTTACGAAACCAGCCTGCAGGGCGGCTCAGCGGCTTGACTTCTCCGCATTGCCGGGCCGGCTGTTCCGAGGACCCGTCCACGAGGCGTCTCAGCCTTGAAACAGGCCAGCAACACTTTGCGCCGTCTGGACCATGTGTTCGCAGCTGTCGACCATGGCAGCCTCAGGCAGGCGGCAAGAGCCCTCAGGGTGCGGGAATCCTGCGTCAGCCGCAATATCGTCGCCATGGAGCAGGCGCTGGACATGCAGCTGTTCGATCGCGACGTGCATGGCGTGCGGCTGACGGAAGAGGGACGCGCGTGGACGCAGCTCGTGCGGGTTCATTACGAGGGCCTGAATGATGCACTGGCCGGCGGTAGCCGCAGCGATCAGGACGCCACGACCATCAGGATAGGAATGTGCTGCCAGTTAGGGCGCGCATTCGTTGCACGTCTCGTCAAACGGTTCCACCATCTGCACCCGGATGTGGGCGTCGCCATCGAAGATGTTGCACAAGAGCATTGCCTGGCTGCAATACGGCGCCGGCGCCTCGACATCGTCTTTACGCATTGGCTTGAGAACGCTGCTTCATGCCGAAGCGAAACCTTCGCGCAGGAACGCCTGTTCGTTCTCCTCCCCCGCGGCCATCCGCTCGCGGACAGGCCCGCTCTAGGATGGCAAGATCTCGCAGGCGCAAGTCTCCTGGTTCCGGCCGCATCGCAGCTGGAGGTGCATGTGCTGAAGCATTTCGCTACCAATTATGCGCCCGCTGTTCAGTTATGCCGAGCCAGCGAAGCGACGATCATCCTCAAGGTCCAGCTCGGGCTCGGCGTTGCCCTGGCGGGCGAAGGCTTCGCCAGAACAGTCGCCATAGACGCGGTCGTGTGGAGACCGATCGAGGACCACGACAGCAGCTGCTCCATACAGGCGATGTGGCTGGAATCCAACCCCAAGCGCGCGCTCCTGCGGCTCGTGGGAACGGCTCGGAACATAGCGTCGGCCAAACCGCTCGAGTTTGGTATCGGGCAGCGTAGAGCCCGCGGCTCAGGCTAGCCGAAAGTCGGCCAATGCCATGACCCGCGACTGAGCGCGGGGCACTCACCTGCTCGCCGACCGCCTTGCGCTGGCGAAACCGCGATCGGTGGCTATGAACCGCTCCAGCATTGCAACGATGAGGCGCGGCGGCTCGGGGGGCCCTTGCCCCGACTCGCGACCGAGGATCTCGGCATAAGTGGTGAGGTCGCGATGCAGAGCGGCCGGGAGTTCCAACGTGACCTTGACCGGTTTGTCGTCGGCGATCGGCCCGAGTCTGAGCTTCGCCATTTCAATCTCCGTACGGTTCGAGAACCAGATCGCGCGTGACGATGACACGCACCGGGAAACCCGGCCGAATGGTGAGCGTCGGCGCGACGTTGAGCTGCCGCTGCACGATCTGTTGGCCGGTTTGGCTGATGCTGTCGGATGCGCCCTGGCGCAGGGCGCGCACGATGTCGCTCTCCTCACCCGATGTGCCCGCCTGCGCGCCGAGGCTCAGGATCGTGGAGAGCGTGGCAGCCTTGAACAGTTCGCCCCAATGGTAGTCCACGCCATCCTCCAGGCCAGCATAGCCTTCGGCGTCGGCGCCCGGTTCACGTTCCAGAACGATTGAGCGGCCGTCAGGAAAGATGAGCCTGGTCCAGACCAGCAGAACGCGTCGCTGGCCGAAGCTGACACCATTGTCGTACTGGCCTATGAGCCGCGTCCCTTGCGGGACAAGGAGTATCCGTCCGGTGGGGCTGTCATAGACATTCTCCGTCACCTGGGCGGTGATCTGGCCCGGCAGGTCGGAGCGGATGCCCGCAATGAGGGCGGCCGCGATCACGGCACCAGCCTGAAGGATGTTTTTCGACGCCGGCAATTCCACCCGACCTGGCGAGACTGTGCGCTTGTCGGGCGGCTGATCGAGGAAGGCGCGTTGCCGGTCCTGCGCCGCAGGCGTGGCGGGCTGGGGCGCGAGACCAAGGCTGGTGAGATCGGGCTCGGGCTTGGCGTCGGAGGTCTGGGCCACAACCGGGCCGCTCGCGGGCCGCGTTTGGGTGGCTGCAAAGAGGCGCGCAGTTCTTGCGGCCTCCAGCTCCTGCTGCCGTCGCTGCTCTTCCGGGTCAGGACCGAAGCCTTCCGGTGACGGAACGGGGCCGGCATTTCGCGCGTTGAGAATCGGACGACCGAGATCGCCGGGAAGCGGCGGACCAAGCTTGGGAACGCCCGCGTAGTCCTTTGGCAGGGTAGAGAGCCCGTCGGGGGTCTGGCGATTGTCTGTGGAATAAAGCTTCTGGCCCTGGTCCTGCTGCCGGTTCTGAAGCGCGTAGATCAGCGCCCCGCCGACAGCCAGGCCGGCGCCCAACCCCAACCCGGCCAGCACCTTGCGGGACAGGCGCGTCACGCGCGGCGGCTCGGCGCGCAGCCGCATGGCCGCGGCTGGCTCGTGCGTCAATGGCCGCGCGTCATCCCGGCCTGGCGTCTCCGGCCAGTCGTTCTCTCCGTCCGAACGTTTCGAGCGGGTTTCGTTCCGAATGCTCTGGGCTTGATCCCCGGCGAGATCGAATTCGTTGCTCAAGATGCCGGCCCTCCACTGTCGCCGCGGAGGCTGGGCGGACGCCAAGATGCGCCATGACCTCGCAGCCATGACAACACGCGGGTGCTTTGCCCATCGGTCCGAGAGACACGGACCCGGGTCTGGTTCTTGCCGGCGCCGAGGCGCAGCTCGGCGGCGGCAAACAGCCGATCGACGATCATGTAGTTGCCGCGCACGCGATAATTCACCAGCTCGGACGTATCGCCTTGCGATCCCACCACGAACAGCGGCGGCATCTCGCCCTGACCGATACCGCGGGGGAACTCGATGAACACCTGCCTGCCATCGTCGAAGGCGCGCAGCGGCCGCCATGGCGCACGATCGCCGGTCACCTCGTAGCGGAAATTGACGCGCGACAGATCGATGCCCGTCGACACCGGCTGCGCCGCCTCAGCCTGTTGGTTCTGGCGGTGGAGAGCCACGAGCTGGTCCTGCGGATACTGCCACGAGACCGAGGCCATATAGGTCGAGGGCGTCGAGCGCAGCTCCATGTGATAGCTGCGCCGGTCGGTGTTGATGACGAGATTGGTGAGAAGGTCGGCCCGCGTAGGCTTCACCAGGATGTGGATTTGCTTGGTCCCGCCCGAGCCGCTTTCCGTATCCCCGATGATCCAGCGTACGGTATCGCCGGCTGCGACCGGTCCGGAGCCGACCAGCTCTTCCCCTGCCTGCAGCGCGATGTCGGTGATCTGCCCTGGAGAAGCATAGACTTGATAGAGCGCGCCATCGACAAACGGATAGACCTGCATCGCGTTGATGAAGCCGTCGCGGACGGGCTGGACACGTGCGGCCTGGTTGGCAAGGTTCACGCGAGCGGCGGGATCGCTCGGCTCCGGACTGGGCTTCGCGCTCTTGCCTATCGGCTTCAACTGGCCGGGAAGCGGCAAAGGCTTCGCAAGCTCCACCACCTTGACGGGTCGGGGTGGGTCGACGGCTTGCATGGCCGGGGCCGGATCCTCATAGGAAATCTCCGGGGGCTTATGCGGGCTGGCGCATCCCGCGAGCGCCGAAGTGCCGAGCAGAAATGCCGGAAATGCTATCTTGCTCAAGGCCGGCATCGCGCGGCGCAGGAGCGGCGGGCGCACGGCAGGGGCGGATTCGCGGGTTGCGGGCGTCATTGGCCAAGCTCCTTCGACCAGTTGATGGCGTTGATGTAGATGCCGAGTGGGTTCTTCCTCAGCGTGTCGGCGTCGCGCGGGGGCTGGACGACGATGGTGACGATGGCGGACCAGCGCTCGGTGGAAGCAAGCGAGCCGTCCTGGTAGCGGCGCTCGATCCAGGCGATGCGGAAGCTCGCCGGAGAGGCGCGGATGACCGACGATACTTCCACGGCCACCTGCTGCTTGCCGATCCTGGTGAAGGGATCGTTGGCGCGCGCATAGTCGTTCAGAGCCAGCGCGCCGCCCTGCGTGGTGAAATCATAGGCGCGCAGCCAGTTCTGCCGCAGGATGACAGGATCGGCCGGGATCGACCTCACCTGTTCGATGAAACGCGCGAGATAGAAAGCGATCTGCGGATCGCTCGGCTGATAGTCGACAGCGGCCGGTCCCACAGCCTGGGCCTGGCCGAGCCGGTCGACCTGCACCACCCAGGGCACGATCGAGCCCCTGGCTGATTGCCAGACGAGAGCACCCGACATACCTGCGGCGAGGGCCAGGGAGCCGAAGGCCATGTAGCGCCAGCTGCGGGCCTGCACCCGGGCCGAACCGATGCGCTCGTCCCATATCTGTGCGGCGCGCTGGTATGGCGTCTCCGGTCGAGGGGATTTTCCGTAGTGCGTGGACGGTCGTTTGAACATGCTCAGTCGCTTTCAGACAGGTTGATCGAGGAGCCGCCGCCATGGCTGTCGCCACTGCGAACGGCGTGAGCGGCTGCCTGGACGCCATGAGTCATCTGTTGCGATCGCTTCATGCGCTTCGCCCAGGCGGGCTGGCTTTCGGGGACGCGCGGCGCGACGCCGGTGGAGCCGCTCGGCGCAGCGTTCCCGCCGATCGTTCCAGCGCTGGATGATCCGCCGGTCATCTCGAAGGCGGCGCGGGCGCCGGCGTGGTGACTCTGCTTTATCCCGCCAGAGGCTTGATTGGCCCCGCGCTTCAGGGGCGAGACGGCAGCCTGGGCGCCAGCGGCGGCGACGCCACCCAACCCCGACGCTATGGCTGAGAAGTCGGATCGACCGGCGGCGCCGAGCTGGTAGGCTGTGGATGCACCGCCCACGGCCGCGGCGCCACCACGGGCCGCCGCACCAGCAGCGCTGGAGAACGCCGCGCCGCCCGCTGCGACGGCGCCTGCGGCCGCCGTTCCTGCCGCGACCACCCCGCCGGCGGCGAGACCTGCGCCGACTGCCGCGCCCGCACCGAGTTGCGGGCCGCCGGAGACAAGGCCGTTGGCAATGCCCGGCCCGAATATGCCAAGGCCAAGCAGCGACAGCGCCGCGAGCACAATCGCCATGGCGTCGTCGATCGACGGGGTGCCTGCGCCGAACCCCGAAGTGAATTCCGAAAACAGCGTCGAGCCGATGCCGATGACGACGGCCAGCACCAGAACCTTGATGCCGGAGGAGATGACGTTGCCGAGCACGCGCTCGGCCATGAAGGCGGATTTGCCGAACAGACCGAACGGGATCAGCACAAAGCCGGCAAGCGTCGTCAGCTTGAACTCGATCAGCGTGACGAAGAGCTGAACCGCGAGGATGAAGAAGGCAAGCAGCACCAGCGCCCAGGCGAAGAACATGCAGGCGATCTGGATGAAGTTCTCGAAGAAGGACCAATAACCCATCAGGTTCGAGATCGAGTCGAGCAGCGGCCGGCCGGCATCGAGCCCGGTCTGCGCCACCTTGCCCGGGCGCATCAGATCGTCCACGGCGAAACCTGTGCCCGATGCCTTCAGGCCAAGCCCCGCAAAGCTTTCGAAAACGATGCGGGCGAGATTGTTCCAGTTGGAGATGAGGTAGGCGAAGACGCCGACGAACAGCGTCTTCTTGACCAGGCGCGCCAGAATGTCGTCGTCGGCGCCCCACGACCAGAAGAGCGCCGCCAGCGTAACGTCGATGACGATCAGGGTGGTGGCGATGAAACCGACCTCGCCCCCAAGCAGCCCAAAGCCGCCGTCGATGTAACGCGTGAAGACCTCGAGGAAATGGTCGATGACCCCGGTGCCGCCCATCGTCAGCGGACCTCCAAGCCGGAGGGCGCGCGCAGCGTGAATGGGGCGTTTATCCCCTTATCGTTCCCTCCCTTCCCGTCCGGATCTTCCGGTGCCGGCACGTTCGGGAAGAGCGTTGCCGGCCGAGCGGGAGCAGGCGTTGCCGCCGGTGCCCGCTGGCGCAGAAACCGGCGCCGGGTCTCCGCCCAGGCCCTCAGACAGCCAGGATCGCGGGGGCCGGCCTCGCCGATCTGCGAGCAGCGCAGCAACTCGGCCGCAAGCGGGTCTCCTGGCGCTATGGAATGGTCGCGAAGCGCGAGCGGTTCGGAGTGCTGGTGAGCGCTCTTCATGGCAATCAAAGCCGCCGCAAGCGCTGCCGCAACGAAGATGACTGCAGCTAGGCGGGCGAACATCCTGCTGTCCATCGCGCGCCTCAGTTCTTGCCATAAAACATCTGCGCATTGCCGGGCTGGTAACCCGGGCCCTGCGTCAGAAAACGGCGGCGCTGTTCCCTGCCCTGGTCGGCGGCCGTGGCCTGCTCGGCCGATTGCAAGGCCTGCGCCCGGCCGTTGGCGGCGACCACAGCGGTGAGATCAGCGAGCTGCTGCGCCTGCAGGGCGAGGAGCTGGTTGCCGGCCTGGGTTGCCTGGAGCGCGCCGGTGGCGCCCTGGCTCTGACCGACCAGTGCCGACATCTCGGAGCGATTGGCGTCGATATTGCCGACGACGCCGGCCTGCACGCGCATGGCGTCCTGAAGGCCACCGACTGTGTTTCGCCAACGCGAGCGCGCGTCGGTGACGAGTTGCTGATCCGACGCCGACAGCGGGACGGCGCCGTATTTCTGCTGGAAGGCCTGATCGATCTGCTGGACGTCATAAGCAATGTTCTGCGCCTGGCCGAGCAGTTGCTGGGTGCGCTGCACCGACTGCTGAAGCTCCTGCAGCGAGGAGAATGGCAGGCTCGCGAGATTGCGAGCCTGATTGATCAGCATCTGCGCCTGGTTCTGAAGCGAGGTGATCTGATTGGTGATCTGCTGGAGCGAGCGCGCAGCCGTCAGCACGTTTTGTGAATAGTTCGAGGGATCGAAGACGATGAAGGCATTCGCCGGGTTCGCCAGCATGGGCGCGAGACTGACGGGAGCGAGAGCGAGCGCGGCGAACCGAATGGCGACGGGACAACGCGTTTTCATGAGGACTTCTCCTTGCTGGTGAAAGCGGGGGTTTTGGAAGCGGAGCTGGTGAGGCCGGGCACGAGCTCGGCCGCCCAGCCGAGGCCGCGGTGGCCGAGCCAGGCCGCCAGGAAGCCGTCGCGGCCATGTTCGGCGATTATTCTCGCGATCGCGGCCTGGTCGGTCCTTGCGGATGCCGCGCAGAGCGCAAGAGCCACATCCGACAGTCCGAGCTCGAACAGCCTGTTGCCGCGGCGGGACTGACAATAGTAGTCGCGCTTTGGGGTCGCGCGCGCGATGATCTCGATCTGCCGGTCGTTGAGCCCGAAGCGGCGGTATATCGCCGTGATCTGCGGCTCGATGGCTCGCTCATTCGGCAGAAGAATCCTGGTCTGACAGCTCTCGATGATCGCAGGCGCGATCGCCGAGCCGTCGATATCGCTGAGCGACTGAGTGGCGAAGATGACGCTGGCGTTCTTTTTACGCAGTGTCTTCAGCCATTCGCGCAGCTGGCCGGCAAAACCCTCGTCGTCCAGCGCAAGCCAGCCTTCATCGATGATGAGCAGGGCTGGCGAGCCGTCAAGCCGGTCCTCGATGCGGTGGAACAGATAGGAAAGGACCGCGGGCGCGGCGCCCGTTCCGATCAGCCCCTCGGTCTCGAATGCCTGCACCGAGGCCGAGCCGAGGCGCTCGCGTTCCGCATCGAGCAACCGGCCGTAGGGACCGCCGACACAATAAGGGCGAAGCGCCTGCTTCAGATCGTTCGATTGCAGCAGCACAGCCAGGCCGGTGATGGTACGCTCCCCGACTGGCGCGGAGGCGAGCGAGGTCAGTGCCGTCCAGACATGCTCCTTGACCTCAGGTGTGATCGCCACGGCCTCGCGGGTCAGCAGCGCCACGATCCAGTCGGCCGCCCAGGCGCGCTCCGGAATGTGGTGGATGCGAGCGAAAGGCTGCAGGCTGACACTTTCGGTGGCTTGGTCGCTGAGATCGCCGCCGAGATCGTGCCAGTCCCCGCCCATGGCGAGCGCGGCCGCGCGGATCGAGCCGCCGAAATCGAAGGCGAACACCTGCGCGCACGGGTAGCGGCGGAACTGCAGCGCCATCAGCGCCAGGAGCACGGACTTTCCGGCGCCGGTCGGGCCGACGACCAGCGTATGGCCGACGTCGCCGACGTGAAGCGAAAGCCGGAACGGGGTCGAGCCTTCGGTCTTGCCGAAGAGCAGGGGAGGCGCTGCCAGATGCTCGTCCCGTTCCGGCCCCGCCCACACCGCGGACAGGGGAATGATGTGGGCGAGATTGAGGGTGGAGATCGGTGGTTGCCGGACGTTGGCGTAGACATGACCCGGCAGGCTGCCAAGCCAGGCGTCGACGGCATTGATGGTTTCGACGATCGCGGTGAAGTCGCGACCCTGAATGACCTTTTCGACAAGCCGCAGCTTCTCGTCGGCGACGCCGGGATCATCGTCCCACACCGTCACCGTCGCGGTGACGTAGGCCATGCCCGCATAGTCGGCGCCGAGCTCCTGCAGCGCCAGGTCGGCGTCGGCGGCCTTGTTGGCGGCATCGGAGTCGACAAGGACGGATGCCTCGTTGGTCATCACCTCCTTCAGGATCGCGGCGATTGATTTTCGCTTGGCGAACCACTGACGGCGGATTTTGGTGAGCAGCCTGGTCGCATCTGTCTTGTCGAGCAGGATGGCGCGCGCCGACCAGCGGTATGGGAAGGCCAGTCGGTTGAGCTCGTCGAGCAGACCCGGCGTGGTCGCCGTCGGAAACCCGGTCACTGTCAGGACACGCAGGTGCGATCTGCCGAGCCGCGGCTCGAGGCCGCCGGTCAGCGGCTGATCGGCGAGGACCGCGTCGAGATACATCGGCGTTTCGGGAACGCGAACGCGATGGCGATTGGTTGAGACGCAGCCATGCAAATAGGTCAGCGTCTCGGCGTCCTCGAGCCAGCGGCATTCCGGCATGAAGGCCTCGACAAGGCGAAGAACGCGATCGCTTCGGTCCGCGAACCCGGTCAGCGCCTCCTTGGGATCAAGACCTTTTTTCTGCCGTCCTTCGTAAAGCCAGTTCTCCGCGCGCGCGGTGTCTTCGGCAGGCGCGAGGTAGGTAAAGGTCAGGAAATAGCTCGATTCGAAATGCGCGCCGATCTCCTCGAAGTCGGCCTTGCGCTCGGCGTCGACCAGCGCGGAGGCCGTGTCCGGAAAACGGCTGTCGGGATAGCGGGTCGAGGGATGACGTTGCGCCTCGGCGAAGACCGCCCAGCCGGAACCGAGGCGGCGCAGGGCATTGTTGATCCGGCCGACGACAGCGACCAGTTCGGCGGGAACGGCGCTGTCAAGGTCGGGACCGCGAAACCCTGCAGTCCGCTGGAAGCTGCCATCCTTGTTGAGGACGATGCCGGCTCCGACCAGGGCCGCCCAAGGCAGGAAGTCGGCAAGGCGGCTGCTGCGATTCTGATATTCCGCAAGGTTCATCATCGAGGAAACCCGTCAAGCGGTGAGATGCGCCGGGATGCGCAGATGCCGGCGAACGACATCGACGAAGAGCGGGTCGCGCCTGGCAGCCCACGCGGCGGCGAGATGGCCGATCGCCCAGATCGCGATGCCGGCAAGCCAAAGACGCAGCCCCAATCCGACGGCGCCGGCCAGCGTCCCGTTCACGATGGCAATGGCGCGCGGCGCGCCGCCGATGAGGATCGGCTCGGTCAGAGCCCGATGGACAGGGACGGCGTACCCCGGCACTGCATGATCATGCATCGGCCCGCCTGGCTGCACAGTGTTCGCCATCAGACCAGCGCTCCGCCGGCAAACGAGAAGAAGGACAGGAAGAAG
This sequence comes from Mesorhizobium sp. B2-4-6, assembly GCF_006442775.1. NCBI lineage: Bacteria > Pseudomonadati > Pseudomonadota > Alphaproteobacteria > Hyphomicrobiales > Phyllobacteriaceae > Mesorhizobium > Mesorhizobium sp. B2-4-6. The sequence continues at coordinate 175,246 of NZ_VFVI01000006.1, forward strand.
CTCGACGCCGCGAAGGCTATCGAGAGGCCGAACACGATCTGGATCAGCCGGCGGAAGCCGCCCGAGGTGTCGCCGAAGGCGAGTGTCAGGCCGGTGACGATGATGATGATCACCGCCAAGATCTTGGCCACCGGCCCCTCGACCGACTGGAGTATCTGTTGCAGCGGCTGTTCCCACGGCATCGACGACCCGGAGGCATAAGCGGGCGCCGCAATCACCAGAGTAAGCGTGGCGAGCAAAGTGGTGGTGGCGAGACGATGGCGCGCAAGGCGCAGGCATTGCATCACGGACGTTTTCCTTCTTCTTGAGTGAGCGTGGTTTGCTTGCCGGCGCCCTCCAGGAGCGCTGGCGCGACCCGGTAGTCGCCGTCGCTGCGAAGCCCTTCGATCCGGGCGAGCTCGGTCAGTCGCCGCGCGGAGCCGCGGCCGGAAAGAACGGCAATAATGTCGATCGTCTCGGCAATCAGAGCACGGGGCACCGTGACGACGGCCTCCTGGATGAGCTGCTCCATTCGTCGCAGCGCGCCGAGGGCGCTTCCGGCGTGGATCGTGCCGAGACCGCCTGGGTGGCCGGTTCCCCAGGCCTTGAGCAGTTCGAGGGCCTCGGCTCCGCGTACCTCGCCGACCGGGATACGGTCGGGGCGCAGGCGCAGCGAGGAGCGAACGAGATCAGAGAGCGATGCGATGCCGTCCTTCGTGCGCATCGCCACGAGATTGCGCGCGGCGCATTGCAGCTCGCGCGTATCCTCGATGATGACGACGCGATCGTCGGTTTTGGCCACTTCGGCCAGCAGCGCGTTGATCAGCGTTGTCTTGCCAGAGGATGTTCCGCCGGCGACCAGGATGTTGGCGCGGGCGGCAATGCCCTCACGCAGGATGTCCGCCTGGCGCGCCGACATGAACCCGCCGGCCACATAGTCGTCGAGGGTGAAGATTGCGACAGCCGGCTTGCGGATCGCGAAGGCCGGTGCCGCGACCACCGGCGGAAGCAGCCCCTCGAACCGCTCGCCGGTCCCAGGAAGCTCTGCGGACACGCGCGGAGCAGACGGATGCACCTCGGCGCCGACGTGGTGCGCAACCAGGCGGATGATGCGCTCGCCGTCCGCGGCCGACAGACGCTCGCCGCTGTCGGCCAGGCCCTCGGACAGCCGGTCTATCCAAAGTCGCCCATCCGGGTTCAGCATCACCTCGACAATGCCGACATCGTCGAGATAGCGCGCGATCGCCGGTCCGAGCGCCGTGCGCAGCATGCGGGCGCCGCGCGCAAATCCTTCTGAGTTGTGATGTGAAGCTGTCATCCCAGTCCCCGTTTCGATCCGGGAAGACGAGTTGGCCACCCGGACGGGGATGATTAAGAGAACGGTATTTTGGGCCGCTGCAACAGGTTTATCGAGGCGTCGTAGCGCGGCGTGTAAAGACAGGAGAAAGGCGGTGCTTGCGCTTACAGCCTTTCCATTGGATTTGGGCCGTCAATGGCAGGATCCATACGCGATTGCGTATACTACGACTTTATACGCATTTGCGTATTAAATGGATTTATACGCGACCGCGTATATTGACATATCATACGCGAATGCGTATATGGCGCTGCGGAGACTTATCATGACCGACCAGATCGCTCGCAATGAAAAGCAACTCGGCGCCATTCTGCGCCGCGCTCGCCGACAGGCCGACCTAACGCAAGAGGCGCTTGGCAATCAAATTCGCCTGCGCCAGGCTACGGTGTCCCGCCTTGAAGCCGGCGAGCCAGCGGTGCAGCTCAGCACTCTGATGGCCGCTCTCTCAGCCCTCGACCTCGAGCTCGTGGTTCGCTCACGTAGCAAGGGCAGCGCCGCCGAGATCGAGGATCTGTTCTAATGGCGCGGCGGCCGATTCACTCGCCGCTGAATGTGTTCCTGAACGGACGCCTAGTTGGTGTGCTGCGCAGGGAATCGACTGGCGCAATAGACTTCCGGTACGCCGGCGAATGGCTGGACTGGCGCGGTACCTTCCCGGTCTCGCTCTCGCTTCCCTTGCGAGAGGACCGCTATATCGGCGCGCCTGTGATCAACGTCTTCGATAACCTGCTTCCCGACAACGACACCATCCGCAAGCGCGTAGCCGAACGGGTCGGCGCGGAAGGCACCGACGCCTACAGCATGCTCGCCGCCCTCGGTCATGACTGCGTCGGAGCGCTGCAGTTCCTGCCCGACGGCGTCGATCCGGGCAATCCTGGCAGCAGCGAGGGCAAGCCGGTCAGCAGACAGGAAATCGCCGGAATAATCGAAAACCTCGCAACCGCTCCTCTCGGCCTCGGTAAGGATGAGGATTTCCGCATTTCGATCGCCGGCGCCCAGGAAAAGACGGCGCTATTGCGCAAGGACGGGCGCTGGTTCAAGCCAATCGGCACGGCGGCGACCACCCATATCCTGAAGCCGCAGATCGGCCGGCTGCCCAACGGCATCGACCTCTCCAATAGCGTTGAGAACGAGTATCTGTGCCTCAAGCTCCTCGAGGTGTTCGACGTGCCTGCCGCCAAGACGGAGATCGCGGATTTCGGGGGACGCCGCACGCTGATCGTCGAGCGCTTCGACCGGCTGTGGGCCCGCGACGGCCGCCTCCTGCGCCTGCCCCAGGAGGATATGTGTCAAGCGCTATCGGTCCCGCCGACACGGAAGTACCAATCAGAGGGCGGTCCCGGCATCGTCGAGATTGTCGAACTTCTAAAAGGCAGCGATACGCCCGAAGACGACATCGCGGTTTTCCTGCGCGCTTGCATCGTATTCTGGCTGATCGGCGCCACCGACGGCCACGCCAAGAACTTCAGCATTTTTCTCGGGCCCGGCGGACGGTTCCGCATGACACCGCTCTACGACGTACTGACCGCGCAGCCCAGTCTTGACGTCGGACAGATCCCTCGCAAAAAATTCAAGCTTGCGATGTCCGTCGGCAAGAGCCGGCACTATTCGATGCATGAAATTATGCCCCGCCATTTCGTGCAGACCGCCGAGGTTGCAGGCGTGGGGACATCCCTGATGCGCAAGATCTTCGAAGATATCGCCGCAAATGCCGAGAAGTGGCCCGACGTCGTGATTTCCAAATTGCCTCGTCACTTTCCCGCGCAACTCGTCGAGTCTGTCAGGTCGGCAATAGCCAGGCGCGTGATGCTTCTGTCTGAGACCTACTGATCGAGTTCCAAGGACGCTCGGACAAGAAATTCAGGCTACCCGATCGGCATTCCACATCGACATCATGCGCGCAAGCCAGATGCGCCGGGGCAAGGATACGCGGAGCCTCGAAAGGATACGCGGAGCCTCGAAGCAGTGGCCATACCAGCGCCAGTGACTGTCACCGGCCATGGGCGGTCTAACTTTCGCGTATTTCAAATACGCGAAAGTTAGACTCTACCGCCAAATCCCGCGGTGTCGCCACACCGATGTCGCGCCGCAGCTAAGACTACCTTTTCTCGACGCCCGGATCGATATCTTCCGAAATCTCCTGCCGCAGTTTCGGGCCCTTCGCCAGGCGCCTGCCCAGCGCCGTGACGAAAGCCTCATAACGTTCGCCCGCCTTGGCACGTGCGGCCTGCGCGGCGGGCTCGGGCAAGGCAGGCGTGGTCGCGAGCCAGAAGCGCACAAACACCGCCAGCGTCTCGATCGCGATACCGATATCCCGTTCCTGCCGGTTCAGCCGCCGGTCGACCTGGTCGAGGCGTTTGGCGATCGCTGCCTCGCGACGTTCATCGGAATCCGGCGACAGGAACGAAGCGATCGCTGCCTCGGCAACCATGGACTGGGACTTATCGCGCCGGGCCGCATAGTCGGCAAGCACCGTCATCACAGCCGGATCGAGATAGACAGAGATCTGGACCTTCTTCTTGCTGCTGGTCATGCGCCTTACAACTCCATGCCGTCATCAGGATCGAGGGACACCTGTCGCGCCACGCCCTGCATCAGGCCGGTCAGGCGACGGTTCGCGATCAGCGCATCATCGTCGGCGTCGTCCACAGAACCGATCTCGAATTCGTTCTCGATCGGCGCCGTCTTCTCGACCGGATGTGTCCGGCTGAGCTCGGGCTGCAGGCGGCGCTCCGATTCCGTCGCATCCTCGCTGCCCTGCCTTGATGTACCGGACCTTTCTATGCGTTCCGAGCAGGCGAGGATCGGCAGATGGCTCCAGTCGTCCGCATCGCGATCCTGCGATCGGGCAGGCTCGGGAGGCGGCAGCACGCGGTCGCGAAAGCGGACATCCTCGTAATAGCGCGCCTTCTTTGCCCTGATCGGCGGCGTCCCCGCCAGCATCACGATCTCGTCCGTGGGCGGAAGCTGCATGATTTCGCCGGGGGTCAGCAACTGGCGCGCCGTCTCTTGCCGCGACACCATGAGGTGTCCCAGCCAAGGCGAAAGCCGGTGGCCGGCATAGTTCTTCATCGCCCGCATCTCGGTTGCCGTTCCCAGCGCGTCCGAAACGCGCTTGGCGGTCCGTTCATCGTTCGTGGCGAAGCTGACGCGCACGTGACAATTGTCGAGGATCGAGTTGTTCGGCCCGTAAGCCTTCTCGATCTGGTTCAGCGACTGCGCGATGAGGAAGCTTTTCAGCCCATAGCCTGCCATGAAGGCCAAGGCTGACTCGAAGAAGTCGAGGCGCCCGAGCGCCGGAAATTCGTCGAGCATGAGCAACAGCCGATGGCGGACCGTGTTTCTGTGCAAATCCTCGGTCAGACGGCGCCCGATCTGGTTGAGGACGAGCCGAATGAGCGGCTTCGTCCGGTTTATGTCGGATGGGGGTACCACCAGGTAGAGCGTCGCTGGAACCTTGCCGCCGACGATGTCGGCAATGCGCCAGTCGCAGCGCCGCGTCACTTCCGCGACGATGGGATCCCGGTAAAGGCCGAGGAAGGACATGGCGGTCGAGAGCACGCCCGAGCGCTCGTTGTCGGATTTGTTGAGCAATTCTCTCGCCGCGCTGGCGATGACCGGATGCGGACCGGCTTCTCCAAGGTGGGCGGTTGTCATCATTGCGGCCAAGGTGGACTCGATCGGCCGCTTTGGATCGGAGAGCAAGGCGGCGACGCCGGCGAGCGTCTTGTCCTTCTCGGCATAGAGGACGTGCAGGATGGCGCCGACCAGCAGCGCGTGGCTGGTTTTTTCCCAGTGGTTGCGCTTCTCGAGGCTTCCTTCCGGGTCGACCAGGATGTCGGCGATGTTCTGGACATCGCGGACCTCCCATTCGCCGCGGCGGACTTCGAGCAAGGGATTGTAGGCGGACGATTTCGCATTGGTCGGGTCGAACAGCAGGACGCGACCGTGCCGCTCACGAAACCCGGCGGTAAGCTGCCAATTCTCTCCTTTGATATCGTGGACGATCGCTGAGCCAGGCCAGGTAAGCAGCGACGGCACCACCAGCCCGACACCCTTGCCGGATCGGGTCGGCGCGAAGCACAGCACATGCTCTGGCCCATCGTGGCGCAGGTAATGGCGATCATAGCGCCCGAGCACCACGCCATCCGCTCCGAGCAGGCCGGCAGCCTCCACCTCCTTCTTTCCGGCCCAACGTGCTGAGCCGTAGGTGTAGACATTCCTGATTTCGCGCGCCCGCCAGACCGACATGCCGATCGCAACGATGATCGAAAGGAAGCCGCCCGAGACGGCGATCAGCCCGCCTTCCACGAAAATGGCCGGGGCATAGGCATCATAGAAGTACCACCACCAGAACAGAGCCGGCGGGTAATAGACGGGAACGCCTGCGACAGCGAACCAGTGCGGCCCGAGCTGTGGCTGAAAGCCGAGTCGCCACGCTGTCCATTGTGTTGCCGTCCAGGTCGTCGACAGGACGATCAGGAAGACTGCCAGGATCTGGCCCCAGAGGATTTTCGTGGCGGACATCGTCGGACCCTTTCTTTCCGCTGCTAAAGGCCGAGCCCCCGATTTCGGGCAAAGCTCCAGTCGACGCCGCCATCGGCTCGGGCGACGCCACTGACATGCTGGCCGAGACGATTTTCGAGCGAGGGCGTCCAGGGAACGAGTTGGAAGCCAAGGCCGTCGTCGATCAGGGCAAAACGACCGGAGGCGAGCGAAAGGCGTCGGCGGTAGGTGCCAGCAACATGGTCGCCGCTGGCGGCATGGTTGAACGGCTGTCCGCTGTCGGTCGCGAGCTTGCCGCCAATCGCCTCCAGTTCGCGGCGGCGCAGCGTATCAAGCAGGTTGCTCGTGAACTTGATCCGGTTGCCTTGCCGCTCTGCCAGTCCTTGCTCGAGAAGACGCCGGGCGCGGCGCTCCAAAGCGTCCTGGACGTTGGCGCCGAAGCCGGCTTGGGCGAGTTCCGCGGGCTTGCGCGCGAGGGCTTGGCGATCAAGCCACGTCGCCCCTGGCGCCTCGACTTGTTCATCCAGAGTGAGATCGGAGCGAACCGCCAGCGCAACCCGACGTTGGCCGCGCGCGTCGTCGAATTTGCGCAACTCGACGATCGACCCGGGCGCGCTATCACCAGCCGCTTCAAGACCGGGAAGCCTGATGTGATGGGTGCGGCCATCCACGCCATCGACGACGGCGTAGGCCGTGCCGCGCAGTTCATCATCGAGCCCGCGATCGATGAGCCGTCCGACAATGGGTGTATCGAGACTTTCGGCGGCCAGAACATAGCTGCTTGAGCCACGCTCGATACCTCGCCCGGTCATCGCGCGGTGCATTCGCTTTATGATGTCGCCGCGCTCGCCAAGCTCGCGCAGAATGGCTTCGGCCTTGTCGCTGATCACCCATTGGCCGGATCCGACGTGATCGGCGAGGCCAAGAACCTCAAGCCTGCGCAGGCGACCAATCTTCAATGCGCGATACTCGTCGGGTTGCGAACTGGCGGACGGAGCCAGGTCGATGAGGCCGGTGTTGCGGCTGTCGCGAAGCAACTGGCGATCGAGTTGCGTCCAGCGCTCGGACTGTACCTGGCTTTCCAGCGAGCGGCGGATGTCGAGATCAGTGCGCGGCCCCAGTTCCTGGGTGATCAGGTCGCGAGCCCGGTCGCGCGTTCCTTCCTTGATGTAATCGCGCGAGATGACGAGATCCTCGCCGTCATCGCGCACACCGCGAACGATGAGGTGAACGTGCGGATGCTGCGTGTTCCAGTGATCGACGGCCACCCAGTCGAGCTGTGTGCCAAGGTCCTTTTCCATCTGCGCGACAAGGTTGTGGGTAAAGGATTTGAGATCCCCCATCTCGAGGGCATCGTCCGGCGAGACGATGAATCGGAAATGGTGCCGGTCTTCCGCTGTGCGCGTCGCGAAGGCTGCGCCATCGGCGTCATTCGCGCCCGACCCAAACATCCTCCCCTTCTCTCCATCCCGGGTCACGCCCTCGCGACGCAGGTAGCCGAGATGGGTTGCCAGTGGCGCCGCGCGCGCGGAGTGACGGACGACACGCGCCTTGACGACAGCTCCGCGCGATCGCGAGGTGATCAGGCGATTGGCCTGGATGCTGGCGCGTTGACCGTGGCCAAAACGGGAGCGGCTGCCGGGGACGATCCGGCCCGATCTTGAGATGCCGCCGCCAGCCCTTTTCGCGGCGGCAAGCGCCTGGGCAATGAAGGGCCGTGCCCGCTGGGCGCGATTTGAGCGAATGCGGCCGGGCCGAATGCGAAACTCGCGTTCATCGGCCATGACGCGGACCCGCAATGTGAAGAATAACCTTTGCAAGCAACGCCTTGGGTCGTGATGCCACATTGCGGCGAATGGCGACAATGTGCGGAGCTCGCCAAAATCCCGAGTGAAACCAACCGCTCGACCGAGGCGCAAAGTGCGCCCTTTTATCCTGCCATCTCCCGGTTGCTCTGACTGCCATCAGCCTCCACACACGCCATGCCGCGCTGGAGCCTGCGATTGTGCGACAAGGACGATCTAGCCTCATGGGTGGACCCCTCTCGCCGGTTCGCTTCACGAAGAGACCCGCCGACGGCGGCACGAGGCCAGAGACATCACGAACGACTGTCGCGGAGACAGTGCTATTCGGCGGCCGGTCGGCCATCGGGACGACGACGGACGGCGCGCGATCCGGCCAACGCACAAACAGCGCGGCATGCTTGCAGGGGACTGCCGTGACGGGGGCGGTGGCGAAAGGGCGAGCGGTCGCCAGTCCGCGCGCGAGCGGAGAAAGCGCTGCGACATAGGCGCGGGTCTCGTCGGGTAGCGGACGCCCAGCGAGGTATGCTTCGTAGCGCGCAGGTCCCGCATTGTAAGCGGCCAAAAAGCCCGGCGAGCCGAAGCGATCATGCAGCTCGCGCAAATACGCCGTGCCAGCCAGGATGTTGTCACGAGGATCGAAGGGATCGGCACCGAGCGACCAGCGGGCGCGCAAATCCTCCCAGGTGCCGGGCATGATCTGCATCAAGCCACGGGCGCCTGCGCTGGAGACAGCACGCGTGTCACCTGCACTTTCCTGGCGCATTATGACGCGGATCAGTGCAGCCGGAACGCCAAAGCGATGCGAAGCTTCGCTGACGTGTGCGGCAAACGGGTCGCGTTGGGACGACCGTGCGATGGCCGGGTCCTGCGCAACCGCCTCCGGTGGTAAGCCGGTTGCGATGGACAGTCCGCAAAGCAGCGGTAGAGCCAAACGCCGGGCGGCGCGAAGCCGCCCGGGCGCATTGTGACGGCTCGTTGGCCAAAGGCCCGCGAACATCGCTCACTCCTTTTCGCCGCGCTCGCGCGGGCGCGACCAGTGCAGCGACCACGACGTCTTGTCGTCGCCATTGCGAAAGAGGCTGGCGCGTATCGGCTGCGCCAGGACGGGGTCGTCGAGCTGTATAGAGACGAAGTCGCCGGCCTTCTCGCTGGAGCGTCTCCAGCCTGCGCCGATCTCGGGGCCGTCCTCGTTGCCGGCATGGACGCGATAGTCAGGTGCGTTCTCGCCATCGCTCGCCTCTGCTGCCACGATGACGATATCGAGGTTGAGGCTGAGCGTATGGATGCGTCCGCAATAGCCGGTCTTCTCGCGCGTGAACTCTCCGATCTGCTGCATGTCAGGCTCCTATTCCTGTGACAGTGCGGTGATGAGGTCGGCGCCAGAGGCGCTGCCGCTCGCGCGCTCACCGCGTTTGCGCGCGCCGTTCGAAGCGACCGTCGTCAAACCCGTAGGTCCACAGCGGGGTGGCACGGCCGATGATCCGATCGGTGGGAACGAGGCCGAAGTACCGACCGTCGAGGCTGTCGCGCACCTGTCGATTCATAAGAAAGACCTCACCCGTCGCGACGCGTCGGCAGCCCTCCCAGACAGGCAGGGCACGGCCTGTCTGGTCGCGCCGAAGCGCCATGCCAGCGAGGGCGCCGTCGACGGTTATGAGGAGGCCCGATCGGCACACGCATTGCCCGGACGCCGCCAGGATGTGCTTCAGGAGTGGCACGCCCCTCGGCAGATAGCCGCGATCGGCGAGGAAGGCGGCGAGCGGCTCGGGCGCGTTCACGGCGACCAGATCGCCCACCACCGGTGGTTCGTCAAAGTCGATTAGGTAGAGGCCGAGCGGCGCGCTGGCTGATGCGTTCCAGATCATTCGGACCGGCATCGGCACGAAAGCCGGATAGCCGACGGCCAGACTCGCGACGGCACCGACCAGGATGGGCGCCGCGCGCGTCACAGCCCTACCCTCCTGCGCAGAAAGGCCGCGCGATGCTGTTCGAGCGAATAGGCGCGCGGCTCCTGCCCGGCGGCGATGCGGTTGTTGATGTGGCGCCAGTGATCGGGCGACACTGACGCAGGCTCTATGCCAAGGCGCTCAATGGCGTCGATCGTCCGCAGAACGTGGTCAACCCAGGCCCATCCTTCGACTTTCAGCAGGATCTCGCCGCCTGGACGAACGAACGGAAGCGTCTGATAGGCTTCGCCGGGCGACACCGCCTGCACGATGTCGAGGCGCGAGATGACCGTGCCGAAGTCGCTCGCGGCCCAGCGTACGAACGCGAAGACCGCGCCGGGCCGGTAGGACAGGACGCGCCGGTGGCGGTCAACGATCTGCTCGTGGGAATGGGTGCCGAAGCGTATCCAGCTCTCCTGTCTCTTCGCCATCCAGATCAGTTCGACATGGACGAGATTGTCGGATAGCTGGGGCGCGGCGGGGAACGCAGGACGCAGGCGTGGAGCGGCGATGCACGGCATGGAAGTTGCTCCTGGCTTTGGCAGAGAATAGCGCTCGTTTCTCGTGCTGCGCGGCGGCGACGGTGACGCCGCGCGGCAGCGGCGTCAGCCGTGTCAACTCAGCGCGAATATCGTCCGTCATGTGCAGTTGGTGCAGGCGTATGCCGCTTGGCCGGCAGAACCGAGCCGCGAGGATCCGATGTGGAGGTTACGGCGCCTCGCTCGGCCCAGGCCTGGAGATCGTCGACCGCATAGACGACGCGGCCACCGAGCTTTTTGTAAGCAGGACCCGTGCCGTAGGTACGGTGCTTTTCAAGGGTACGGGCGGACAGGCTGAGGAAATCAGCAGCTTCCTTGGTGCGCAGAAAGCGCGGCGGCAACACGGCGATATCGGGTCGCATTGGATCGGAGCTCCGTGGGGTTTCGGGCTACCGCTGACATCCAGCGGCGGACAGAGACCACAGTGGCGGAGGATGGGCTTCGGAAGGGATGGGGAAGTTGCGGGGTGCCAAAATCCCACCCCATCGCCTGAGCCGGAAGAGCTAGGCTCGTCGCCGATGGCGCAGTATTTGCAGATAGCCGCCGCCGATAAGAGACGTGGCGCCTTCAACCAGGCCGATCACCGCATCGCGAAGAGCGGACGTTTTCCAAGGATCGGCGGCGATGCGGCTCAGCCCATAGAGGGCGATTGCAATGTCGCGATAGCTGGCGCCGTTCGAACGGCCATCAGCGGCCTGCATCATCAGGCGGAAGCGGCGTCGCTGCTGCGCAGTCACTCGGGTGTCTGGCGGCACCGCGCGGCCCTGCCAGGAACGCCAGAAGCGGGTAAGCGCCTCGATCCGGCCCAGCGTCTGTGCGTCCAACGGGATCAACGCCGCCAGTTGACCGTGCGCGTCGCTGCCAGGCAGGAAAAGAAGTTGTGTCAAGGCGCGGGCATTGTGAAGCGCGTGGCGCCCTTCCGGGCTCTTGTGCTCCTCGCCCAGCGCCGTCAAAGGACCGGAAGAGGCCGACGACAAGAAATCGGGTGTGCGAACAAGAGGAAGCACCGCCGGATCGACGTCAGGCGACCAGAGGACCTCTTGCGCCAATGCGGACAAGTCGGGCCTGGCCGGGAAATCGCAGCCCCCATATCCGCTGTAGCTCAGGCGTTATCGGCGCTTTTTGAGCTCTCGTCGCCAGGAGCAGGCGATAGTGCCGTTGATAGGGTTTGTGACGCCGCAGGCATTCCCAGGCGAGCCCTTCGACTGGTAGAGCATCGAAATAGTCGTAGCTGTCATGGTCTCGCCAATGGGATGTATCCGGCGTCATCTGAAGAGCTCCTCGCGATAGCGTGCAGCCCCCGCCTCAAAACGATTCCGGCTAGCGAGGTCTCACGGAAGCCCGTCACCCGGCATAGGGTGATGCCGCTTCGGCATCACCCCGCGACCGGTAGAGGCTTTAGCGCTGGCTGTCGGCTTGACGCAGAAGATGGCGGTAGCCGGCGCGTGCCATCCAGCGCGCACGCGCCAGATGGCTGTCATGGATGCGCCGTGCGCGCTGCGGCTCTTTCGCCAAATCAATGCCGAAGAGGATCTCGACCACTTCGCGCCAGTCCGCGCCGTCATCGGCCGCATCGAGCAGGCGCGCGTAGAGCTTGATGTGCTCGCGGTCATATTCGGTAAGTTCGTCGGCAGTCGGCGCCAACTCGTCAAACGGCTCAATCATTGCTGGTCTTCCTATCAACGGAGTGAAGGACGCATTTTACAGGTTCAGCTTGCGCTGGGTGCGTGGTTCAGAAGCATCAGGCGATGCGATCACGGCATCGCCCCCTCCCTAGCCGGCGATACCGCCTGTTTGTCAGAAGAAGGCCCCGGCTGTCGGCCGGGGCCTTCTCGGACTATCAGTCGCGCCGCGCGCTTGGCCGCGACCAGATGAGCGAGAAGCCGTCTCCCTCTTCGTCGTCGAAGAGGTTGGCGTAGATCGGGGCGTTGAAGCTCGGATCGTCGAGCTTGAGGCCCAGATAGTCGCGGCCCTCGTTGGAGCGCTTGGACCAGGCGGCGCCGATCTCGGCGCGGCCGACCACGACCCGGTGGCTGGGAGCGTTCTCGCCGGAGGCGCGCGTGTCAGGGACGATGCGCACGTTCTTGGCCTGGACGCTGAGGGTGACGATCTCGCCGGTGAACTCGTTCGAGCCGGTCTTCTTGAAAGAACCGATGGTAGCCATTGTAAGTCTCCGTTTTCTGTTTCCGAGCCCGCACCATTGCGGCCTCGATGGCGATCGGCAGGCCGGAGGCGATCGACGGCGCACCCCGAAGGGGCCTGACAGGCAAGGAGGACTTTCTTGTCTCGCGAGGAATGACGGCGCCTCGGGGTCCCCACGCGACTTGTCGCGTGGGGTGGGGCCCCGGCAGGGGAAGAAAGTTGGACGCGGCTGTTGCGTCATAGGCGATCGAGGCGCAGCCGGCCTTCGGTCAGATCAGGCCATTGAAGAGGCCGTTTGGAGCGGTTGAGACACGGCCAAACAACGGAGAAGATGGCGGCCGTCCCGCATCGGACAAACAGGTGTCACCGCGTGCCTACCGGCTTCGTCTCCCTCCGGCCTGGCCTACACTGCTCCACCCTTGCCGCCCTCGGTATGATCGCCCCTCGCCGGCCATTTGGCCGCCGAGACATGAGCGTGCCCAGGCAGCGCTCCAGCGACCACCGCTTTTCCGGGTAGCGCGTCGATCCCCGCCGCACACGCCCATCGCAACCGCATGGGACAACGGGGGCCAATACGCCCGTTGCTGCTTTGACACCCGTGACGGCAGGACGAAGTTTAGGCTTGAGCAAGATCCCGGCCGCGCGGGCCCTGGGCCGCCGCCATTCCCTCGACCCGCACGAAGGCGGTGAAGCCGACCGCGATCGCGCCGATGACGGAGAACGTCATCCGCCAGGCGTCGGACGGCATGAAGGGCTTCACGATACCATGCGTCGCGTGGAAGCCAGCGATCGCCGCCGGCGTGACGAAGGCAGCCGCCACGATCAGCTTCAGCCACGTAGGCCGAACGAAGGTCATGAGCAGACGCCCGGCCGCGAGCGCGGCGGCGGCCGCGACGGCGCCGACCAGGATGGCGCCGGGAAGGCCAGCGCCTGTGCAGTGCGCGCAGGCGCCCGCGGCCAAACCGATAAACGCCGGTAACGCGAAGACAGCGAGGGTGGACAACAGCCAGCAAAGCAGACCGATCGCTGCGAGGGATGCAAGTGTTGCCGGGACGATCACGGTGGTGGCCTCCGTGAGGAAAAGTCTGACGATCGCGCCTTCCACCACCACTAGGGCGCACCCGTAATATAGCGCAAGACCGGCAGTGCCGAGAGCGGAAATCTTCGGTGATTTCCGCCGTACCGGCCGGCGCGCGTCAGGGAGCGAAGGGATCGATCTCATGGACGATGGCGGCAATCTCGCCGTCATATTCGCTGGCGGGCGTGACCGACAGCGTGCCGTCGCCGGCCTCGAAGATGATGATAACGGTCATCAGCGTGGTGGCAAGGCTAAAGGCGAAGGCGTGGGCGTCGTTTGGGGACATTGATCCGGCTCCTGTTCCGAGCGGAGGACCATCCTCCGCTGACAGGCGCCCGATGTGTCGGACTGAGCGCTGCAATCACCGCGCAGGCCAAGCCGCAGCGGCGGCATGCTCGCATAGCCGACCCTTTACGGGTTGATGGCGTCAAGCGATCAGTCGGACCAAGGATTAGCGCAGATAAGCGGGCGGTGGTTCTTTCGAGGAACACCGCAGCCGATCTGATGTTTTCGAAAACTAGCGTTCAACCGGCGTGGCATCGATCCATCGCATCGCTGCCTGGTCGGAGTCTGCCGGCTGGCTATTAAAGGCGAACTTCGCACTCGGCGCCCGTTCGTGGAGGACGTTCACAAGCCGCTCGAACTGTTCGGCCATCCTGGGGAGCGTGCGAAGTCCGGCGCCGATAACAATGACGTCATAGGTCGTGCCGGACAGTGCTTCGATGGTTTGTCGCTCCACCGTGGCTGCGTCCTTTGTGAGTAGCAGCGTCGCCCTGTGCCCGGCCTCTTGTAACCGCGCTACTGAGCCGTTCAGGCCATCCATGACCTTGCGGGCAGTCATGTCTTTGGGCGCATCAGGCGCGTCAAAGTCGATCTGTGCGGGATCTTCGCCGATGATCAGAATGGATTTTGGCATGGATCTTCCTCTCGAGCCGGTTGTATAAGTTCAGTTGGTCGGCTAACGCTGACGGAGCCGACCAACTTCAGCGCTCCTAATGAACGCTTCCGTCAGCTATTTGTGTCGTTCGATGCAGGGGAAAAGGTGCGGCGCTCACGCGCCGCCGAACTTCCAGACCGGGATGCCGAGCTTCTTGGCCTTGTCGGCGAGGTTGTCGTTGATGCCGGTGCCGGGGAAGTGCATCACGCCCTTGGGCACGATCTCCAGGATTTCGTCGTTGCGCTTGAACGGTGCTGCCCGGCCATGCTTGGTCCAATCGGGTGCGAAGCCGATCTGCGGCACGTTGCGGTTCTTCGCCCAGAGGGAGGCGATCTTCTCGGCGCCCTTCGGCGACTTGCCGTGAACCAGCACCATGTCCGGGTGCTTTTCATGCACCTGGTCGAGCTTCATCCAGATGAGACGGTGATCGTTGTAGTCGAGCCCGCCGGTGACGACGACCTTTGGGCCGGGAGGCAGAAGGACCTCTTGCTCGGCTCGCTTCTTCGCAATCAGGAAGTCGCGGCTGTCGATTATCGCCGCGGTCAGATTGAGATGGTTGACCTTCGATCCGCTGCGCGGCAGCCAGGGCTTGCAGACGTGGCGCTCGTAATGTTCGGCGGCCTGGTCGCGCATTAGCTCGAAGGCGTTCTGGCGCTCAATCAGGGTGATGCCCTCGGCGATCAGGCGTTCCAGTTCGACCGATTTCACCTCGCTGCCATCCTGTTCGCGCTGCGCTCGCTTCTGGGCCAGCTCATTGTCGTCCAGTTCCCGGGCAATCCGGCCGGTGGCGCGGTGGAAGATGTTGACCGTCGACCACAGGAGACCGTCGAGGTCGGGTTCGAGGCGCGTGTCCTCAAGGGTGCCGATCAGGGCGTCGAAGATGTCGGCGATGGCGCCCGCGACCTCGATGCCGTCGGGCAGAAGCCGCTGATCGGGCTCGTCGGCGAAGGGGCGATAGCCGTGGAGCTGGAGTTCGTTGAGGATCTGGTCGGCGGGTGAGGATACTTGGGTAGCGTCATAGTCGTCGTGCTCGCGCATGGGATGCTCCGTCGTTTGGATCGCGGCCGTCGCGGCCTCATGGCGGCGAAGCCCACCAGCCGCACGGCCGGGCACCCGGAGCGCGAGCGTAGGGTTCGATGGCTAAGGCCGGCTATTTTGTCTCGCGATGGAAAGGCGCGGCCCGCGCCGCTGGAAAATAGTTGGCCGCCGCCATTGCCCGGCCGGCCGGCTTGTGGGCCGATCGCCCTCTGGAAGGCCGGGGCGCGGTCCTCTCCGACGGCTGGCGCATCCTAGGGGCATGGCGAGCCGCACTACACCGGTTCCCCTGCCGGCTATGCCGCCAGCGCCATGAAGCGGGCGACGTCCTGCGGCGCGACCTGGAACCGAGCCTCGCTGCGAAGCGCCTCGATGCCAAGGGTGCGGAGATCATCGTTGAAATCCCCAAGCTCCGGCGAGACGACGATCGCCTCGATCCCGGCCGCGTTGGCACGTTCGATGAGGGTGTCACGCGCCCCGTCACCGGCCGGATCGTTGTCGCGGACGATGTAGAGCCGCCGCAGTGCGACGGGGAACAGGATGGCTGCGAGATGCGCGGCCGAGAGCGCTGCGAGCATCGGCATATCGGGAAGGACTTGCCGGAGCGACAGAACGGTTTCGATACCTTCGCCGGCCGCCAATACATCGCTTGCCGTTCCGAAGCGGACCGCGTTACCTAGAAAATCGCCCATTGCGCGCCGCGGCGTTTCGATTGGAGCCTTGTCCAGACGGCGCGGATCCAGCCAGGTGCGATGCGCCCCTGTGATGTTGCCTTGGAGGTTGGTGACGGCTGCAATCATTGCGGGCCATGTTTCGATCGGCGAATGCTCGTCGGGGCGATAATAGCAGCGCGGATGGTAGTGCAGGCTTCCGGTTCCGCGTAAGTCCAAAATGCCGCGTGCCCGTAAATAGGCCTGTACGAGCGTGCCGTTGATCGGCTGCGACATGCGGACCAGCCGTCGGGCCCCTTCCGGCAAGCCACGCGGTGCCGGACACGGCTGATCGTGGTCACGGGCTTCCGGTCCCGGTGGCGGCATGCTGAGGAAGGCCCGGGCCTCCTCAGTTACGTCCCTGAAGTCTACCAGACCGCAGCTCTCGCTGATGACGTCCAGAAGATCGCCATGCTCGCCGGTCGCGGCGTCGGTCCATTTGCCGGCGAGACCGTTCGGCGTGTCCTTGAGGCGGACATACATCGAGCGGCCCGGCGTGTTGCGCACGTCGCCTACGAGCCAGTAACCACCTTCGCGACGGCCGGCAGAGAGATAGTGGCGGCAGACTGCCTCGGCGCGTTCGGCGAGACAGCGCGCAAGATCATGCGGGTTTTGCGCCATGGTCGTTTCCCATACGAAAAAGGCCCGCCGTCGCCGGCGGGCCAGTCTCGCAAGTCGTTGACGGTTATTCGGCCGCGATCGCGTGAGGATCGTCTTCGTCCGCCTCATTCTCCGCGATCGGCTCGTTTTCGGCCATGGTCGTTTCGCCGCCGATGGCCGTCGATTCATCCCCGACTTCGACAGGTTGCTCGGTGGCCGCAGAGGCAGCGTGCGTCACTGGCTGACCGACGGTGCGGAGCGGCTCCGGCAGCCAAACGGTGTCGGCCAACAGGGTTTCCGCCTCGGCAGCCATGTCGCCTTTCTTCAGATGCTCGATCCGATCGGCGGCGCGCTGGCCTTTCGCCTGCGCGACTGCCTGCAGAATGCGCGCCTTCGTCACGCGGCCGAGGAAGTTGTCCACGGTGGGCTTCCAGCCGGCAGCCGCCATGTCGAGATCGACGGCCTGCGCCAGCTGATCGGCATGGGCGAACGCCCGCGGCCGCCTGTTCCATGGCTCGTACACGGCATTGATCGAGAGGCTGATGATATGCGCAAATAAACCGGCCCGGCTGTCGCCGTCCCACTCGTGCAGTGCGTCCCAGAGATCTGCCGATTCCTTCGGAAGCGCCTTCGCCCAGCGTTCGTGACGCGCGCGGATCGCCTCGGCCGAGGCGCTGTCGTTTAGCCGCGGCGCCTGCGTGCCAAAGCTGACGCTCTTCAAATCGAGTTCGAGGCAGCTATCCGAGCCGTAGTGGTAGAAGGTCCTGAGCGTAAGGACGTGCAGGGCCGCGAGGAAAGCGACGTCTCGCCGCTCGCCGAGCGCGTGGCGCAAGCCCAGCGTCCGGTGTGAGGTCAGTTCGGTCATCAGGCGATCGGAGATCGGCGAAAGGCCCTCGCCCTCCTCCGCCTCGGCTTCAGGCTCGGCCTTGTCGACCGCCTCGGCGCCCTCGTATCTGGCGGCCGCGGCGTGCTGGTCCTCGCTGTTCGCGGACAGCTCGGATTCTGGCTCGGCCGTCACCTCATCCTCGGGCCGGACATAGCCACGCTCAACGCGAAGCTGGCCTTCGACGCCGATGCTGACGAAGGCGCCCGCCCGGGCGACCTCGGCGGCGTCGAACACAACGGGCCGGCTGTCGAAGCCCTCCAGGACCGTTTCTAGTTCCGACAGGCGTTCGTCCACTTCGTCCGGCAGTTCGTCGGCGTCCTGATACTCGTCGGATAGCCGGTCGAATTCGGCTCGGAGCGCGTCGCGGCTCGCTTCCTCATCAGCGGTCAGCGGAACGGTCTCACCGCGAAGCTGGCGTAGGCCAAAGGCGTGGCCGTAGGCGAAGTCGGGCGCGACGTCGATCCACTTCCAGCCCTCGGCGGCCACCGCTTGCGATTCCGCCTTGAGCTTGTCGGCCACCATCTGGTCGACGAGCGGGACATCCTGCAGCCAACCGCCATCGTCGCCCTGGAACAGGTCGCGCAGCACCGTGCCGCCCGCCGCCACATATGCGTCGAGGCCGATGAACTGCGCCCGCTTGTCGGAGGCGCGGATAGCGCCCTCGGTCAGCATGCGACGGATGACAAAGGGCTGCTTGTCGTAGGCAGCCTTCAGGCGTTCGAATACCTGCTCCTGGCGCTCATGGTCGCCCGAGACGGTGAAAGCCATGAGCTGGTCGAGCGTCATGCCGTCATCGGCATAGATCTCGAGGAGCGTCGGCGAGACCGACGCCAGCTTGAGGCGCTGCTTCACCACGTTGACCGAGACGAAGAACGCGGCAGCGATCTCTTCCTCGGACTGGCCCTTCTCCCGCAGCGCGAGAAAGGCCCGGAACTGGTCGAGAGGGTGCAACGGCGCGCGCTGGACGTTCTCGGCGAGCGAGTCCTCCTCGGCGATGCCGCTGTCGCGAACGATGCACGGCACCGGGGCGGTCTTGGCGAGGCGCTTCTGCTTCACGAGCAACTCCAGCGCCCGATAGCGCCGGCCGCCGGCTGGGATCTCGAACATGCCGGTCTCAACGCCAGCCTGGTCGACGACCGGGCGAACGCTGAGGCCCTGCAGCAGGCCGCGGCGGGCAATGTCTTCCGCCAACTCCTCGATTGAGACGCCGGCCTTCACACGCCGGACGTTCGATTGGGACAAGACGAGCTTATTGAAGGGGATGTCGCACGAGGGCGAAAGGGTGATCTTCTGAACGGCACGTGCCATCGGGATGTACTCCGCGACGGGCGGCCGAAAGCCTCTCTCTCGACCTCCAACCCGTCACGAAGCGCAGCGCCGCCCTCTCACTCTGGAGGGCAGCGCCGCAGAACCGACGAGACGGAAAGCCAGAAGGTCACGGAGCCTGAGACGCGCCGTTCCGCATCTCAGATTCTCCCCGGGATCAGGCTGCCCGGTCGAGCAGCTTCTTTGCCCGCGTCTCCAGGTCGAGGCGTACGTCCTGGTGGGGCTTGTCGCGCGCGACGGCAGTGATGCCCTGCACGAAGTCGAAGACGCTCTCAGGTTGGCGCCCTTCCTCGGACAGCACGGTCTCGATGATCTTTGCCGTCTCCGTCTTCGAGAACCCTCGCTTGCGTAGGAAATCGCTACGATCCTCGTCGGTGCGGGCAACGATCTTCTCCCGCGCCGCCCTGATGCCGTTGACGAACGGCATGGGCGAGGAGTTCGCAAAGCGGGTGAGCGCCGGCGCCGCCTCGTGGGCGAAGCGCGACGAGGCATGTTTGGAGTGGCGGATGGTGATCTCCTCGAAGTCCTCGACGCCCCAGAGATTGCGGTTTTGGCAGACGGCGCGGAGGTAGAAGCTCGCCATGCCGAGCGTCTTGGAACCAACCTCGGAATTCCAGCAATAGAAGCCGCGAAAGAAGAGATCCGGCGCGCCGTGGGGCAACCGACCTGCCTCAATCGGATTGAGATCGTCGACCAGAAACAGAAAGACATCGCGGTCACTTGCATAGAGCGTCGTGGTATCCTTCGTCACATCAACCCTGGGATTGTATGTGCTTGATGACCAGTCCAAGATGCCTGGAACTTTCCATCGCGTGTCGCCGGTGCCGTTGCCTGCAATGCGCTGAACGGCACCAACCAGCTCATGGTCATGGATCCGGCCGTAGTCGACACCGGTAACGGCGCGGAGTTCCATGCGACCGTTGTCTGTCTCAAGCGTCTTGATCTGCTCGGCTCGATGTGTGGCCAAGCCGTATTGAAGATTGATGCCGGCCAATGAGGCCGGGAGCTGGCGCAGGTAGGTCGCCGGCGCGCCGATCAGGCCAGCAAGTTGCCCAAAGCTCCAATGGGTCGGCGCCAATGGCTCGGCTGAACCAGGCAGGACAAGCGACAGGCGCTCAGCATTGTCACGGCTCGCTTCGACACGAACCGCCGCGGTCTCAACGGTCCGTGTTCTGCTTCGTTCGCTGCGGGTTTGCACGGACGCGAACAGATCTGACAACGAAAGAAACTTTTCATCGTCAGGTCGGGAAAACCATTCCGACGACACGCGACCGATACGCTGGCCCCGACCGACATCGACTTTGTAACCGCCGTTGACGTCACGAGTTGCATCCAGGAACTCAACATTGCTCATCGGTTATCTCCCTGACGGACGACCGAGAGCCTCTCCCTCGAACCCAATCCGTCACGACACAGACCGACCTGACTTTCACTCTAATTTGGCACTGCGGGGCGGTTCGGCTCACCACGCGGGTCGCGTGGCGGAGACCGGTGCGAGAAGCGCCCGAGCGCCGCCGACCGTCACTTTTGATTGACAGTCCACTTGCCGAAAGACGGCGCCTAAGGATAACGGCGTATAAACCGCAATCCTGTGCGCGCCCGTGACAATGACGATTGTCGCGCGCAGGACGGAGGAAATTCGCCTCCGCCGCGGGCGGTGATCAGGACAGCCGTAGGAGCGTCAGCATAGCGCCGGCCGCAGGGGCGGGACGCGGGACCGACTGTCCCCGCCTGCGGTGGTCCGCATGAGGCCTGTGGATGGCCATTCCGCATCGTGACATATCTGTGGTGCGTCCCTGAGTATTCTGTCGGACGCCTGCTGCTACATCTCGACCTGGATCGTCCGCGCGTGGACGCCGTCCTAAATGCACGCCATCGCCGCCGCCTGCCGGCCGAGCTAAAGCTCCACCTTTCGAGTATTTTGTGTAGTATATTCAATGGCTTACGGGGAAGCCCGATGGTACCGACTATTCCAGATTTTCCAGCCGTCATTGCAACGTTCGGCACGTGCCAACCTATTGCGAAAATCGTCGCCCAACTAAATTGAAACAAAACGAGCGACTGTCCGAATTGCACGCCGAGGCGCGCTGGTGTCCGACAGGGAGCAACGGCGGCTTCCATCTTTCCAGATCTATTGCTCTCTATCTCCTCATTTGAATCAGAGGAGATGCAATGTGAGCACTCACGCGATCACGCCGATCAAGAAAACGATCCGGCGGCGGGAACTGCGCGAGATCGTGCCTTTGGCCGATAGCACAATTTACGAAATGGAGAAGCGCGGTGAGTTTCCGCGCCGCTTCGCGCTGACCCCTCGTTGCGTCGTTTGGGACTTGGCCGAGGTCGAGGCGTGGTTGCGGGCTCGCCGGGCGGTCCCTATCGAGCGCGCCAAAGCTCCCGATGTAAATTTGCGAAAGACCGCTCCTGTCAAAGGGCTGGATCGGGCTCAAAGCCGGTCATCGTAGGCGGAACGAGCACGACCGGCCGTTTCCTTCCTTCAGCCCATGCCTCTACGATGTCCGACCACTCTTGCATCATGTGCCTACGCTGAATTTCATATTCGGCTTTGTTGTAGACGCCGCGCGACGAGCGCCCGTCCTCGTGGGCCAGGCTCTTTTCTATCCAGTCGCTATTGAAGCCCAATTCATTCAGCAGGGTTGAGCCCGTCCGCCGGAGGTCGTGGACGGTGAACGGCTCAAGTGGCAGGCCCTCGTTATTAGCCTGTTCGGCGACCGAATAAGTCACGCGATTGAAGGTTGCGCGCGACATCGGCGCATCCGCATCGTAGCGAGATGGCAGCACGAAACGCGAGTTGCCTGAACAGGTTTTCAGCGCAATGAAGATATCGAGCGATTGCCGTGACAAATAGACATTGTGAGCCTTCGATCGCTTCATCCGCTCCTTGGGGATGGTCCAAACCGCGTTTTCGAAGTCAACTTCATCCCAAGTCGCGTCCTGAAGTTCGCTCTTCCGCACCATCGTGAACAGGATGAGACGAAGGCCGAGGCGAATGGTCGGTAAGGTGGCGACCTTCTCCAGCATCTTGAGCATCACGCGGATTTCAGATGGGGAGAGCGAGCGATCTCTCGGAACAAAATTGGCGATCGATGCCGGGCCGACGTCATCGGCCGGATTGGGCACCTTCTCGCCATGAAGGATGGCAAAGCCGTAGATTTGCTTGAGAATATCACGGACGTGGATTGCCGTGGCAGGCGCTCCGCGTTCGACGATCTTGGCACACTGGGCGCGAAGGTCGTCCGGTGTGATTTCAGTCAGCAGCCGATTGCGCCAAATCGGCAGTAGCTCGCGATCGAAGATTGAGCGCCTCATCGATCGAGTGCTATCCGCCATTGGCGCGGAGCTCAGCCACTTCTCACCAAATTGGCCAAAGCTCCTGGCTTCCTTCAGTCGGCGCTTCTGCCGCTGCTTCTCGATAGCGGGAGATTGACCATCCCTCACCGCGCGACGCGCATCGAGGCACTTCTCCCGCGCCTGGGCCAGAGAGATGCCGTCGCGGCCGTATTTACCAAGATAGACGGTCTCGCGGCGGCCATTAAGCCTGTAATCGAGGCGGAACGAGATTGCGCCACTCGGCATCACGCGGACATACATGCCGTCACGGTCCGCCACTTTGTAGATTTTTTCTTTTGGTTTCAATGCCTTGAGAGCGGCATCCGTCAGCATCCCGACTGCCTTTCAAAAAGTACCGTCACAGGTTTTTGGAGGGTTTCAGACAGGAATTCTTCTTTATTTTCAGCATCTTGAGCTGAAAAAAGTACCGTCACTAGCCCTATGGACCGCGACGGTACTGTCAAAAATTTCGTTTGGCAATATGTCGGAGGGCCGTCAGCCGGTACCGCAAAGCCAAAGAGTGTGGGCCGATAGCCAGCGAACGTCTTTGGCCGAAAACATTTTTGATTTCAGTGACTTAAATCAAAGTCTGGCGCAAATTCGGCGACGTTGGGATGGGCCTGAATCATTCCCACTCGATTGTGCCGGGCGGCTTCGAGGTCACGTCGTAGACGACGCGGTTGATACCCTTGACCTCGTTGATGATGCGGGTGGCGGCCGCACCCAGGAAGTTCATGTCGTAGTGGTAGAAGTCGGCCGTCATCCCGTCGACGGAGGTCACGGCACGCAAAGCGCAGACGAATTCGTAGGTGCGGCCGTCGCCCATGACCCCGACCGTCTGCACCGGAAGCAGCACCGCGAAGGCCTGCCAGATCGCGTCGTAGAGTCCGGCCTTGCGTATCTCGTCGAGATAGATGGCGTCGGCCTCGCGCAGGATCTCCAGCTTCTCGCGCGTGATGCCGCCAGGGCAGCGTATGGCGAGGCCGGGACCGGGGAACGGATGGCGGCCGATGAAGCTTTCGGGCAGGCCGAGCTCCTTGCCGAGCGCCCTCACCTCGTCCTTGAACAGTTCGCGCAGCGGCTCGACCAGCTTCATGTTCATGCGCTCGGGCAGGCCGCCGACATTATGGTGCGATTTGATCGTCACCGACGGGCCGCCGGAGAAGGAGACGCTTTCAATGACATCGGGATAGAGCGTGCCCTGCGCCAGGAAATCGGCGCCGCCGAGCTTCTTCGCCTCGTCCTCGAACACTTCGATGAACAGGCGACCGATGGTCTTGCGCTTCTTTTCGGGGTCGGCCTCGCCTTCCAGCGCCGAGATGAAGCGGTCTGAGGCGTCGACCAGGATCAGCGGCAGGTTATAGTGCTGGCGGAACATCTCCACCACGCTTGCCGCCTCGTCCTTGCGCATCAGGCCATGGTCGACGAGGATGCAGGTCAGCTGGTCGCCGACCGCTTCGTGGATCAGAAGTGCGGCGACCGAGGAATCGACACCGCCCGACAGCGCGCAGATGACCTTGCCCTTGCCGACCTGCTTGCGGATCGTCTCGACCGCGTGCTCGCGATAGGCGCGCATCGTCCAGTCGCCCTCGATGCCGGCGATGTTGTGGACGAAGTTCCTGAGCAGCCTGGCGCCGTCCGGCGTGTGCACCACTTCCGGATGGAACATGATGCCGTACATCTTGCGCTCGATATCGCCGAAGATGGCGAAGGGCGAGCTTTCCGACTTGCCGAGCACCTTGAAGCCCGGCGGCAGTTCGATGACGCGGTCGCCATGGCTCATCCACACCTGGTGGCGCTGGCCGGGCGCCCACAGGCCTTCGAACAGCGGGCTCTCCTTCTCGATCTCGACGAAGGCGCGGCCGAACTCGCGGTGGTTGGAGCTTTCGGCAACGCCGCCCATCTGCACGCAGAGCGCCATCTGGCCATAGCAGATGCCGAGCACCGGCACGCCGGCGTCGAAGACGATCTGCGGCGCGCGCGGGCTGCCGATATCGGTGGTCGAGGCCGGACCGCCCGACAGGATCACCGCCTTGGGATTGATGCGCTTGAAGGCTGCTTCGGCCGATTGGAACGGCACGATCTCGGAAAAGACGCCGGCCTCGCGGATGCGGCGGGCGATAAGCTGGGTGAACTGGCTGCCGAAATCGACAATCAGTACGGTGTCGGTGTGATTGGCTGTCGTCGTCATGGCGAGCCTTTAGAGAAAGAAACGAGTCGGCGCAATGGGCTCAGCGCTGCGGCTTTCCGTCCTTTTTGGCCTATCCCAGCCGGATCGCGCCGGAGACGACCGCCTGCTCCAGCAAGTCGATGGCAGCGGCCAGCTTCTCGTCGATCACGTGCAGATATTCCGTCCAGTCGTTGACGTGCCTGAGATCGGCCGCGCCGTCGGAAATGCCGCGCAGGCCGACTAGCGGCACGCCGAACAGTTGGCAGGCGCGCAAGCAGGCGAAGGTCTCCATGTCGACCATGTCCGCATCGATGGCATCATAGGCGGCGCCGGAAATGATCGCGCCGCCGGTCGAGAGCGAGGCGGCCTTGACCCCCGGGATGACGAAAGGCAGCGGCACCGTCACCGGTAGGTCGAGGAAAGGCGTCGCGCCCTTCTCGAAGCCGAGCGGCGAAGCGTCCATGTCGCGATAGCTCACCGACACGACCTGGTAGATCTCGGCCTGTTCCAGCTTGCGGCTGCCGGCCGAGCCCAGCGAAACGACCAGGTCCGGAAGCGCTCCCTCGGCCTTCAACGCCGCCAGCTCGGCGCCCAGCCTGACACCGGCCTCGACCGGGCCGACGCCGGTCATCAGCGGCGTGAACAGGTTTTTCAGGTGCGGGCCGTATTCGGCCTCGACCGCCATGACGAAGAGAACCGCCTTGCCGGCAATCTGAACTGCACCCGCCATGGATTAGCCTTCTATTCCGTCGCGGCCGACCACCGTCATCATCGTGCCGGTCATGGTGGCGATCAGCTTGGCCTCGCCGTCGCCGGCGAAGGCATAGGCTTGGCCGTCGGCGACGATGATGGTGCGGCCGGGTTTGGTCACGGAACCGCGGAACAGGAACCGCTCGCCCCTGCCCGGCGCCAGGAGATTCACCTTGAACTCGATGGTCAGCACGCTGGAATTCTGCGGCATCAGTGAAAATGCGGCATAGCCGCAGGCCGAATCCAGCGCGGTCGAAATGACGCCGGCATGCAGGAAGCCATGCTGCTGGGTAAGCGAGGCGGAATAAGGCATCTCGATCTCGATGATGCCGGGCGTCACCAAGGTCAGCTCGGCGCCGATCGTGGCCATTGCCTCCTGCCGGGCAAAGGACGCCCTGACGCGTTCCTCGAAGTCGGGAGCGGGTACGATCTTGGCTGCTGCCATGGCGCTTCGCCTCATATTTGCTGGCGAAGCTTATTGCAGAGCCAGGCAAGACAGGCAATCTTTTATGTTGCAGCGCAGCAAAGGGCGGACATCCTCAGGCAGTCCGGCGCAAGGCGTGGAAATAGAACCCGTCAGTGCCGCTCAGCGCCGGGGACAGCGAGATGCCGCCGTCTTCGGCGATACGCGCGGCCCCTTCATGGCCAGGGAAGCGGCCATCCCAGAGCTGACGATGATCGACCGGCGCGAAGCCCTCATGGCGCTCGCGGAAGGCCGCGACCTGCTCGCCGTTCTCGGCATCGAACACCGAACAGGTGATGTAGACCAGCAAGCCGCCCGGCTTGACGAAGGCTTGCGCCGTGTCGAGGATCGCCTGCTGCTCTCCCTTGCGGGCATCGAGCTGCCTTTCCGTCAATCGCCATTTGGCGTCGGGCCGTCGCCGCCAGGTGCCGCTGCCGGTGCAGGGCGCGTCGATCAGCACGATATCCATGTGTTTGGTGAGGGGCGCAAGCTCCGCGGGCTTGCTGACGACCTGGACGTTGCGGTTGTGCGAGCGGCGGATGCGCTCGAAGATCGGCGCCAAGCGCACCTTTTCCGCGTCATGGGCGAAGAGCTGGCCCCGATTGTCCATCTCGGCCGACAGCGCCAGCGTCTTGCCGCCGGCGCCGGCGCAATAGTCGAGCACCTGCATGCCGGGCGCGGCGCCGGCAAGTGCCGCGGCAAGTTGCGAACCCTCGTCCTGCACTTCGAACCAGCCTTTCTGGAAGGCCGGCTCGGCCTGCACGTTCGGGTGCCGGCCGTCGCCGTCGATCGGCGGAATACGGATGCCGTGCGGCGCGATCGCCGCGGGCGCGGCACCTGTACCCTCAAGCTCGGCCACCACCTTGGCGCGATCGGCCAGGAGCGTGTTGACCCTCAGGTCCAGCGGCGGGCGTTGCGCCAGAGCGGCGCCTTCCTCGACCCAGGCGTCGCCATAGGCTTGCTCGAGCAGCGGCGCGCACCAGTCCGGGATATCGGCGCGCACCACGTCGGGCGCGTCGGCGAGCCGGCGCCCGGCCGCCGCCTTCAATTCGGACGCGCTGAGCAGCGGCGGCGCGAATTTGTCGCCGTCCAGTGCATCGTTGAGCGACTGCGCCGTCTGCCCCCACTCCAACAGAAGCGCGCCAAAGCCGATGGCACGCGGCATGTCCTCGCCGAACAGCCAGCCGGCGGAGCGCTTGCGGCGCAGCGCGTCATAGACGATGTTGCCGATCGCCGCGCGATCGCCGCCGCCGGCGAAGCGATGCGACAAGCCCCAATCGCGCAAGGCATCGGCCACCGGCCGGTGGCGCCGGTCGACGTCTTCCAGAACCTCTATGGCCGCTGCCAGCCTTCCGCCCAGTCGCATTCCGTTTTCCGTTTACACCACAAAATTGGCTCCAGTCCGCTCTTAAAGCGTTTCAGGCCCGGATTGAAAGAGTTCTGTTCGCGTTGGCTGTGAAACCACGTTTCAAACCGGGCGATTTCGCCGAACGGTTTTCAAAACGGGGCGGCGCCGGAAAACATGAACAATACGCCAGAATATGAAAGGTCTCCAATGTCTTTGACTGGCGGTACAAGCAAGCTCCTTGGCTTAACCTCTCGGCTTTCCAAGTGTTGTCCGCGGGAATACTCTTCCGGCAGTGATTCGCGGTGCGGGAAACGCGCTTTGACGGGTCCTATGAGGAGAGGGCAATGAAGACTTATCTGGCAGAAGTTCTCGGCACGTTCTTGTTGGTGTTCATCGGTACGGCTTCCGTGGTCACGGGCGGTTTCGGCGGCGCGCTGCCGCTCGGACAGGAAGGCATCGGCCTGGCGTTCGGCATCGGCCTGATCGCCGCGGCCTATGCGATCGGCCCGATCTCGGGCGCGCATCTCAATCCGGCGGTGACGCTCGGCGTGTTCCTGGCGGGGCGGATGCCGGCCAAGGACGTCGTCCCCTACTGGATCGCGCAGATCATCGGCGCCATCATCGCCTCGCTGGCGCTGTGGATCATCGTTTCCGGCCAGGCCGGCGGCCACACCGGCGGCTTCGGCGCCAATGGCTGGGACGAGACGAAATGGGGCATGAGTTCGGCCTTCCTGTGGGAGCTGATCGGCACCTTCACCTTCGTCACCGTGATCCTCGGCGTCACCAACGCCAAGCACACCACGGCCTTTGCCGGCCTGGTCATCGGCCTGACGCTGGCAGGGATCCACTTCGCCATGATCCCGGTGACCGGCACCTCGGTCAATCCGGCGCGCTCGATCGGCCCGGCGCTGTTTTCGGGAGGTGCCGCGCTCAGCCAGCTTTGGCTGTTCATCGTCGCGCCGCTGATCGGCGGGGCGATCGCCGGCGTCGTCGCCAAGGCCGGCATCTTCGAAAAAGACTGATAGTTCTGGATAAATGCAAAAAAAGGCGCGGGCATGACCCGCGCCTTTTTCGTTGGGAGGATACGATCTTACTTCGTGGCGATGTCGAAGCGGTCGGCGTTCATCACCTTGGTCCAGGCCTTGACGAAATCCTTGACGAACTTCGCCTTGGCGTCGGCCGAGCCGTAGACCTCGGAAAGCGCGCGCAGTTGCGCGTGCGAGCCGAAGATCAGGTCGGCACGGGTGCCGGTCCACTTCACTTGCTTGGTCTTGCGGTCGCGCGCTTCGTAGACCTCGTCCGAGCCCGGCTCTGAGCCGGCCGCCGGATCCCAGACGGTCGCCATCGAGAGCAGGTTGACGAAGAAGTCATTGGTCAGCGTGCCCGGCCTGTCGGTGAAGACGCCGTGCTTGGAGCCGCCGACATTGGCGCCGAGCACGCGCAGGCCGCCGACCAGTACGGTCAGTTCGGGCGCCGTCAGCGTCAACAGTTGGGCGCGGTCGACCAGCATCGCTTCCACCGACATCGGCAACCTGCCTCTGCTGTAGTTGCGGAAGCCATCGACGGTCGGCTCCAATGCCGCGAAGGAGGCGACGTCAGTCTGCTCCTGCGAAGCGTCCATGCGGCCCGGCGTGAAGGGCACTGTCACCTCGGTGCCGCCGTCCTTCGCCGCCTTCTCGATAGCGGCGACGCCGCCGAGCACGATGAGGTCGGCGAGCGAGACCTTCTTGCCGCCGGTCTGGGCTGCGTTGAACTCCTTCTGGATGGCTTCCAGCTTGCCGAGCACCTTGGCGAGCTTGGCCGGCTCGTTGACCTCCCAATCCTTCTGGGGCTCAAGCCGGATACGGCCGCCATTGGCGCCGCCGCGCTTGTCCGAGCCGCGGAAGGTCGAGGCCGAGGCCCAGGCGGTCGAGACCAGCTCGGAAACCGACAGGCCGGAGGCCGGGATCTTGGCCTTGAGCGAGGCAATGTCGGCCTCGCTGACCAGCTCGTGGTCGATGGCCGGGATCGGATCCTGCCAGATCAGCTCTTCCTTCGGCACGAGTGGGCCGAGATAGCGCACGACCGGGCCCATATCGCGGTGGGTGAGCTTGAACCAGGCGCGGGCGAAGGCATCGGCAAACTGTTCCGGATGCTGGTGGAAACGGCGTGAGATCTTCTCGTAGGCCGGGTCGAAGCGCAGCGCGAGGTCGGTGGTGAGCATCGCCGGCGCGTGACGCCTGGAGGGGTTGTGCGCGTCCGGAACGGTACCGGCGCCGGCGCCACCCTTCGGCGTCCATTGGTGGGCGCCGGCCGGGCTCTTCGTCAGCTCCCATTCGTAATTGAACAGATTGTCGAAGAAGTTGTTGCTCCATTTGGTCGGCGTCGTCGTCCAGATGACTTCGAGGCCCGAGGTGATGGCGTCGCCGGCGATGCCGGAGGCATATTTGCTCGACCAGCCGAGGCCCTGCGCCTCGATGCCCGCGCCTTCCGGCTCGGCGCCCACCAGCGAGGCGTCACCGGCGCCGTGCGTCTTGCCGAAGGTGTGGCCGCCGGCGATCAACGCCACGGTTTCCTCGTCGTTCATGGCCATGCGGGCGAAGGTCTCGCGGATGTCGCGCGCCGCGGCGATCGGGTCCGGCTTGCCGTTCGGGCCTTCCGGATTGACGTAGATGAGGCCCATCTGCACGGCGCCGAGATGGCCGCGAAGCTCGCGGTCGCCCGAATAGCGCTCGTCGCCAAGCCATTTGGTTTCGGAGCCCCAATCGACGTCTTGCTCCGGCTCCCACACATCGGCGCGGCCGCCGGCGAAGCCGAAGGTCTTGAAGCCCATCGATTCCAGCGCGACGTTGCCGGTGAGGATCAGAAGGTCGGCCCAGGATATCTTGCGGCCGTATTTCTGCTTGACCGGCCACAGCAGCCGGCGCGCCTTGTCGAGATTGGCGTTGTCCGGCCAGCTGTTCAGCGGCGCGAAGCGCTGCTGGCCGGCACCGGCGCCGCCGCGGCCGTCGCCGATGCGATAGGTGCCGGCGCTGTGCCATGCCATGCGGATGAAGAGCGGCCCGTAATGGCCGAAGTCCGCCGGCCACCAGTCCTGCGAATCCGTCATGACCTTGTGGAGGTCTGCGACCACCGCATCGAGGTCGAGGCTCGCGAACTCCTTGGCGTAGTCGAAATCTTCGCCCATCGGGTCCGACAGGTTCGACTGCTGGTGCAGGACAGCAAGGTCGAGCTGGTTCGGCCACCAGTCACGGTTGGTCCGGCCGGCGGATCCATGCGCCACGGGGCATTTGCCAGCGCTGTTGTCGTCGGTTTTGGCGTCCATCTTAGTCTCCGATTCTGCCGAGGTTTTTTGCCGAGGTTGAATTTTGCCGAGGTTGATTTTTCCCGAAATTCTCGGGGGCGGCCGCTGGCCGCGCCAACCTGGAATGATTCCAGACTAGGCCGGCCAGCCGATAAAGACAAATTGCCTTTCCTGTTTCATTTGATAGGATTTTCTTATGATTGGCCTCACTGTCCGGCAGATGCAATATTTCGACGCGCTGGCGCAAACGCTGCATTTCGGCCGCGCCGCGAAGCTTGCCGGCGTCAGCCAACCGGCGCTTTCCGCGCAGATCGCCGAGATGGAAGAGCGGCTGAACTGCCTGTTGTTCGAGCGCGGCGGCAAGACGGTGCGCATGACCGACGAGGCGCTTGCCTTGCAGCCGCGTATCGAGCGCATTCTGGCCGACATACGTGACGTCGAGACGACTGCCCGGCGCGGCCGCCTTGCCATGGAGGGACGCTTCCGGCTGGGCATCATCCCGACGGTCGCGCCCTACCTCCTGCCGCATGTGCTGCCGGAGTTGAGAAAGCACTACCCTTCCCTCCAACTCGAGCTGCGCGAAGCGGTGACCGCGTCGCTGGTCGAGGACGCGACGTCCGGCCGGCTCGACGCCTTCATCGCGGCCTTGCCGCTCGATCAGCCGAAAATCGTCACCGAAGAACTGTTTCCCGACCGCTTCTTCCTCGCCGTTCCCGCCGGCGATCCGGCCTTCGCCTCGCCGCCGGTGCCGCCCGAGAGCCCGGCGCTGGAGCGGCTGATGCTTCTGGAGGAAGGCCACTGCCTGCGCGAGCAGGCCCTGGCCGTCTGCGGAAATGTGCGGCCGGTGGCGATGGCAAGCTATGGCGCGACCAGCCTGACGACGCTCTTGCAGATGGTGGCGCATGGGCTCGGCGTCACGCTGGTGCCGGAAATGGCGGCAAGTGCCGCCGGCGTCATGCCGGATCTGAGGGTCGTGCCGTTCCAGGAGCCGATGCCGCAGCGCATGATCTGCATGGCCTGGCGCAAGAACAAGGTGCGCCAGGACGAGTGCGTGGAACTGGCGAGGATCATACGCGGGCTGGATCGGGCGGTGCTGGGGGTGTGAGTCCTTCTCTCACCGGCCCATCAGCGCGTTGCGGTGACCGTAGATCTGCCTTAGCCTGGTGTCGATGATCTTGCCGACAGCCTGCGGGCTGTGGAAAGTCTCCATGAATAATTTTCCCTTGGC
Organism: Mesorhizobium sp. B2-4-6; assembly: GCF_006442775.1. Taxonomy (NCBI): domain Bacteria; kingdom Pseudomonadati; phylum Pseudomonadota; class Alphaproteobacteria; order Hyphomicrobiales; family Phyllobacteriaceae; genus Mesorhizobium; species Mesorhizobium sp. B2-4-6. The sequence goes on from NZ_VFVI01000006.1 coordinate 206,682, forward strand.
CCCGACGGCGATCGCCTTGTCGCGATTGTCGGCGAGCGAGGCCATAATGCGCGCGGCCTCGTCGAGATCCGGATCGGCCCATTGCTGACCGCTTACGAAATAGGGGTACTGATCCGGTTCGACGTCGATCAATCGGAACGGAACGGGAAAGCCGGTCTTGTCGCTGACAAAATCCCTGCTACCCGAAAAGTCCGTGGCTACCACCGCTTTGCCGAAGGCCATCGCTTCGGCGATTCCGAGGCCAAAACCCTCTGAGCGGTGCAAAGAGACGAAGACGTCGCAGGAGGCGGTCAGGCAGTGCATTGCGGCGCGCGTCAGCACCTTGTCGATCAGCACGATCCTGCCGTCGCCCTGCGCCAAGCGGCGAATGGCGGCCAGGATATCGTCCTTCTCGGCGCTTTGCCCCATTGTCTTGATGACGAGCGAGACATTGCGCTTCCGGTCGGCCGCGAACGCCCGCAAATAAGCCTCAAGCACCGCTCCGGGGTTCTTGCGGGCGGGGTAGGATGAGAAGTCGAAGGCGAACAGAAACGCGGTGGCGTCATTCGGTATGCGAAAATGGCCTCTGTCCGGCCGCACGTCGGACGGCACCGAAACCGAGACCGGTATATGGATCACCTCGCGGTCGATGCCTGAGATGAATGCGTCCGCGACAAAGCTCGTAGGCGCCCAGATTTCGTCGACCTGTTTGAGGCCCTCGATCCATCGCGGATGGATGCGCGGCAGTTCCCAGAAAGGGCGGATAACGTTGTAGCGGTTGTGGAGCGCGCCGGTGCCGACGCCGCGCACGGTCGACATCAGCATGTCGGCGTTGACGCAAAAGACATTGACCGATTTCGATGGCGTATCCGTCAGCCTGTTTTCGAGCGTCCGATCCTTCTGCGAGGAACGTACCTGCTCGTCGAAGTTCACGACCTCATAGCTGACGCCGGCGTTCTCGATCGAGCGGGCCAACGACCGCATGGCCTCGCCCATGCCCATCTCCGCGAACGGGTAGCCGATCAGCGAAACGCCCTGCCCGAGCGGTACCGATCCGCCGCCGAAGGCAGCGGGCCAGGCGCGCCGGAACAAGGCGTCGAGGAAGCGCTTGCGGGCGGCCGGCGGGATCCGCCGGTAGAGCCATCTAATCCTGGGCTGAAGCTTCATCATCAGGCGATAGCCGTGCCGCGCCAAGCCCGTGCGGAGCCGCGAATTCCTTGCGGTGAGCCTGTCCTGGGCGCCAAGGTTGGAGAGCTGTTTTGCCACGCCTTGCACGAACGCCGCGGGAACTCGGGCGTCCGCCGCCCCTTCCCTGACAAACCATTCAGCATAGCTCAGTTGCGAGTCGCTGCCACGCAAATCAAAATAGGCCTGCACGTCCGGCCGCGTCTCCCAGAATGCGTACATAAACCGCGTGATCGCGCCACCGGGATTGGGAATGAGGTCCGCCGGGCGATTGAGACCGGCGGGCAAATCCACGAAAGGATCGCCGGAAAACGGTTCCAGCCGTTCGCGAAAAAGCCGCCGGGCGGCGTTCGGAATGCCAGTCCCGTCGGCGAAGGTTCCGAAGCCGTATGGGATCGATGCGAAACGCTCCAGGCCGAATTCTTCGAGACGGGCATGGTAGTCGTCGACAAGGCTTTGCAGTTCGGGCGTGCTGCCAGGCTTCCATCGTCGCTGGTGCTTTGACAGGATTGATCGGTCGCGGGGAACCACGCCGCTGAAATGGAAAAAGGCAAGCGGCACGCCGTTGACCTTGTAGACATCGCCATGCCGCTCGATCGTGCGGGTGTCGAGGTTCCAATAGGCGACGTTGTAGGCCGGGTTGCGCAGGATATGCGTTCCAGGGCCGTAGGCCGGCCATAGGTCGACGAACTTCTGGTCGACGAAAAGGCCGTCCGCGAGCCGGCTGGTGACGCATTCGGTGCGCAGTCGCGTCGCCCACCACTTCAGCAGTTGAAGCGTCTCTGGCGTCTTGGCCAGGGCCATGAACCCCAGATTGTAGACGCCCGCCCGCATGAATGTCAGGTCGTTCGGGCTGTCGGGGTTGAGGTTCGGCGCCAGCGCGTGCGGAGTGAGAACCGCCGATGCTCCCTGGTCCAAGGCATCGAATATCTCGTCGAAGCGGCGGTATGCGATGATGTCGGGGTCGAGATAGACGACACGGTCATATCCTTCGGCAAACAAGCGGCGAAACACAGTCGGCTTAATCGCCGTGTTCAGTTCCATGACGTCGTAGCGGAAGCTAAAGGCGCGGCGATCCGGCAGATCGAGATCGTCGAAGAAGACGCAAGCATCGAACTCCGGGAAATCCCCGCCGCTCAGGCAGTCGCGCCTTGTATCGGCGATGGCAATTATGCGTGCAGTGTCCGGATGGTATGCCGCGAGCGAGGCGGCAAGCGCACGCGCATAGTGGAGGTAGTTCCAGGACGAGATCGTGAAAAACGCGGTCCGTGCCACATCAACTCCAGGTCCCGGACTGCCTTCGACTTGCGGTCCACACTTGAACCGGGACGTGAGACCATATCGACCGGCCGAACGCAAGCCGGCTGTGGCTTTGCGGCAGCGTCCGTCCGGTTTCAATATCCCCAAACAGCCGGCAGGTCGCGGCCGACGAACTCCGCCGCGGTCCTGATCTCCGGGGCAAAAAGACTTTTCAGTTCTGCGACGAGGTCTTGCGCAACCGTCAGCCGTTCATCCGTCGCCCGGTTTTCCCACGCTCGTTCGCTCACCTTGACACCGAGGAACGACCGCAGGTCCTTATGCCATCGGCCTCGCTGCCAGAACCTGCGCGGCTGCAGCAGATCCTCATAGAGCAGGACCAAGATCTGCTCCCTAGCAAAGCAATCGTGGAACCGCTCGAGATTGCGCCCGTAGAAGGAGTGGGTGATGTTCAGCGCGGCCGAATACCAGGAATTTGGCTTGAACGCGCCGGCCTGCAGATCGGAAAGGCCCTTGCGGATGTATCCGTTCATGTCAAGCTGAAGGTCGGGAGCCAATAAAGCGTCGTCGATCGTTTGCCGCCGCATGTGAGAATATTGCGAAACGATGCGCGACAAAGGCTCGCGCAGTGTGACGATGATCCTGGCGTCCGGATTGTACGACTTGATGCGCGCAGGCACCCGTTCATTCGAGAAGTAAATCGGTGAGATGTCGGCGATGTATCGATGTCGCGCGCGGGCGTCGGCGAAATGCAGATCGTAAAGTTCCTCGGTTAGTTCCGGCGTGATGCCGAAGCCGTTGACCTCTTTTTCCTCCGGTACAAAAACCTGCCGCGTCTTGGCCAACATAGCGGCCAGGCTGCTGGTAGCCGTGCGTGGCGCCCCGACGCCAAACAGATTCACCCGCCGGGCATCGTCCATGCCGTTCGTTCGCAAACCTGCCGCAGAAGTGCTTTGGTCGCCCATGACCTCTCCACTGCACGGCGTCGCAATCAGACTTCAAGATGCATAATGTCTGTTTGAACAGTTTGTTCTTGGAAGCCGCGGTGGGGTGAGGGCGCAGGCAAACCTCATTCCGAGACCGAGGGCTGCAAGATGGGTGCGGCGTGCAGTCTTTTGTTAATGCGCGGAAACAGCTGTTGAAGCATAGGAGCCGCGCCGATATAGGGCTGCCAGGTGCCTGGGGATCAGGGTCATTGCCAACCGAAGCATATTCGGCCCGTACGCTAGGGCAGAAACAATCGACTGAGTCGGCCCGGCGCAGCACGCTCAGGGATTTCGCCATCGCCGTCCTGCTCGGGCTGGTGGCCTTCGTCGTCTTCAACGCCAATATGCGGTCTATTCCGGCAGGCGACACATATGGCGCGCGGTACTTGCCGTTCTCGATCTGGCGCAATCATAGCGTACTTCTTGACCCCATCGTCGACACGGTCGCGCAAGGCCGCGAGATACCCACGGTTCAAGGCAAAGGCACCAATGCATATTGGATGTTGAAAGGGCGCGATGGTCACCTGGTCTCGCAATATCCGGTCGCGGTTCCCGTGATGATCGCGCCGCTCTATTTGCCGGCAGTCAGCTACCTGGAAGCAAGGAACTGGAACCCCCTGTTGCTCGACAGGATCGCCAGGATCATGGAGAAGCTCTGTGCGTCCTTGCTCGCGGCCGCATCGGTCGCGTTCTTCTACCTGGTGCTGCGGCGGCGCTGCGACGCCAAAACCGCGGCGCTCCTCACCCTGCTCTACGCCTTCGGCACGACGACCTGGGTGATCAGCAGCCAGGCGCTCTGGATGCACGGGCTTGGCCAACTCCTCATCGTCGCGACGATGCTCTTGATCACTGGACCGGTGAGTCCGCTTCGCGCCGCCGCAGCCGGCTTCTGTTGCGCGCTCATAGCCGTCAACCGCCAGCCTGACGCTATTCTGGCGGCCGGCCTCGGACTTTACGGCCTGTGGTGGGCAGGGCGCAAAGCGCCGTTGTTCGTCATAACGGGTTTGATCCCGGTGGCGCTGATCGTCGCCTACAATCTGGAGCTTGTCGGCAACATCGCAGGCGCCTATGCCTTGATCGATCGAAGCCTGAGCTACAGCGACAGCATGATCGAAGGCATCGCCGGCCTGTTGTTCAGCCCGATGCGCGGCCTTTTCGTCTTCTCGCCGTTCCTGCTGTTCGTGCCCCTGTTCCTGATCCCGGTTCTGCGCGAGCCGAAGATGGGCGGCCTCGCCATCCTGATGGCCACTGCCGTGACCGTGCAGGTGACCCTCTATGGTTTCATCGACTGGCGGCAGGGCGCGTCCTGGGGGCCGCGATGGCTGACCGAAATCGTTCCGATGCTGATATGGATGCTGCCGCCGGTGCTGGCGACGCTGTCGGCAAAAGGCCGCGCCGCATTCGCGCTGGCCTGCGGCCTGGCGATCGGCATCCAGGCGATCGGCGCATTCTGGTATACGGGCGAGTCCGACAAGGTTCTGGTCGCCGCAAAGGCGCCAGACCGGACGCGGCCGGCATGGGAGATCGGCAATGCGGCCTTCATCGCCGAGCTGAGACATCCGCCAGCGCCCATGGATCTCTTCACCGAGTTATACGGCAGTGTCGACGAAATCAATGTTGTCGAAGCCACGCCGCCGGATAGTCCGACAGGTGCGGCCATGCGCCAGGTCGAGGTCCTGGGCTGGGCACTCGCCGACAGGAAAACCCCCACAGACGTCGCCGTGTCGGTCGACGGCCAAATCATGGCCGGAACAGGCCAGTTCTTCGAACGCAGCGATGTCGTCCAAACATTGCGGGCATCGAGCCCGGCCGGCTGGCGAATCGCTTTCCCGGCCGATCAAATGAAGCCCGGTGAGCATGTGGTGACCGCGCTTGTTCGTGGCCAGGCTGGCGGCCCGCATCGTCTTCTCATGGAACGCAAATTTTTTCTGGCGCCGAATCAGGCTTTGGCGGAAGCCTTTCCGCGAGCCGTGCAGGGCCTGGTTTCACGCCTGCAAGCGCCCGGCTACTGGCTGACGTCCTTCACCGCCGGCACAGCATTCGACAAGTCGCATGCCGAACTGAACACCTATCTGAATGCGGTGATGCTCGATGTGCTAGGCCCAGTCGCGCAACAGACCGGGCTTGAAGGTACGACGACGCTGGTACGCGGTTACTTGACCAGCCAGATCGAGACGAACGGCCTCGTCCGCTATCATGGCCGCCCCGATGCACCGGCCATCGGCACGCTTGGCTGCGCCATCACCCCGGATGCGGACGACACCGCCCTCGTCTGGAGGACGGCTCCTGGCCCACGGAGGGAGCTGCTGTCGACGGCGCTCGCCACGCTCGATCAATATAAAAGGCCGGACGGCCTCTACCGGACCTGGCTCGCGCCGCGCGACAGCTATCAGTGCCTCGACCCGGGCAAGGACCCGAACCCCGCCGATCTCGGCATCCAGATGCATGTCTACATGCTGCTTGCCGAACAGAACCCCGGCACGGCAAAGGCGCTATGTGAGGCGATGGCACGCAAGGCGGATGATGACGATGTATGGGTCTATTACGCCAAGGCGCCGCTTCTTCTCGCCCTGCGGCTGCCGGACCTGAAGAAGGCCGGCTGCGCGCTGAAGATATCGCCGGCGCGGCTGCAGGCCAGCGTTTCCGGTCAGGATGTCTGGGCTAGGATGGTTGAGCTCGTGCGTCAAATGGAAAATGGCGCTCCAACAAAGGAGACCCGGCTGGAGGCGATCGATCTTCTGAGCAAAATCGCCGCGGAGAATTTTTCCTTGCTCAATCGAGCGCCACCGCTTTTCTATCACAACGACCTCAGTGCTTCGGTGCGGCGATTCTACTGGTCACAGGAACTCGGATATGCACTCTGGCTAAGGCTTTACGTCGCGAGCCAATCGATGCAAACGGCGCTTTCGTGCCGCTCCGGCGAGTCAGAGCAGAAATGTGGGGGCATATGACGCCGCTGGAACCGGCAGTTGCGATTCGCTCGGCGAGGCCACGATGGTGGTCCCGGCTGTTGTCCAGCATCCGTTTCGACGAGGTCTGCGCACTTCAGGGCGCGCCGCTGATCGGCGCGATCCTCTCGATCAGCGCCCTGACCATAACCAACACGCTTGAGGTCGCCATCCTCGTTGCCGGCAATTTTTGCCTGGTGTCGCATGTCTTCCTTTTCAACGACTGGTCCGGTATCGGCGGCGATCTCAACGATCCCAGGCGAGCGCCAAGGACTTTTGCCGCAAAGGGCCTGTCGCGAAGCGAGGTCGGGTACCTGACGCTCTCGCTCCTGGCGCTCGGCCTGTTGCTGCTCAGGGTGGTTGGCGCGACGCCTTTCTGCATCGGACTGGCCATCGCCGGCTTGAGTGCCCTCTATTCGGCGCCTGGCTTGCACCTCAAGGGCACACCGCTCTTCAACTCAGGGCTTCATCTTGCGGGCGGCATGTTGCATTTCCTGCTCGGCTACGCGGCCTTCTCCGCCATCGACGCGCGCGGCCTGCTCGTCGGCTGCTTCTTCGGGCTGGTCTTCAGCGCCGGCCATTTCACCCATGAAGCACGCGATCATGACGGCGACACGCTGAACGGCATCCGCACCAATGCGGTCGCCTTCGGCAGGACGCAAAGCTTCATTGCGGGCCTTGTCCTCTTCACAGCGACCTATGCCCTGTTGGTAGCGCTCGCGGCGTCTGGCCTCGTGCCGGGCGTGCTCACGGTGGCGGCGCTGCTCTACCCGCTGCATCTCGTGGCATCGCTGCGCGCGCTGCGGGCCGGCCTGACTTTTGAAAGTCTGGTCGGCCTCCAGCGCTGCTACCGCGCGCTTTACGCAATCATAGGAATTGTGATGGTGGTGGCGACGCTGACCTCGTTGTCGAGATCATGAGTCCCGGAACAGAGCCGACCTCCGCCGCATCAGTGCTCTCGATCATTGTCCCGGTCTTCAACGAGGCGGCGACGCTTGCCAGCGTGCTCGCCATCGTCAGCGAGGCGCTGCCGGCTGTTGGGAAAGAGATCATCGTCGTCGATGACGGATCGACGGATGGAACCCGTGAATGGCTGCGCACGCATTTTCCAGACGGAGCTCGTTCAGGCCATAGCATAAAAGTCGATGCGGGCAACAATCTCGCCGTCATCGATGACGGACCGGCCGCCAAGACGATCATCCGGCCGATCTATCACGAGAAAAACAGCGGCAAGGGCGCCGCGGTGCGGACCGGATTTGCGGCCGCCAGCGGCGACGTCATCGTCATCCAGGATGCCGACCTCGAGTACGATCCAACCGACTGGGCGGCCATGTACGATCTTATCGCGAGGCGCAAAGTTGCCGACGTGGTCTACGGCTCGCGGTTCTACGGCCGGCCACACCGGTCCTTGTATTTCCACCACTATGTGGCGAACAGGTTCATCTCGCTGACGTTCAATCTGCTCTACAACCAAACGCTGACCGACATTGAATGTTGCTACAAGATGTTCACCCACGCGGTCAAAGAGCGGCTCACCCTCACCTGCGACGATTTCGGCTGCGAAATCCAGATGAGCGCCCAGATTGCGCGCGCCGGCGACCTGCGCATCTATGAGGTCGGCATCAGCTATTACGGCCGCACTTACGAAGAGGGCAAGAAAATCGGTTGGCGCGACGGGATCAAGGCGCTCTGGTATCTGATCCGATTCCGCCTGTCCGCCTGAAGCTACTCCCTGTCAGGAATGCCGATCTTGGAAGGATCCCGCGTGACAACCGGCGGCGGCTTCTTGCCATATGGTGCTAGGTCTTCGCCGATCTCGACCGGCGCGCCCTGCCCCTTTTTGCGGATGTGCAGCTCCCATTGAAAGCCGCGGATCCCCGGAGGCTTAGCCAGGGTCACCTGCAAGCCGGCGTTTGCAAGCAGTTCCATCAGCCAGATCCGGTCGAAGATGGTCGCATTGGTCGGATCGAACTCGTTGATGTAGAGCGCGTTCTGAAAATCCTGCATCATGGGGAAATTCCGCTTCTCGAACAGGAACCATGTCGAGACAAGAATGCCGCGATCATTGAGGACGCGCGCCGCCTCCCTGACGTAGTGCTCGGTCTGCCGCTGCGTGGTGTGGGTGAAGACCGACCAGGCGATCATCAATGTCACGGCGCCGTCCTCGATCGGGAGCGGAGCGAAACGTGGCAGGGATGGATCGGGGTTGAAGCCGGGGTTGAAGACATTGTGATGCGCGAAAGTGAAATCGGGGTTGGCCGGCGTCAAATTCTCCTGACACCACCTCACCATGCCTTCGTGCAGGTCGATGCCTCGATATTTCGCTGGCACCGCCGACTGCTGCATCATCTGCCTGGCAAGCCGGCCGCAGCCCGAGCCGAAGTCGAACACATTGTCATAGGCCCCGTCCAGCATTCCCGAAAAGACCGGCGCGCGGCTTGGATTGTCAAACATCGCCGGGTCAGTCGGGCCGACGAGTTGCCGCATCTCAAAGGGCGGAACGGGCAGTTCCCCCGGCAAGGAATTCGCGCCAGCCTCTGAGATCGCCTCCGCTCGCCGCGGCCACAGACCCTTTCCCGACCACGACGGCATGGGGGATCAACTCCAGTTCTCAAGCGCGGTCGCAGAACCGCTTTGTCTCTTCGTTCGACGCAATTCCGTACAGCGAACCGCTGCGCACTTTCCAATGGATGGCGGCGCCGATAGCGATTGGTCGCCGCAAGGCGGCCGATGACATACGCTCTCGTTGTCTTCTGGGCCGCCCACCAATTGTCCATTTTCGCCTTGCGTCAGGAACTTGGCAGCCAATTGCTGATGCCTGTCAAGCGGCTGACGATGTTGCAACGGCCTCCCGCGTCGCGAGGTCGCTAGGTGGCGTCAATCGCTTCACCAGTCGGTCCGCATCATTCCAAGCCTTCACGGCACAAAGATCAGGAACACATAGGTGAAAAACACCACGACGTGCACCATGCCGGTCAGGAACGTCGTTCTTTCGGTGCTGAAGCTTACGCTGCATATGAAGAGCGCCAGCACCAAAAGCACGGCATCGGAAGCCGGGAGCCCAAGGGTCAGCCCCCTGCCCGTCAGCAGGCTGGCGGCCGCGACCGCCGGTATCGTCAAACCGATCGTGGCGCAGGCCGAGCCCATCGCGACGTTAAGGCTGCGCTGCAGCTCATTCTTGAACGAGGCGCGGATCGCCGAGATGGCTTCCGGCATCAAAACCAGTGCAGCGATCATTGCTCCCACGATGCTGTCGGCCTGGGTCACCTGATAGGCGGCGAGCGCATCTTCCACGCTCGCGGCGACCTGCTCGGCGAGCAGGACTATTCCGATGAGCCCGCTCAGCAGCAGCAGGGCGCTGACGGAAATGCTGTCGTGGGAAGCAGTTCGCGTCGGGACGTCGTGTGCCTGCCCCTGGACGAAGTCCTCCCGATGCCGGACGGTCTGGGCGAACACGAAGCTCGCATAGAGAAGCACCGAAAGGACGCTTACGAAACCAAGCTGAGCCGCCGAAAACGTGCCGGGATCCGTGGCCTGGGTGTAAGTCGGAAGAATGAGCGTCATCACGGTCAGCGCGATCAGAACCGACAGGTAGGCGCTGGTCCCTTGCCGGAGGATCGCCTGCTTGCGATAGCGCCAGCCGCCAAGCGTGAGACAGATGCCGACAACGCCAGTGGAGGTGATCATCACCGTCGAGAAAACGGATTCGCGCGCCAGGGTCGGGTTGTTTGCTCCATGCAGCATCATCGAGACGATGATCGACACTTCGATCGCCGTCACCGCAAAAGTCAGCACCAAGGTTCCGTAGGGCTCCCCTATACGCCGGGCGAGCGCCTCGGCGTGGTCGAGCACCACGAAAATGGTGGTGAACATGATGGCGCTCGACAGCGCTCCAACGAGTATCCTGGCGTTCAGCGACCCTTCGTCGACCGAGAGGCCGCTGGCCCTGACCGCGAGAGCCATCGCCAGCGCGGCCAACGGCATCGTGTAGGAAGTCACCGACCGCCGGTAACCAGTCATTCAAGCCCCCCGAAGGCCATGCGTTTGCGCGAACTTAGCCGAAAAGCGCGCGGGGAGCACCTCTCATGGGCATCTTTGCCCGCCAAGCGTACCGTTCAAAACTCGATTGAGGACCGGGCATCATTTCTGGCGTCGAATGCCTCGATGGCCTTGCGAACCGCCCCACAGAATCTTTCCAGAAGTTCCGGCTCGTTCCCCATTCGACGGCGCAGCGAGAAGGGCACTTCCAGCTGTGCGCCTTTGCCCGTCAGTCCTCGGTTGACGATGTTCGAATCCTGGACACCCGGAAACGGATGGTTATCCTTCTTTGTCTGGAAGCCGGCCTCCTGCAGACGCCAGGCTATCTCTGAAACCAACGCGGCATCCTTGCCGCCCATGTAGACTGTCGCGAGATCGTCCCGATCCTGGCGACCGTGGATAGCGACGACAGTGGACTTCGTCCGCAACAGTTCCAGCGCGGTTGCCTCGTCAAAGTTCCTGGATGTTATGTGCAGCTCCCGGTTGCTTTCCGGCATGAGCCCTTCAAAGCAATACATATCGAGATCGCCCCCTGCTATCGTCTCGGCGATCAGGGAGGTGCGGGGCTCGATCTTGCCGCCATGCGGGGCGATGACGATGGCACTGCCGGTTCGCGCGCCGCGCCGGACGACTATGCGATAATCTATGTTTTCGATTTTGGCGGCTTTCAGCGCCGCAAAATTTGGAAACTCGTTGTCCATAAATGCCGTTTCACGCCGTCTTCTGCGCCACCAATCCCAATTCCTCCACCATCGCCTCGCGCATCAGGAATTTCTGCGGCTTGCCGGTCACCGTCATCGGCAGCTCGGTGCGGAAGCGGATGTGGCGCGGCACCTTGTAGTGCGCGATCTGGCCGGCGCAGAAGGCCTTGATCTCCTCGGCGGTGGCGATCTGGCCGGGCTTCAGCACGATCCAGGCGCAGAGCTCCTCGCCATATTTATCGTCCGGGATACCGAAGACCTGAACTTCCTTGATCTTGGGATGGCGATAGAGGAATTCCTCGACCTCGCGCGGATAGACGTTCTCGCCGCCGCGGATGACCATGTCCTTCACCCGGCCGACGATGTTGCAGTAGCCCTCGGCGTCGATCGTGGCGAGGTCGCCCGTGTGCATCCAGCCGTCGGCGTCGATCGCCTCGCGGGTCTTGTCGGCGTCGTCCCAATAGCCCTTCATCACCGAATAGCCGCGCGTGCAGAGCTCGCCAGGCTCGCCGACCGCGACGGTGGCGCCGTCGGCGCCGATCGCCTTGACCTCGACATGCGGATGGATACGGCCGACGGTGGAGACGCGCTTTTCCAGCGGATCGTCGACGCTGCTTTGGAAGGAGACGGGACTGGTCTCCGTCATGCCATAGGCGATGGTCACTTGCGCCATGTGCATGAGCGACACCACCTTCTTCATCACTTCGATCGGGCATGGTGAGCCGGCCATGATGCCGGTGCGCAGGCTGGAGAGGTCGAAGCTGGAAAAATCGACATGGTCGAGCATGGCGACGAACATCGTCGGCACGCCGTACAGCCCCGTGCAGCGCTCCTGCGCGACCGCTTTCAGCGTCGCGCCGGCATCGAAGCCCTCGCCCGGGAAAACCATGGTGGCGCCCTTGGAGACGCAGCCCATCGTGCCCATCGACATGCCGAAGCAATGGTAAAGCGGCACCGGGATGCAGAGCCGATCGTCGACGGTGAGCCTGATCGCCGAAGTGACGAAATTGCCGTTGTTGACGATGTTGGAATGCGTCAGCGCCGCGCCCTTCGGCGCACCCGTCGTGCCGCTGGTGAACTGGATGTTGATGGCGTCGCCGGGCTTCAGGCCTTCGGAGATGCGGTCGAGGCTGTCATGTTCGTCACGCCCGGCCATGGCCAGCACATCGCCGAAATTGAACATGCCGGGCGAATTGTCGTCGCCCATCCGGATGACGATCTTCAGCGCCGGCAGTTTCTTGGCCTTGAGCTTGCCGGGCTCGGCGGCGGCGAGCTCGGGCGCAAGCGTTCCGATCATGCCGAGATAGTCGGATGTCTTGAATTGGGCGGCGGTGACGAGCGCCTTGCACCCAACTTTGTTGAGAGCATATTCGAGCTCGGTCAGCCGGTAGGCCGGGTTGATGTTGACGAGGATCAGGCCAATGCGCGCGGTGGCGAACTGCGTCACCAGCCATTCCCAACGGTTCGGCGACCAGATGCCGACGCGGTCGCCTTTTTCCAGACCCAGCGCCAGGAAGCCGGCGGCCAAGGCGTCGACCGCGTCTGAGAGCTCGCTCCAGGTGAAGCGCTTGTCCTGGCCAACGAAAACGGCGGCGTCGAGCGTGGCGTATTTGCTCACCGTTTCGGAAAACAGTTCGGGAATGGTCTTGTCGAGCAGGGGCACCAAGCGATCGCCCGATACATGCGCCTTGCCGCCCAGCGGGGCAATGAAGGTGCCGCTGGCGCCGCGCCCGCGCAGATTGGTGGCGTTCATGAGCTCGTCGAGTTTGATCGCCATCGCCGTCTCCTCCCGGGATAAGCCAGCCTATCAGCCTGCCGGGATGGTGGAAACCCGCCGAAGGTATGGGTTACGCGACCAGCGCCGCCATTTTGGCGGCGATTTCCTGCAACCGCCCCTCATCCGCCATATCACGAACCTTCTTCGAAGCCACCAGGCAGGCCTGCGACTTCAGGATCGTGCCGTCGCCCAGCACCTTGAGGTGGTTGGCGCGCAGTGTCGAGCCGGTGGTGGTGATGTCGACGATGACGTCGGCCAGTCCCGCCGCCGGCGCGCCTTCGGTGGCGCCGAGGCTTTCGACGATGCGGTAGACCTGGATGCCGTGCTTGAGCGAAAAGAACTGCTGCGTCAGCCGCCAGTACTTTGTAGCTATCCGCAAGCGCCGGCCGTGGCGCTGGCGGAAATCGGCGGCGACATCGTCGAGATCGGCCATGGTATCGACATCGAGCCAGATGTCGGGCACGGCGACCACGACATCGGCATGGCCGAAGCCGAGGCGGGCGACGATCTCGGCGCGCGCTTCCCAATCGGCAAGATTCTCTCGCAAAAGGTCCTCGCCGGTGATGCCGAGGTCGACCGCGCCCTGGCCGATCTCGCCGGCGATTTCGGATGCGGACAGGAAGGCCACCTCGACATTGTCGAGGCCTTCGATGCGGGCGCGGTATTTGCGGTCGTCCTCGGGCAGGGTAACGGCCAGGCCGGCCTTGGCCAGCACTTCGAGGGACTGTTCCTTGAGACGGCCCTTTGACGGGATCGCCAGCGTGATCATTGCGCCGCCTCACGCAAGGCTTCGATCCGGTCGAGCCACACCGAGAAGCCGACGCCGGGGATCGGCTTCTTGGCGCCGAGCAGCGTCAGCAGCCGATCGTAGCGGCCGCCGCCGGCCAGCGGGCGGTCGCCGTCACCGGCGGCAATCTCGAAGACCAGGCCGGTGTAGTAATCGAGCGGACGGCCGAAGGCGGCGTCATAGCGGATTTGCGCCGAGGACAGGCCATGCGCCTCGATCGCCTTGGCGCGGGCGGCGAAGTTCTCCAGCGCCGGTCCCAGCGCCAGGCCGGCATCAACGGCGAATTTTTCGAGCGCCGCGGTCGCGCTGTCCAGCGCGACATCGATCTCGAGAAAACCCTTAAGCGCCGAGAACGCCTCGTTGGATAGGCGGACGCTGCGCAGTTGCGCTTTCTCGATCAGGCGCCGCGCGATGTCGGCAGGCGCGCGGCCGGACGATGCCGACAGCCCGGCCTTCTCGATGCCGGCAGAGATATGCGCGGCGAGGCCTTCCGCATCGCCGTCGAGCGCCAGCAAGGCGACGGGGCCGGAGAGCTGGCTGTTGCGCGGCGGATTGGCGAGGTCGGCAAGGGCTGCCTCCAGCATCGGCGCCGAGCCGAAGGCGCGCGCGAGCCGCATGCGCCAGCCGCGCGGCAAGCCGAGCGCGGCCAGCACCGCCTCGAACAAAGTCTGGTCGCCGAGCGTGATGGCAAGTGTCTGGCCGGGCAGCACCAGCGAAAGCAGCGCATGCGCATCGGCCAGCGAGCGGGCGTCGGCGGCGGCCGTGTCGCGATCGCCGAGGTCCTCGATGCCGGCCTGGAAGAATTCGTTGCCGCCCTCGCGGCGCTGGCGGAACACTTCGCCCAGATAGGAGTAGCGGCGCGGCGTGCCGGCCTGGCTGGCGATGTGGTCGAGACAGACCGGAATGGTGAATTCGGGCCGCAGGCACAGCGTCTTGCCGGTCTCGCTTTCGGTCAGGAAGATGCGCCGGCGCAAATCCTCGCCGGCCATATCGAGGAACGGATCGGCCGGCTGCAGCACGGCGACTTCGACCGCGTGGGTGTCGCGGGAGGCGAAGAGTTTTACGATGTCGGGACGGGAGGTCATGGATAGGTAGGGCGCGAGGCACCCCCCTCTGGCCTGCCGGCCATCTCCCCCGCAAGGGGGGAGATCAGCAGTTTTGGGCTCGGCTCCCATTCTCCAACGCTGGAGATTGGCGAAAGCATACGCGACATCCAATCTCCCCCCTTGCGGGGGAGATGTCCGGCAGGACAGAGGGGGGTGTTCAAGCGCCACCCTTCGCGCGATCGGCAGCCTGCTCCGCCAGAATCTTCTTCACCTCGCCAACCAGTTCGGCTTCCGCCACCGTCACCTGCGCCGGCCGTGCCGCCCGCCATTCGGCATTGTCGGTGATCTCGGCCGACATGCGGGCGCCTTCGATCAGGTCCTTGATCTGCAGTTCGCCCTTGGCGCGCTCGTCGCCGCCCTGGATGATGGCGACCGGGCTGCCGCGGCGGTCGGC
This sequence comes from Mesorhizobium sp. B2-4-6, assembly GCF_006442775.1. Taxonomy (NCBI): domain Bacteria; kingdom Pseudomonadati; phylum Pseudomonadota; class Alphaproteobacteria; order Hyphomicrobiales; family Phyllobacteriaceae; genus Mesorhizobium; species Mesorhizobium sp. B2-4-6. The sequence goes on from NZ_VFVI01000006.1 coordinate 221,840, forward strand.
GTATTTCAGCTGCGCCTTCATGCCGGCGCCGCCGAGATACATTTCGGAGCGGATGCCGGCGGCGCGGAGGTCCGCGACCATCTTCTGGTAGCGGCCGAGGCTTTCCGTGTCCTTGTCCATGACCAGCACCACGACCGGCGCGATGACGTCCGAGATATCGAGCTTGCCGAGGTTCTTCAGCGCCGTCATCAGGCGTGAGACGCCGATGGAGAAGCCGGTCGCCGGCACCGGCTCGCCGCGAAAGCGCGAGACCAGCCCGTCATAGCGGCCGCCGCCGCCGACCGAGCCGAAGCGCACGATTTGACCTTCGTCATTGGGGATCTCGGCGAGAAGCTCGGCCTCGAAGACCGGGCCGGTGTAGTATTCGAGGCCGCGGACGACTGAACGATCCATGGCGACACGGTCTTCGCCATAACCCGCAGCCCTGACCAGAGCCTCGATCGTTGCGAGCTCGCCGACGCCTTCCTGATAGACAGCGTTGGTATTGACGTTTGAATCCTGGGCCGTCTGGCCGTTCCTCGCGGTTGCAAGAAGCACCGCTTCGGCCTGTTTGTCATTCAACCCGGCGCCCTTGGCGAAATCGCCCTCGCCTTCCTTGCCGCCATCCCAGCGCCCCGGGCCGAGCAGCAACCTCACACCTTCCGGCCCGAGCTTGTCCAGCTTGTCGATGGCGCGCAGCACCGTCAGCCGGCGGCCGGCGTTGTCATCGCCGCCAAGCCCGATCGCCTCCAGCACCCCATCCAGCACTTTCCGGTTGTTGACGCGGATGACGTAGTCGCCGCGCTTGATGCCGAGCGCTTCCATGACATCGGCCATCATCATCGCCATCTCGGCGTCGGCGGCGACGCCCGGCGTACCAATGGTGTCGGCGTCGAACTGCATGAACTGGCGGAAGCGGCCGGGGCCGGGCTTCTCGTTGCGGAACACCCAGCCGGAGCGATAGCTGCGATAGGGTTTTGGCAGCTTTTCAAAATTCTCGGCGACGAAACGCGCTGTCGGCGCGGTGAGATCATAACGCAGCGACAGCCACTGGTCGTCGTCGTCCTGGAAGGAGAACACGCCTTCGTTCGGCCGATCCTGGTCGGGCAGGAATTTGCCGAGAGCATCGGTGTATTCGATCATCGGCTGGTCGACCGGCTCGAAGCCGTAGAGCTCATAGACCGAGCGGATGGTCGCCATCATCTTCTCGACGGCGCGGATGTCTTCGGCGCTGCGGTCGGCAAAACCGCGCGGCAGCCGTGCTTTCGTCTTTTCCGATTTGTCGGCCATGGGATGATCTTCTCTGGTCAATGGGCGCGCGTTTCCTAAACGATGCTGCTTGGAGCGGCAAGGGTTAGCGCCTCTGCTTCTCCCCTTGCGGGAGAAGGGGAGTCTGCGCCTCTACTTCGGCCTCTTGAGCCTCTTGCGCTCTTTCTCCACCTCCGTCCGGCAGTAGCAGCCTTCGAGATGGTCGTTGACCAGGCCCATGGCCTGCATGAAGGCGTAGACGGTGGTGGGGCCGACAAAGCTCCAGCCGCGCTTCTTCAACTCCTTCGATATCCTGACCGACACCGCCGTCGTCGGATTGGCGCGCAGATGCGCAAGGTCGACGATTTCGGGCCGCTCCTGCGGACCCGGCTCGAACTTCCAGAACCAGGCGGCCAGGGAGCCGAACTCGTCCACCATCTCGCGGGCGCGTTTTGCGTTGTTGATGGTCGAGACGATCTTGCCGCGATGCCGGATGATGCCGGCATTGCCGAGCAGGCGCTCGACATCCGCGTCGGTGAACGCCGCCACTTTGTCGAAGTCGAAGCCGGCGAAGGCCTCGCGGAAATTCTCACGCTTGCGCAGGATGGTCAGCCACGACAGGCCCGACTGGAAGCCTTCCAGGCAGATTTTCTCGAACAGCCGGCGGTCATCCATTACCGGCCGGCCCCATTCATGGTCGTGGTAATGAAGATAGTCGGGCAGGTTGCCGTGCCAGAAGCAGCGCGCCTTGCCGTCGGGACCATCGAGAATGCCGGCATGTTCAGTTGTCATCGCTACCAAATCCGTCCGTTAACGCGCCTCGGCGCCAAGTTTACGGTGGCTTTACCAGATTCCTGAACCGGCCGGTAACCACACCAAAAGGTTTACTGACAAAGCGGCATTTTACGCATTCCGATTCATGCTTTGCTTGCCGCTGCGCGCCAAGGATCGCGAAGCCGAGGCCCTCCCGCCCGGACGAGTTCGACGATCAAGGTGCGTTCCGATGAAGACAGCGTTTTGTTCCCTGCTTGGCGCGGTGGTCATTCTTGCCGCCGGCGCCACGACCTCCCTTGCCAATGACCGGTACGCCGACCGACCGCCGGTGATGGTGAGCCCCGACCTTTCGGCGCCCTGGGTGCTGCAGCTTGGCCGTGCGCCGGGCATCGTGCGCCCGGCCCGGCAGGCAACGCAGCAGCCGCTGCGCCGCCTCTTCCAGGCACAGCCCGACCAGCAGCGCACGGCGGCCGTGCAGCAGCCGGCCAAACGCATGGTGATGCGGCCACAGATCAACCCGATCTACCTGCCTCAGGAAGTCGCCTATGACGGGCCGGCGAAGCCGGGCACCATCATCATTGATACGCATCAGAACTTCCTCTTCCTGGTCGAGAAGAACGGCAAGGCGCGACGCTACGGCGTCGGCACCGGCAAGCCCGGTTTCGAATGGTCGGGCACGCACAAGATCACCGACAAGAAGGTGTGGCCGGACTGGCGCCCGCCGGCGCAGATGATCAAGCGCGAGGCGGCCAAGGGCCGCTACCTGCCGACTTACCTGGCCGGCGGCATCGAGAACCCGCTCGGGGCGCGCGCGCTCTATCTCGGCACCACCGAATACCGCATCCACGGCACCAACCAGCCCTGGACGATCGGCGGCGCGGTGTCTTCCGGCTGCATCCGCATGCGCAACGAGGACGTCGTCGACCTTTACGAACGCGTGAATGTCGGAACCACGGTCGAGGTGATATAGTCACAGCGAATCAGCCGGTTAGGCGGCGCGGCATTTTTAGTCTCCTGCTGTTGCCGCCAAGTCATAGTGCGATCCCGCGGGATGTGCTTAAACCGGTGACAGAGTTTACGGGGGACGGGCCGTGTGGGGATACGGCCGGTCACGAAAGGGCAGCGCGGGCAATCGCGCTGCCCTTTTCGTTTTTTGAGTTTTTCTTCTGATGCAGGGCGCGGCAAGTCGCCTCGAAAGCAGGCGGTTTCGCTTTCGGGGCTGATTCCCCGGCGCTCCTCTGCTATTGCAGCGCACAAAATCTTAGTTGTTAGGCAATTCCAGACAGAAAGCCGCTCCAGCGCCTGTCCCCTGAATTGCTCAAGAAGGCAAAAGGTGCCAGCCATGATCCGGACCGACGACAGCCGCTATCTGAAAGGCGGCCCGGTCGCCCAGCGCATCGTCGCTTCCGTTCGCGAGGACGCGGCGATCGCCACTGCCGAGGGTTTTCCGCCTAAGCTGGTTTCGATCACCGTCGGCGATATCGCGGCGGTCGATGTCTACGTGCGCAACCAGCGCGCCAAGGCAGCGCTTGCCGGCATCGGCTTCGAGGAGCGGCGCTTCGCCGCCGACATCACCGCCGGCGAGTTGGAGGCCGCGATCCATGGCCTCAACGCCGATCCGCGCGTCACCGGCATCATCATCCAGCGGCCGGTGCCGGCGCATATCCCGATCAAGACGCTGCAGGCGGCGGTACATCCGCTGAAGGACGTCGAGGGCATGCATCCGGCCTCGATCGGCAACATCGTCTACAACCAGCTCGATCTGGCGCCCTGCACGGCGGCGGCCTCGGTCGAACTGCTGAAGGAGACCGGCCTCGAGCTCAAGGGGCTCGAAGTGGTCGTCGTCGGCCATTCCGAGATCGTCGGCAAGCCGATCGCCTTCCTGTTGATGAGCGAGGGCGCGACGGTGACGGTGTGCCACCACATGACGCGCTCGCTGGCGGCCCATGCGCGCCGCGCCGATGCGCTGTTCGTCGCCGTCGGCAAGCCCAGGCTGATCAAGGCCGACATGGTGAAGCCGGGCGCTGCCGTCATCGACATCGGCATCAATTCCGAGGTCGGGCCTGACGGCGAAACCCGTATCGTCGGCGACGTCGATACCGACAGCGTCAAGGAAGTGGCCTCCTGGATCACGCCGGTGCCGGGCGGCGTCGGCCCGCTCACGGTCGCGATCCTCTTGCGCAACACCATGGTGGCGCTCAACCGCCAGCGCGCGCTCTACCGCGCCACCTACGGCGTACCGGATCAGCTCGCGGCGGAGTAGTTATTCCGCGGCGATCAAACCGCTGCCGGAAACGCCTTCCGGCTTCGGACCGCCATAGGCCCAGTCGAGCAACTTTATCGTGTGCACCACCGGCAGCTTCGCCGCGGAGGCGATCTGCGTGATGCAGCCGATATTGCCGGTGGCGACGATCTCGGCGCCGGTCGCCTCGATGTTTTTCACCTTGCGGTCGCGCAGCTTGGCGGAAATCTCGGGCTGCAGGATGTTGTAGGTGCCGGCCGAGCCGCAGCACAGATGCCCTTCGCGGGGCTCGCGCACGACGAAGCCGGCCTTGGCGAGAAGCTCCTTCGGCTGGCGCGTGATCTTCTGGCCATGCTGCATCGAGCAGGCGGAGTGATAGGCGACGACCGTGCCCGGCTTGCGCGCCGGCTCCGGCAGGTCGAGGGAGGCCAGATATTCGGTGACGTCCTTGGCCAGCGCCGAGACGCGCGCCGCTTTTTCGGCATAGGCGGGATCCAGACGCAGCATGAAGCCGTAGTCCTTGATCGTCGTGCCGCAGCCGGACGCGGTGATGACGATGGCGTCGAGCCCGCCCTGGTCGATCGCGCGTGTCCAGGCGTCGACATTTTGCCTCGCCGAGGCAAGGGCGGCCGCCTCGCGGCCCATGTGGTGAACCAGCGCGCCACAGCAGCCCTCGCCTTCCGGCACTACGACCTCGACGCCGAGCCTGGTCAGCAAGGAGATGGTCGTTTCATTGATGGCGGGGTCGAGCACCGATTGCGCGCAGCCGGTCAGGATCGCCACACGACCACGCCGTATGCCTTGCCCGGCATGCGTGCCTGGTTTCGCCATTGGCGATGCCGACGCGATCGAGGACGGCGCGAGCTTCAGCATCGCGGCGACCGGCTTCAGCGCCGGCAGCTTTTCGAACAAGCCGATGAACGGCCGGCCGAGCCCGGCAAGCTTCAACGCGGCGCGGAAGCGGGTCGGGTAAGGCAGCACGAAAGCCAGCATGGCACGCGTCAGCCGGTCGAGCAGCGGCCGTTTGTAAGTCTCCTGGATATGCGCGCGGGCATGGTCGACCAGATGCATGTAGTTCACGCCAGAAGGGCAGGTCGTCATGCAGGCAAGGCAGGACAGGCAACGATCGATATGGGTGACGATCTCCTTGTCCGCCGGCCGACCGTTCTCCAGCATATCCTTGATGAGGTAGATGCGGCCGCGCGGCGAATCCAGCTCGTTGCCGAGCGTCACATAGGTCGGACAAGTGGCGGTGCAGAAGCCGCAATGCACGCATTTACGCAGGATCTTTTCCGCTTCCGCGACATGCGGGTCGGCGAGCTGCGCTGCTGAGAAATTGGTCTGCATGTCGCGGTCCTAAGCCATGCGGCCGGGGTTGAGAATCTGCTTGGGATCGAACTCGGCCTTCAGCCGCGCCGACAATGCCGCAAGATGCGGCGGTTGCGGCTCGAACACCGGTAAGGCCGCGCGATGCGGGGCGGACGCCCGCACCAGCGTCGCGTGGCCGCCGCCATGCTTGCGGATCAATCCGCGCAGCAACTCGGCCTCCGGATCGTCCTCGCGCATCGACAGCCACGCCAGGCCGCCCTGCCAGTCGTAGAACGCGTCGACCGCCGCTTGCATGCGCAGCGCCATCACCATGTGATGCGCCTCAGACGGCGCCATCGAGGCGCGCCAGACCGGCCGCGCGCCGCCATCGGCGAAGGGCCGGCAATCGCGGATGTCGCGCCAGATCGTCTTCGACGCTTCGCCCGCGATCTCTTCGAGCGGACCCGCCTTGCCGAGCAACTGCTTCAACGCCTCGATGCGATAGACGACCGAAGGCCCAAACCCCTCGACCCGCAGCAGCGTGGCGGCATCGCTGCCGTGCTTGCCGCTGGCGACGCGCGCGGCGATGCGCTCCGGCAGATGCGCGGCGCTCGACACTTCGGCGCTGGAGCCGAGCGCCAGCGCCATGGCCGCGACCGCTGCATCGTCGAGCAGGCCGCGGATGGCCAGGGTCACTTCGGTTTCCGCCGCCGGCAGGACTTTGAAAGTCACGTCGGTCAGCACGGCGAGCGTGCCCCAGCTTCCCGCCATCAGTTTTGAGAGGTCGTAGCCGGTGACGTTCTTGACCACGCGGCCGCCCGATTTGAACGCCTCGCCGCGCCCCGAAACAGCGGCAACGCCAAGGATATGGTCGCGCGCCGCGCCCGACTTGAGACGGCGCGGTCCGGACAGGTTCGAGGCAAGCAGGCCGCCGATGGTGCCTTTACCCGGCTCGCCGCCGTGCAGCGGGCCGTAGTCCATCGGCTCAAACGCAAATTGCTGGCCGTTTTCGGCAAGCAGTTTTTCGAGTTCGGCGAGCGACGTGCCGGCGCGCGCCGACAGCACCAGTTCGGCCGGCTCGTAGAGGGTGACGCCGGTGAGCTTGGAGAGGTCGAGTGTATGCTCGGTCTGCAGCGGACGACCGATGCCGTGCTTCGAGCCGTGCCCAAGGATTTCCAGCGGCGTTTCTTCCGCCGCTGCCCATTGGACCGTGGAGAGGACTTCGGCGGGTGTGGATGGGGTGAAGGTGGTCATGGCTCCAGTTCCTCGCTCCCCGCAAAGCGGGGGAGAGGTGGCTCGGGCGAAGCCCGAGACGGAGAGGGGGCCTTCATAGAGCGTCGCCTCCGGTCTTCCTGGCGGCAAAAACAAACCTCAAATCGGCAGCGACGATGTCTTCGGCCAGCCGCCCGTCCAACACCGCCAAGATCGTCTCACAAACGCTCTTTGAATTCTTCAGAACATCGACGTTCCAGAATCGTAACACCGAGAAGCCTTCGCCGCGCATAAACTCGTCGCGTCGTCTGTCATAGGAGCTTTCGGCATGCTGGCTTCCATCCAGCTCAATGATGAGCTTTTTGCTTCGGCAAGCAAAATCCGCGAAGTAAGGCCCGATCGGCATCTGACGGACAAATTTGTAGCCGCCCAGCTTTTTGCCCTTCAGCTCGGTCCAGAGAATTGCTTCCGCCTGATTGTCACCGCGGCGAAGCTCCCGCGCTCGGGCGATCCTTTCGGGCGAGCGGCGGCTTGGCTGAGAGGGCGTCCCCCTCTCCGTCTCGGGCTTTGCCCGAGCCACCTCTCCCCCGCTTTGCGGGGGCGAGGAACTTTGATCCCCAGCCCTCATCAAAACCTCGGAATGTCCGGAAACGCCACCTGCCCCCGATGCACATGCATGCGCCCCAGTTCGGCGCAGCGGCGCAGTTGCGGAAACACTTTGCCGGGGTTGAGCAGATGTTTGGGGTCGAAGGCGCATTTCACCCGCATCTGCTGGTCGAGGTCGACCTGATTGAACATTTCCGGCATCAGGTCGCGCTTCTCGACGCCGACGCCATGCTCGCCGGTCAGCACGCCTCCGACCTCGACGCAAAGCCGCAAGATATCGGCGCCGAAACTTTCGGCCTTGCCGAGCTCGCCCGGCACATTGGCGTCATAGAGGATCAGCGGGTGCAGATTGCCGTCGCCGGCATGAAAGACGTTGGCGACGCCAAGGCCGTATTTCTGAGAAAGATCGCGCATGCCGGCCAGCACACGCGGCAGTTCCTTGCGCGGAATGGTGCCGTCCATGCAGTAATAGTCCGGCGAGATGCGGCCGACCGCCGGGAAGGCGGCCTTGCGGCCGGCCCAGAAGCTCAGCCGTTCCTCCTCGGATTGCGAGATGCGGCAGGTGGTCGAACCATTGCGATAGGCGATCGCCTCGACTAGGCCGATCAGGTGATCGACCTCGACGCCCGGACCGTCGAGCTCGACGATCAGCAGCGCCTCGACATCGAGCGGATAGCCGGCATGGACGAAATCTTCCGCCGCGTGGATCGCCGGGCGGTCCATCATCTCCATGCCGCCCGGGATAATGCCGGCGCCGATGATATCGGCGACGCACTGGCCGCCCTCTTCACTGGTCGGAAAGCCGATCAGCAGCGCGCGCGCCGTCTCCGGCTTCTTGAGGATGCGCACCGTCACCTCGGTGACGACGCCGAGCAGGCCTTCGGAGCCGGTCATGACGCCGAGCAAGTCATAGCCTTCCTGGTCGAGATGGCTGCCGCCGAGGCGCACCACCTCGCCATTCATCAGCACCGTCTCGATGCCCAGCACATTGTTGGCGGTGAGCCCGTATTTCAGGCAGTGCACGCCGCCGGAATTTTCCGCGACGTTGCCGCCGATCGAGCAGGCGATCTGGGAGGATGGATCGGGGGCATAGTAAAAGCCCTCCTGCTCGACGGCGGTGGTGATGCCGAGATTGGTGACGCCGGGCTGGGCGACCACGACGCGGTTCGGATAGTCGATCGCCAGGATGCGGTTGAAGCGGCTCATCACCAGCAGCACGGCATCTTCGAGCGGCAGCGCGCCGCCCGATAGCGAGGTGCCGGAGCCGCGCGGCACGACGCGAATGTTGCGCTCGTTGCAGTATTTCAGGACGCGGGAGACCTGCGCCACCGTCTCCGGCAGCACGACGACCAGCGGCAGTTGCCGATAGGCGGTGAGGCCGTCGCTTTCGAAGGCGCGCATTTCATTGGCCGCGTCGACGACCCCCTCGCCCGGCACGATGATGCGCATGTCGGCGACGATCTCGGCGCGACGGCGCAGCGTTTCGGCATCTGGCTTGGGCATGGCTAGGCCGGACATCGGGCAGCCTCATCTGGCTTTGACTGGTCAAAATCTTTTACCAGCCTGACGCATCCGTTGCAAACGCTGCTTTGGTCGCGCTCCATGCCAACCGTAAACGCAAGCTTCCGCAGCGGCAATCTGCCGCTGCGGCCCGGGTCGCGCCCGAATGGAGCTTGGCTGCTTATTCGCCCGGATGCTTCGCCGGCTCCGAATGCATCTTGCGTACGCGGCGTACGCCCCACCATACAAGCAGGATGGCGACCGGCACGGAGGCCGCGGTAACGACTTCCGGCGCGAAAGCGTGGCCGAAGACCGAGGCGCCCTTGGCGAGATAGCCGATGAGGCCGACGACGTAGTATGACACGGCGGCGACCGAGAGGCCCTCGACGGTCTGCTGCAGGCGCAGTTGCAGCCGGGCGCGATTGTTCATCGAAGCGAGCAGGTCGCGGTTCTGCTTCTCCACCTCGACATCGACCCAGGTGCGCAGCAGCGTGGTGGCGCGGGTGAGTTTTCGCGACAGGTTGGCCTGGCGCTCCTCGACCGAGCGGCAGGTGCGCATGGCCGGCGCCATGCGCCGCAAGAGGAAGCCCGCCCAGGTGTCGTAACCCTGCACCGGCTCTTCATCCAGTGCTTCCAGTCTTTCGGTGACGATGCCGTCATAGGCGCGGCTGGCGCCGAAGCGATAGAGGCTGGATGCGGCGTCGGCCTCGAGCTCCGCGGCAAGTTCGGTAAGATCGGCGAGCAATGTCTGGCTGTCGCGGGTTTGGACCGCCTTCATTTCCAGCGTGGTCTGCGCCAGGCGGTCCTCGATGCGACGGGCGCGGCCGGACAGCGTCAACGCCATCGGCAGGCCAAGCATGGCGAGCGTGCGATAGGTCTCGATGTCGATCAGGCGCTGCGACAAGGCGCCGGTGCTGGCCGGCGTCAGGCCGCGATCGAGCACCAGCATGCGCGTCAAGCCGTCGCCGTCCTGGCGGAAATCAGTGATGATGGCGGCGGCGCCTCGCTCGACCAGCGAATAGCACAGGCTGGTCGGGTCGAAGCCGGCAACCAGTCTTTCGCTCGTCTGCGTCCATTTGCGGATTTCGAGGCGGATGCCGGAAATCACGGTGCCCGGTGGCGAAAAACCGTTGCCGAAGGGCGAATCCTCCTGCGCTCGGGCGTTTTCGGCCAGCGGCCCTTCCCAAAGATAGGTCGAGAATTCCGTGTGCCGCTCCCAGCGCAGCGTGCCCTTGCCCCATTTCATGGCATGGTGGCGCGCATTGCGCTCGGGCGCGGCGATACCCAGCCGCCGCGACAGCTCCGAAAGCACGGCATGGTCGACAGCGGCGCCGCCCTCGGTCATGAAGGAAAGCTGGATCAGCACCCGCGGTTTCTCGATCAGCGGGTGCGGGCGCGCGTGGACTTCGCCCAGCGCGCCAGGTCGCCCCTCATGCGCCGGAAAGCCCATCACGCTGCCTTGGGCGCGCGGCTGGAATTCGAGTTTGGACGTCTCGTCCGACACGGCTGGTCCCCCTGGTTTCGACCCATCGTGCAATCCGGTCGTCTTGCGGCAATCGGCGGGACGCGTAAACAGCAAATATTGGCGTCCGGGGAGGCCGACGCGCTACGAACTCTGCGACCAGACTGGACGAATTGGATAAATAATTTGACCAGTTGGCAACAGAGGCTTTAATCTGGATCATCTCCATCCCGTTCTCCAGGCGTCTCTTTGAGCGACATTTTCTCCAGGATCGAACATTCGCGCACCGCCGACGAGGTGGTGCAGCAGATCGAGAGCCTGATCCTCGAAGGCGTGCTGCGCACCGGCGACCGGCTGCCCGGCGAGCGCGAGCTGGCGCGCCAGTTCGACGTGTCGCGGCCGATCCTGCGCGACGCGCTGAAGGCGCTGGAGGGCCGTGGGCTGCTGACGACCAAGGCCGGTGGCGGCACGCATGTCGCCGACGTGATCGGCCAGCTCTTCACCAAGCCGGTGACGGACTTGATCTCCACGCACCGCAAGGCGGTGACGGATTATCTGGAATACCGGCGCGAGATCGAGGCGGTGGCGGCCGAGTATGCGGCTCGCCGGGCGACGCCGGAGGATCTGGCCTTGCTCGACCGCATCATGGCGCGCATGGACGAGGCGCACCGGACCGGCGACTTCGACGACGAGGCGGAAATCGACGTCGAGTTCCACCATGCGGTGTGCGAATGCGCGCACAACATCATCCTGCTGCACACGCTGCGCTCCTGTTACCGGCTGCTCTCCGAGGGCGTGTTCCAGAACAGGCTTCTGGTGTTCGGCGTGCCCGGCGCGCGCGAGGCACTGCTCGCGCAGCACCGTGCGATCCATATCGCGATCAAGACCGGCGATCCGATCGCGGCGCGCAAGGCGGCGATGGACCACATCACCTATGTCGAACGCTCGATGGCGGAAGCCGAGCGCAGCGGCGACTGGCAGCGCGTGTCCAGGCTGCGTCTCAGACAGCGCTCGGACGCCGGCGACATCGAACCCACACGAAAACGCTCCTAAGCACAGATTAGCGGGACAACCATGAGCGAAATCCTCACCATCGCCGACCTCAAGGACCTGGCACGCCGCAAGGTGCCGAAGATGTTCTTCGATTACGCCGATTCCGGCGCCTGGACGGAGAGCACCTACCGGGCCAACGAAGAGGATTTCGGCAAGATAAAGTTCCGCCAGCGCGTGCTGGTCGACATGAGTAACCGCTCGCTGGAATCGACCATGATCGGCGAGAAGGTGGCGATGCCGGTGGCGCTCGCCCCGACTGGGCTTACCGGCATGCAGCATGCCGATGGCGAGATGCTGGCGGCGCAGGCGGCGGAAGCGTTCGGCGTTCCGTTCACGCTATCGACCATGAGCATCTGCTCGATCGAGGATGTCGCCTCGGTGACCAAAAAGCCGTTCTGGTTCCAGCTCTACGTGCTGCGCGACAAGGATTTCGTGCTCAACCTGATCGACAGGGCCAAGGCGGCGAAATGCTCGGCGCTGGTGCTGACGCTCGACCTGCAAATCCTGGGACAGCGCCACAAGGATGTCCGCAACGGGCTTTCGGCACCGCCCAAGATGACGCTTGCCAACATCATCGACCTGGCGCTGAAGCCGCGCTGGTGCCTGGGGATCGCCGGCACCCCGCGCCGCACCTTCCGCAACATCGTCGGCCACGCCAAGGGCGTCGGGGACGTCTCTTCGCTGTCGTCCTGGACGAATGAGCAGTTCGATCCGCAGCTGTCGTGGAAGGATGTCGCCTGGATCAAGGAGCGCTGGGGCGGCAAGCTGATCATGAAAGGCATTCTGGACAAGGAAGACGCCTTGATGGCGGCGCAGACCGGCGCCGATGCCATCGTGGTCTCCAACCATGGCGGGCGTCAGCTCGACGGCGCCGCCTCCTCGATCTCGGTGCTGGAAGAAATCGCCGATGCGGTCGGCGACAAGATCGAAGTCCATATGGACGGCGGCATTCGCTCCGGCCAGGACGTGCTCAAGGCGCTCTGCCTCGGCGCCAAGGGCACCTATATCGGCCGGCCCTTCCTCTACGGCCTCGGCGCGATGGGCAAGGACGGCGTCACCAAGGCGCTCGAAATCATCCGCAAGGAAATGGACATCACGCTGGCGCTCTGCGGCAAGCGCCTCGTCACCGAGATGGGCAAGGATCAGCTTCGGCGCTAGCGCGCGGCGAGCGCCTCATCGCGGACATGGCAAGGATAAGCTGCAGCGCTAGGGCGTTGTTCATCGATTGGTCCTAGTTTGCCCGCGGCGACGAACACGAAAAGACAGGTTCCTTGACCGAAACCGGCATCCACTACCTCGACGCAAGCGGGCCGGAAGGCATGCGGCTTTACGCCATCGGCGATGTGCATGGGCGGCACGACCTGCTCGCCGCCATGCACCGGCGCATCGAGAGCGAACTGGAATATGCGCCTGGGGCGGACTGGCGCATCATCCATCTCGGCGACTATGTCGACCGCGGACCGGACTCCAGGAGCGTTCTCGATTTCCTGATCGAGGCGCAGAAACGCGATCCGCGCAATATCATGCTCGCCGGCAACCATGACATCGGCATGCTCGAATTCCTTGCCGATGCCGAGCCGGACGGCCTGTTCATGAATTACGGCGGCGTGCAGACGGCGCAATCCTATGGCGTGGATCTGCTGCGCGACGGCCATTGGTTCGGCAAGGCGGAAGCGATCGCGCGGGGACATATGGCCCTGGTGAAAGCGGTGCCACGCAGCCATGTCGATTTCCTGCAATCGCTGGCTTTTTCGGTGAGTTTCGGCGACTTCTTCTTCTGCCATGCAGGGATAAGGCCGGGCGTGCCGCTCGACCGTCAGAGCCAGCAGGACCTGATCTGGATCCGCGATGCCTTCCATGACCACCCCGGTCTCTTTCCCAAGGTGATCGTGCATGGGCACACGCCGGTACCCGTGGCCGAGGTCAAGGCCAACCGCGTCAATGTCGACACGCTTGCCTGGAAATCCGGAACGCTGAGCGCGCTCGCCATCGATGGCGGCGACAAACGCATCATCGCCGTGCAGGGAAAGGCGTCTTAGGCGCTACCCCCGGCGCGGATGTGCCTCAGATTCCGGATCTAGTTCAGCGAGGCGGTGACGCCGTAGCCGTCGACGGCCCGGTGGTTGGTCGCTGCGTCGGCGGCATAAATGCCCAGGCCGCAGAGCACGATGGCAGACAGCATGACAAAAGACAGGAGAGCTGCTTTCACGGACGTCATCTCTGGTTAAGCTTTCTGCATCTGGGCACGAGGCGGTTACCAATGCGTTGAAACGATAAAATGCGTCTCAATGTTTCGACGATTTCGCGCTTCTAAGCAGATTCTGTATCGCCGGTGTGTCGGCTGGATCACACAAAAGGTTCATGGCGGTTGCACCGACGATACAAAGCGCGCCCTCTTAGGCGAGCGGCCGGACACAAACCAAGAAAGAAGAATGTTGTCCCCAGGCGGAAACCAGCAAGCGTGCCAATTATGCCACGCCTCGTCCAAGGATGGGCTTGGATCAGATCGTGGCCACCCAGGCGCGGGCAACTGCCAGCCCGGCAGCGTCGGCGTCGGCGCCATTGCGGGCCAGTTCGTCGTCGAGCCGGTCGTTCCAGTCGGGATGGCGCTCGGCGATCGTTGCCGCGAAGGACGTGCTCCAGTCGCGCACCATCGGCGTATCCGCCTCGAAGTGGAACTGGAAGCCATAGACGGCGCGGCCGAGGCGGAAGGCCTGGTTTTCGGCGATTGAGCTGCCGGCCAGCCGCACGGCGTTTTCCGGCAGGCCGAACGTGTCGTCATGCCATTCGAAGATCGGGAATTTCTCGGGCAGCGCCGCAAGGACCGGATCCGATTTGGCGGCCGGCGTCAGCGACACCTTATGCCAGCCGAACTCGGTGGCGCCGCCGATCTGGTTGGCGCCGCCAAAGGCGCGCGCCACAAGCTGGCTGCCAAGGCATATGCCGAGCACCGAACGATCCTTGTCGGCGAAATCGCGGGTCAGGTCGAGCAATGCAGGGAAATAGGGACAAATCTCGTCGTCGAGCGCGTTCTGGGCGCCGCCCAACATCACCATGGCGTCATGCTCGCTGCTGTCCTGCGGCAGCGCTTCGCCGTGGTAAGGCTTGCGCAGATCGATGTCGGCGCCGGCTTCCACAAGGGCCGCGCCGATCTGGCCAAGGCCCTCATTGTCGAAATTCTGGACGACCAAAACCCGCATCGAAAACCTGCTGACATGAAAATGCTGGGGCGAGCGATATCATGCGGCCCGTGTTTCAGCCAAGATGCGCAGCGGAGAGAAAGATATGCCACTGCAGAACCGGGTCGATCCCTTCGGCGCTATCCACGCCGTGCCGGAACGTGGCCTGTTCACCGGCAATCGCGGCATTATCCATGACCCCGAGACGAAGACGCTTCTGAAGAAGCGTTGGGCCCTGCCGGCCTGGATCATCTGCGTCTGCCAGTTCCGCAATGTCCGGCGCGAGCCGATGGGCCGCAATCGGCCTGGCGGCAAGGCCGGCTGGACCGAGCTCTTCTTCCTCGACGAGGTGACGGCATTGGCCGCCGGCCATCGGCCCTGTTTCTTCTGCCGGCGCGAACGGGCGACCGATTTCGTGAGCCGCTTCGGCGAAGCATTCGGCATTGAACTCCCCCGCGCGCCGATGGTCGACAAGCGGCTGCACAAGGAGCGGCCGGCTTCGGGCGGACAGCCGCCCGTCGTGACCACATCGCAGCTTGGCGCCCTGCCTGATGGCACGATGATCGCGGACGGCGACGTCGCTTATGCGCTGCGCGCCGGCGCGGCACGTAAATGGTCGTTCGCGGGCTACGCCAGTCCAATTGGCTTCGATCGCCTGGACGACCGGCCACTGCGCCTGCTGACGCCGGCGACCAGCATCGCGGTGTTGCGGCAAGGCTTTGCGCCAGCCTGGCATCCGACCGCCGATACTTGACGACGCCCAGCGCCTCGCCCATTGCCAGGCAGATATTGTGGGATGTCCCGTGAATATCTGCTTAGATTCCCTTGTTTTTTGCAGGTTCTGATCGCAAAACCGCGAGACACTTTTGCGGAACCTGCTTGGGCCATGCGCGCCAATTACAAAATGCAACGCCTGTTCGTGCCGGACGATCTCGGGCCCGGCCTCGAATTCGACGCTGGACAGCAGCAGAGCCACTATCTCGCCCATGTGCTGCGGCTCGGCGAAGGCGCCGAGGTCCTGCTTTTCAATGGCCGCGATGGCGAATGGTCGGCTTCGATCGCCGCGAAGTCCAAGAAGGCGGTCCGGCTGAAGGTGCTCGAGCTGCAGCGGCCGCAGCCGCCGCTGCCCGGTCTCGTTTATTGCTTTGCACCGCTGAAGCAGGGCCGGCTCGATTACCTGGTGCAAAAAGCCGTCGAGATGGGGGCTGGTGAGTTGCAGCCGGTCATCACCCAGCACACGCAGGTGGCAAAGCCCGGCATCGATCGGCTGCGCGCCAATGTCGTCGAGGCGGCCGAGCAATGCGGGATCCTGGCGGTGCCGGAGGTGCGCGAAGCCGAAAAGCTGGAACGGCTTCTTGCCAATTGGGACAAGGAGAGGCGGCTGATCTTCTGCGACGAGGATGCCTCGACCAACAATCCGCTTCCGGCCTTGCAAGCGGTAAGTGAGAAGAAACTTGCGCTTCTGGTCGGACCCGAGGGCGGATTTTCCGACGACGAGCGCAAGATGCTGAGGGCCTTGCCTTTCGTCACCGTCATTCCGCTCGGGCCACGCATCCTGCGCGCCGATACGGCGGCGGTGGCAGCATTGGCCGCGATCCAGGCGACGATCGGCGACTGGTAGGATCTTTCCTTCTCCCCTCGTGGGAGAAGGGAAGGCGAGCCACGCAGATCAAATCCAGTTGAGCCGTGGCTCAGGATTTTTCGCTTGATCGGCTACTGACATTTCGTCCATCTAGCGCCCGGCGGTCGACCGACCGCTGCGGAGGGCATTTTTTATGGCGCGCGACACAACCGATACCCAACCCATCGAAGGCATCGACGAACTGGTTGGCTATCTGGCCGCCGGCAACAAGCCGCGCGACAAATGGCGCATCGGCACCGAGCACGAAAAATTCCCCTTCTATGTCGACGGCAACGCGCCGGTGCCCTATGGCGGCGAACGCGGCATCCGCGCCATCCTCGAAGGCATGCAGCAAAAGCTCGGCTGGGATCCGATCATGGATGCCGGCCGCATCATCGGCCTGGTCGAGCCGACCGGCCAGGGCGCGATCTCGCTGGAGCCCGGTGGACAGTTCGAACTGTCCGGCGCGCCGCTGGAATCAATCCACCAGACCTGTCGCGAGGGCAATGCGCATCTGGCGCAGGTGCGCGAGATCGCCGAACCGATGGGCATCCGCTTCCTCGGCCTTGGCGGCAGCCCGAAATGGTCGCTTGCCGACACGCCGAAAATGCCGAAGTCGCGCTACGAGATCATGACCCGCTACATGCCGAAGGTCGGCACCAAGGGCCTCGACATGATGTACCGCACCTGCACGATCCAGGTGAACCTCGACTTCGAGAGCGAAGCCGACATGCGCCGCAAGATGCAGGTGTCGCTGAAGCTGCAGCCGCTGTCGACGGCGCTGTTTGCCAACTCGCCCTTCACCGAGAGCCGGCCGAACGGCCTGCAGAGCTGGCGCGGCGACATCTGGCGCGATACCGACAACCAGCGCTCCGGTATGCTCGAATTCTGCTTCTCGCCCGATTTCGGCTTCGCCGACTACGTCGAATGGGCGCTCGACGTGCCGATGTATTTCGTCATCCGTGACGGCCATTATCACGACATGACGCGCTACACGTTCCGCCAGTTCATGGAAGGCGCCGCGCGCAACGAGATTCCCGATGGGCTGCCGACGATGGGCGATTGGGCAAACCATCTCTCGACCCTGTTTCCCGACGTGCGCTTGAAGCGTTTCCTCGAAATGCGCGGCGCCGACGGCGGCCCGTGGCGGCGCATCTGTGCCCTCCCCGCCTTCTGGGTCGGGCTGCTCTATGACGAGCAGGCGCTGGATGCCGCCGAGGCGCTGACGGCGAGCTGGACCTACGAAGAAGCCCTGGCGATGCGCAACGCCGTGCCGGAGCAAGGCATTGCGGCGCCATTCCGCAATGCCACCTTGCGCGACGTCGCCCGCGACGTGCTCGCCATCTCGCGCGTGGGGCTCAAGAACCGCGGCAAGAAGAACCGCGACGGCTATGACGAGACCTCGTTTCTCAACACACTCGACGAAGTGGTCGCGCGCGGTACGACCAGCGCCGAGGAGATGCTGTCGGCCTATCACACGCGCTGGGGCGGCTCGATCGAGCCGGTGTTCATGGAGTATGCCTATTAACCGTCCGGGTTCCGCGTGACGGTGGCGCGACGAAAGCCGCTTCAATCAGGAATGGAAACGAACTAGGTTTCTTCCACGAGGATGTTCTCGGAGGAGATGCCAATGCCTTCCTTGTTCGACATATTCGCTCAAGCCCAGAACGGCGCCGGCATGCAGGCGCTGGCCCAGCAATACGGGCTTTCGATGCAGCAGACGCAGGCCGCGGTGCAGGCGTTGCTGCCCGCCTTCTCGCAAGGGCTGCAGCGCAATACCGCCGATCCCTACGGGATGGGCGCCTTCATGACGGCGATGGCAAGCGGCCAGCACGCCCAGTATTTCGAGGACGCCACGAGGGCCTTTTCGCCGCAAGGCATCGATGAGGGCAACGGCATTCTCGGCCATCTGTTCGGCTCGAAGGACCTGTCGCGCGCCGTGGCGAGCCAGGCCGCGCAGGCGACGGGACTGAGCCAGCAGGTGCTGCAGCAGATGCTGCCGGCCTTGGCCTCGATGATGATGGGCGGGCTGTTCAAGCAGACCAACAATCAATTGAGTGGGGGGCAGATGCAGGCCGCCGGCGGTTTCGGTGGCGGCAACAATCCGCTCGGCGAGATCATCGAGGAGATGATGCGGCAGAGCGGCGTTGCGCCGGCGCCGCAGCAACGCCAGGCGCCGCAACCCGCGCCCAATCCCTATGGGGAGAACCCGCTCGGCAAAGTGCTGCAGGACATGTTCGGCGGCGGCGCGCCGCAGCCGCAAAACCAGCCCCAGCAGGCGCCCAGTCCGTACGGCGAAAACCCGCTCGGCAAGGTGCTGCAGGATATGTTCGGCGGCGGCACGACGCAGCAGCCGCAGCAGACTCAACCACAGCAGACGCAAAGCCCCTATGGCGACAACCCGCTCGGCAAGATCTTCGAGGAGATGCTGCGCCAGGGCGGCGGCGGTTTCGGCATGCCTGGGGGACAACCGGCGCCCCAGCCGCAGCCGCAGCAAAGCGCGCCGCAACAACCGCAGACCAACCCGAGCGGCCGGCCGCGAAATCCGTTCGACGACATCTTCGGCAAGATGTTCGAGACCGGTGCCCAGCAGCGCGACGAATATGAAAAGAATGTCGGGACGATCTTCGATCAGTTCAAACGCGACATGGACCGGCGCTAGGTAGCGCGTCGACGGCGAGGTCGTCATCCACGGGCGGAGCGACGCGAAGCGGAGCGTAGACCCGAGGATCCATGCCGTTACCTTCGCCGAAGGGTGCAGCGGAGCAGAATTCTGCACAGTACATCAACGTCACGGCATGGATTCTAGGGTTGCGCGCGTCGCTTCGCTCCTTGCTCCGCCCTAGAGTGACGAACTAAAGAAAAATGCCCGGTCCTGGAGGAGGAACCGGGCAATGTGCAGGCTGGCCGGCGGGGAACCGGCAGGGAGTGTGGGGCCTGCATGAGACTTGGTCGCGCCGAGCCGTGAAAAGGTTCAACGCGACCGGAAATCCAGGCAACGCGGCGGTTCAGGCCACCTGACGAGCGAGATCCTCGATCGTGTCGGCGCGCTCGCTGGCGATGGCGCGCAGCTTCACCGTCGGGTCGCGGCCGAAGGGCACGGCGACGGCGACATGGAGGTCGGCGCGGGTCAGGCCGATATCGGCAAGCTCGGCGTCCGACATCTCGCCCAGGCGATAGAAGGCGCGGCGATTTTTCCAGGCGACATAGGCGTTGGCGAGAGCATTGAGCGCACGCGTCGCAACGGCCGGACGCGTGGTGATGCGCGGGGTCTCGGAAGCGAATTCAATCGTGGTCATGTCAGTCTCTCCTTCCAGGAGTCGAGCGGACGAAACCAGGCAAGCGGCGCCTTGGGAGAAGCGCCGTTCCGGTTTCCATTCATTGACGTGATGCATGTCGTTGCCGCCAAAACCGGGGGCCACTTGTGGGCGACACGCACTGCTTTCATGTGGACGATGCCAATTTGCCATCGCGCGATTGATTAATCCAACGAATGTTTTTAATCTGTAGCATCAACATCAATGATAGGTTGGACCGATGAAAGCGCCGCTCGACCTCGATCAGTTGCAGACCTTCATCTCGATCGCCGATACGGGAAGCTTCACCCGCGCGGCCGAGGAGGTCCACCGCACGCAGTCGGCGGTGTCTATGCAGATGCGGCGGCTGGAGGAGCGGATCGGCAAGCAGCTGTTCGAAAAGGACGGCCGCACCAACAAGCTGACCGAGGAAGGCGACAGGCTGCTTTCCTATGCGCGGCGGCTAATCCACCTCAACCGCGAGACCTTGGCCGCCTTCGACGACCAGCGGCTGGAAGGCACGATCCGCATCGGCACACCCGACGACTATGCCGACCGCTTCCTGCCCGAGATCATGGCGCGCTTCTCGCGCTCCAACCCGCGCGTCGAACTGACGGTCGTCTGCGAGCCGACGCCAGGGCTGGTCGAGCACATCAAGCGCGGCAATCTCGACCTGGCGCTGGTGACGCACAACGACACGCGCGGCCAGTCGGAGGTGGTGCGGCGCGAGCCGCTTTTGTGGGTCACCTCGGCCAACCACGCCACGCATGAGCAGGAAACCCTGCCGATGGCGTTCGGGCGGCCGAACTGCATCTGGCGGCGCGCCGCGGTCGACGTGCTCGACCGCCAGAGTCGCGAGTACCGCGTGCTGTTCTCCAGCTTCTCGGCCACGGTGATCACCGCGGCCGTGCTTTCCGGCCTGGCGGTCTCGGTGCTGCCGGAATGCGCGCTCCGGCCAGGCATGCGCGTGCTCGGCGAGGCCGACGGCTTCGGCCAGTTGCCGGACTGCCGCATCGGCATCATGCGCGGCCAGACATCTCAGCCGGAGATCGTCGACGCCTTGGCCCGCCACATCGCCGAGAGCCTCGACAACATTTCCGTGCCGATCAGCGAGGAGGCGGGAAGCTTCGACTTCGCCGCGCTCGCCTTCGCCAAGATGAAACGGGTCAAGGCGAACCAGATCATGCCTGGCTGGTAAAGTCAGGCGCGAGCTGCCGAAAGTTCCCGGTCGGCGGACGAAACAGCCGGCAGCGCAAGCAATTGGCCGGGCTCCAGCGGCGGCGACAGCAGATAGCCCTGCAACTGGTGGCAGCCCATGCCGACCAGCAAGGTCTTTTGCGCGTCAGTCTCGACGCCTTCAGCGGTCACCTCCACCTTGAGTGCCAGCGCCAGCTCGATCAGCGTCTTGACGATTGCGCGGGCGCTTTGGTCCTCGTCGAGCAGACGCACAAAAGAGCGGTCGATCTTCAGCTTGTCGATCGCCTGACGGCGCAGATAGCTGAGCGAGGAATAGCCGGTGCCGAAATCGTCGAGCACGAAGCGCACGCCGGACTGGCGCAGCGCGGTAATCATCCTGCCGATCGCGTCATTGTGCTCGAGCAGAACGCTTTCGGTGGTCTCAAGCTGCAGGCGAGAGGGATCGAGCCCGGCTTCGCCCAGGATCTCGGCGACCTCGTCGGCAAAGCCGGCGTCACGCAGTTGCGTCGGCGAGATGTTGACCGCGATCCACGGCAATTCGGTCGTGACGGCAAAGCGGCAGGCTTCGCTCAGCGCCCATTTGCCGAGCTCGCCGATGAGGCCGCGCTCTTCGGCAATCGCGATGAATTGCGCCGCCGGCAAGGCACCATGCACTTCATGCCCCCAGCAGATCAGCGCTTCGGCACCCAGTATTTCGCGGCCGTCGGCCCCGAAAACCGGCTGATAAGCGAGCTTGATGCCACCTTCGCCGTCGAGCGCCTTGCGGAGTTCGGATTCGACCTTGCGCTTGCGCAACAGGAGATCGTCCATGTCGCCGGCAAACAGCTCGTAGCGGCCACGACCGTTCTTCTTGGCCTCGTAAAGCGCGATGTCGGCCTTGCGCAACAGGTCGTCCGCGTCGGTGTCCGATCCGGACGACAGCGCGATGCCGACGCTGGCGCTGACGAAGACCTGGTCGTCGATCAGCCGGAACGGCTCGCGCAGCTTCAAGAGCAGCCTTTCGGCGATGTCCTCGGCACTTCCGGCGTCGGGAACGTCAAGCAGGATGACGGCGAATTCGTCGCCGCCGAGTCGCGCGACGGTATCGACTTCGCGGATCGTGTGCTTGAGCCGCGCCGCAGTCTGACGCACGAGCTCGTCGCCGGACGGATGGCCGAGCGTGTCGTTGATATGCTTGAAGCGATCGAGGTCGAGGTAAAGCAGCGCCACGCGCGTCCTGTCCTGGCTGGCGAACAGCAGCGTGCGCCGCAAGCGGTCCTCGAACAGCGCCCGGTTGGGCAGGCCGGTGAGCGTGTCGTGGAAGGCAAGATACTGCGCCTGGTCCTGACTTGTCTGCAGCGCGGCCGAGGCGCGACGCAACCTACGCAACAGGAACACCAGCACACCGCCCGCCAACAGCAGCGCGACCGCCAGGGCAGGAGCGATCTCGCGCACCAAGGCAAGGCCGGGCCGCAGCTGGTCCCAGCCGATATAGCCGAGGATGACGCCGCGCGAATCGACCAGCGGCACGGCGGCTGGGCCAGCCGCCTGTGACAAAGGCACCAGCCGCGCGCCATCAAGCAGGTATTTTCCGGCGAGCTTGCCGATCACCGCGTCGTTGATGAATTCGACGGACACATGCAGATATTCCGTACCCGGCGCCTGGGTGACCCTGTCCGAGCTCGGCACCAGCGGCATCACACTCAAGATCGCCGGCTTGCCGTCGAGCGACACCAAATCCCCGGCCACCATCTTCGCAGGCTGGCCGGACACGCCGAATTCGGGTGGCTGCGCGAGCATGCCGCGCAGTTTTTCGATGGCCGGAAGAAGGATGGGCTGATCCTCGGCATAGTCGGATGCGTCGACCACCTTGCCTTCGCGCATGGCGTGGACCGGATGGTTGGCGCTATCCAGAATGTAGACCCGGTTGTGGCCGTAGTAGGTGTACATCCAGACGCTGAGGTTGTCGGCCATCCAGCCCTGGTTGCTGGCCTTCGCGTTGATGACGGCATCGTCCCAGACCGAAACGCTTTCCTGCTCCCGCCGCACGGCCGCGATCTGGTCCTGCAGACCGTTGGCGATGAACATCTTCTGCCGTTCGAGCGAGGCATTATCGGCCTGGCCGGCCGCGTAGAAGCCGAAGCCGACGACAATGGCCAAAGCGAAGGCGGCGAGCGTCAGCACGATCAGCGTGACCTGACGCGTCAACGGACTGCTGTTGTGGCGTGCGCTCATCACGTCCCCGGCCGGCCCTCCTGGCGCGCCAGTCAAAGCAAATCGGGCTTAAAATCGCGTTATAATATTAGCGAGGTTTCTCCCGGCTTGACGCGCGCCGATAAGCGTTCCCCAATCGCCAGATGAGTGAAGCAGCAACCGAATCACGCAGCAATGCCACCGAATACACGGTGAGCGAGATTTCCGGCGCGCTGAAGCGCACTGTCGAGGACGCCTTCGGCAATGTGCGGGTGCGTGGCGAGATTTCCGGCTATCGCGGCCCGCATTCGTCCGGCCACGCCTATTTCGCGTTGAAGGACGACCGAGCGCGGATCGATGCCGTGGTCTGGAAGACCACCATGGCGCGGCTGAAGTTCCGCCCCGAGGAAGGCATGGAGGTGATCGCCAGCGGCAAGCTGACGACCTATCCCGGCAAATCCAACTACCAGATCGTCATCGACAATCTGGAGCCGGCGGGCGCCGGCGCGCTGATGGCGCTGCTCGAAGAGCGGAAACGACGGCTGCAGGCCGAAGGCCTGTTCGATGCCGGCCGCAAGCGCCGGCTGCCGTTCATGCCGCGCGTCATCGGCGTCGTCACCTCGCCGACCGGCTCGGTGATCCGCGACATCATCCATCGCATCAAGGACCGGTTTCCACTCCATGTGCTGGTCTGGCCGGTGAGGGTCCAGGGCGAGACAACGGCCCGGGAGGTCACGGCTGCGGTCAACGGCTTCAACGCGTTGACATGGGAGGGATCCATCCGTCAGCCCGATCTGTTGATCGTGGCACGCGGCGGCGGCAGCCTCGAAGACCTCTGGGGCTTCAACGACGAAGGGCTGGCGCGGGCCGTTGCGGCGTCCGGCATCCCGGTGATCTCCGCTGTCGGGCACGAGACCGACTGGACGCTGATCGACTTCGTCGCCGACATGCGCGCGCCGACGCCGACGGGTGCGGCCGAGATCGCCGTACCGGTCAGGGCGGATCTGGTGGCGACGCTCGCCAGCCTCGGCGCGCGGCTCAACGCCTGCGCCTCGCGGCATCTGGAGCGCAAGCGCCAGGCGGTGCGCGCGGCGGCGCGGGCACTCCCCTCGCCCGACCAGTTGCTGGCGCTGCCACGCCGCCGTTTCGACGATGCGACCAGCCGACTTGGCCGGGGGCTGACAGTGAATATCGAGCGCAAGCGAGCAACGCTGGAGCGGCAAAGGCTGACGCCGGCGACCCTGTCGCGGCGCCTCAACGAAGCGCGCACGCTGACCGGCCGCGACATTGCCCGGGCGCGAGCCGCGTTCTTCGCCATCGTGCGCGAGCGCCGCGCACGCTTTCAGCGCAATTCTACGCGGCTGTCGCCGGCGCCGATCGTCCGACGGCAGAAGCTGCAGGCCGACGCATTGGCCGGACTGTCGCGCAGGCAGGACCAGGCGACGGCGCGGCGGCTCGACCGGCTGCGCGCGGCTCTCACCCAGGCGGACCGGCTGCTTTCGACATTGTCGCACAAAGCCGTGCTGGCGCGTGGCTTCGCGTTGGTCAAGGACGCTGACGGCGCCGTGATCAAGCGGGTCGCGGAGCTGGCGCCCGGCGTGGCGCTGCAGCTGGAATTCGCCGACGGCAATGCCGACGCCATCGCCACCAGCGGCGGCGCACGGCCGAAGCTGGCCGCCAAATCGCCCGCGAAAGCCAAGGAGCCGGGCAATCAGGGCTCGTTGTTCTGAGGTTTCCATGAGCAACCACGACCCGCATCTTCGCACGCCATCGGGCAAGCCGCGCCTGCGCTCCTTCAGTATCGCGCTCGACGGCACGCCCGGCCGTTTCAACGCCATCACCGACGTACCGGGGGTGTCGGTGGGCTACACGACGCTGATTTCAGGCGACGGTCCGCTGCAGGTCGGCATCGGCCCGGTGCGCACCGGCGTCACCGCGATCCTGCCACGGCCGGTCGCCGATCTCGCGACGCCGGTCTTCGCCGGCGTGTTCAGCCAGAACGGCAATGGCGAGCTGACCGGGACGCATATCATCGAGGAAACCGGCGCCTTCAATTTCCCGGTCACCATCACCAACACGCATTCCTGCGGCGTCACCCGCGACGCCACCTTGCGCTGGATGCACAAGGTGCTGCCAGCCGCGCTCGATACAGGCTGGGGCCTGCCGGTGGCGGCAGAGACCTATGACGGCTTCCTCAACGACATCAACGGCCATCACGTCGGCTTCGAGCATGTCGCCGCCGCGCTCGACGGCGCTAGCGGCGGGGCCATCGAGGAAGGCAGCGTCGGCGGCGGCACCGGTATGATCACCTTCGGCTTCAAGGCCGGATCCGGCACCGCTTCGCGCGTCGTCGAATGGCAGGACAGGCGCTATACGCTGGGTGTCTTCGTGCAGTCGAATTTCGGCCAACGGCGCAATTTCACCATTCGTGGCCGGCGCATCGGGCCGGAGCTTGTCGACCCGGCGGTCCGCGAGGCGACGGCGCGCGCCGAAAAGGGTTCGATCATCGCTGTCGTCGCCACCGACGCGCCGTTCCTGCCGCATCAGATGAAGCGGCTCGCCCGACGGGTGCCGCTGGGCATCGCCATGACCGGCGGCTATGGCTACCACAGTTCGGGCGATATTTTTCTCGCCTTCTCGACCGCCAATCCGGAGGCCGCCCAGGCGGCTTCCGGCCGCATCGCCCGCGCTGAGTTCGTCCCGGACGTCGACATCGACCCGTTCTTCGACGCGGTCGTGCAAGGTGTCGAGGAAGCGATCCTCAACGCATTGGTGGCGAACGAGGATATGACGGGGCGCGACGGCAATTTCGTGCCGGCGCTGCCTAAGGCATGGCTGAAGGAAAAATTCGGATAGAGCGTTTCACGGGAACGCTCTATCTTTTTGTTTTTACACAATTCCGGACGGAAAACCGTTACACACTTTTCCTGGAATTGCTCTAAGCCGGCCTGTGGCAGGCGGCTGTTTATTCCGCCGGCTTGTCGGGCTTCGCTTCGCTGGTGCCCTCTTCGGCGGCCTCCTCAAGGCGCGACGCGATCAGTTCCTGGATGTCGCCGACCTCTTCCTGGATGTCCTCCAGGAGAATGCCCGCCTCGGCAGCCTTGGCGCAGCACTCCTTGGCAAGGGTCTCGGCCTGCTCGATCTTGATCGGCGAATGCTGGCATTGGACTTTCTCGCCAATCCATCCGCGCAAGAACTCGATCGCATGTTCACTCATACTGCTTCTTCCCTAGCGGCTAAGCCGGTTGGTAGCCATGAACGTCCGCCCCCTCCATTCGAGCCGAGTCGGCCTCCAACGGCAAGACATCTTGCCCGTGGTTCGCGAAACGGAAGGAATGGAAGGGTTGAAGGTGCACGTTCAGATCGTTGAGAATGATGGGATTGCTGGCCGGGACCGACAGAAGGCCGCCGTTGTTGTTTTTGCTGTCTTTTTCTATGTTCGACAGCGCATTTGTATCACGATGGGTAGCACAGGCAGTGTCACAGCTTTCCGGTCAACGTTGCCCCGTCTTTAGCCGGAGCAGGCGCTATATAGTGGCATCCTCATGCGATGTCGACTCGGGGCCCTTCATCGGGGCGGCTACCTCCCCAGAAGATTGCGCTCGACGGTCCTCAGATGCGTCAGCATCGCGTTGCTGGCGCCTTCGGAGTCGCGCGCCAGCAAGGCATCCAGGACGAGCTGGTGCTCGCTGCAATAGGTGGCGCGGCGTTCCTCCGAGAAGGAACGCTTCTTCATCTCGAACCACGGCCGCTGATTGCGCAGGACGCGCATGAGATTGTGGATCTCCTTGAGGAAGTCGTTGCGCGAGCATGCAAATATACGGTGATGAAATTCCGCGTCCCAGTGCTCGAACGTCGGCATGTCCTGAGATGCGCAGGCGATCTTGTGCGCCTCGCGCACGGCGTTCAATTCGCCCGCGCTTGCATTGGTCGCGGCGAAGGATGCCGCCGCCGGCTCCAGCAACTGCCTGATCTCCATCATGTCGGCCGGGCTGGTCCCTTCCATCCGCGCGACGGTCGCGGCCATGGAATCGGGATTGGCTGCCGTCAAAAAAGTTCCGCGACCCACATGCCGTACGACCGTGCCGTCATCCTCGAGCAGGCCGACGGCGCGGCGTACCGTGTTGCGCGCCACACCGAACTCGCTCGCCAGGTCACGCTCGGGCGGCATACGGCCGTTTTCCATCCATTCGCCCAGCGAAATCCGTTTCTTCAAGGCGATGGCGATGTCGTTGGCAACCAGCTTCGGCATGTTTGGCAGCGTTTATCTGATCCAATAATGTACCATTCATTAGCAGCTTTTCGCGCGGCCGTCCATCATGCAGGCCTGCAAACAGGCCCGCATTTGCACGGCCGCGAGCATTGGAATTATTTCACGCAGCCAAACCGAATCCGGCTTGCGGCCTAAGCCAGCTGGCGCTAGCGTGTTTCAAAAGAGCGGAAAATTGGCTCAAAATTGGTTCACGGGAGGAACTTCATGCGGGTCGCGACATTCTCGCTCGCCGGCGAAAGGCGGGTCGGCCTGGTCGATCTTGCCGCCCAGACCGTCGCCCCCTTCGATTTCCCCGTCGAGCGCGCCGAGACCGGATTGCTGGCGCTGATCGAACGCAACGGAGCCGGTCTGCCGCGCACCCTCTCGCCGGTCCCGCTGGCGGGCGTAGAGATCGAGGCTCCGATTCCACAACCGCGCCGCAACATCTTCTGCGTCGGCAAGAACTATCACGAGCATGCGCACGAATTCGCCCGCTCAGGCTTCGATTCCAGCGCCGGCGCCGGCGCGGTGCCGAAACACCCGATCATCTTCTCCAAAGTGCCGGAATCGGTCGTCCCCAACCACGCCAGCGTGTTGATCGACTCCTCCGTGTCGACGGCGATCGACTATGAGGCGGAGCTCGCCGTCATCATCGGCAAGGGCGGGCGCGGCATCTCGAAAGAGGAAGCCCTCGACCACGTCTGGGGCTATACGATCGTCAACGACGTCACGGCGCGCGACCTGCAAGGCAAATACAGCCAGTGGCTGATCGGCAAATCGCAGGACACGTTCTGTCCGATGGGTCCATGGGCCGTCACCAGGGACGAATTCGATCTCGCCAGCGCCGGCATCCGCTGTTTCGTCAACGAGGACCTGCGCCAGGACTCCAGGATATCGCTGCTCATCTTCGATATCCCGACCATCATCGCCACGCTGTCGCAAGGTATCACGCTCAAGCCCGGCGACATCATCGCCACCGGTACACCCGTCGGCGTCGGCATCGGCTTCGATCCGCCCAGATATCTCAAGCCCGGCGATGTCGTGCGCATCGAGATCGACGGCATCGGCACGCTGGAGAACCGCTTCGTGGAGAGGCCGCAATGACGACCGTGACTGTCGGCCAGGTCGTCGGGGAAGTTATAGGCGAAGGCGCGGCCGTGGTGATGATCCACGGCCTCGGCGGCACCTCGAACATGTTCCAGCCGCAGATGGGGGCGCTGTCGGGCTACCGCGTCCTCCGGCTCGACCTGCCGGGCTCGGGCCGTTCGCCTCGCCCGATCGAACCGCTTACCACCGAAGGGATGAGCGAAGCCGTGATCCGCGCCATGGCCGGCATGGGCGTTACCTCGGCGCACTTCGTCGGCCATTCGATGGGCACCATCATCTGCCAGCAGATCGCGGCGACACAGCCCTCCTTGGTAGCTTCGCTCGCGCTGTTCGGCGCCTTGGCTGAACCGGCCGAAGCGACACGGCAAGGCTTGGCCAACCGAGCCCGTCTGGCGCGCTCGGGCGGCATCGCCGACATCGCCGATCAGATCGTCGCCAACGCGATCTCGGCGCACACCAGGGAGACATCGCCCGCGGCAGCGGCCTTCGTGCGGGAATCGATCACCCGCCAGGACCCCGAATCCTATGCCCGCACCTGTGAGGCCCTGGCCAAAGCGACAGCTGTCGATGCGCGCCGGATCTCGGCGCCGACCCTGCTCGTCACCGGCGATGCCGACACGGTCAATCCGCCAGGCGTCGCCCAGGCGCTTGCCGACAAGATCAAGGGAGCCGTATTCTCGTCGCTCGATCGGTGCGGACACTGGGCCACGGTGGAAAGTCCGCGCGAGAGCAGCTCGAAGCTCGCCGATTTTTTGAGACGGGTTGATAGGTGAGGATTTCGGATCGGGCGTAGACTTACGCGCTCGGCAAGTTGGGAGGCTTGTTATGGCAGACGAAAGCTGGGCCGGAAACGGGTCGGGAAGCACGCTCTTCACCAATGTGCGCGTGCTCGACGCATCAGGTGAATATCCCTACACCGGCGAGGTGCTGGTGCAGGGCGACCGCATCAAGCAGATCACCAAGGGCTCGTCCCGCTTCGGCTCCTCCGCGTCGTCTTCCTATTATGGCGGCGCGCCAGGGGGCGTCACTGTGATCGACGGCATGGGCGCGACGCTGATGCCCGGCATGATCGACGCGCATCTGCATCTGTCCTGGAACAACGCGCCCGGCATCGATCCCATCCAGATGATGGAGATCGAGGAGCACATGCTGGTCACCATGGAGATGGCCAAGCTGGTGCTCGATGCCGGCTTCACCGCCGGCCGGGGCGCGGCCGCTGCCAAGCCCCGGCTCGACGTCGTCGCCAAGAAGTTCATCAACCAGGGCCGCTTCCCCGGACCGCGTTACCTCGCGGCGGGACCGGAGATCACAACGGTCGGCGGCCTCGGCGATTCCGCGCCCTCGCATATTCCGCACGAGGGCCTCAATCTCGGCATAGTCGTCTCCGGTCCGGAGGAAATCCGCCGCACGGTGCGCCAGCTGATCAAATACGGCGTCGATTCAATCAAGCTCAACCTATCCGGCGAGAGCATCACCGGCATGGGCGCCGAGGAGACGCCGATGTCCGAGGAAGAGGTCGCCATGGCCGCCTCCGAGGCGCGCTGCCGCAACAAGGTCCTGTCGGCGCACGCACGCTCTTCCGGCTCGGTCAAGCAGTGCGTGCGCCACGGCATCCAGAACATCTACCACGCCTCCTTCGCCGACGAGGAAGCGCTCGACATGCTCGAGGCGGTCAAGGACAAGCATTTCGTCGCACCGGGCATCGCATGGCTGATCAACACCGCGCGGTACGCCGAGCAATGGGGCATCAAGCCCGGCTCGCCGCTGTCGCTCGAATATGAGCGCGAGCTTGAAATGTGCATCGACACGATGAAGAAGATGCACCGGCGCGGCATTCGCGTGTGCATCGGCGGCGACTACGGCTTTGCCTGGACGCCGCAAGGCACCAACGCCAAGGACATCCAGACCTTCGTCGAGATGCTCGGCTTCTCGCCGATGGAGGCGATCCAGGCCGGCACCAAATATGGCGGCCAGATCATGGGCATGGGCGACGAGCTCGGCCTGATCAAGGAAGGCTATCTCGCCGACATCCTTTTGATCGACGGCGACCCGATCTCGGACGTGCGCATCCTGCAGGACAAGAACCGCATCCTCGCCATCATGAAGGACGGCAAGTTCCACAAGGCGCCGCGCATGAACGAGCAGCGCCGGCGGCTGACCGCATGAGCATACTCGACCAGCCATCGTCCTCGCCGCTGTCGGGCGGCGGCATGACACGCAACCAGGCCTGGGGCCTGGTCGGCCTGCTGGCTGCGGCGATCGTCGCCTGGCTGGTCTTCGCCGTCTGGCCCGCCTGGTTGAATGCGATCCTAATTTCCAAGAAGGCCTTCGTCAGCGCCATCCTCAATGGCCTGACGCTCGCCGGCCTCTATTTCCTGGTCGCCAGCGGGTTCACCCTGATCTTCGGCCTGATGCGCAACATCAACCTGGCGCACGGCTCGCTTTACCTGCTCGGCGCCTATATCGGCTACGAGGTTACCAACCGCACCGGTTACTGGCTGCTCGGCGTCGCCGCCGGCTTTGCAGTGCTGGCCATCATCGGCGTCGTCATGCAGGTTTTCGTCTTCCGCCGCCTGGAGGGCGACGACCTCCGACAGACCCTCGTCACCATCGGCATCTCGATCGTCGCGGCGGACCTGATGCTGGCGGTGTGGGCCGGCGGCACCTACCAGATCGCCACGCCGGAATGGCTCGACGGCGCCTTGACCCTGCCAATCATCACAGCAGTGCGCTCGAACGGCGCCTCGGTCTTCCTCACCTATCCGCTCTACCGCGTGGTTGTGCTGGCGGCGGCGATCGTCATCGGAGTCGGGCTCTGGCTGATGCTCAACAGGACCCGCGTCGGCATGATGATCCGCGCCGGCGTCGACGACCGCGCCATGCTGTCGGCCTCGGGCGTCAACGTGCATGCGGTGTTCGCCATCGTCTTTGCGGTCGGTGCCGGGCTTGCCGGTTTCGCCGGCGTGGTCGGCGGATCGGCCCTCTCGGTCGCACCCGGCGAGGACGTGCGCTATTTGCTTGCCTCGCTGGTCGTGGTGATCGTCGGCGGCATGGGCTCCATCACCGGCGCGGCGATCGGAGCGCTGCTCATCGGGCTGGCCGAGCAGATCGGCCTAGTCTATTTCCCGACCTATGGCGTGGTGCTCACCTTCGTCATCATGGTGGTGACGCTGGCGGTGCGGCCGCAAGGCATCATGGGGAAGGCGAGATGAGTCTGACCACGGCCGCCGACGGCGCGGTGCCGCAACAGAACTGGCTGGACAAGATCGGCGCGGGTCACGTCATCCTTGCCGTCGCGCTCGTTCTCTATCCGCTGGTGGCATCGGATTTCTTCCTGACGCAGATCGCCGGCTACTCGATGATCTTCGGCGTGCTGGCGCTGTCGCTGATGCTGCTGGCCGGCTATGGCGGAATGCTCAGCCTGGCGCAGATCACGGTCGCCGGGATCGCCGCCTACGCCGTCGCCATCCTCGGCAGCAACAATTCCAACGTGCTGGGCTTCGGCTGGCCCTGGTGGATCGTCGTCCCCTTCGCGGTTGCCGCGGCGGCGGTGTCGTCGGCGCTGATCGGCTGGATCTCGGTGCGCACGGAAGGCATCTACACGCTCATGATCACGCTGGCGATCGCGACAGCGACCTTCTATTTCGCCCAGCAGAACTACGCGATCTTCAATGGCCATTCCGGCTACGCCGGCATCCACGCGCCGGTCTTCTGGGGCATCGACTGGCGTGACCCGAAACCCTTCTATTACCTCTGTCTCGGCCTTGCGGCGCTGTCCTACGCGGCGGTGCTCTACGGCTCCCGCTCCACCTTCGGCATGACCCTGCAGGCGATCCGCGACAATCCGCGAAGGATGCGGGCGCTGGGCTATCATGTCACCGCGCACAAGGTCTTCGCCTGGCTCCTGGCAGGCATCCTCGCCGGGCTGGCGGGCGTGCTTCTGGTGTGGTTCAACGGGCGTGTCTCGCCCGGCACTATCGGCGTCGACGTGGCGATCGACATCCTGATCATCGCCGTCATCGGCGGCCTGCGCCACCCGATCGGGCCGTTCGTCGGCGCGATCGTCGTCATACTGATGCAGACCTTCGCCATCGACATCGTCGGTGCCGAGCGTTTCAACACGCTGATCGGCCTGGTGTTCCTGGCGATCGTCTTCGTCTCGCCGGATGGAATTCTTGGGTTGTGGGGGAGGATCAAGCCACATCTTGCCCAAGGATCCTTGCGCGCCAGCCCCTAGCGGCCGGCGCGGATGAAGCACTGCTGACCAATCAAACGGGAGGAACCGAAAATGCACAGACGTACACTGCTGGCCCTGGCGCTGTTCACCGGGCTGACCGCGCCTTCGATGGCGCTCGCCGCCGACGACACGATCAAGATCGGCCTGCTCGCCACTTTCGAGGGGCCGTTCACGGTGCTCGGCGAGGACGGCGAACGCGGCGCCATGACGGCGGTCGCCGAGACCAACGGCACCGTCGCCGGCAAGAAGATCGAGATCGTCAAGGGCTCGTCCGACGCCTCGCCCGACAGCGCCGTGCGCGCCGCGCGCAAGCTTGTCGAGCAGGACGGCGTGAAGGTGCTGGTCGGCCCGCTTTCGGGCGATGAAGGCCTCGCCGTCAAGGACTATGCCAAGACCAAGCCGGACGTGACGTTCATCAACGGCACCTCGGCAGCGCAGGACACGACGCTGCGCAATCCGGCCGAGAACTTCTTCCGCTTTTCCACCGACGGGGCGCAGTGGATGGCCGGCCTCGGCACCTATGCCTTCAACGACAAGGGCTACAAGAAGGTCGCCACCGTCGCCGAGGATTACTCCTTCCCCTACACGCAGGTGTTCGGCTTCATGGCCGAGTTCTGCAAGGCCGGCGGGCACGTGCCGTCGAAATCCTGGGTGCCGATCGGCAACAAGGACTTCTCCTCCGTCATCGCGGCGATTCCCGAGGATGTCGACGCCATCTATGTGGCGCTCGGCGGCGCCGACGCCGTCAACTTCCTGACCCAGTACCAGCAGGCCGGCGGCTCGGCTCCGCTCATCGGCGGCTCGATCACCGTCGACCAGACGGTGCTGACCTCGAAGGGCAAGCTGAAGGATGTGCTGAAGGGCACGCCGTCTGCCGGCCCGACCGCCGACACCAATGACGCGCCGGCCTGGAAGGCGTTCGTCGACGCCTACAAGAAGCAGCCGGGCGCCTTCCCCTCGCCCTCGCTCTTCGCCCATGGCTACTATGTGAACATGAAGGCGACGCTGCTGGCGCTGGACCAGGTCGGCGGCGACGTTTCCGATGGAGGCAAGAACTTGCGCGAGGCGTTGTCGAAGCTGTCCTTCGACACGCCGACCGGCAAGGTGTCGCTCGACAAGAACCGCAACGCCATCGCCGACATCTTCCTGACCGAGGTCACCGAAGGTTCGGACGGCAATCTCCTGAACAAGCTGGTCAAGGTCGTGCCGCAGGTCAACCAGACGCTCGGCATTCCTGAGGACGAGTTCATGAAGCTTGGGGCGGTCAACCGCGACAATCCGAGCTGCCCGTAACGGCACGCGCCAAGGGCATCGTCAGTGACTGAAAACCTGGCCGCGAACCGTCTGCAGAGCACCAGTGCCTACGCGCTGGAGCTCGATGGCGTGGCGCGGCATTTCGGAGCGCTGGTGGCGCTCTCGGGCATCGACATGAGGATCGCGGCCGGCGAGCGGCGCGCGGTCCTCGGCTCCAACGGCGCCGGCAAGACCACCCTCTTCAACGCCGTGACCGGCGACTTCCTGCCGACGGCCGGACGCATCCGCTTCTTCGGCGAGGACATCACCGACCTGCCGCCGCACGAGCGCATCCGCCGCGGCCTGCGCCGCACCTATCAGATCTCGCAGCTGTTCAAGGGGCTGTCGGTTCTCGATTCCATCTTTCTCGCCTGCCGAGGCGTCTCGCGCCGGCGGTTTTCGCTGCTGAGGCCCGCCGCCGACGACGTCAACATGGTGCAGGCGCGATCGATCCTCGAGGCGGTTCATCTCGAAGCCCATCGCGGCGCACTGGTGGCCACGCTCAGCCACGGCCAGCAACGCCAGTTGGAAATCGCGCTGGCCCTCGCCGGCGCGCCACGCCTCATCCTGTTCGACGAACCGGCGGCGGGTCTTTCGCCGACCGAGCGGCGCGACCTCGTCGCCATCCTCAACGCGCTGCCCAAGCATATCGGTTTCATCGTCATCGAGCACGATCTCGACGTCGCGCTGCGCGTGGCGGACTATGTGTCGATGATGCACAATGGGCACCTGTTCAAGCAAGGCACGCCGCAGGAAATCGAGGCCGATCCGGAGGTCCAGCAGATCTATCTCGGAGGCAAGCATGGCTGAACGCTCCGCCGGCAAAAGCCCCAGGGCGGTGCTGAAGATAGAAGACCTGCAGGTCTTCTACGGCGAGAGCCATGCCTTGCAGGGGATCTCGTTGACATTGGAGAGCGGCGTGCTTTCCGTCGTCGGCCGCAACGGAATGGGCAAATCGACGCTGTGCAATACCATCGTCGGATTGAAGCGCGCGCGCTCCGGCTCGATCCGCTTCGACGGCCGTGAGATCATCGCGCTCGAACCGCACGAGATCCACCGCCTCGGCGTCGGCTACGTGCCGCAAGGGCGGCGCGTCTGGCCGAGCCTGACGGTCGACGAGCATCTGCGCCTTGCCGGCGGCAATCGGCGCGACGCGAACTGGACGGTCGAGCGCGTCTACCAGACCTTTCCGCGCCTGGCGGAGCGCCTCCACAATGGCGGATCGCAGCTGTCGGGGGGCGAGCAGCAGATGCTCGCCATCTCGCGCGCGCTCCTCGGCGACCCGAAGCTTCTGGTGATGGACGAGCCGACCGAGGGGCTGGCGCCGATCATCGTCGACCAGGTCGAAAAGATGCTGGTCGACCTTGCCGCCGAAGGCGAGATGGCGGTGCTCGTGATCGAGCAGAACATCGGCGTCGCCACCGCCGTCTCCAGTCAGGTCGCGATCATGGTCAATGGCCGGATCAACCGGCTGATGGACGCGGCCGCGCTCGCCGTCGACCGCGACCTGCAGCAGCGGCTGCTCGGCGTCGGACGCCACGCCGAGGAAGCGCCTGTCACGCCGACGGAAGCGGCGCAGGCAAAGGAGCAGCTGGCGGCCGTCTATCGCGTCGACCGCGCGGCCGCTGGATCGGTCGAGCCGGCCGTGGGCGACGGCGTCTATCGGCCCGTCACCCAATTGCCCAACCGCTGGAACGTGCCGGTCGCCGAACTGAGGCAGGCGGCCGTCGACAAGGCGGTGCCGCAGGACGACCCGAGGAAGGTCTTCGCCATCCCTTTTGCCGAGCGCATCGGCAAAACCGTGCTGGTCGTCGGCACCTTCGACACCAAGGGCAAGGAATTGCGCTTCGTCGCCGACCGGTTGAAGTCGCTCGGACTGCCTGTGCGCACCGTCGACCTGTCGACGTCGGGAAAGCCGTCGAGCGCGGACGTGCCCGCCATGCAGGT
The DNA here is from genome assembly GCF_006442775.1 of Mesorhizobium sp. B2-4-6. Taxonomy (NCBI): domain Bacteria; kingdom Pseudomonadati; phylum Pseudomonadota; class Alphaproteobacteria; order Hyphomicrobiales; family Phyllobacteriaceae; genus Mesorhizobium; species Mesorhizobium sp. B2-4-6. The sequence continues at coordinate 257,525 of NZ_VFVI01000006.1, forward strand.
GGCCGGCATGCACCCGCGCGGATCCTCGACCGTCTTCACCGACGATCGCGGCGGCTCGGTCAGCGCCATGGCGGAGGCTTTCGCGCGCTGGATCGAGCGCGAGCCGCGCATCGGCGGCGTCATCTCGGCGGGCGGCTCCGGCGGCACGACGCTGGCGACGTCGGGCATGCGGGTTCTGCCTGTCGGCATCCCCAAGCTGATGGTCTCGACGGTGGCTGCGGGCGACGTCGCCAAATATGTCGGCGGCGCCGACATCATGATGTTCCATTCGGTCGCCGATGTTCAGGGGTTGAACTCGATCACCGAGCAGGTGCTGTCCAACGCCGCCCACGCCATGGCCGGCATGGTCGCACAACTGCCCAATGCAGAGGCGTGGGACGCCAGGCGCAAGCTGGCGCGTCCTGCCCTCGGCATCACCATGTTCGGCGTCACCACGCCGGCGGTGCAGGCGGTGACGAAACGGCTCGAAGCCGACTATGACTGCCTCGTCTTCCACGCCACCGGCATCGGCGGACGCGCCATGGAGAATCTCGCCGACTCCCGCCTGCTGTCGGCCTTCCTCGATCTCACCACGACCGAAGTGGCCGACATGATCGTCGGCGGCGTCTTCCCGGCGACCGAGGATCGTTTCGGGGCGGCGATCCGCACAAGGCTGCCCTATGTCGGCTCGGCCGGCGCGCTCGACATGGTCAATTTCGGGCCGCGCGAGACCGTGCCGGAAAAGTTCCGCGGCCGCAAATTCGTCATTCACAATCCAAATGTCACGCTGATGCGCACAACCCGCGACGAGAACCGGGCCTTCGGCGAATGGATCGGCGGGCGGCTCAACGCCATGGACGGACCGGTGCGCTTCCTGCTGCCCGAGGGCGGAGTGTCGCTGCTCGATGCGCCCGGCCAGCCCTTTCACGATCCGGAAGCCGACAACGCTCTGTTCGAAGCGATCGAAAAGACCGTTCGCCGGACGCCGCAACGCCATGTCGAGCGCGTGCGCGCGAACATCAACGACGCCCCCTTTGTCGATGCGGTGATCAACGCGTTCCACGCGATCACCCCGAAGCTGCAGAGGCGGGCATGAAGCAATGGACTTCGGGCCACCGCAGGTGGATGTTTGAAATTGGTGCCGGTCGCCTCGCGCCGACCGGATCGTGCTGGGAGGATAGGTGATGGACGCGCAGAGCTTTGGCGCTTTCCTGTTGTGGCTGATCGTTGCCGCGGTCGTCGTGGTGATCGCCGTCTACATCCTGCGATGGCTCTATCGCCGCTCGACCAAGGAGACGGCGTTCGTGCGGACCGGCTTCCTGGGCGAGAAGGTGGTGGTCAATGGCGGCGCCTTCGTTATTCCGGTGCTGCACGAGATCACCCCGGTCAACATGGGGGTGCTGCGCATCGAGGTTCGCCGCGAGGACGCGCTGGCGCTGATCACCAGGAACCGCATGCGCGTTGACCTGATCGCGGAGTTCTTCGTTCGCGTCGGTGCGAGCCGCGAATTCGTGACCGCCGCGGCGCAGACGCTCGGCCGCCGCACGCTGCAGCCCGAGAGCCTGCGCGAATTGCTGGAGGGCAAGTTCGCCGGCGCCATGCGCACCGTCGCCGCCCAGATGACGCTGGAGGAGATGCACGAACTGCGCGGCGACTATGCCGCCAAGGTGCGCAGGCTGGCCGAGGAGTCGCTGGCCGCCAACGGACTCGAGCTGGAGAGCGTCGCCATCGTCGATCTCGACCAGACCAGCCTCGAATATTTCGACCCGTCCAACGCCTTCGATGCCGAAGGCCTGACGCAGTTGACGGAGTCCATCGAGACCAGGCGCCGCATGCGCAACGAGATCGAACAGCGCACCTTGGTCGACATCCGCAACCAGAATCTCGACACGCAGCGCAAGGTGCTGGAGATCGAGCGCGACACCGAATATGCCCGCCTCGAACAGGAGCGCGAAGTGGAGATAAGGCGCGCGGCGCAGCGCTCCGAGCTCGCCAGGGAACGGGCCGTGCGCGACCAGGAAGCCGAACAGGCGCAGCTTTTCGCGCGCGAGGCGGTGGAGAAATCGCGCCTCGCCCAGGAGCGGAGCATCACCGAGGAACGCATCCGCAGCGAGGAGGACACGCAGCGCCGCGAGATCGCGCGCCGCCGCGCGCTCGACGAGGCCGAGATGAAGATGCGCGAATTGACCGAGCGCGAGCAGATCGCTCTCGGCCTGGCGTTGGAGAAGGCTCGCATCGAGCGCGAAGGCGCGCAGAGCGGGCTCGAGATCGAACGCAAGAAGGCGCTCGAAATAGCCGAGCTCGAACGCCAGATCGCGCTGGCGGAAAAGGCGCTCGAAGTGACCAGGGCGGAGGCGGAGAAGCGCCGCGCGGAGATCGTCGAGAGCCAGGCGACCGAGACTGCGCGCATCGTGCAGGAGCGTGCCGTCGACGAGGTGCGGATCGCCAGGGAGCGCCATCTCGAAGCCCTGCAGATCGCCAAGCGCCAGGCCTTCGAGGAAGCCGAGATCTCGGCTGGAGAAGAGGTCGAGCGAGCCCGCATCACCACCGAGCGCGGCATCGAGGAGGCTCGCCTTATCAAGGAGCGCGATCTTCGTCAGCTCAGCGTCGACCGCGACCAGAAGATCGAGATCGCCGAGATCCAGAAGGCTATCGACATCGCCAAGAAGACGCAGGAACGTTCCTCGGCGATCGCCGCGTCGGAAGCCGTTCGCGCCAAAGCCATCCAGGCCGAGGAACAGGCCCTGACCGCCCGCGAGCGCGAGATCGCCGAGCGCCGCAAGCTGACCGACCTGATCGCCGCCCAACGCGAGGCCGAGCGCGAGGCCCTTCGCGTCACCGCCGCCGCCGACGCCGAGATGAAGGCCGCGAAGAGCCTGGCGGAGGCACAGAAGATCGCGGCCGTCGCCGCCGCGGAATCGGAAAAGATCCACGCCCTTGCCGCCGCCCAGCGCTACGAGGTCGACGCGACCGGCCATCGGCAGATCAACGAAGCGGAAAACCTTCTCTCCAGCGAGGCGCGCGCCGGGCGCCTGCGCGGCAAATTGCTGGATCACATGGAAGGCATCATCCGCGAGAGCGTCAAGCCGATGGAGAAGATCGACGGCATCAAGATCCTGCATGTCGACGGCATCAACGGCGGGTCGGGCGGCAACCGCAACGTCACCGACGAGGTGATCGATTCGGCGCTGCGTTATCGGGTGCAGGCGCCGATGATCGACAATCTGATGAAGGAGATCGGCATCGAAGGCGGCTCGCTCGGACGGATGACCGACGTGCTGCGCGATGCCAAGGACATTTCGAACCTCGCCCGCGACAAGCGACAAGAAGGGCAAGGCAAGGGCAAGGGCAAGACCGTCAAGGACGATGATGACGACCGCGACCATTGAGGTGAGGGCGGTGTTTCCTTGCCAAGTGGTTCCCCCACTCCGTCGCTGCTTCGCAGCGCCACCTCTCCCCCCTCCGGAGAGAGAGGAAAGGAGCCAGTTGGAATCGCCTCGCGCCTTTCCTCTCCCCCGTCGATCGGGGGAGAGGTGTCGAGCGAAGCTCGACGGAGTGGAGGTCGACCCGGCGCGGCGCGAGACAATAAATGCTCGGACCGCCATGCCCACAGCCGGCTCTCAAGCATGACCAAGGTCTATGTCTCCTCGGTCATCCCGGCCCCGGCCGCGGACGTCTGGAAGGTCGTGCGCGACTTCAACGGCTTGCCGGACTGGGCGCCTTTCGTGGCCGAGAGCCGCATCGAGCAGAACGCGCATGCCGACCGGATCGGCTGCATCCGCAGTTTCACGCTCAAGGACGGCGGACGGATCCGCGAGCGACTGCTGGCGCTGTCGGACTACGACCTCTCCTGCAGTTACGCGATCCTGGAGAGCCCGATGCAGGTGGAGAACTATGTCGCCACCTTGTCGCTGACGCCGATAACCGACGGCAATTTGACGTTGGCCGAATGGCAGGCCGAGTTCGATTGCGCCCCCGGGCGCGAGGCGGCGCTGACGCAGCAGATAGGCAGCGGCGTGTTCCAGGCCGCGCTCACCGCGCTGAAGCAGCGCTTCGGACGCTGACCCGCCGCGAATGGTCCAAGTCCGCCAGAGCACGATCATCGATGCCCCGATCGAGGAGGTCTGGGCCATGCTGCGCGATTTCAACGGCCACGACCGCTGGCACCCGGCCATCGCGTCGAGCGAGATCGATGGCGGCGAGCCGGCCGACGCGGTCGGCGCCGTGCGCCATTTCCGTCTGGCCGACGGCGGCGAACTGCGCGAGCAGCTTCTGGCGCTGTCCGACAAGGAGCGCCGGCTGAGCTACTGCCTGCTCGAGGCGCCGCTGCCGTTGATGGGCTATGTCGCGTCGATACGGCTGAAGCCGGTCACCGACGGCAACGCCACCTTCTGGGAATGGCGCTCCGAATTCCACCCGCCGGCGCATCGCCGTGACGAACTGGTGAAGCTGGTCGCCGAAGATATCTATCGTGCCGGCTTTGCCGCGATCCGCAATCTCCTCGGGCGCCGCGACGCCGCCATGCCGGCCGAGGCAAGGCCGTCGCCGGCAATCATGCCGTCGAGGCCAACAGGCGTGGCATCCCGTTCGATCCCCGCGCCGTCGGTCCTAGCACCGCCCCGGGACACACGAGAAACGACGCGCGCGATCCTTGTCGAGCGCTATGGCGGACCGGAGGTTCTGCAGCTGAAGGAAATCGCATTGCCGCCGCTGGCGCCCGACCAAGTGCGGATCCGCCACACGGCGATCGGCGTCAACTTCATCGACGTCTATTGCCGCACCGGCTTCTTCGATCTCTTGCGGCTGCCTGGCATTCCCGGCATGGAAGCGGCAGGTGTCATCGAGGCTGTCGGCGCGGCAATATCCGGCCTTTCGGTCGGCGATCGGGTGGCCTATGCCTGCCCGCCGGTCGGCGCCTATGCCGAGCGCCGCAACATGACAGCCGACCTGTTGGTGCGGCTGTCCGACGACATATCGGACGAAGCCGCCGCCGCCAGCCTGCTCAAGGGCGTGACGGCCAGCTTCCTGTTGCATGACATCCATGCCGTTCGGCCAGGCGAGGTCGTGCTCATCCACGCCGGCGCAGGCGGCATCGGCCAATTGCTGGTGCAATGGGCACGCCATCTCGGCGCCATCGTGATCGCAACCGTGTCGAGCGATGACAAGGCGCGCATCGTCGAGCGTCTCGGCGCGCACCATGTCATCGTCTACTCCCGGGAGGATTTCAGCGAGGCGGTGATGCGGCTGACCGCCGGCGCAGGCGCCAACGTCATTTACGATGCCGTCGGTGTCGATACTTTCGCCGGCTCGCTCGCGGCCCTTGCCACACGCGGTCATCTCGTCAGCTTCGGCCAGGCATCGGGACCGGTCGGCGCCTGGGACATCGACCGCCTTGCCTCGAAGTCGATCACCGTTTCGCGGCCCAATTATGCTCACTACACCGACACGCCCGAGAAGCTCGCGCCGCATGTCGACCGCTTCTTTACGGCATTTCGCCAACGCGCCGTCAGGATCGCGCAGCCCGTGGCTTACGGCCTGGCCAAAGCGCGGACGCCCACCAGGACCTGGAAGCCCGCAGGACCAGCGGTGCGCTCGTTTTGTTGCCGTAGCCACCGATCGGGTCGCTCGTGCGCTTGTCAGGAGCGATGAAAAGCTATTGACGCCGATGCGCATCAGGATTTCCGATTTCCACTTCTCGAGCGAGCTCTCCGATTTCCATTCGGCGGCATAGTCTAATAGACTGCCTCATAGGCTTTGCATTGATCGAGCATGCTGCGATCGCCGAGGAACTTCAGCTCGCCGAGCTTGTGGTCGCGGTAGACTTCGCAGAAGCCGGCGGGGAACCAGCCGCGCACGGTCTCGTTGGCCATCATCCGCTCGATTGCCTCGCCGAGCGATTGCGGCAGCCGGGTGAAGCCGCGTGCGGCGAGCGTCGCCGGATCGAGCAGCGAAAGATCTTCCTGCGTCGCCCGTGGCGCCTCGAGCTTTTCCACGATGCCCTGCACCCCGGCATGAACGATAGCCGCGAGCGCCAGATGCGGCGATGCCGCGGCGTCGGCCGCGCGGAATTCGATGTTGTACTGCCTGGCGACGCCCTCCGGATCGCGCGCTGTGGTCGGGCATATCCGCACCGACGCCTCCCGGTCGCGGACACCGAGATTGTTGAAGGCCGCGCTCCAGCGATGCGGCGTCAGCCTGAGATAGGAAACCGACGATGGCGCCGTGAAGGCGACGATGCCGTCGAGATATTTCAGCACTCCCGCGACGAACGCTTGCGTGACCGCGGACATGCCGTGCGGACCATTCTCGTCATAGGTCGCCGGACGGCCGCTGGAATCCTCGAAGCTGAGATGGATATGGACCCCGTTGCCGACGCCGTCGGGATGGCGGATCGGGGTGAAGCTTGCCTCGTCGTCGAAGCGCCGGGCCGTGGCGCGGACCATCTCGCGCAGGACAAGACCGGCATCGGCCATGCGCACGCCGCGCTCCGGGCTGATCGTCACCTCGTATTGACCGACGCTGTATTCTTTCATCACCGTGTCCGGCTTCAGGCCGGCCGCCTTGATCGCCGCCATCAGCGTTTCGGCGAATGCCGCCCGGTTGCGGTAGCCCTCCATCGAATAGGCGCCGCCGCCATCGCCGGCCTTGAGGTGGAACTCGTGTTCGAAGGCACCGACCAACCGGACACCCGCGACGTCCTCCAGCTTTTTTAGCGCCGATTTCAGGATGGAGCGCGTGCAGCACTCCCAGGGAGTGCCGTCGAGGGTCAGGATGTCGCCGAGCATGAAGTCCTCGGCCGGGCCGCCATCCTCGAAATCCACCGTCACGCGGCTGTCCCGGTCGGGCACCAGCAAGAGGTCGCCAAGCGAACCATACGGGCTTTCGGCAATCGCGTCGAAGCAGGTGATCTGCACGTTGGTGGGCGTCCATCCCACGCCGCACCCTGCCCTTTTTTCGAGGAGATCGAGAGGAAATGCCTTGCCCCGAACACGCCCCGAAACATCGCATGTGGCGACGAAGAGCAGGGGTTCCCTTATCATTTTGTCGACTTCCTTTCCTTGTCCAGCCGCAGGGCGTCCCAGGCGCGGATGCGGCTGCTTGTGGAATTCCAGTCCCGTTCGGAAATGTGGGTGATCATCGCGTCTACCGTGACCATGGCGGCGATGTAGGTGTCCCATGCCGTTCCGTTGTCGATCGAGAGCGCGATGACCTCGGTCGCCTCGCTGGAGACCGGCGACATCCATTTGTCGGTGAAGATCAGGACTTCGATGCCGCTCGCCTGCTTGGCGGTGCGCGCGAGTTGCTCAAGGCGCGGCTGATAGCGACGAAAATCGAACACCACGAGCACGTCGCGCGCCTTCATCCGCAAGATGTATTCCGGCCAGACTTCCGGATCGGGCGGGATGTGGAAGACGTCGCGCCGGATCTGGCGCAGATGGCGTGAGAAATGCTGCGCGATGGGATCGCTGATGCGGCCGCCGATCAGATAGATCGCCCGCCTTTCGTCCGCCACCATGCCGCAGATACGCTCGAACTGCACTTGCGTCAGCGCGGCGGGAACCGCGCGCACAATCTGGCTCGCGCGTTCGACATAGGCTTCGAGGAAATTCGCGCCATGGGAGCTTTTGCTGTGCAGCTCCACCGGCGAGCGATGCCACTCCTTGAGCTCGCCGATCAGCTTGTGCTGGAAATCCTGGTAGCCCTGGCAGCCCAGCTTGGCGACGAAGCGCGTGATCGAAGGCGCCGACACGCCGGTCTTGTCGGCGAGCGTCTGGATCGTCTGCAGCCCGGCAAACGGATAGTCCGCCAGCAGCGTCGAGGCCAGCTTGCGCTCGGCCGGCGTCAATGCGCTCTCAAGCTCTTCGATCTGTGCCCTGAGTTCCATTCCCGCCTTCCTCCCACGCAGAAAAAATTTAGTCAATTGTCATTTTAGATTTGACATTGATGAAAAACTTTCATCATCCTTGCCCAGAGAGAAGGCATCATGAATATTTCCGATCAACCACCGAAGCTTCTCGGCGACGCCGATCCCCTCCCCGTGGAGATCGTCAATCCCGCCGGCAACGGCGATGTGCTCCTTGTCTGCGAACATGCCGGCCGCGATATCCCATCCTCCCTGGGAGATCTCGGCATCGCGGCCAGCGAGATGGACAGGCACATCGCCTACGACATCGGCGCGCGCGATCTTGCCTTGACACTCTCCGAGCGCCTCGATGCGCGCCTCATCGCGCAGCGATACAGCCGGCTGGTCATCGATTGCAACAGGCCGACGGATGCCGACGACTCCATACCGCCGGTCAGCGATGGAACGGAAATCCCGGCCAACAGGAACCTGGAGGACCGGGAACGGGCGCAGCGTGCCACGGAGATTTTCGAGCCGTTCGACCGCGCGCTGGCGCAGGCGATCCGGGATCGCCGGCCGAAGGCCATCTTCGCGATCCACAGCTTCAATCCGGTGCTGCGGGGCGTGTCGAGGCCGTGGGACATCGGCTTCCTCTACAGGAAGGACGAGCGGACCTCCCCGGCGCTCAAACAATATCTCCTAGCAGCCGCGCCGGATCTTTCGATCGGCATGCAGGAGCCTTACGCGATCAGCGATCAATCCGATTGGTTCGTACCTGTGCATGGCGAGCGCAACGGCATTGCCCACAGCCTGATCGAAGTACGAAACGACCACATTTCGCACCCTGAAGGCGTGGCGCGTTTCGCGGACCTTCTCGCGGGCGCGATCGGCGATTTCATGAAGAGAGGCGACTAAGGAATGGAACTGACACGCAACGTTCCGCTGGTGCCGGAACAATCCTGCATCCTGTTCATAGATGTGCAGAATTTCTCGGCGCATCCGGACGGCGGCGAGTTCAAGGACCTCGGCAAAGCCGAATTCGAGGAAAAGTACGGCTGGTTCTTCAAGCGCATCAAGGGCGAAACCATCCCGAACATGAAGCGCCTGCTGGATGCCTTCCGAGCCGAAGGGATCGAGGTCATGCACACGACGATCGAAAGCCTGACCAAGGATGGCCGCGATCGCAGCCTGGATTACAAGATCACCGGCTTCCATGTGCCGAAGGGATCCTGGGACGGCAAGGTCATCGACGAACTGGCGCCCGCGGACGACGAGATCTGCCTTCCCAAGACGTCCTCCTCGGTCTTCGTCTCCACGCATATCGACTACATCCTGCGCAATCTCGGCGTGCGCCAGCTCGTGATATCCGGGCTCCTGACCGACCAGTGCGTGGAAAGCGCGGTCCGCGACGCCTGCGACCTTGGATATCTCGTCACGCAGGTGACCGATGCCTGCGCGACCTATTCGCAGGAACGCCACGACAATTCGCTTCGTACCATCAAGGGCTATTGCCGCCAGGTGACCACCGACCAGCTTCTCGACGAATTGCAGGGGCCAGCGAAATGAGCGACATGATTTCCGCCGTCTGGAAGGCCGTCGAAGAGGACCGGGATTATGTCGTCGGACTGACCCGGGACATCGTGCGGATACCATCGGTCAATCCGAAATTTCAGACCGACCCCGCCATCAACCGCGAGGCCGACGTACAGACCCATCTCGCAGGCGAACTGGAGGCGCTCGGCTTCGACGTCGACCGTTGGGACGTGTTTCCGGGCCGGCCGAACTTGGCGGGCGAGTGGGCAGGCAGCGACGAGAAAAGCCTTATTCTTTGCGGCCATGTCGACGTCGTGCCGGTGGGCGATCAGTCGAAGTGGAACTGCGATCCGTTCGGCGGCGACATCAAGGACGGCCGCATCTGGGGCCGGGGCGCGATCGACATGAAGGCCGGCGTCGCCGCCTGCGTGGCGGCGGCCCGCGCGGTCCGCAAGGCGGGCGTCAAGCTCGACGGCCGGCTCGCCATCCACACCGTGGTCGACGAGGAGGCCGGCGGCTTTGGCGCGATGGATCTCGTCAAGCGTTCGCGCCTGGCGAAAAGCGCTATTATCGCCGAGCCGACCTGGGGCAACATCGTGCCGGCCGAAGGTGGGCTCACCTGGGTGCGCGTGACGATTTTCGGCAAGCAGGCGCATGCCGGCTGGCGCTTCAACTCGATCTGGCCGCAGCCGCATGTCGAGGGCCGTCTCACGCCCGGCGTCAATGCGATCGAACTCGCCACGCGCTTCCTGATGGCGCTGCGCGATTTCGAGACCTCGCGCTGCCGGGACAATTGGCACCCGCTCGTGCCCGCCGGCCTCGCCACGATCAATCCGGGCGTCATCCGCGGCGGCGCGGGCATGGGTCCCGACGGCACGCCAGCGATCATGACCAACGCGGCCATCATCCCCGATATCGTCACCATCGACCTCGATTACAAATTCATGCCGCAGGAGAAGTTCGAGGACGTGAAGGCGGAGTTCGAAAACTTCGTCCACCACTTCGCCGCCTCCGACGCCTGGATGCGGGATCATCCGCCATCGATCGAATGGGATCTCTTCGGCCTCAACTTTCCGCCGATGAACACCCCGGTCGACGCACCGCTCGTGCAATCGCTCAATCAACGCGCCACGGAGGTGCAGGCCAAGGCGCCCGCGATCAAGGGTTTCGAAGCCGTCACCGATGCGGCGCATTACGCCGGCGCCGGCGTGGTGCCGGTGATCTACGGACCGGCCGGCGACGGCTTCCACGGCGACAATGAATGCGTGGAGATCGAAAGCCTGATCGAGACCACGAAGGTCATCGCCGCGGCCATCATCGACACGTGCGGCGGCGCCTGAACCGACCGACCCGCAATCCAACAAAGCAAAATATCAAGGGTAACGAGACGCATCCGGAGGATCCCGGCTCTACCGTTACGGAGACGGCTAGGAGCCCTTCCGCGACATCGGCGAGACCGCCGCGGTCAAGGGTTGCGGCGAGGCAGCGCTCGCCCTGCGTTTCACTCGGCACGGGCCTGTGATCGCCGAATATCCCAACCGGTGTCTGGACCGATCCCAACCGGCGTCTGGACCGATCCCGGCACGGCGCCTTACACCGCCGGCATCTTGATCGGCTCGAAGCCATGGCGGCCGACGCTCTGGGAGAGTTCGCCGCGCTGGCGCTTGGCAGTCTGGCGAAAGCCTACGACACATGCCTGCAGATGCTCGGCCCCGATACGGATGAATGGGCATGGGGCACCTGCACGAGGCGCTTTTCGAGCACCCGGCTGGAGCGGTCGCCGATGCCAAGGGCCAATGGAATCTCGGCCCCTTCCCCTTCAGTGGCAACGACACAGCACACCGATGAATGGCTGCTACCGAGCCACCGACTTCCGGCTCACCATCGGCGCCTCGTTACGGATCGTCGTCGATGTCGGCGACTGGGACAACAGCGTCTGCATCAATACGCTGGGCCAGTTCGGCTATCCGCGGTCGCAGCATTGCGGCGACATGGCGCCGCTCTGGGCCGCAGGCGATTACGTGCCGCTCGTCCATACCGATAAGGCCGCCGAAGTCGCGGTGGTGCTGACCTTGAAGCTCGTGCCGCAACGCGCCGCATAGGCCTGGCGCGAGCGCGACGGTCCGAACCGCGAATTCGGCAGTATTCCTGACATCTAGCGAAAAGCCCGATGGTACCGTTGGCTGGGATCGAACCAGCGACCTCCGGATCCACAATCCGGCGCTCTAACCAGCTGAGCTACAACGGCACGCCTGCCTGAGCTGGATCGAGGAAGCTTCTTTCCCGGCGATCCGCTCTGTCGTTCGGCGATGCGTCAAATACGGGCTATCGGATTCTAATTCAAGGGCCTTGATAAGGTAAAGGCCGGGTTTCCTCATCCGCCTTCGTGAAGGCAAAAGAAAAGGCCGGCGGGAGGAGGTGCCGGCCTTTTCCTGTTACGAGCCAGCGGGAGGAGGTGCTGGCTGGTCACCCCGGAAACGGAGGGAGGAGGTTCCATTTCCGGGTATCTGGTTGTTCAACCCTATCGCACGACTATTTGTCTGACGAAATGCGACGTTTTGATGCATCGCAGGGTTGTGCGCGAAAATCAGGCAGCCTTGGCGTCCTTCATCGCCTTCTCGAAGGCGCTCTTTACCGGCTTGGAGACGTCCTCGACCGCCTTGGTGGTAACGGCCTGGAACTCCTTGGCCTGCTCGACGGCCATTTCGACGCGCTTGCGCAGGAAGGAGGTCTGCAGCTCGACGACTTCCGAAAGGGTCTTGGCACCGACCAAGGCTTCGAAGTGCGAGAAGCTGGCCTCGGCATTGGCGCGCATCGCGGCGATGGCCTTCAGCGAAACGTCGCTGGAAATGGTCTTGGCGGTCTCGTAGGTCGACTCCAGAACCTTCTGGGTCTCCTCGGCGCCGGTCTTCAGCTTGGCATAGGCTTCCTTCGACTGCTCGACGCCCTTCTCGGCGAAAGCGCGGATCTGGTCGGTGGCTTTGGAAGCATCGAAGCTCGGGAATTCAACGTTCTCGATGGTCTCTGCGGTCTTGGCGGTGGTCTTGGACATTTTCCAACCTTTCGGGGCAGCGGCTTTGACAGAAAGCCGTCTCGTTCATGTATGATGGCAATATAAAGGATTTTTTGTGCATTGCAACATCTTTGTTGCACCGCACCATAAAATCTTCCCCTACGTTAGTCATGAGAGCCGTTAACCAAGAGCCCAGAGATTTCGACCGATGCAAGCCCAGGCTTGTGGACCTCTGGGCCGCGGGCTTTTATTAACAAAGCGTTAACTGAAAAATGCCCGCTCCGGAGGGTTGGCCAGCGCATGCCGCCTGAAAACTACTCCTTCCTCGACGTTGCCGTGCTCGACGCGGTGCGCCAGCGCTTTGCTGCGGGCGATGCCTTGGCCATTTTGTCGGTCGACCTCGAACAGGTGATCTGGGCGAACGGTCCGGGGGCGTCGGTGTTCGGTTATCCGGATATCGAGGCCATCATCGGCGCCTCGGCGCGGCTGCCGCTGGTCGCGCGCCGGCAGATCATGGCGACCAGCGGCTTTCCCAACATCGGCAGCGATCGCGCCATCACGGTAAGGCTGGCCACCGGCATGGTAAGTCGCGCCGCAGGCTTCCTGGCCAGCGCAGTGGCGATGCCGGACGGCGAGACGGCAATCATGCTGGCAGTGCCGGCGGCGCAGATCAGTTCGCGCAGCGCCGGCGAAATCGCCAGCCGTGCAATCGGCGGCTTTACCGAGGCCGGGCATTTCATTGCCTTCGTCGACGCGCAAGGCGATGTCGAAGCAGCCTCGGACGGCTTTGCGGCGCTCGGCATCGAGCCGCGGACGCTGGCTGCGCTGGTTGCGGATGTGGCAAGCAGCGGCGACCGCGTCGTCAAACGCCTTGTGCCAGGCACCAACACCTCCTATCCGGCCGGGTTTGCGCGGCTCACCGATACGCGCCATCTGCTGGTGGTGATCGACGAGGACCAACTCGACGACTCCGATGGTGACCAAGACGATCAGCCGGTCGCCGACCAGGGCGATCAACAAGTTGCGGCGCCCGAGGCCGGCCAGCCGTCTACCCGGACCGACCATCAGGCCGCCGCCGACCCCGGCCGGCAGGCCGCCGATGCCGGCGCCGGCCAGCACGATCATTGGTACTTCAATGCCGGCAACGAGGACGGTGGGCATACTCAGCCGACAGCGCCGGCGAAGAACGCACCGGAGGGGGCCGCAACGGCCGAAGGTCAAGGGCGGGATGGCGGCGAAGCCGCCACATTGGCCCAGCCGACCCCGCCCCGCTACATCGACCGCTCCGCGCCGCCATTGCGCTTCGTCTGGCGCACTGACGCCGAAGGCAGGTTCAGCGCGCTGTCGCCCGAATTCGCCGACATCGTCGGCCAGCCTGCCGCCGATGTGATCGGCCGCCGCTTCAAGGATGTTGCGGCAACTTTCGGCCTCGACGCCTCGGGCGAGATCGCCGGCCTGCTCGACCGGCGCGATACCTGGTCCGGCCGCTCGGTGCTGTGGCCGGTGGCCGGAACCGGCCTGAAGATCCCGGTCGATCTGGCGGCGCTGCCCGTCTATGGCCGCAGCCGCGCCTTCGAGGGTTTTCGCGGCTTCGGCGTCGCGCGCGGCGCCGACGCCGTGGCCGATCCGGAAGCGCTTGGCATGGCCCTGGTGCCGAATGCCACACCAGCCGGAGCCGAGCCGCCGGCCGAGCAGCCAGGCACGAAACAGACCGAACAGTCGAAGCCTGAAGACCCCTTCCAGGGCGAAGTGCCGGCATTGACCATCGTGCCGAAGCCGGAGCGGCGCTTTGCCGACAAGGTGATAAGGCTGGCCGAGCATCGTCAGCCGGCCAACGACAAGCAGCCGGGAAGCGACACGCCGGCAAATCAGAGGAGCCTGTCGATCCTCGAGCGCAGCGCCTTCCGCGAGATCGGCGAGCGGCTGCGCAAGGATAGCTCCGCGCCTGTCGAGGAACGCGCCGCCGAAGCCGACAAGCAGCCCGATGCGGCCGGCGAGGGCGCGGCGACGGTGAAGGAACCGGCTAACGAAACGAGGACCGACGCAAACCAGCCGCTTGCGCCCGACACAGCGGAGGACGACGGTTCCGAGCGGGAAGCGAGCTTGGCATCCGCAGCGCAAACCCCGGAAGCTGACGACGCGAAAGCCGATGCGGAGACCGCGGAAGCGGAGACCGAAGCGGAAGACCAGGAAGATCTGGCGCGGCTCGATGGCATCGATGGCGTCGCCGAGGCAGACGACACCGGCCAGGCCGAGACCTCGGCGGTTTCCGGCTCGCTGCTCAACTTTGCCGATGAGGAGAAATCCACGGAAGACGCCGGCGTCGCGCCGGTTTCCCAGCCCGAGCAGGCAGAGGGCGCCCGTCAGGCCGACGAATCTGCTTCCACGGAACCGCGGCAGCCGATCGAACAGCCTGCGGCAAAGCCGGTCGCGGACGGGCAGTCCGGCCCTGATGCGACGGCCAACGACGACAGCATGACCGCCGACGATTTCCGCGATGCGCAGGACAATGAGGATTGGGCAGGCTCCGACGCGGATGCCGCCGCCGCGGCGGAAGAACAGCCGGAAGAAGGGGCAGTGCCGGCGCGGCCGCGCCTCGACGTGCCGCCGCTCAAACTGTCGGGTTTCGTGCCGTCCGCTTTTTCGACCGGAGAGGAAGCCAAGGCGCCCGGTGCATCCATCCTCGCCAGGCTGCCGGTGCCGCTGCTCATCCATTCGGGCGACGTGCTGCATTATGCCAACGAAGCCTTCCTCGAACTCACCGGCTACGATGCGCTGGACGACCTCGCGGATGCGGGCGGCCTGGGCGCGCTCTTCGCCGATCCATATGCCGAGGACACCGCGGCGGACGAAAGCGACCACTCGCTGAAGCTCAAGACCCGCAACGGCCAGGAATTTCCGATCGATGCGCTGCTGCGCTCAGTCCCGTGGCGCGGCGGCAAGGCGCTGATGCTGGTGGTGAGGCGTTCCGGTGAGGACGACGCGGCGCATTTCACCGCCGCCAATGACGAACCGGCGCTGCAGCCGGACGTGCCGGAACTGAAGTCGCGCATCGCCGAAATGCGCACCATCATCGACACCGCCACGGACGGCGTCGTGCTGATCGGCCGCGACGGCGACATCCGCTCGATCAGCCGGCCGGCGGAGGCGCTGTTCGGTTTCGACAGCGACGAGGTCGCCGGCAAGCCCTTTGCCTCGCTGTTCGCCATCGAGAGCCAGCGCGCGGCGCGCGACTATCTCGCCGGCCTTTCGGAGCCGGGGGTGGCGAGCGTGTTGAATGACGGTCGCGAGGTCATCGGCCGCGAGGCGCAGGGACGTTTCATTCCGCTGTTCATGACCATCGGCCGGCTGCCCAATGACAGCGGCTTCTGCGCCGTGGTGCGCGACATCACGCAATGGAAGCGTGCCGAGGAAGACCTGACGCAAGCGCGCGCCGTGGCCGAGCGCGCCTCCTCGCAGAAGACGGATTTCCTGGCCCGCATCAGCCATGAGATCCGCACCCCGCTCAACGCCATCATCGGCTTTTCCGAGCTGATGGTGGACGAGAAATTCGGCCCGATCACCAACGACCGCTATCGCGACTACCTGCGCGACATCAACCGCTCGGGCAACCATGTGCTCGACCTCGTCAACGACCTGCTCGACATCTCGAAGATCGAGGCCGGTCAGCAGGAGATGGATTACGAGGCGGTGTCGCTCAACGACACGCTGGCCGAGACGGTGGCGATGATGCAGCCGCAGGCCAATCGCGAACGCGTCATCATCCGCTCCAGCTTCGCCTCGCGGCTGCCGGAAGTGGTGGCGGACCTGAGAAGCGTGCGCCAGATCGCCCTGAACGTCCTGTCCAACGCCATCCGCTACACCCAGGCCGGCGGCCAGGTGATCGTCTCGACCGCTTACGAAGCCTCGGGCGATGTCGTCATGCGCGTGCGCGACACCGGTATCGGCATGACCCAGGCCGAGATCGAGCAGGCGCTGAAACCGTTCAAGCAGATCAATGCGTTGAAGCGCGGACGCGGCGACGGCACCGGGCTCGGCCTGCCCCTCACCAAGGCCATGGTGGAGGCGAACCGCGCCCGTTTCGCCATCACCTCGACGCCTGGCGAAGGAACCCTGGTCGAGGTCGCCTTCCCATCGACCCGCGTGCTCGCGGAGTAACCTGCCGACGAGCCGCGCCAAAGAAAAAGGCGTCCTGGAGGACGCCTTGAGAAATGGGATGCTGTCACAACGGGGGCTTGAGCTGAACCTCAGGGACGAGGATCGGGATTTCTCCCTCAAGTTACACGCGACTATCGGGGTCGTCCCTTAACAAGTCCTTACCGGGTGCCAAAAAAATTTACGAATGTGTACCACCCGTGAAATCTAGGTAAATTCGCCGGACAGATTTCGTTAACCACGACATGCCATCAGCTCGCAAGCTGCGGCAGGTCGCGGAACAGTTCCAGCGCTTCCGGATTGGCGAGCGCTTCCTTGTTCTTCACGGTGCGGCCGTGGACCACGTCGCGCACCGCGAGTTCGGTGATCTTGCCCGACTTGGTGCGCGGGATGTCTGTGACGGCGACGATCCTGGCTGGCACGTGACGCGGGCTGGCGCCGGTGCGGATCCTGGCGCGAATGCGCTTTTCCAGATCCTCGTTGAGGGTCACGCCGGCGGCCAGCCGTACAAACAGCACGATGCGCACGTCGTTGTCGAAATCCTGGCCGATGCAGAGCGCCTCGAGGATTTCCGGCATCTGCTCGACCTGGTTGTAGATCTCGGCCGTGCCGATCCTGACCCCGCCCGGATTGAGCGTGGCGTCGGACCGGCCGTGGATGATCATGCCGCCATGGGCCGTCCATTCGGCGAAGTCGCCATGGCACCAGACATTGTCGAAACGCTCGAAATAGGCCGCGTGATATTTGTTGCCTTCGGGGTCGTTCCAGAAACCGATCGGCATCGACGGGAAGGTCTTGGTGCAGACGAGCTCGCCCTTATCCTGCCGGATCGGCTTGCCGTCGTCGTCCCACACGTCGACCGCCAGGCCAAGGCCTGGGCCCTGGATCTCGCCGGTCCAGACCGGCTCGGTCGGCACGCCGAGCACGAAGCAGGACACGATGTCGGTTCCGCCCGAGATCGAGGCCAGATGCACGTCCTTCTTGATGCCGTCATAGACAAAGCGGAAGTCCTCCGGCGACAGCGGCGACCCGGTGGAGGAGATGGTGCGCACGCTTGACAGATCGTGGCTGGCGATCGGCTTCAGACCGGCCTTGCGGACCGAATCAATGAATTTGGCCGAGGTGCCGAAATAGGTCATCTTCTCGGCATCGGCGAAATCGAACAGCACATTGCCGTCGGGGTAGAAGGGCGAGCCGTCATAGAGCAAAAGCGTAGCACCCGAGGCCAGCCCCGAGGCCAGCCAGTTCCACATCATCCAGCCGCAAGTGGTGAAATAGAACAGGCGATCGCCATCGAGCAGGCCGGCATGCAGCCGGTGCTCCTTGACGTGCTGGATCAGCGTGCCGCCGGCCGAATGCACGATGCATTTCGGGATGCCGGTCGTGCCCGAGGAGAACAGGATGTAGAGCGGATGCGCAAAGGGCAGCCGCTCGAAGCTGACAGTCCTGGCGGCAAAGGGCGAGAGCGCGTCTTCGAGCGCGGCTGCCTTGTCGACGGTGGCGGCCACATCGCTCGAGGTGCCGAGATAGTCGACGATGAGCACCTTGCGAACGCTCGCAAGTTTCATGGTCACGGCGCGCACCTTGTCGGCCACCTCGATCGCCTTGCCGTTGTACCAATAGCCGTCCGGCGCGAGAAAGACGACCGGCTCGATCTGGCCGAAGCGGTCGAGAACGCCCTGCTCGCCGAAATCGGGAGAGCATGACGACCACACCGCGCCGATCGAGCTTGCCGCCAGCATCGCCGCAATGGTCTCGGGCATGTTCGGCATCATGGCGGCGATGCGGTCGCCGGCCTTGACGCCGAGCGACAGGAAGAGCTGCTGCAGGCGCGAGGTCAGCGCATGGAGCTCGTTCCAGGAAAGCCTGCGCTCGACCTGGTCCTCGCCGCGGAAGACGATGGCCGGGCCGGCGCCGGTGTTCTGCAAAAGGTTCTCGGCGAAATTGAGCCTGGCGTCGGGAAAGAAGCTGGCGCCGGGCATCTTCTCGCCGTCGACGAGGCGCCGCTCGCCCTTGTCGCCGACAAGCCCGCAGAAATCCCAGACCAAGCTCCAGAACGCTTCGCGGTCGTCGATCGACCAGCGATGGAGTTCGGCATAGCCGGAGAACGACAACCCGGCCTTCGCCTCCGCGGCCTTCATGAACACGGTTAAGGGCGCTGCGTCGATCAGTTCCTGCGTCGGGGTCCACAAAGGTGTGTCGGCGGCCATGATCACTCCTCCCAAAGCGCGTCGCGTTCGAGCCCGTCAAGCCCAACGCCGCCTATGCCATCGTCCCGGAAACGGCGCGCTTGCGGATCGGGATCGTGCGGACCGCTTATGCATATTGCAGCGCAGCGGAGCAAGATTTTGTTCGGGGGACTCATGGCTGCGGCTGCGCAAATGCCATCGCAAGGCCATAAAGACTTGAAAAGCGTCGGCGCTCGGTTACACCCGTCGGGCGATTTGTCGGCAATGAAAGCATACGGGGCAAAATGCCATCATCTCTGATCCGGCGCGGGGTGTGGGGGATCGGCGTTGCCGTGCTCATCATCGCGCTCGCGGTCGCGGCGCTGCCGCTGATTGCCTCGACCCGCATCGTGCGCGACCGCATCGCCTGGGAATTGAGCGCCTGGAGCGGCTTCAGGGTGACGATCGACGGCTCGCCGCGCATCGAGGTGTGGCCGAAGTTCCGCGCCATCCTCAGCGACGTGACGCTGTCGCAATGGACCGAGACCGACGCGCCTCCGGTCGTCGAGGCCGATCGCGTGGAGGTCGATCTCTCCGCCATGGCAGCCTTGCGGGGCAACGTCGCTTTCTCGACCGCGAGGCTGGTGCGCCCGACGATCAGGGTCCAGCGCATGGCGAGCGGCTTCTATCTGCCGCCGCTTCCGACCGGGGGGCGCATCACGCGTTCGATCGACACCGCGCGCGGCGTGGTCACCGCCAACCCGCAGAAGCCGGATCTCGGCAAATTGCCGTCCGATCCGTTCGGCACCGTCGAGTTCCGCGATGGTCGCGTGGTGACTTCGGTTGACGGCAAGGACGCCGAAATCCTGAGCAGCCTGAACGGCCAGGTGAACTGGGAAGCGATGAACAGCGAAGCATCGATGACCGCGACCGGTATCTGGCGCGGCGAAAGCGTGCAGCTCGATTTCTCCTCGACGAAACCGCTGGTGCTTTTTGCCGGGGGAGCCGCGCCCGTCACTCTTTCCTTCAAGGCGGCACCTGCGACGTTCTCCTTCGACGGAACGGCCTCGATGTCGGACAATGGCTATCTGGACGGCCAGGCGAAATTTGCCGCGCCGTCGCTGCGGCGCGTGCTGGAGTGGTCGCAGGCAGGCATCGCGCCCAGTGCTGCGATCGGCGCGGTCTCGATCGCCAGCAAGGTGAACGCCTCGGCGGGGCGCGGGAAATTCGAGAACACCACCGTCACGCTCAACAACAATCCGGGCATGGGAGCGCTGGATTTCTCCTTCGCCGAGGGCAGTCCGGTGATAGCCGGCACGCTCGCCTTCGACACGCTGGACCTGAGATCCTTCCTGTCGGCTTTCACGCCTGTCGCGCCCACCGGCGAGGACGGCCCCGGCGACATCGACACCAGCTTCGCCGACCGCATCAACCTCGACCTCAGGCTGTCAGCGGCCCATGCCACGGTGGGACCGGTCCAGCTTGCCGACGTCGCGGCCACCGCGCAGGTCAAGAACGGCCTTGCCGTCTTCGACATATCCGACGCGTCGGCCTTCAACGGCAACATCCAGAGCAGCCTGCGCTTCGACCGCAAGCCGGAAGGCACGCAGGTCGAGATGCGGCTCCTGGCATCGGATGTGGATACGGGAGCCTTTGCCACGGCGGCGGGAATGACGCGACTGGTGCCGGCTGGCACCGGGACGGTGTCGATCATCCTCAAGGGACCGGGCAAGGCCTGGAACTCCATCTTCGAGAATGCCGACGGATCGTTCTCGGCGACTTTCGGGCCGGGCACGCTCAACGGGCTCGACCTGCCGGCCTTCCTCAAGCGCAACCAGCAAGGCGGCTTCTTCGCGCTCGACGACGTCGCCAATGGCTCGCTGCCGATCGACGGCGCCGAGATCAAGGCGAGCATTTCTAAGGGAGTGGCGCGCCTCGACAAGGCCGAGATCAATTCGCAAAAATACAAGATCTGGCTGTCCGGTATCGCCTCCTATGTCGGACGCGGGCTGGCGCTTTCGGGCGGAGTGGTGCCCAACGGGCAGCCGGCACAGCAGCCCCGGGCCAACGGCCAAGCGACCAGTCCGGCTCCCGCGCCGCCGAGCCAGTCGCTGTTCTTCGTCGGCGGCAACTGGAGCGCGCCGTTCATATCGCCGATCGCTCCCGGCGTTTCGGGCCAGTAGATGCGGGGGCGCAAAGCGCCCTTGCTCCTATCACTCAACCGCGTTGCGCGGCCTGCTCGTCGAGCTGGCGCTGGATCTCGCGGCGCTTGTTGGCGATCGAGGCGATGATGACGCCTACCGCCACCACCGCGATCAGGATGGTGCAGGCGGCGTTGATTTCCGGCGTCACGCCGAGGCGCACCTGGCTGTAGATCTTCATCGGCAGCGTGGTGGCGCCGGGACCCGAGGTGAAGCTCGCGATGACCAGATCGTCCAGCGAGAGCGTGAACGCCAGCATCCAGCCGGAGATGATCGCCGGCAGGATGACCGGCAAGGTGATCTGGAAGAAGGTCTTCACCGGCGGCGCGCCGAGATCCATCGCCGCCTCCTCCAGCGAGCGGTCGAAGGAGACCAGCCGCGACTGCACGACGACGGCGACGAAGCACATTGTGAGCGTGATGTGGGCGAGCGTGACGGTGAGGAAGCCACGGTCAAGGCCGACAGCGACGAAGAGCAGCAGGAGCGACAGCCCGGTGATGACTTCCGGCATGACCAGCGGCGCAAACACCATGCCGGAAAACAACACCCTGCCGCGGAAGCGCGTGAAGCGCGTCAAGGTCAGCGCGGCCAGTGTGCCGAGCACGGTCGCCACCGTCGCCGAGATGACGCCGACGCGCGCCGTCACCCAGGTGGCGTCCATCAGGCCCTGGTTGTGGAACAGCGACACGTACCATTTGGTCGAGAAGCCGCCCCAGACGGTGACGAGCTTCGATTCGTTGAAGGAAAAGACGATCAAAAGCACGATCGGCAGATAGAGGAAGGCAAAGCCCAGCACGATCGAGGTGATGTTGAAACGGCTCCAGGTCGAGTTCATCTGCCCTGCTCCTGTGCCTTGGCCTGCGCCTGCTGGAAGAACATGATCGGGATGGTCAGCACCAGAAGCAGGATGACGGCCACCGCCGATGAGACCGGCCAGTCGCGGTTGGAGAAGAATTCATTCCACAGCGTCTTACCGATCATCAGCGTCTGCGAGCCGCCGAGGAGGTCGGGAATGACGAACTCGCCGACCGCCGGGATGAATACCAGCAGGCAGCCGGCGACGACGCCGGGCAGCGACAGCGGGAAGGTGATCTTCCAGAAGGCGCCGGTCGGAGGACAGCCAAGGTCCTGCGCGGCCTCGATCAGCGAATAATCCATCTTCTCCAGCGAGGAATAGAGCGGCAGCACCATGAAAGGCAGGTAGGAATAGACGATGCCTATGAAGATCGCCGTGTAGGTGTTGAGGATCACCAGCGGCTGGCTGATCAGGCCCGTGGCGAGCAGGACTTGGTTGAGCAGGCCCTCGGGCTTCAGGATACCGATCCAGGCATAGACGCGGATCAGGAACGAGGTCCAGAAGGGCAGGATCACCAGCATTAGCAGGGTCGGGCGGATCGTGGCCGGCGCCCGCGCCATGCCGTAGGCGATCGGATAGCCGACGATCAGGGTGAGTATCGTCGAGATACCCGCGATGATCAGGCTCGTCACATAGGCGTTGAAATAGAGCGCGTCCTGGGTGAGCCAGGTGTAGTTGTCGAAGTTGAGCTCGCGGACGCCGGCGAAAAATCCCGAAACGCCGTCCTTGAAGCCGAGCACCGGCGTATAGGGAGGCATCGAGATCGCCGTCTGCGACAGCGAAATCTTGAAGACGATGATGAAGGGAACGAGGAAGAAGAACAGCAGCCAGAGATAGGGGATGATGATGACGAGGCGGTTGACGAAGCCTTTCGCCAGCCTCGCCGGCAGTGTTGCGGTTTCAGTCGATGGAGCGGCAGTCGCTGCGATATCCGTCATCTCAGCCTCCTACCTGGCCAGCACGACGCCGGCATCGGGCCGGAAGGAGACCCAGGCACGGTCGTTCCAAGTGAGCGGATCCTCGGTGACGCGCGAGGCGTTCAACGCGCTTGCCCGCACGATCTGACCGTCGTCCAGCCTGATGTGGTAGACGGTCATGTCGCCGAGATAGGCGACGTCGTAGACCTCGCCTTCGAGCGCGTTGACGGCATCGGCCGGCTTTTTGGAGGAAACCCTGATCTTCTCCGGCCGGATTGCGAAGACGATGTCGGAGCCGGCAGCGGCGTTGCTGCCATTGTCGACGACGATCTCAGCGCCGGTCGCGCCGGTGATGCGCGTGGTGCTTGCCGTGCGTTCGGCAATCTTGCCTTCGAACATGTTCACATTGCCGACGAAATGCGCCACGAAGCGCGAGGCCGGCGCCTCGTAGATCTCGGCGGGCGTCGCGACCTGCATCACCTCGCCCTTGTCCATGATGGCGATGCGGTCGGCCATGGTCATAGCCTCTTCCTGGTCATGCGTGACGACGACGAAGGTGAGGCCGAGCTCCTGCTGCAGGTCCATCAGCTCGAACTGCGTTTCCTCGCGAAGCTTCTTGTCGAGCGCGCCGAGCGGCTCGTCGAGCAGCAGAACCTTCGGGCGCTTGGCGACCGAGCGGGCAAGCGCCACGCGCTGGCGCTGGCCGCCCGAGAGCTGGTGCGGCTTGCGCTTGGCGAACTGCTCGAGCTTGACGAGCTTCAGCATCTCGGCGACGCGCTTTTCGACATCGGCTCCGGGCATGCCTTCCTGCTTGAGGCCGAAGGCGATGTTCTTTTCCACCGTCATATGCGGGAACAGCGCGTAGGACTGGAACATCATGTTGACCGGCCGCTTGTAGGGCGGGATGCCGCGCAGGTCCTGGCCGTCGAGCAGGATGCGGCCAGCCGACGGTTCCTCGAAGCCGGCGAGCATCCTGAGCAGGGTCGACTTGCCGCAGCCGGAAGCGCCGAGAAGGGCGAAGAATTCGCGCTCGAAGATGGTCAGCGACAGATTGTTGACGGCGGTGAAGTCACCGAACTTCTTGGTGACCTTATCGAACTGGATATACGGCTTGGCGTTCGGGTCGTTCCATGGCGCGAAATCCCTGCGGATGCTGCCAAGCGATTTCATGGTCCCCACTCCGTTACTTTCTTAAAAATTCCCCAAAGGAAAGCGACCCCGGCAGTTGGCTGCCGGGGTCGTATCTCAATGCTTACTGGCCTGTGACGATCTTGGTCCAGCTGCGCGTGATGACGCGCTGTGTCTTGGGATCGTACGGCGCAACCGTGTACAGCTTCTTCGTCGTCTCTTCGTCCGGATAGACCGAAGGATCTTCCAGGATCGCCTTGTCGATGAATTGCTGCGAGGCCTTGTTGCCGTTGGCGTAGAGCACGTAGTTCGACGACTTGGCGATGACTTCGGGCGTCATCATGTAGTTGATGAACTCGAGCGCTTCGGCGACATGCGGCGCGTCAGCGGGGATCGCCATCTGGTCGAACCACATCTGGGCGCCCTCCTTCGGCACCGAATAGCCGATCTCGACGCCCTGTTTGGCTTCCTCGGCGCGGTTACGCGCCTGGAAGACGTCGCCCGACCAGCCGATCGCCATGCAGATATCGCCATTGGCCAAAGCGTTGATGTATTCGGACGAGTGGAACTTGCGGATATAGGGCCGGACCTTCAGCAACGCTTCCTCGGCCTTGGAAATATCGTCCTGCGAGGTGCTGTTGGGATCGAGGCCGAGATATTTCAGCGCCGCGGGAATGATGTCGGCCGGAGAGTCCAGCACGTACACGCCGCAATCCTTCAGCTTGGCCAGCTTGTCCGGATTGAAGAAGACGTCCCAGCTGTCGATCTTGTCGGTGCCGAGCGCGGTCTGCACCTTCTTGACGTTATAGCCGAGGCCGACCGTGCCCCACATGTAGTTGACGGAATATTCGTTGCCCGGATCGTATTTGGCGGTGCGCTCGGAAATGACGTCCCACATATTGGAGATGTTGGGCAGTTTCGACTTGTCGAGCTTCTGGAACACGCCCGCCTGTATCTGGCGCGCCAGGAAGTTGGCGCTCGGCACGACGACGTCATAACCGCTGCCGCCGGCAAGCAGTTTCGTCTCCAGGATCTCGTTGGAATCGAAGGTGTCGTAGACGACCTTGATGCCGGTCTTCTTGGTGAAGTCTTCGATGATCGAGCTGTCGATATAGTCCGACCAGTTGTAGACATTGACGACGCGGTCTTCTGCATGGCCACTTAAGGTGAAAAGCGTCAGAAATGCCGACGTCGCCGAAAGCCAGAGCGCTTTGCGGATCATGGTGTTCTCCTTTGGTGAGTGTTCCCTCGCCGGCTCGTCGCGATATGGCGGGGCGGCGTTGGTTTAAGACTATTGAGCTTTCCGGAGAGCGACAAGCGTGAACTGTCCACGCCAGGCTCGATCACGGCATCAGGGTTCGAGACATTCCAGCCTTCCCGGCGAGGCACCCGGGCAGCGTCAACGGCATTCACCGCGGCGTATGCAGAGCTATGACGATGCTGTCCGGTCCCGAGCAGGCCGGCGGAGACACTTGGCAAGATACGCCTGTCTTGTTGTTGCCGTAATCGCAGCCTGCCCGCCCGGCAACTGGGTTGTCAATGGGGAAGGCTGCCTATCGTCAATTGGGCGACGGCAGGCCGGTGACGCCGGGACGCGCCGGCCGCGTCTGGCGCTTGAACTCCAGGCCGATATGGACGAGCAGCGCCGTGACCACGACCGCGCCGCCGATGATGGTGCGCACCGACGGCACTTCGGAATGGACGAGCCAGACCCAGATCGGCCCAAGGATCGGCTCGAAGGTGCCGAGCAGCGCCGCGATCGCCGCCGGCACCAGCCGCGCGCCCATGGCAAAAAAGGCGAGGCCGATCCCGAGATTGATGACGCCGAAGGCGAAGAGGAAGCCCATGTCGCGCCCGGAGACCGCGAACTCCGATGCCTGGGAAGCGGCGAAAGCGCCAGCGAGCAGCGCCGCGAGACAATTGGCCGGCACCATGCGCACATGGGCAAAGCGCCGAGTGATCACGGTTGCCACCGAGAACATGACCGCGATCAGCAGCGCCAGGCCGTCGCCGATCGGCGAGACGGCGCCGCCCAGGGATTCCGAGACCATGATGGCGACGCCGGCGATGACGGCGGCAATCGCGATCCAGGTCGCCGGGCTGACCCGTTCGCGAAACAGGAGCCAGGCAAGAAGCGCCGCCAGCAGCGGCACGCCGGCCTGCATCAAGAGGATGTTGGCGACGGTCGTGTAGGCAAGCGCCACCACGAAGCTGGTCGAGGCGGTGGCGAAGCAGAAGGCGACGCCGAGGCCGGGCAGGCCCATATGCCGGAAGAGGTTCAGGGTACCGCGCCAACCGTCGCGCCACAGCATGAAGGCGATGAGAAAGGCCACGGCCCACAGCGAACGCCAGAACACCACCGTCCAGCTGTCGCCGACATGGATGAAACGGGCGATGGTGCCGCCGAAGCTCCACATAAGCGCCGAAAGGAAGACCAGGAGCATGCCGATCCGCTCCTCGCGCGGCGAGACGGCTGGCAAAGCGACAGGCGACGGGGCGACAGGCGACGGGGCGGTATCGGTCATGGACATGACTTGTCAGCGAGTTGCGTGCGACACGATGCACCAAGGACAACAGGGATGCTGTGTCTCAAACGACGGGACTGTGTCTCAATCGCGTAGCGCAAAGTGGAAAGCCATGCGTGATCCAGCATTCGCTCAAATGTAGGACAACCTCTTCGCGGTTTACTTTGATACAGTCAGTCCCCAGAACCGATGCGCAGGCTCGGGCGACGTATCATCCCTGAAAATCGAAGGCGCTGAGGCCCGTCACCATCTCGTCGAGGCCGAGCGGGCGCGTCACCGGCGGCTCGGCGCGCGCAAGGCAGCCTACGCGCTCGCAAAGCCGGCAGGCGGGGCCTACCGGCGTGGCGAAGCCTTGCCCGGACTTGCCGGCGGCTCCGGCCGGCAGCGCCGCGCCATAGACAATCTCGTCGCGGAAGCCGATATCGCAGCCGAGCAAGAGCGCGGTGCGCCGCGGCCGTTCGGAGAAGGCGCCTTGCGGACCTTCCAGCGTGCGGGCGATGCACAGGAACTCGGCGCCATCGGGCATTTCCAGCGCCTCGACCAGGATCTGGCCCGGTTGCGAGAAGGCCGCATGGACCGGAAGCTTGGGGCAGCCGCCGCCGAAGCGGCTCTGCGGGTAGCCCTGGCTGCCGGCCTTGCGGAAGCGGTTCCCGGCATTGTCGACTTCCAGCATGAAGAACGGCACACCCGATGCGCCCTGCCGCTGCAGCATGGTCAGTCGATTGGCCGCCTGTTCGAAAGAGACGCCGAAGCGGGAACGCAAGACGTCGATGTCGTAGCGGGCGCGAACGGCCGCCGCATGGAAAACCTGATAGGGCATCATCAGCGCATGCGCGGCATAGCGGCCGAGCTCGAAGCGGGCGAGCCGCCGGGCCTCGTCGGTGCCGAGCTTCAGCGCCTGGAGCTCGCCCGCGATGGCCACCGACATCCGCATCAGGCTCGCCTCCATGGCGACTTCGCGCAGTTGGTCGAAAGGCGACAGCCGCTCGGAGAGGAACAGGCGCTGCGAATGGCGGTCGTAACGGCGGCGCCAGTTGGGCATGGTGGCGACCGGCAGCACCTTGACGACGATGCCGTGCTCGCGCCTCAGCCAGGCCTTGAGCGCGCCGGACAGGTCGTCGCCGGGTTCGAGCACCGATGTGAAAGCATCCGCCTCCTCCTCCAGCGAAGCGAAGTGGTTCGGGCGGCGCTCGAACACTTCGTGGACTTCATCGGCAGGCAGGCGCGTGCCGGTCAGCGCGGTTGCCCTGCCCTCCCTGGCCAGAAGCTGGTTGAGGTCCGACAGGCGCTCAGCCTGTTCGCGGTAGGCGCGAAACAGTTTCACCATCGCCGCCGAGGCGTTCGGCGCGGTCTCGGCGAGATCGACCAGTTCCTGATCGCCAGGGAGTTCGCCGGCAAGAAGCGGATCCCTGAACGCCTCGCGCAGTGCCGCGATCGAGCCTTTCGTCTCTCCTTGCAATTCATGCGGATCGACCTTGTAGACGGAGGCCAGCTTGAGAATAAGCTGCACCGTCAGCGGGCGCTGGTTGCGCTCGATCAGGTTGAGGTAGGAGGGCGAGATGCCAAGCCCCTCGGCCATCGCCGTCTGGGTCAGGCCTCTGGCGTTGCGCAGCCGGCGCAGCCGCGGACCGGCGAAGATCTTCTGGTCGGCCATCCGTGCCATCCTTGACAAGAATTTACATGGATATCGAGTCCGGCGTCCACTACGCCATTTTTACAATCGTGACAAATTTACAGAGATAGCTTGTCAATGACAACACAGCTTTTCCTTTATTTTCAGGGCCGAAAGGTGGTTTTTCTGGGCGTTTTCGCGCTGCAATGTAAATGATGTCACACGCAGACCTCGCAAGGCTACATGCTTGCGATGTAGCGCTGAAGCAGTTTCCAAACGATCCGGAGTGACCAATGACCGATTTTTACAACCTCGTCCCCTCCGCGCCGGAAGGCCGGTTCGACGGCATCGAGCGTCCCTATTCGCCAGAGGATGTGAAGCGGTTGCGCGGCTCCGTGCAGGTTCGCCAGACGTTGGCCGAGATGGGCGCGAACCGGCTCTGGAAGCTCATCCACGAGGAGGACTTCGTCAACGCGCTGGGCGCCATGTCGGGCAACCAGGCCATGCAGCAGGTTCGGGCCGGGCTGAAGGCGATCTATCTCTCGGGCTGGCAGGTGGCCGCCGACGCCAACACCGCCTCGGCGATGTATCCGGACCAGTCGCTTTACCCGGCCAATGCGGCGCCGGAACTCGTCAAGCGCATCAATCGCACCTTGCAGCGCGCCGACCAGATCGAGACGTCCGAAGGCAGCGGGCTATCGGTCGAGACCTGGTTCGCGCCGATCGTGGCCGATGCCGAAGCCGGCTTCGGCGGGCCGCTCAACGCCTTCGAGATCATGAAGGCCTTCATCGAAGCCGGCGCCGCGGGCGTCCACTATGAGGACCAGTTGGCGTCGGAAAAGAAATGCGGCCATCTCGGCGGCAAGGTGCTGATCCCGACGGCGGCGCATATCCGCAACCTCAACGCGGCACGCCTTGCGGCCGACGTCATGGGCACGCCGACGCTGGTCGTGGCGCGCACGGACGCCGAGGCGGCGAAGCTTTTGACCTCCGATATCGACGAGCGCGACCGGCCCTTCGTCGACTACGACGCCGGCCGCACGGTCGAGGGCTTCTACAATGTGCGGAACGGCATCGAGCCTTGCATCGCGCGCGCCGTGGCCTATGCGCCGCATGCCGACCTGATCTGGTGCGAGACGTCGAAGCCTGATCTGGCGCAGGCCAGGAAATTCGCCGAGGGTGTGCACAAGCACCATCCGGGCAAGCTGCTCGCCTACAATTGTTCGCCGTCCTTCAACTGGAAGAAGAACCTCGACGACGCGACGATCGCGAAGTTCCAGAGGGAGCTCGGGGCGATGGGCTACAAGTTCCAGTTCATCACGCTGGCCGGCTTCCACCAGTTGAACTTCGGTATGTTCGAGCTGGCGCGCGGCTACAAGGACCGGCAGATGGCCGCTTATTCGGAACTGCAGGAGGCCGAGTTCGCGGCGGAGGCCAACGGCTATACCGCGACCAAGCACCAGCGCGAGGTCGGCACCGGCTATTTCGACGCCGTGTCGATGGCGATCACCGGCGGCCAGTCTTCGACCACCGCCATGCATGAATCGACCGAGCACGCCCAGTTCAGGCCGGCCGCCGAGTAACGGATAACAACCAGAGGAAACGCCCGCAGGGCATCTACATAGAGGAGAAGAGCAATGGCATCGATAAGCCGTGTCAAGGAAAGGGCAGAAGAACAATCGAGCGCGATGAGCGTCGACCAGCAGGCGACGATCCGCATGCTCGCCAACGATCTGCACCGACTCAACCAGTCCGTCATGAAGGCGGTCGAGGCCGGCGTCTCGGTGGAACTGGTGCGCTCGGCCAGGCACCATGGCGGCGACGGCAACTGGGGAGATCTTTTGATCCCGGTGATCGTTACCCAGCAGAGCCACACTTGACGTAACGTCAACAGTCTCGGCGATAGTCTCCCGCGCGCTATACGTTCGGGAGACTATCGTCTTTTTTCGGTTTGCCTTCACCGTCAAGGGTACGACTTTCTCTGAATCTCGGAATTTCTTGCTATATTTTCGACCTCGACCGTTTCAGCTTGACACCGGCCGCGATCTCACCCAATTGTGCCTCAGGTTTCAACCCTGCATTGAACCAGAGTGCCAGCCCGCCGATGTGTCCCGCCGACCATGACGACCACTCCGAAAAACGCCCGAAACCGACAGCCCGAACTGGCGCGACCGCGGCGGATTTTTCCAAAGTGCTTGTCGTCGGAAAATCGTCGATCAACCGCGTCGTGGTGTCGAAAATCGTCGAGAAATCGGGACTGAAGCCGATCTCGGAACCGCCCGAGGCCGCCGAGAAGACGCTGAACGGCCAACTGCCCGGCGCCGTCATCCTGGACGGCGGCCCGGACAACAAGGATTGCGACCGGCTGATGTCGGCCATCGACGCGCTGCGGCGCGCCTCGGGCAAACCGTTGCCCGCGGTGATCCTGCTTTCAACCAGGAGTGGCACGCCGGAAAGCCTCGGCCTGTCGAGCGTGGTCGATGCGGTGGTTGCCAAGCCGATCACGCCCGAGAGGCTGCAACCGGTGGTCGATCGCCTGGTCGGGCGCGGCTAAGGCCCCTAATCTGGTCAGCCTGCGGCGGCGATGCTTTCGATCAGCGCGGGCAACTCGCTCAGGTCGGCGATCTCGCGGAAACGCGGCGCCGCGATCGGCGCCTCGGCATGCTCGGCCGCCCAGGTCAATTCATGCGGGACATAAATACCCCAGCCGCCGGCGTCGATGGCCGGGACCACGTCCGACCTGAGCGAGTTGCCGACCATCATGCTCCTTTGCGGTCCGTCGCCATGGCGGCTGAAGATACGGGCATAGGTGGCGGCGCTCTTGTCGCTGACGATCTCGACGGCGTCGAAGAACTCGCCCAGTCCCGATTGCGCAAGCTTGCGCTCCTGGTCCATGAGGTCGCCCTTGGTGATCAGCACCAGGCGATAGTTGCCGGCGAGCTTCTCGACCGTCTCGCGCGCTTGGGGCAGCGGCTCGATCGGGTGGCTGAGCATGTCGCGTCCGGCAGCCAGGATTTCCGCGATGGTCGAGGCCGGAACACGGCCTTCGGTAACCTCGATCGCCGTCTCGATCATCGACAGCGTGAAGCTCTTTATGCCGAAGCCGTAGAGGCCGAGGTTGCGTTTTGCCGCCTCAAGCAGGTTCGCCGAAATCCGGCTTGCATCGCCATGCTCGGCAAGCATGGCGAGGAAGCGTTGTTCGGTCATGCGGAAGAACTGTTCGTTCTGCCACAGCGTGTCGTCGGCATCGAAACCGATTGTGGTAAGAGCGGACATTGTCACGTCATCCTCTTCACGAACGCGTGGTGTAGACGCGTTTGCCGGGTACTGCTAGCTCTAGCTGGAGAACGGTAGAGCGCGGGGGTGCATGCTGAATTCATGGAAAGGCGAGTTGGAGCGTATCCTGGAAAGCTCCCAGGACAGCGATCCGATCGAGCTCGTCATGGCGCTTCGAGAACTCGGGCTCGGCATGGGTCACGAGACTGGCGATGCGTTGCTCGCAA
Organism: Mesorhizobium sp. B2-4-6; assembly: GCF_006442775.1. Lineage (NCBI taxonomy): Bacteria > Pseudomonadati > Pseudomonadota > Alphaproteobacteria > Hyphomicrobiales > Phyllobacteriaceae > Mesorhizobium > Mesorhizobium sp. B2-4-6. The sequence continues at coordinate 288,958 of NZ_VFVI01000006.1, forward strand.
GCCATCCGGAATTCTTTGCCCACAAGCCGGCGCTCACCGAGGCATTCCGAAAAATGGTCCACGCGCAAGACGTCGCCGAGATCGCCTTGCTCTTGCAGCAGGATGCCGATGGACCGGTTTCCTTTCAAACCGTGGCGCCAAAAAGCACCAATATCGGCCTCATGTCCTCGAACTACGCTTACAACCGGCTGAATGAAGTTTTCAACCGCCTCGATTTTCGCGGCTGCCAGCAGGTAGTGATGGTCGGCTGCGGCGGACGGCCTTTCACCATGTTTCGTTTCCACGACCAAACCACGATCCCGCAAATCATTGGGCTGGATATCGTCCCCGAAGCCGTGGAAACGGCCAATGTGCTTGCGGCAAAGCTGGGCTACCCACGAATCCGCGCCGAACTTTGCAATGGCCTCGATTACGACTACGCCAATGCGCAAGTGGTCTACATCGCCAACATGGTATCGCCGAAGGCCGCCGTCGTGGCACGGGTTGCCGATACCGCGCCTGAAGACGTGACGATCATCGTCTGGGATCCCTGCTCGCTCGGCCGGCTCTGGGCCGACAAGGCCGAAGATGCCTTGGATCCGCGGCTCCAGGTCACCGGCCGCACCTCCGTTTCGCAAACCATGACCAGGGACATCATTCTCAAGCGACGGAGGTCAAAAGCAGCGGGCGAGAATCTTGATTAGCAAGGCAGTTTCAAGCCGGACTGTCGACCGCCTGGTAATAGGCCTGACGCGGATGTGGTGTTTTGCGCGCCATCCTTTTGTTTGCTGGCACACCTACAAAGATAGCCGCGTTCTGCCGGATCCCGCCATGCCGGTCACCTATGTCGACAAGTTCTTGTGGCGAAAGCTGTTCGACCGCAATCCACTGTTCACCCTCGCCTGCGATAAGCTCGCCTCGAAGGCCTATGCATTGTCCGTTTGCCCCGAATTGAAGACGGCCAAGGTGCTGTGGTCGGGCAGCGATGCCGCTCTCATTCCTCCCGATGTCCTTCTCGGTAATGTCGTGGTCAAGGCCAATCACGGCTGCCGATGGAACATCATGGTCCGCAACGGAGAAGTCGATAAGGCCAGACTGCATAGGCGTGCATCGCGCTGGGTACGCCGCCGCTTTGGCAAGCGCTTCGGGGAATGGGCATACAAGGACACCGTTCGCTGCATTCTGGTGGAGGAGATGCTGATGGATCGCGGCGAGCCCATCGGCACGGAATACAAGTTTCATGTCTCGGGCGGGATCACGGAATATGTTTACGCAGCCAGCCGTAACAATCAGGGCGAGGAGCGCAAGGGGCATTACCAGAGAGACGGGCGCTATATCTCTCCATCGTCGGACAGCGGTGCCGCCTGGGTCGAGGCACCACTGCCGAAGACATTTTCACGCATGTGCGAAATTGCGGAGAAGCTCTCCGCGCCGTTCGATCGGATGCGATGTGATCTCTACGCGCTAAACGGCGAGATCTTTTTCTCCGAGTTCGCCGTCTACCCGCTCTCCGGAAAGGGAATAACAAACGTAGAACTGCGTGATCTGTCTCGTCACAGTTGGGATTTGCGGCAATCGTGGTTTCTCAGCGCGCCGCAAAAAGGCTGGCGAAGACTTTATGCGTCGGCGTTGCGGCGGAGGCTCGAAGAAACGCAGCCGGAAGCCGGTTCGGGTGACGTTCGACAATTGCGAAGCGCTGTCGCGTAAACCGCTTCCCCTTCCCTTCCCCCATGGCGCCCGGCTATACTTCGAAATCCGCAACACAATCTGGTGAATGATGCCGCCTGAAAAAAAGGAAGTCCGTCCGTCAAGCCGGGGGGGGCGCGCCCGCACGCCTGCATTCCTGAAAAACCAGCGCGGTGTGAAGAACTGGAAGGAAGCCAGCGCCTGGCTCGAATGGCGCGGCATCGAGGACATCGAGTGCATCACGCCCGATCAGGCGGGCGTCGCCCGCGGCAAGATGATGCCGTCGAAGAAATTCACTTCCAACACCTCGCTGGCGCTGCCTTCGGCCGTGTTCATGACGACGATCTCCGGCGGCTATCCCGAGGACGGCAACGGCTTCCATTACCCCGAGGACGATGGCGACCTGAAGCTGCTGCCCGATCTTTCGACGCTGACCGTCGTGCCCTGGGAAGAGGACCCGACGGCAGCGGTCATCTGCGATCTCGTTCACCAGGACGGCCGCTCGGTCGAATTCACGCCCCGCAACGTGCTGAAGCGCGTGCTGGCCGCCTATGACGAGCGCGGGTTGAGACCGGTGGTGGCGCCCGAGATCGAATTCTACCTGGTGCGCAAGAACCCCGATCCGGACTATCCGCTGACGCCGCCGGTCGGGCGTTCGGGACGGCCGATCGGCGGCGGCGCCGGCTATTCGATCGCCGGCGTCAACGAATTCGACGAACTGATCGACGACATCTACCATTTCTCGGAACGGCAAGGCCTGGAGATCGACACGCTGATCCATGAGGAAGGCGCCGGCCAGCTCGAGATCAATCTGCGCCACGGCAATCCGATCGAGCTCGCCGACCAGGTCTTCATGTTCAAGCGCACCATCCGCGAGGCGGCGCTGAAGCACGAGATCTACGCCACCTTCATGGCAAAGCCAATCCAGGGGCAGCCTGGCTCGGCCATGCATATCCACCAGTCGGTCGTCGACAAGAAGACCGGCAGGAACATCTTCTCGGCCGAGGACGGCTCGGAGACTGATGCGTTCTTCCACTTCATCGGCGGCATGCAGAAGCATGTGCCGAACGCGCTGGTGATGTTCGCGCCTTACGTCAATTCCTATCGCCGGCTGACGCAGCAGGCTTCGGCGCCGGTCAACAACAAATGGGGCTACGACAACCGCACCACCGCCTTCCGCGTGCCGCGCTCGGATCCGGCGGCGCGACGCGTTGAAAACCGCATCCCGTCCTCCGACGCCAACCCCTATCTGGCGCTGGCGGCCTCGCTTGCATGCGGGCTGGTCGGCATGAGCAACAAGATCAAGGCGGAACCGCCGGTGCTGACGACCGCCAATGCGGATGAAATCGACCTGCCGCGTGGTCTTCTGGAGGCCGTCGGCCTGTTCGAGGACGATAAGGAGCTCGGCACCATCCTCGGCAAATCCTTCGCCGCCACCTACACCGCGATCAAGCGCGCCGAGTTCGAGACCTTCATGGAAGTGATCAGCCCGTGGGAGCGGGAGTATCTCTTGTTGAACGTATAGGGCACTGATCATGCCCTATCAGTCTCCCATTTCCCCGGGCCGCTCGTGGTACGAGGATACGGCCGGGCCTCGGCCCGAATACCCTTCGCTAGATGGTGATCGCCAATGTGACGTCGTCATTATTGGCGGCGGCTTCACTGGCCTCTCGGCAGCCGCGCATCTCGCCAAAGCCGGCGCGAATGTCGTGCTGATCGAAGCCTATCGTTTCGGCGACGGCGCTTCGGGGCGCAATGGCGGCCAACTCGGCACCGGACAGCGCGCCTGGGCGGAGGAGTTGGAGGCCGAGTACGGCCTCTCCCGTGCCAGGGCGCTGTTCGACATGGCCGAAGAAGCCAAGGCGCATCTGTTCGACTTCGCTGCCGCCAACGCCATCGACATCGACTATATGCCGGGTCAGCTTTCGGTCGCGCACAAACGGCGCTACGTCGACGACTACAGGCGCCACGCCGAGATCATGGCGAACCGCTTCGGCTACCCGCATGTCAGCTTCATGGACGCGGCGGAGACAGCGGAGCGGCTCGGCTCGACACGCTACTTCGGCGGCGCCCGCGACATCGGTACCGGACACATCCATCCGCTGAAGCTGGTGATCGGCACCGCGAGAGTGGCCGCGGCGGCCGGCGCGCATCTCTTCGAGCAGACGCCGTCCACCGGCATCGCTTCCAATGGCGGCAAGGTGACGGTCACGACGCCCAGGGGCACGATCGCAGCCGACAGATGCCTGATCGGGGTCAATGCCTATGGCGGCAACCTGGAGCCGGTGAGCGCGGCTCACATCATGCCGATCGGCTCCTTCATTGGCGCGACCGTGCCGCTCGGCGCCGCTTCCAAGGTGCTGCCGGGCGGCGAGTCGGTCGACGATTCCCGTTTCGTGGTGCGCTATTTCCGCAAGTCGAAGGACGGCCGGCTGTTGTTCGGCGGCCGCGAGGTCTATGCCGTCAACGATCCGAGGGACATCCATATCCACATCCGCAGGCAGATCGCCGAGCTCTACCCGGACCTTAAGGATGTCGAGATCACGCATGGCTGGGGCGGCTATGTCGGCATCACGGTGCCGAGAAAGCCATTCGTGCGCGAAGTGATGCCGAAGGTGATTTCGATGGGCGGCTATTCCGGCCACGGCGTCATGCTGTCGAACTTCTTCGGCAAGCTCTATGCCGAGACCGTTGCCGGCAATCGCGACCGCTTGAAATTGATCGAGGATCTGAAAATTCCCGCCTTCCCAGGCGGTCGGCGTTTGCGGGCGCCGCTCTTGTTCCTGGCGCTGAACTGGTTCGCGCTGCGCGACAGGATTTGAAGCCGGCAGGCCAGCCGAAGCCACCGATTCGAGGCTGGCGGCCTCCACGCGGCAGGTTGTGGAAGCCTTAACAGGCGCGCAGAATTTCGCAAATTGGCTCACTCATGCCATAATCAGCAGTAAAAGATGCAATTATGGGCGAAAATCCGGGGATTTCGCGGGCCTGCCCGCAAAGATTTCGGGACCGATGCCGATCGAAGCCAATCGTTACGGCAATGATCGAAAGAACGTCGGCCCGCTTGTTGGAGGTGGTTTGAGTGAACGAGCCCTTCAGTTTCGGCGCGCCGGAACGGCAGCGCTTTACAATGCAGTTCGGCTATAACGTACGGCCATCCTTCTGGCAGAAGGTACAGTCGAACGCGCATCTGGTCATTGCAGCGGTCGGCACCGCCGCGCTGCTCGGCGTGGCCGCGGTGGCGCTGTGGCTGTGCGTTCCGGGCAGTGACCGGCAAGTGACTGCGGCAAATGCCGCGCAGATCGTTCCGACAATTCCGGTGAAGACCACGAAAGTCGCTCCGGCGGCAGCAGCGGTCACTGTGGCGACGGCGCCGCAGGCCGCGCGCAAGGGGGATGCGGTGACGCCCACGACGGCGGCCCGCGAAGCCAACATTCCGGCCTTGGCATCAAACAACCCTCGCTGGACGGCTTCCGATGCCAAGACGCCACCTGCCCCGGCCGAGAACCACCCAGCTCCATTCAAGCAGGACGCCGACACGGCCCCCGCGCAATCGACCGATACGGCCTTTGCCAAGGCCGATGCCGAGAACGACGCCGCGAACGCGCTGTCGCAGGTCGCCGGTTCCGCCAGCGAGACAGCAGCGGCCGCGAAGAAGCCGGGCGACACGATGGACGGCGCCCAAACCGCCGCTATTCCTGAAGCCAAGCCGCAGGTTCCAGATCCGCAGCCGGCAGCGACGGACAGCTCGGCACAGCCTGAGCCGAAAGCTCAAAGAGCCAACGCGGCCGCAAACGGGCGCGTCTTGAGAGCTGTGACCATGCGCTCAGGCCCGAAGAAAGGTGCCGCCGCAATCGCCACGGTGCCGGCCAAGGCATCGGTGCAGGTGATGAATTGCAAGCAATGGTGCGAGATCGTCTATAACGGCAAGCACGGCTGGGTCTACAAAAGCTACATCAAGACCGGCGCATAAGGCTTGACCCACCAAGCAGCCATTCAAAGCGACGCCGTCTGCGCTGAAGCCGGCGATTGGCGAGGAAGGATCTGTGTTCCTCGAACGGCACTTCGTAGAGGCCGCAAGCCTGACAGCTCTCTTTCTTGCCGCATGCCGGAATCCAGCATCTGACGTCATGCGTCCAGGCCAGCGCGATCCTCTCCAGATGGAGATTGGATGAGCTCTTCAGCAGGATCAGTTCTCCGGGAACGGCCGTCCGCTTGATTTGGTCCGAGACTTCCTTCGGGGTGCGAAGTTCGACGAAACGGCCGCTGTCGCGGTCGGCCTGGCTGGCGCGCGAGCGATGGGCATTGTCGCCGGTGAAGATGACCTCGTCGGCGATGTCGCGGGCGATACCATAAGCCGTGCCATACTTTCTCGACGAACCGGTGTAGTCGGAAATCTGTCCAACGACGATCCGTTTACGAACGGCCTTCGCTTTGGCCATCATCTCGAACGCAATGTTCAGCGAATGCCAGGGCGCTTTGACAGCATCGACGATGAACTGTGGACCCCGATCGGTCACCAGCACCGTACAACGGTTGGCCAGAGGTTCGAAGGATGCGGTCCTTGCGGCGATTTTCTCCGGTGGAACACCAAGTTCCAGCGCCGTGACGACGGCGGCGGCTGCCGGCAGCCAGAAGTGCTCGCCGGGGAATGGTGTCTGCATGTGTATGTCGCCACCGTGCCGTCGAAGCGAAAATCTGAGCAGGTCCGGATAGGCGGCATGGATGTCTGTTACACGATAGTCCGCGGCCTCGGACTGACCGAAAGTCGCGACGCGGCACCTTGCGCCCGAAGCCATGTCAAGCACATGCGGGTCGTCGGCGTTCAAGATCGCGAGTCCGCCGGGCTCCAACGCATCGACCAGCGCCCGTTTTTCCCGCGCAACAGCTTCCAGCGTCCTGAACTTGCCGACATGCTCCAGCCGGATCATCGTCACGAGCGCGACGTCCGGCTTCAGCATTTGCGCCATGCCTTGGATCGAACCGGGCTCATACGCGCCGGCTTCGAAGACGACGTAGTCGACTTCGCCCGCGCGTTTCATGCGCTTGTAGAGCGTGCGGACCAGTGCGTTGAGCGTGTTGGCCAGAACTTGCGTATGGACCGTGCCGTGACCGGCCAGGATATGCCCAAGCAAGCTGGTTGCCGTCGATTTGCCGGAACTGCCGGTTATCCCGATGAAGACAGCCTTGCTTTGGGCACGCGCACGGTTTGCCCGATAGCGACGCAATCGCCAGCCCAGATCATTGCGAATTTCACGCAGCCTGACCTTAACCACGCGCCAATTCCCCTACGCCGATCCGTTATCGTTTTGACGGACCATGAAGTCAAATGGGACTCGGCTTGACCGCGCATAAAGCTGCCATGCGCCACCTGAAGCGGCTCAGATGCAGCGGCCGCCGTCGACCTCCAGCGCCACGCCGGTGATGAAGGCGGCTTCATCCGAGGCCAGCCACAGCGCCGCGTTGGCGATATCGAGCGGCGTCGAAAGCCGGCCGAGAGGGATCGAGGCGCGGAATTTTTCCCGGATCTCCGGCGTGTCGGCGCCCATGAACTTCTCCAGCATGCCGGTCTCGCCGGCGACCGGACAGAGGCAGTTGACGCGGATGTTCTTCGGCGCCAGTTCGACCGCCATCGACTTGGTGGCGGTGATCGCCCAGCCCTTGGAGGCGTTATACCAGGTCAGGCCTGGCCTCGGCCGAAGCCCGGCCGTCGAGGCCGTGGTCAGGATGACGCCGCCTCCCTGCCGGTCCATGATCGGCACGACGGCAAGCGCCGCGTGGTAGATCGCCTTCATGTTGACCGCGGTGATCAGGTCGAAGGTTTCCTCATCGATGCCGAGCATGTCGCCGTTGCGATGGGTGAAGCCCGCATTGTTGACCATGATGTCGATGCGACCGAAGGCGCTCTTGCCGGCATAGATCATCTCGTCGAATTCGGAGCGCAGGGAAACGTCGGTCTGGGTCCATATGGCGCTCTCGCCGATCTCTTCGGCCACCCGCTGGGCGCCCCTGGCGTTGAGGTCGGCGACGACCACGCGCGCGCCCTCTTCGGCAAAGCGCCTGGCCATGCCTTCGCCGAAGCCCGACGCGGCACCGGTGATGACGGCGACCTTGTTTTCCAGACGCATGGTTTTCCCGCTCATTGGATTCCGCAGCTTGACGTGACTTTTCCACCTGCCGCCCGGCCCACCGCGAGCCAGGCTACATCTCCCTTAGCTTTCGTCACATTCGCGTTCTATGCTGCAGCCGCGAACGCTTCCGGAAGCCATGGCTTGCCCGACGGGCCTGCCGGCGGCGCGAGTGTCGGGAAACATGTGGACCGATGCAAGTGCAAGCGATTGGTCCTCGCATGTGACACCATGGCACTGGAAAATTTAAATCGATTAGAATATACCAACCACGCTGCCGGCGCCCGGCATCAAATCGGACTGACCATGACCAGCCAGATCATTCCTGTCGATCCCTTCGACTTCATCATCTTCGGCGGCACCGGCGACCTGTCGGAACGCAAGCTCCTGCCGTCGCTCTACTACCGCCAGTGCGGCCACCAGTTCTCCGAGCCGACGCGCATCATCGGCACCTCGCGCGCAAAAATGACCGATGCCGAATTCCAAGCCTTCGCCAAGAAGGCGATATCGCAGCATGTGAAGCCGGCCGATATCGACGCCAAGGAGTTGGAAAGCTTCCTGGCCAGGCTTTCCTATGTCTCGGCGGACGCGACGAGCGGCACCGGCTTCGACAAACTCAAGAAGGCAATCGGCGACAGCGACCGCATCCGCGCCTTCTACCTCGCGGTGGCGCCGGCTCTGTTCGGCGACATTTCGCACCAGCTCAAGGAGCACAAGCTGATCACGCCGAGCTCGCGCATCGTGCTGGAGAAGCCGATCGGCCGCGACCTCACCTCGGCGCGGGCGCTTAATGACGCGGTGGGTGACGATTTCCACGAAAGTCAGATCTTCCGCATCGATCACTATCTCGGCAAGGAAACGGTCCAAAACCTGATGGCGCTGCGCTTTGCCAACGCGCTTTACGAGCCGTTATGGAACTCGGCCCAGATCGACCATGTCCAGATCACGGTCGCCGAAACAGTGGGGCTCGAAGATCGCGTCACCTACTACGACAAGGCAGGTGCGCTGCGCGACATGGTGCAGAACCATATGCTTCAGTTGCTCTGCCTGGTCGCCATGGAGACGCCGTCGTCGATGGATGCCGACGCCGTCCGCGACGAGAAGCTGAAGGTGCTGAGGGCGCTGAAGCGCATCAACGGCAATGAGGCGCCCAAGCACACGGTGCGCGGCCAGTATCGCGCCGGCGCCTCGGCGGGCGGCCCGGTCAAGGGCTACGTCGAGGAGCTCGGCAAGGACAGCAACACCGAGACCTTCGTCGCCATCAAGGCCGAGATCGGCAACTGGCGCTGGGCCGGAGTTCCGTTCTACCTGAGGACTGGCAAGCGGCTCGCCACCCGCGTCTCGGAAATCGTCATTGAGTTCAAGCCGATCCCCTATTCGATCTTCGGCGAGAGCGCTGGGCCGATCTTCGCCAACCAGTTGGTGATCCGGCTGCAGCCGGACGAAGGCGTCAAGCAGTACATCATGATCAAGGACCCGGGACCGGGCGGCATGCGGCTGCGCCAAATCTCGCTCGACATGAGCTTCGCGCAGTCTTTCCAGGGACGCGCGCCGGACGCGTATGAGCGACTGATCATGGATGTGGTGCGCGGCAACCAGACCCTGTTCATGCGCCGCGACGAGGTCGAAGCGGCCTGGAAGTGGATCGACCCGATCCAGAACGCCTGGGAAAGCGCCAGGCAGGAAGCTCAGGGCTACACGGCCGGAACCTGGGGGCCGTCGGCCTCGATTGCCTTGATCGAACGTGACGGACGGACATGGCACGAGAGCAATTGAGCGAAGTCCGTTACGGCTGGAACGGCTTTGCCGATCGCCAGGACCTGGCGACGGCGCTTGCCGGGCAGATTGCCGACCGGCTGAGCGACGCCATCTCGGAACGCGGCACCTCGCTGCTCGCGGTGTCCGGCGGCACCACGCCGGCGAAGCTCTTCGCCGCGCTGTCGACCGCGCCGATCGCCTGGGACAAGGTCACCGTGACGCTGGTCGACGAGCGCTTCGTGCCGCCGTCCTCGCCGCGCTCGAATGCCGGGCTGGTGGCGGCGAACCTGCTCCAGAACAAGGCAGCCGCGGCACGCTTCGTGCCGCTCTACCATGAGGCGGCAAGCATCGAGGATGCAGCCGCGGCGGACAGCGAAGCACTGCAGGCGCTGCCCTGGCCGCTCGACGTGGTGATCCTCGGCATGGGCGGCGACGGCCATACCGCCTCGTTCTTTCCCGATGCCGGCAACCTCGAGGAATTGCTCGACCCTGCCTCGCGACGGATCGTGCTGCCGGTGCATGCGGCAAGCGGCGGCGAGCCGCGGCTGACGCTGTCGATGGCGCGCATCGTCGCCGCCGGCTTCGTCGCGCTCCATATCGAAGGCGAGGACAAGCGCGCCGCGTTCAACGGCGCGATGGGTCCTGGCGCGAAGAAGCCTATCCGCAGAGTGCTCGAGGCGGCGCCGAGACCAATAGAGGTGTTCTGGGCACCCTGATTGCAACATGACGGCCCGACGGCGCTGGGAGGAAGTTGCCGGGCTCGAAAGGACGGACCATGACAGCCAGACGCGATATCGAAGCCATCACGGAACGCATCCGCCAACGTTCGAAAGCCGGCCGCGAAACCTATCTCGGCCGCATCGCGGAGGCTTCCAGCCGTACCGCCAACCGCGCGGTGCTGGGCTGCGGCAATCTCGCCCACGGCTTTGCCGTGTGCAGCCCGTCCGAAAAGATCGCGCTGGGCGGCGACCGCGTGCCGAATCTCGGCATCATCACCTCCTACAACGACATGCTGTCGGCGCATCAGCCCTTCGAGACGTTCCCGGCGCTGATCAAGGAAGCCGCGCGCGAGGCCGGCGGCATCGCCCAGGTTGCCGGCGGCGTGCCGGCCATGTGCGACGGCGTCACCCAAGGCCAGCCCGGCATGGAGCTGTCGCTGTTCTCGCGCGACGTGATCGCGATGGCGGCGGCGATCGGCCTGTCGCACAACATGTTCGACGCGGCCGTCTTCCTCGGCGTCTGCGACAAGATCGTGCCCGGGCTGGTGATCGCGGCGCTCACCTTCGGCCATCTGCCCACAGTCTTCATCCCGGCCGGGCCGATGACGACGGGCCTCGCGAATGACGAGAAGGCCAAGATCCGCCAGCTTTATGCCGAAGGCAAGGTCGGCCGCGCCGAACTGCTCGAGGCCGAGTCCAAATCCTATCACGGGCCTGGCACCTGCACCTTCTACGGCACCGCCAACTCGAACCAGATGCTGATGGAGATCATGGGCCTGCACACGCCCGGCGCCTCCTTCGTCAATCCGGGCACGCCGCTGCGCGACGCGCTGACGAGGGAAGCGGCGAAGCGGGCGCTGGCGATCACCGCGCTCGGCAACGCCTATACGCCGGTCGGGCGCATGATCGACGAGCGCTCGATCGTCAACGGCGTCGTCGGCCTGCATGCCACCGGCGGCTCGACCAACCACACGATCCATCTGATCGCGATGGCCGCCGCCGCCGGCATCGCACTGACCTGGCAGGACATTTCCGACCTGTCGGAAGCGGTGCCGCTCTTGGCGCGCGTCTATCCGAACGGGCTTGCCGACGTGAACCATTTCCATGCCGCTGGCGGGCTCGGCTTCCTGATCCGCGAACTGCTCGACGAAGGCCTGTTGCACGAGGACGTGCAGACGGTGTGGGGCCAAGGCCTGCGGCCCTATGCCGTCGAGGCGCGGCTTGGCGACGACGGCAGTGTCGTGCGCGAGGCAGCACCTCCGCAGAGCGGCGACGAGAAGGTGCTGGCGCCGTTCAAGAAGGCGTTCCAACCGACGGGCGGCCTGAAAGTGCTGGGCGGCAATCTCGGTCACGCCGTGATCAAAACCTCTGCCGTGAAACCGGAACGCCGCGTCATCGAGGCGCCGGCAAAGGTGTTCGACAGCCAGCAGGCGCTGAACGACGCCTTCAAGGCCGGTACGCTGACCGGCGATTTCATCGCCGTCATCCGTTTCCAGGGCCCGAAGGCCAACGGCATGCCGGAACTGCACAAGCTGACCACGGTGCTCGGCATCCTGCAGGATCGCGGCCAGCGCGTGGCGCTGGTCACCGACGGGCGCATGTCGGGCGCCTCCGGCAAGGTGCCGGCGGCGATCCACGTGACGCCGGAAGCGGTCGAGGATGGACCGATCGCCAGGATCCATGACGGCGACGTCATCCGGCTCGACGCCGATGCAGGCACGCTGGAAGTGCTGGTGCCGGGGACGGAATTCGCGCTGCGCCGTACGGCCGAAGCCGATCTCATCGGCAACGAGTTCGGCTTCGGCCGTGAGTTGTTCGCCGGCTTCCGGCAATTGGTCGGCCGCGCCGACCATGGCGCCGCCGCTTTCGGCAACGCCTGATCTTCTGACTTCAATAAAAAAGGGCGGCTCGAGGCCGCCCTTTTTTGTCCTGATCGCAGTGCCTACTGGACGGTGAGTTCGTTGCGCTCGCCGGCCTTAATGGTGAAAGGCGTCTCCTTGTCGGCCTTGTCGGTGGTGAAGTTGGTCACCAGCACGTAGTCGCCCGCGGCAAGCGTGGTCTGCATCTTCTCGCCGTAGGCGTAGGTCGCCTGCTTGCGCTCGCCCTGGATGTTCTTCTTGGCCTCGAAGATCTTGAAGCCGTCCGCGCCGGGCGCGTCGACTGCCACGACACCGGCATTCAGCGTCACGTTGACATCGGTCATCTGTCCGACCGTCACGCTGAAAGGCTGCTCGGTGGACACGGCCTGCACGTCGACGCCCATCACGTAGTCGCCGGGCGGCAGGTCGAACTGGCTGTCGGGACCATAGGCGTAGGTCACCTGATCGCGGGTGCCGTCGAGCTTCTTGGCCGCCTTGTAGACCTTCCAGGACACGTCCGCCCCGGTCTTTTCGCCGCCCTGAGTGTAGAAGGCGTTGGCCTTGGCCTTGCCGACGCCGACGATCATGTCCTTGTCGACGACCTGGCCTGCGACGAGCTGCATCGTCTCGCTCGCCTCGCCGGCTCCCAGCCTGACGCTGACCTTGGTCTCGCCGGTCGGGACGACATACCTGACCTCGCCGAAATTGGCGTCCGACGTGCCGCCTGGATAGGCGATGCTGATCTGCGCCCCACGGTCGATATCGGCGCCCGGCGCCGGCCGCGCGTGGATGGAGATCTCCGCTGCGTTCAGGTTGAGCGCCGGCTCCGCCGCCTTGTCGGCCGTGAGCGAGACCTTCTGCTCGGCCCTGGCGGCGCCGCTGGTGGCAACGACGATATAGTTGCCGGCGGCGAGGTGGAACTTGACGGTGTTATAGCCGTAGTCGACGTGCTCGCCGCCGACGCCCTTGGCGTCGTCCTTGAAGATTTCAAAGTAGACGTCGGACTTCGGCGCCTCGCCACCCTCCTTCAGCGGCGCTTTCGGGACGAGATTGTAGTCGATCTCAGCTGCCGTCGGCGCAGGAGCCGGCGCTGGTTCGGGAGCCGGCGCCGGAGCCGCGACGGTCTCGACCAGAGCTTCCTGCAGCGCTTTCTCGTCGGAGGCCTGGATGTATTTGCCGCCGGTGTTTTCGGCGAGGCAGGCGATCTTCTTGCCCTCGTCGGCGGTCAGGCCGAAGCCGACGACATCGGCTGTGAAGTCGACCCCGCTTTCCTTCAGCTCCTTGCCGAGCGCGCAAGGATCGCCGCCGCAGGTCTCCAGACCGTCGGTGATCAGCACCACCGTCGCCTTGTCCTCGGTGTATTTCAGCGCCCCGGCGGCCTGCTTGACGGCGGCCGTGAGCGGCGTCTTGCCGAGGAATTTCATACTGTCGGCCGCTGACGAGATGGCGCTGGCGGAACCGGCTTGCGGCGGCACGATCAGCTCGATGTCGTCGCAGCTGCCTTTGGTGCGATGGCCATAAGCCATGAAGCCGATCTCGTCGTCGGCCGGAACCGACTGCAGCACCGTTCGCAGCGATTCACGCGCGATCTCCAGCTTCGGCTTGCCGTCGATCTGAGCCCACATCGAGCCTGATGCATCGAGGATGATGATGACCTTGTTGGCGGCAAAGCCGAAACTGGTCATCGACAAAAGCAGGAGCGCCGCAGCGACGCTCCGTATCAGTCCCGCCATGGAAATCTCCTGAGAGTAGCCCTCGTCCGCGTTGCGAAAGCTATTTGACGCGGCATTCGGAGACAAGTCCGATGGCCGGCGAAGTCACTCAATAAGTGGTGCGCCGCTCTTCCGATGGCGGACGGCCGAATTGCAGCCGGTAGCTCTGCGCGAAATAGGAATGCGAGGTGAAGCCGGTGGCGATCGCCACGTCGAGGATCGGCATGTTGGTCTGGCGCAGCAATTCGCGCGCGCGTTCGAGCCGCAGCCGCATATAGTAGCGGCCAGGCGTCACGCTCAAATGGCGCAGGAACAGGCGCTCGACCTGGCGCACCGACAGCCCCGCCGACTTGGCAAGCTGCACCGCCGACAGCGGCTCGTCGAGATGGTCGGCCATCAATTCGACGATGCGCCTGAGCTTTTCCGACTTTCCGGTGAGGTCGCGCTCCGGTCCGACGCGCTGGCGGTCGCCGGCCGAGCGTATGCGCTCGTGCTGGAACTGGTTGGCGACGCCGTTGGCGAGGTTGGAGCCGAAATCGCCGCGCACGATCTCCAGCATCAGGTCGATCGAGGTGGTGCCGCCGGCGCAGGTGTAGCGCTTGCGGTCGATCTCGAAGACATTGCCGGTGCAGTTGATGTCGGGGAAACGCTCCATGAAGCCGGCGCGGTTCTCCCAATGGATCGTGCAGCGATAGCCATCGAGCTGTCCGGCCTCGGCCAAAAGATAGGAGCCGACCGAAAGCGCGCCCAGCGCGTTGCCGCGCCGGCCCCAGCTGCGCAGCGCGGCCAGCACCTTGCTCTTGCCGGGGAATTCGGTGGTGAGCCCGACCGAGACGAACAGGATGTCGACCGGTGGCATGTCGGCGACCGAATAGTCGATCTTCAGCGGCAGGCCGTTCGAGGCCATCACCGCGTCGCCATCGGCAGAAATCGTCGTCCAGCCATAGAAATCGCGGCCGAGCAGGCGGTTCGCCGAACGGAAGCAGTCGATAGCCGCCGCCAGCGAGAACATCGAGAATTTGTCGACCAGCAGAAAACCGAACTGACGGCCGCCCTGAACGGGATCGTTCGTGATCGGCCGTTCAACGGGAGCAGTCAGGTTCGGCAATGCAAAGGCTTTCTCAAAATCAGAAGGACGGCCGCTTCAACCCGGCCGCGAGGTAGGCGGAAGCTACAGTGTTCGCCATCAGCATGGCAATGGTCATCGGCCCGACGCCGCCGGGCACCGGCGTGATGGCCCCCGCGACCTTGGCCGCTTCGGCATAGGCGACGTCGCCGACCAGGCGCGACTTGCCCTCACCCTTCTCCGGCGCCGGGATGCGGTTGATCCCTACGTCGATCACGGTGGCGCCGGGCTTCACCCAATCGCCCTTGACCATTTCCGGGCGGCCGACGGCGGCGACCAGGATGTCGGCGGTGCGGGCCAGTGCCGGCAGGTCCCTGGTGCGGCTGTGGGCGATGGTGACGGTGCAGTTGGCAGCGAGCAGCAGATTGGCCATCGGCTTGCCGACGATGTTGGATCGGCCGACGACGACGGCGTTGAGACCGGACAGGTCCTTGCCGCGCACACGCTCGATCAAAAGCATCGAGCCCGCCGGTGTGCAGGGCACGAATGCCGTCTCGAGTTCGCCGGTGCCGAGCTTGCCGACATTGATGAAGTGGAAACCGTCGACGTCCTTTTCCGGCGCGATGGTCTGGATGACCTTTCCAGCATCGATGTGACCGGGAAGCGGCAATTGCACGAGGATGCCGTGGATCGACTTGTCGGCATTGAGGTCGCCGATGATCTTCAGCAATTGTTCTTCGGTGGAATCGGCCGGCAGCGTATGCTGGAGCGAATGGAAGCCGCATTCCTTGGCGGTGCGCGATTTCGAGGCGACATAGACCTGGCTTGCCGGGTCTTCACCGACGATCACCACCGCAAGGCCAGGCTTGGTAGCTCCCTTGGCCGACAGCTCCGCGGTCAGAGCCTTGACCTTCGAAACCACGTCCTCGGCGACATTCTTTCCATCAATCACTTCGGCCATCACCAACCCTCGCCTTCGCTTCGAGGCCGCATCGATGCATGGCCCCATTCCTTAATCGGCATTGTCGATCCACCAAAGCGAGACGCTTGCGGCCGAAATGCAGCGCGGCATTTTCACCAAAATTCGACAAGGCAATCCCGTCAAAGCGTCGTCGGATGCCGTAAACCCGAAACCGGCCGCTTTTATCGAACCACGAGTCGTTTAGAAACACGGACGCCTTAGAAATAGCGGCGGCGCGTGCGGCTTTCGGTCAGCTCGCGCACCGCTTCGCGGAATTCGCGCAGGCTGGCGCGGATATCGTCGATCTCGCCCTGCTGATCGGCGGGGGGCTGGCCGGCGGGGGGCTGGTCGACCTCGCCGGCGGCCGGCGACCGCTGATGATAGGGTGCCGCCAATGCCGAATAGTGATCCTCGTAGGGATCGGCCCGGCCATGGTCCGCCCGGTAGGAATAGGAATAGCCCTGCTCGTATGGCGGCCGGAAGTTCTCCCGCGCCGATGTCTGAGCCCGGGGGTAGCGTTCTTCCACGGCAGGCGCGCGCCAGGCGCTTTCGGGCGGAACAGAGTCCATATCCACCGTTTCAACCGGCTCGCGCCGCACGAAATAGCGAACCGCCGAGGCAAGCGAGCCGAAAAGCCCCGGGCGGCCGGCATCGTTGGCCGGTTCCGGCGGTGGCGCGACGGGTTGGACTGGAGCCGGCGCGGCTGCCGTCGTCGGAGGCAGCGCTGGAGGTGAGGCGGACGGCGGAGTGTAGGATGCAGCTGCCGGCGGCGTGTAAGATGCGGCTGGGGGCGGCGTGAACGACGGCGGCGGCGTGAAAGACGCGGCCGGGGGCGGCGGCGTGAATGACCGAGCCGGAGGCGGGGCGACAGGTGGGGCCGGCGGCGTCACAAGCGGTGGCGGCGGCGGAGCGGCCCTGTTGGAACTGTTCTCCATCATTGGAGCGCGTTCATCGACGCTGCGGCGCGAGCGGTTATCGGCCGTCTCGCGCAGGCTCGCATAGACGCCGCGCAGCCCGCCCAGGCCAATGCCGGCGAACAGGCCGGCGAACAGGCCGGCCAAGGCCATCACCGCACGCGACGGCCCCTTGGCCTGCAGTGGCGCATAGGCGTCCGAGATGACGCTTATGTTGGCGGTGTTGATGTCCTTCTGCTCGCCGGTTTCCTTGGCGCGCAACAGGAACTGCTCGTAGACGGAACGCTTGGCGGCGGCCTCGCGCTCCAGCTCGCGCAGCGAGACCAGATTGTTGTTGACGTCGCCGCTCTGCACCTTGGCCTGCGCCAGGCGCGACGACAGGTCCTGCTCGAGCTGGACGGAGCGCTTCAGGTCGACCTGCAGGGAGGACGCGATGCGCTGCAGCTCGGCGCTGATGCGCTCGCGCGCGCCGGCGAGTTGGGCGTTGAGCGCCTCGATCTCCGGATGACGGGGCCCGAGCCTGACCTCGGCGCGATCGGCTTCCTGCTTCAATGCCGCATATTGCGAGCGCAGCTCGCTCATCATGTTGGAGTTGATTTCCTCGGGCAAGGTGCCGCTAAGCACCGAATTGACGTTCAGCGAGCGGGCCGAGGCGGCGCGGGCATTGAGCTCGAGCGTGCGGGCGCGGGCGACGGAAAGCTGCTCGTTGAGCTTCAGCATCTGGTCGTCGCTGATCAGGTGGCCCTGCGCGTCGACAAGGTCGTGCGTCGCCCTGAAATCCTCGACCTGGCGTTCGGCCGTCTCGACGCCCTTGCGCAATTCGCCGAGCCTGGCGGTGAGCTCGTCGTTGGCGCGGCCCGCCGTGCTGGACTGGATCTCGCTGGAGATCTGCCTGAAGGCCTTGACCATGGTGTTGGCAATCAAGGCGGATTTCTCGGCGTTCTGCGTGGTGGCGCTGACCGAGACCACGAAGGTCTTGCCGCCGCGCTCGACGTCGAGGCTGTCATACAGATTGCCGACCGCCAGCGCACGCTTGCGCGCTTCGTCGGCGGGGCTCGCATCCTGCCGCGACAGGATCGAGCGCAGCGTCGACATCAGACCGATGCCGCCCTTGCCCTGGCCGTTGAATTCGGGGTCGTTGGTAAGATTGAGATCCGTGACGACCTTGTTGAGAACGGTGCCCGAAGTCAGGATGCGAACCTGGTTCTCGACGATGGCGAGGGTCGCATCCGAGGCGACCACGTTCTGCGTCAGGTCGCGATCGGTGAGCTTGAGGTCGCGCGGGTCGACAATGACGTCGGTCGTGGCCTCATACTTCTTCGGCGTCGACAACGCGATGGCGACGCCGAGCGCCGCGCCCAGGATGGTTGTCGACAGGATCAACGCCTTGGATCGCGTGACGCCGTGAACGACCTGCATCGGGTCGATCAGCGGTTTCCACTCCTCGGAATAGCCGCCGGCAGACGGCCGGCCTGCATGGCGAGGTTCGGGAGCGGCCTGCGGCTGGCGGCCTTCCGCAGTTGCCTCGTAGCCCTGCCCGAACGAAGCGGGCCGATTTCTTCCCGCGCGGTCGTCCCCGGTTTCGGCCGTATCCGAATCCGGGTCCGCCTGATCGTGGTCAAATCCGCCGGTCTCGGCGGGACGCGGGTTCAACTTTTCTTCGCGCTCGGAACGCGCGGCGCGATGGCGCGCGGCTGCGTCCTCGCGCCAGGAAGAATTGGCTCGGTCGCCGATCGAGACCGTCTTGTCGTCGCCACGCATGGCTTGGCCGAGCGCGAGCAGAGAACGCTCGCGCCTCCAGTCATCACGGTTATCCCTGTCGACCATTGTCCTGGAACTTGCTCTCTGGCGGCTTGGGCGCGCGGATCGGCCAATCGTTAAGCCACGCTAAACAGGCATAGGAAACAAACGGTTAATTTTGCGCCTCGGCGGGCAGAGTTTTTCGCCTTGTTCACGGCACTTCAGCGCCACCGGGACGGGCGCCAGAACGCCGCGTTAAACTTTCCAGCCTATGTATCGCCCCCGACATGACCCAGGCCAGCGACATGCCGCAAAGGCGGAGCTTCGCGCGGATCGGCCACTTCGTGGCCACCCGCCGGCAACTGGTGTCCGATTATTTCTCGGCGATCAGCGGCGCCGGCGGCCGGCTGGTGTTTTCGCTCGCCTATTTCGTGGCTTTGGCCAACACGCTTTCGATCGCCGAGTTCGGCATGTTCGCGACCGCGTCGGCCGCCGGCATCATGCTGTCGCGCATCCTGGCCTTCGGCTTCATCTCGGCGCTCTACCGCACCGCCACCATCCGCCCCAACCTGATCGGCACCTTCACCGCCGGTTTCCTGCTTCTCGGCGTCTTGTCGCTGCCGTTCCTCGCCGCCGCGTCCTACGGCGTCTATCTGATCTTCTTTTCCGGCACAGTGCCGCTGTCGGCTTTCGCCGCGGTCGTCTTCGCGGAGGCGCTTCTGTGGCGACCGGTCGAAGTGGCGCTGATCGTCAACAACGGGCTCGGTAAGTTCGGGCGGGCGGCCGTGCTCGCCATCCTGGCGACGGCGCTCAGGGCAGTCGGCGCGATCCTGTTCATGCTTGGCGCGCAGCACAGCATCGGCGCCTGGTCGTTATACTACATCGGCGCCAATGCCGCCTCGCTTATCGTCGCCTTCGTCTTCTTCTATCCGCGCCAGCGGCTGAGGCTGCGCGCCGAGCTTTATTTCAGGCGGCTCGCCGATTCCATCTATGTCGCCGGATCCGAAGTGCTGTTCTACCTGCAGATGGAGTTCGACAAGCTCCTGGTGCTGTCGATCGGCGGACCGCATCTGGCCGGCATCTACGCCATCATCATGCGGCTGGTCGACCTCACCGCAATCCCGATCCGCACCTTCTCGATGATGCTGGTGCAGCGCATGATGCGTGCGCCGGAGCTTCTGTCGCGGCTGGCGGTCAAGAGCGGCATCGAAGGCGGCGTGTTCCTGGTCTCGACGCTGGCGCTGGTGTCGCTCGGCATCGTGCTGCATTTCTTCCCGAACGCGCTCGGCAAGAATGTCGCCGAGGCAGCGCCGCTGGTCGCGCTGGCGGTTTGCGTGCCCGGCCTGCGCAACCTCGTCGAATACCAGGCCGAGCTGCTCTTCGCGCGCGGCCAGACGGCAGTGCGGGCGATCAATCTCGGCCTGCTCGCCGGCCTGAAGGCGGTTTTGCTGACCTATGTGCTGACGACGATCCCCGACACGCCCAACCTGGTGCTGTCGCTCAACATCGTCTTCCTGCTGCTCTATCTCGCCTCGATGCTGCTGACCTATTCGGCGATGCGCCGGCCGGCGAAAGCGATCTGATTCAGGTGAGGCCGGCCTGCAAACAGCGGCTCCCTGCGCTTCCGGTGCTCACGTACTTTAGTACGCTCCGCTCCGGTTCTCGGAAGCCACTGTTTTCGACTCGGCCTGACCTGAATCCCGCGCAGGCTAATCGAGGCCGATCAGGCGGCGGATGCGGCCGATATCGGTGCCGATGAAGGACTGCATGCCGATCGCCACCTGTTCCGGCGCCATGGTGTCGACGAAGCGGCGGAATTCCTCATCCGACAGCGGCTCGCCGTTCCAATGGACGCGGCAGAATTCCTCCGAACCATGGAAATGGCCGGCGCCTTCAAGCACGTCGTCGACATAACGGCCATAGATCATGCATTCAGAGAACTGGCGCGCCGAACCGACGACGCCGACCCAGTCGCGGCCATGCACCTTCTCGACGCGCTCTAACATCGCATTGACCGTCTCGCGGCGCCAGGCGATCAGGGTCGAGATGTAGTCGTGGCTCGATTGATTGGCAGAATCGATGCCGAGCGCGGCGCCGGCATTGCGCGACCAGATGCGATGCTCGTCATGTCCATCGTTCGACAGCACGCCGTCGCGCCGGAACAGCCGCGCGTTGCCGTCGCGCCAGAAGGCGTTCGCGTCGAAGGGTTTCAGGAAGGCGACGTCGGAATCGCAGAAGACCAGCACGTCTTCCTTTGCCTGTCTGGCAATGGCGATACGGCGCAGCTGCTGCACATGCCACCCGCGCAGCGGCTGCGTTTTCAGGCTCAGCCAGACGCGGCGGCGAAAACCGCTCAGCGGATCGTCGAACACGCGCAGCCAGCGCGGCAACAGGTCCCGCTCGTCGATGACGCTGCGACGGCTGCCTTCCAGCTGGCGAAACAGCGCGACGTCGCGATGCTCGGTGAGGATGTAATGATGCGCCATGCCGGTGACATGGCGGTCGATGGTTTCGCACAGAAGCCGGCAGCGCTCGAAATCGGGAGCGTAGCTTGCCGTGACGATCGCAGCCAGGGGCATACGCGGCAGCGGTCCGATGGCGGTGGAGGTGCCCGGCACGAAGCGGCTGTTCACCGACGCGCCTCCGCTGGCCGCGGCCCGAGCGACAGCTTCTGCCTGACGACGCGCCACAGGAAGACCGGATTGCCGACGATGTAGCGACGCCACAGACGGCCGGGCTCGATCCCCAGGCGGAACAGCCATTCAAGCCGCAGCCGGCGCAGCCATAGCGGCGCGCGCGGCACAGAGCCGCTCATGAAATCGAGCAGCGCGCCGACCGCGACCGGCAGCGTGCAATGGCGGCTGTCGATGTGGCGTTCGATCCACAATTCCTGGCGCGGAACGCCCATCGCGACGAGGAGCACGTCGGGCCGCAACCTGGCGATGCGCTCGAGGACCGCCGGCTCCTCGGCGGCGGAGAAGAAGCCGTCATGGATGACGACGAAATTGTGCTGCACGGCGAGCGTCGAAAGCTTCGCACACGCGGCTTCGGCATTGGCCCGCGTCGTGCCGAGCAGCGCCACCGTCAGCGGGTGCGACGAGGCCTGCAGGAAGGCCGGAATGAAATCGGTGCCGTTGAGGTTGCTGGGGAAAGGCGCGCCGTAAAGCAGCTTTGCCGCCATGTCGACGCCGACGCCGTCGGGGAGGATGAGGAAGTTTTCCAGCGCCTCGGCAAAGACCGGATCGGTGCAGGCAAGGTTGGCATTGTGGGCGTTGAGGAAGCTCACCTTGGTGAAGCGACGCTCGTCGATCAGCCTGGTGAGCAAGGCGATGGCCTCGTCCCAGCGTATGGCAAGCACGGGAATGCCCAAAATGGTCTTGAGCGTGTCGAAGCCGAAGGCCGCGCGCGCGGTGTGCATGTTCATGCGGCGACCTCCTGCCTGACGGCGCCGAGCTTCTCCAGGCCAAGCCCGATCGCGGCATCGAGCGCCTTGAGCTGGCGGCGATGGAAGGCGCTGCCGTCGACGTCGCCGACATTGGCCGCGGCCGCCTGAAGAGCAGCGGCGAAGGCAATCGGATCGTCAGTCACCACGCAATTGTCGGGACGATAGCCGATGCCGCGCAGCGAGCGGCTGGTGGCGACGGACGGCAGGCCGAGCTCGAAGGTCTCGATGGTCTTCAACTGCACCCCGCTGCCTGCGGTGCTGATCAAGGGAATGACGGCGGCGCCACGCACGAAGGCCTGCGCGTCAGGAACCCTGCCGGCGAAGGAAACACCGGGATGCGGCGAGCTGACGCCGGAAGGCATGTGGCCTGCGATCCTGACGCGGAAATCCGGCTTCAGATGCGGCACGACCTTGCTCAGGAACCAATCGAGCCCGATGCGGTTCGGCTGCCAGGTCCAGGTGCCGATCAACGCGGCGTCGCAATCGATGTGGCGCTTCGCCTTGCTTGCGGGCGCTTGCGCGCGGGTCACCAGCGGCAGGACAGCCGAGCGTCCGCCGGAGGCGACGCCAAGTGCGGCGCGGTCCTCCTCGGCCAGCGTGAAGACAAAGCGCGCGGCACCGCAGAGCCGCTCTTCCATGACCTTGAGGAGCCTGGCCTCGCGGCGGAACATCCAGCGCTGCAGCGCGCTGCCGGCCGCGACGGCGTTCTCCGCTGCCGAGCGATGCTCGACATTGTGCGCGACAAAGACGAATGGACGGTCGGCGAGAACCTTCTCAAAGGCACCAGCGAATTGCACCGAATTCAGGACATAGCCATCGAAGGGACCGGCGCGCTCGATGGCGGCGCGCAACTCGGCGTCGGGAACAACACGCAGCTTGACCGAGGAGAAGGTAAGGCCCGAGAGAACCGCCTTGCCCAGCCAGGCAAGCTTGCGCAGCGGCGAAGCGCTTTCGGTGCGGACCTCGACGGCGTCGAGCACGATGGTGTTTTGCGGATCGGACGGGGCCTTTCCCGGCCAGATGAAGCCTATCACCGTCACGCGCACGCCGGCCCGCCGCAGCGCGTCGATGATCGCGGCGTTGGCAATCTCGTAGCCCGAGGCGAGAGCGCCATCAGGCACGATCGATGTGGCGAACAGCAGATGCATTTCACCTATCCTTGGCTGCAGCCGGTAGCAAAACGCGGTGAAGCCTTGATTAAATGGCACTGTCAAAGGCCGAAGACCCGACTTTTCCGACAGGCGGGCGACAAGGTGATTAACGAAGCGTTATCACCGCGATGCTATCGAGGGCGCGGAACCCACGCTGCTGGAAACGGATGATCCCTTTGCCGTCCGACGCTTCTGTATCGATCGCGGGGCGGTCGCCGGGGCTTGCCGCCGAGACCGTCGAGGCGGTCGTGACGCTGCCGACCTTCAAGCGGCCGAAGCAGGTGCAGGAAACCCTGGCTTCGCTCAAGGCGCAGCGGACCGACAGGCGCTTTGCCGTCATCGTCATGGAAAACGAGGCCGAGGCGCGCGAGGGCGCGGGCGCGGTGCTGCCGCTGTTCGAAAGCGGCGAGATGCCAGGCATCGTGATTATCGCGCATGAGCGTGGCAATTGCAGCGCCTACAATGCCGGCTGGCAGACGGCGATCCTGCAGTTTCCCAACTTCAAGCACCTTTTGGTCATCGACGATGACGAGATCGCCGAGCCAGACTGGCTGGAGCGCATGTGCAACGCCGCCGAAAGCCTTGGCGCCGACATCGTCGGCGGCCCGCAAGTGCCGGTTTTTGCCGATCCGAGCCACGCCAGATGGGCCGGGCATCCGGTCTTTGCACCACCCTATCGTGAAACGGGCCGCGTGCCGGCGCTTTATTCGTCCGGCAACCTGGTGGTGGGGCGCAACGTGCTTCAGGCGATGGGACCGCCCTTTCTTGATCTGCGGTTCAATTTCATGGGCGGCGGCGACTCCGACTTTCTCAGCCGTTCCGCGCAGAAAGGCTTCGTGCTCGGCTGGTGCGCCGAGGCAAAGGTCAACGAGACCGTTCCGGCCCGGCGCGTCGAGGCCGACTGGATCCGCGCCCGCAGCCTGCGCAATGGCGTGATCTCTACGCTGGTCGAAAAGAAGAAGCGGGCCGGCACGCCGCTTGCCGGCCTTAAAGTTCTCCTGAAGAGCCTGGCGCTGCTTGCGGCCTCGCCGTTGCGCGGCGCCGTCCGGCTGGCGCGCACCGGCTCGCTGACGAGCGGCCTCTATCCGGTCTATGTCGCGCTCGGCCGGGTGCTTGCCGAATTCGGATATGCCAATGAGCAATACCGACAGCCTGAGAAGAATTGAGCGCGCCCCGCTCAGCGCCGCCTTCACCAGGGAAGGTCTGGCGACGGCTATCGCCGCGCTCTTGTTCACCGTCATCATCGTCTCGTTCCGGCCCTTCCAGCCGGCAGGCGCGGAGCTGACCGGCGACGGCGGCGACATCGTCAACCAGCTTGGCTTCGGCTCGCTCGGCGCGGTCTCCATCTTCTCGCTGCTCGCCTTCGCCGATCCGCGCGTGGTGCGCTCGCTGGTGAGCCCGTCCTGGGCGCTGATGCTGGGCTTCTTCTTCCTGTCGGTGGTGCTCGCCACCGATCCGCCCGCGGCGATGCGCGCCGCCTCCTTCACCATGATCGGCATCATCACAATGGCGACGATCCTGGTGCTGCCGCGCGACGCCGACTCCTTCGCCAGGGTGGTGATCTTCACCGCCGTCGTGGTGATCGGCCTTTCCTATACCGGACTGATCGTCTTCCCGCACGAGGCGCTGCATACCGCCGACTCGCAGGAGCCCGAGCATGCCGGCCTGTGGCGCGGCGTCTTCACGCACAAGAACATCGCCGGTCCGGTGATGGCCTGTTTCAGCTTCGCCGGGCTCTATCTGTTCCGGCGTGGCCAGCGCTGGTGGGGCGCCGGCATCTTCTGCGCGGCGATGATCTTCATGCTGCACACCGGCTCCAAGACGACCGCCGGGCTGATCCCGTTCTCGATCATGATCGTGGTGCTGCCCAGCCTCATCGGCATGCGGTTGGGCACGCCGATCCTGTTCGCGCTGGCGATCGTGGCCACGGCCGTCGGCACGCTCGGCATCGTCTTCATCCCGCCGGTGAAGCATCTGGCGGCGATCTATTTCCCGAACCTGACCTATACGGGACGCACGACGCTTTGGGAGTTCGCCGGCGAGATGCTGGCGAAGAAGCCCTGGACCGGCTACGGCTATGAAAGCTTCTGGGGCACGCCGCTGCTGCTCAACCAGGACCAGCCCTTCGACCGGCCCTGGGACATCCGCACCATCGTGCATGGCCATGACGGCTATCTCGACATCGCCGTGCTGATGGGCATCCCGGCGCTGTGCGTCGCCGTCTACACCTTCCTGATCGCCCCTTTGCGCGACTACATGCGCATCCCGGCGCGCAAGGAAAACATCTTCCTCGGTGATTTCTTCATGATGGTGGTGCTGTTCACGGCACTGAACGGTTTTCTGGAAAGCTTCTTCTTTCACCGCGGCGATCCCGTCTGGTTGTTCTTCGTGCTGGGCGTGCTTGGCCTGAGACAAGTCTCGCTGCGGCCAATCCCGGTTCGCCTTTCAAACTGATTGGTTAGGCAATTCCGGACGGAAACCGCTGGACACTTTTCCTGGAATTGTTTCGACCTGGCCGGTCGATCTCCTGCCGACTGGCCTTTTCCGTTGCGGCGCAACCGTCTAAGGAGGGCCTTCTTGCGGAGGTTTTCATGACGATCAGGCTGATTCTCGCCGGCTGCGGCAATATGGGTTACGCCATGCTCTCGGGCTGGCTGAAATCCGCGAAGCTCGAGCCGCGAGCGGTGTTCGTGGTCGAGCCCAACGCGGAACTGCGCCGGCGCGCCGAACATCTCGGCTGCCACGCCGCAGCCGAAGCTGCAGCTATCCCGGCCGACGCTGTGCCCAATCTTGTCGTCATCGCTGTAAAGCCGCAGGTTATCCGCGAGGTGACGGCGCACTACAAGCGCTTCGGCGACGGCAGGACCAGCTTTCTCTCCATCGCCGCCGGCACGCCGGTCGCCACCTTCGAGGAAATTCTGGGCGAGCTCGCACCGGTGATCCGCTGCATGCCGAACACCCCGGCGGCGATCGGCAAGGGCATGATGGTGGTGTTTTCCAACCCGCTGGTCTCCGACGACGTCCGCCGCTTCGTTGCCGAACTGCTTTCGACAAGCGGCGTCGTGACGACGATCGACGACGAAGGCCTAATGGACGCCGTGACCGCCGTCTCCGGCTCCGGCCCCGCCTATATCTTCCACTTCATCGAGGCGCTGACGATAGCCGCCGAGAAGGCCGGCCTGCCCGCCGCAACCGCCAAGCTGCTTGCCATGCAGACCGTCTTCGGCGCCGCCTCGCTTGCCGCCGAAGCAGACGAGGAGCCGAGCGTGCTGCGCCAGCAGGTGACCAGCCCCAACGGCACGACCGCCGCCGCGCTTGCCGTGCTGATGGGCGGCGACCGCCTGACCAAGCTCGTCACCGAAGCCGTGGAAGCCGCCCGCCTGAGGTCGATAGAGCTGGGCAAGTAGCACCCTAACCCGATCCGGAAAACAGCCTGGCATGCGCCAAGCCGGCCAGGTCGAATCGACGATTGCTTTACCGGCCAACCGGTTTCCCCAAACAATCGGTGGGTTTCCCTTTGGCCCAAGGATTGCCGATTGACTTTAGCATAGGCCACCCAGATAAAACTTTCGTTCGCTGATAGAAGCAAATGTTCATTCGCTCGACTGAACATGCCGGCCTCGTCGGCGAGTGGGGAGTGCCTGGGCCGGGAGGGCCGAGGCGTCATTGAGTTGCGGGCATCATTCATGCTTCGAGCCGAAGCCGATGCCCCTGGGGAGGTAGAATGGACACCATACTTGCAGGCTTAAAGGGAGCCATCGACACGCTCGGCGCGACAGTGCTCTTGCCGATCGTCATTTTCATCATCGCCGTGGTCCTTGGAGCCAAGGTCAGCAAGGCCTTCCGCGCCGCCATCACGATCGGCGTCGCGTTCATCGGCATCAACCTCGTGCTCGGCCTGATGTTCACCTCGATCGGCGACGTCGCCAAGGCGATCGTCACCAACACCGGCATCCATCGAGACATCATCGATGTCGGCTGGCCGTCCGCCGCCGCTATCGCTTTCGGCTCGTCGGTCGGCCTCTGGGTGATTCCGGTCGGCATCCTGGTCAACATCGTGCTTCTGCTCACGCGCATGACACGCACGCTCAATGTCGACGTCTGGAATTTCTGGCATTTCGCCTTCGTCGGCTCGCTGGTCGTCGCCGCCACCAACAATCTGGCGTACGGCATCATCATTGCGGCGCTTGTCGCGGCGCTTGCGCTGCTCTTCGCCGACTGGTCGGCGCGTGCGGTGCAGCAGTTCTACGGCGTGCCCGGCATTTCCGTGCCGCATCTCGCCTCGGCGCAGATCCTGCCGATCGCCATCGTCCTCAATTGGATCATGGACCGTATCCCCGGGATCAACCGCATCAACATCAGCACCGAGACCATCGAGCGCCGCTTCGGCGTCTTCGGCGAGCCGGTGATACTCGGGCTCATCATCGGCCTGGTGCTCGGCCTGATCGCCTTCTACAACGCCGGCGATCTCGGCACCGTGCTGGCCAAGGTGCTCGGCACCGGCATGACGCTGGCGGCGGTGATGCTGCTTCTGCCGCGCATGGTGAAGATCCTGATGGAAGGCCTGCTCCCGGTTTCGGACGCCGCGCAGGAATTCGTGCGCAAGCGCACCGGCGACCGCGAGCTGCTGGTGGGGCTCGACTCCGCCATTCTGATCGGCCATCCGGCGGCGATCTCGTCGTCGCTGATCCTGGTGCCGATCGCGATCATCCTGTCGATCATCCTGCCCGGCAACCGCGTCATCCTGTTCGCCGACCTAGCCGTCATTCCGTTCATCGTCGCGATGACCGCGCCGCTGGTCAGGGGCAACGTCTTTCGCATGGTCGTCATCGGCACGGTGACGCTGGCCGTCGGCTTCTACGTCGCCAACGCGCTGGCGCCGCTGTTCACAAGTGCTGCCGTCACCTCGGGCTTCAAGCTGCCTGCGGATGCACTGCAGATCACCTCCGTGGTCGACGGGTTCCTCTGGGTTCCTTATGTGATCATCGAAGCGATCCAGGGGCTCGGTATCATCGGTATCGCCGTCATCGCGGTGGTCATCGCGGCGCTGTTCCTGTTCTACCGCCGCAACCCGCTCGGCTGGGAACGCGCCGCCGGTGCCGAGGATGAACCGGCCGAAGGCACTGCCTGAGCCGGGTTAGATCGTGATGGCGTTTCGTTGAATCGCCGTCACGATCCAACTCTTTGTTGGAGCATGATCTCTCTTCGAAAACCGGTTCCCACTTTTCGGGATCATGCTCTAGCCTGAAACTGAAATGATCGTGCGCCCGAAGCCGATGCGGCGGGCGCACGGTTCGCATCGAATGGAGTAGCCCTTGTCGAATGGCCTGATCCAACTGCTGGACCCCGAGGCGGTCGTCCTCGGCTCCGACGCTTCGACCAATGAGGAGATCATCCGCATCCTGGCCTCCAGGCTGGAGGCGCTGGGCTATGTCAAGAGCAGCTACGCCGACGCCGTCGTGCGGCGCGAGATGACGATCCCGACAGGCCTGCCGCTGGAGCGCGCCGACAATGTCGCCGTTCCGCATACCGACCCCGAACATGTGCTGAAGCCGGGCGTCGCGATGGGCACGCTCAAGCGACCCGTCACCTTCGCCAATATGGAAGATCCCGACGAGAAGCTGCCGGTGGGCTTCGTGTTCCTGCTTGCCATCAATGACAAGGACAAGCAGATTGACACGCTGCAGACCGTCATGGCCACCATCCAGAATCCCGCGGCGCTGGATGGCTTGAGGACGGCCAGGACCTTCGATGACGTCCGCGCCATTCTCAGCTGACAAAAGGAAAGAACATGTCCAGACAGAAAACCATTCTTTTTGCCTGTGGGACGGGCGTCGCGACCTCGACGGCGGTCAATGTCGCGGTGACGGAGGCGATGAAGAAGCGCGGCCTGACCTTTCACGCGCAGCAGGCCAAGGCCACGGAAGTGCCCGGACTGGCCGACAGCGTCGACTTCATCGTCGCCACCACGCCCATCTCGGCATCCGTGACCAAGCCGGTGATCAAAGGGCTCGCCTTCCTCACCGGCATCGGCAAGGACAAGGCGCTGGACGAGATCGAGGCGGAGTTGCGCAAATAGCAGCGGCTCAGCCCGACAGGGCTGGCGAGCCGATCTTCGCTCCGTAGAGCATGTCGTCCTGCAGCCGGCGCAGGGCGTAGAGCCTCGTCGTCCGATCCGGCGCAGCATTGTCCTCGGTCAACAATGCACCCTTCCTGACCGACTTCAACACCTTGCCGCCTTCGAGCAGGCCGACCGGAACGGCGCGGTTGGCGCGGGCGTCGGTGACGGTCATGGTCCAGGAGCGGTAGCAGGTCTCGCCGATGGCATCAAAGGTCTCCCCGGCGGCAAGGTCGCGCTTGGCGACCGCGCAGACTTCCGCCACCGGCCTCGGCAGGGGCACCATGTCGGGCTTGCCGTAGAGCATGATGCGGGCGGCGGTGAGCGGCACCTCAAGCGAGGTCAGGTGATAGGGCCGGAACAAGCCGTAGTAGGGGCCGTGGCCAACATGGAGATCATCCAAGCGCTCGACGACGCGCGGGTGCATCGCCTCGACGATGACGAAGACGCCGGGCGCCACGCCCTTGCCGATCGTGTAGTCGACGACGCCCTTCCTCGACAGGAGGCCGCCATCCTCCCGCGGGATCAGCACCGTGGCTAGTTGATCGCGATCGGCCTTGGGGCCGTGCATGCCTGGAACATCCGGGACCAGGCCGGTGGCATTGGCGATGGCGCACATCTCGACCATGGTTTTCGAGCCATCGACGAACTCGACCAGCATGCGCGGGTTCATGTTTCGGCGCGCCGCCTCTTCGCGATAATCGTCCGGAACGGCGTCATGGTTGAGCGGATTGTTCTTGCCCTTGCCGGCCGCGACGATGCCTAGTCCAAGCGCCGAGGCGAACTCGATCAGTTCCATGCAGCTCGACGGCTCGTCGCCCGCGCCGACCGAATAGACGACACCCAACCGGTCGGCCTGCTGCTTCAGGTAGCAGCCGATGGTCACGTCCGCCTCGACATTCATCATCACCAGATGCTTGCCATGCTGCATGGCCATCAGGTCGAAATCGGCAGCAACGCCGGGTTTGCCGGTGGCGTCGATGACGACGTCGATCAGCGGGTTGGTGACCAGCATCTCGTTCGAGGTGACGGCGATCCTGCCGCTCTCGATCGCCCGGGTGACCCCGGAGCCGGTCTCGGTCTCGGCCGCCATCGCCTCGTCGCCATAAGCGATGCGGATCGCCTCGCGGGCGGTGTGCGGGCGCCGCGTGGAAATGGCCGCGATCGAAATGCCCGGCATCAGCATGCCCTGCGTCACCAGATCGGTCCCCATCTCGCCGGACCCGATGACGCCGATGCGCACCGGCCTGCCCTCGGCGGCGCGCCGGGCAAGATCGCGGGCAAGCCCAGTCAAGGCGACATTGGTCATGCAAGAAATCCACGGCTTTTTTGCTTCGGCCCGCAATACAGGGAACGATCCGCTTTTGCCAATCAAACCAGGCTGAAATGGCGATTTCTTGCGCATGCTTTGCAAGGCCGCAGCAGATTTTGCGGGAGCTTGTGCATGGCCGCCGCACGATTCGCCGTTTCTTTCAGGCCATTAACCATTGCAGCGCGCTTTGAACGGGAAAAACTCGACGGCCGCCCCCGGTTTCTGTGCCATTTTTGCTACAGGTTTGGCCCTAATGTCCGGAATCGCACTTTTAAGGGGTGTCTAATCCATTATATGCTCACAACCTCGAAAAATCTGATAGATACTGGCCGAAAGCTCCGGTGGCAGGCTTGGGCAAATAAGCGCCAATAAAAAAACAATGGCGCGGGGATAGTCACGGGGTAGAAATGACCAGGACGGGTAAGGTTACCGTCGGCTGGCGCGTTGCGCTTGCTGTCACGGTGTCAATGCTGGCTTGTGGTAGCGCCAGCGCACTCACACTCAAAGAAGCCGTTGCCGTCGCTGTGGAATCCAATCCGGAGATTGGACAGGCGATCGAGAACCGCGAAGCGATCGAATTCGAGCTGCGACAGGCCAAAGGCCTTTATCTTCCCAGCGTCGATCTGGAAGCATCGACCGGCGTTCGCCGCCTGGACAATGATACACGGCGCGCGCTCGACGAGGATCACAAAGCCCTCTATCCGAACGAGGCCGACCTCACCGTCTCGCAGACACTTTATGACAGCGGCGCAAGGCGGGCGGAACTGAACCGACAGGCCTCGCGGGTCGATGGGGCTTCCTTCAGGGTTCTGGAACGGTCCGAATTCATCGGGCTCGCAGTCGTCCAGGACTATCTGGAATACATGCTGCAGGCTTCGATCGTGGCCGAAGCCAAGAAGAACCTCGGCTTCCATCAGTCCATCCTCAGCGACATCAAGCAAGGCATCGCGGGCGGCGCGCTCAACGACGCCGACCGGCAGCAGGCCGAGGAACGCCTTTATGCCGCCAAGGCACGGATGCAGGAAGCGACCGAAGAACTCGAGGCGGCCAAGATCCGCTTCTTTAAGAATGTCGGCAAGCCACTGACCAACGCGTCGCGGCCGTCCGATGTTGCAGCCGCCCTGCCGCGATCGCTGGACGATGCGATCGGGCTCGCCAGGCAGAACAATCCACGCGTCCACATGGCCAACAGCGACATCGATGCCGCCGCTTCGCTGGTCGACGCGGCGCGGGCGAAGTACGGCCCGACGATCACCGCCGAAGGCGTCGCCCGGGGCGGGTATGACATCGATGGCGACAATGGCGACGCGAGCGACCTGCAGGCCCGGGTGGTGCTGCGCTGGAACCTTTATCGCGGCGGCATCGACAAGGCCAACGAGCAGGAACAGATCCGCCGCACCAGCGAGCAGCGCCTTGGGCTTCACCAGGTGCTGCGCGAGATCGAGGAAGCCGTGCGCACCTCGTGGGACCGCCGCTTCCGCCAGGCAGAACTCGCAAAGACGCTGCGGCAGCAGGCAGCCACCAATGAAAAGCTGGTCGCCTCCTATCGCGAGCAGTTCAAGGTCGGGCAGCGCTCGCTGCTCGATGTGCTCGATGCCCAAAACACACGCTTCAACACCGCGACACTGGCCGACACGTCGTCCTACGCGTCGCTGTTTGCAGAATACCGGCTGCTGGCCGCAACCGGGGAATTGCTGAAGACACTCAACATCCAGCCGGCAAAGCAGGCCGCGGCCTACGCCCGTGAGGAATTCGGTGTGCCGGCTACGGCCGATACCGAGACCTATGCGCGGACGCCGTCGGAGCAGAAGAACGATCTGCCGTTCGACATCCTCGCGCCGGTCAGGAAAAAGTAGCCGATGTAGCGTCGATCTTCGGTCCTTCGGGGCGGATCGTGAACCAGCAACCTAATATCCTATCGCCCAAGGAGGCTTTCAAAGCCTGCTTCTGCGCTGTCGCGGCCTATCTCGGCAGGCCGAGCGCGGAAACCGTGCTGTTCGCCGGCGTGCCGATTTCGGAGACACGCATCGAGCCCGACGAAATCCGCCACCTGGCCGAGCGCATCGGCCTGGAGGTCCAGGATTTCAGCCATCGCGATTTCCTGCGTGGCCGCTTCGATCTTCCGGCCATCATCTTCCGCGTCAGCCAATTGCCGGTCGCCCTCCTGGCGGAGATGGAAGGCGGGCAATATCTGACGGCGCCGCAGGAAAACGGCCGCACCACGATCGACAGGTCGGAACTCGCCGAAAGCTATATCAGCGGCGGCACATCCTTCTCGATCACCTATGCCAACCAGGCCGAGGAGATGACGGTCGGCACCGCCGCGCGGATCGAAAGGCGCCACTGGTTGACCGGCACCATGGGGTCGTTCTGGCGCACCTATTCGAAAGTGGTGCTGTCGGCGGTGTTCATCAACCTGCTGGCGATCGCCTCGCCGATCTTCACCATGAACGTCTACGACCGCATCCTGCCCAACAAGGCGATCTCGACGCTGTGGGTGCTGGCGCTCGGCATCGGCGCGGCGATCCTGTTCGACCTGCTTCTGAAGACGGCCAGGGCGTCGCTGATCGACTATGCCGGCCGCAAGGCGGACCTGCGTATCTCCTATCTGCTGTTCGAGAAAGTGCTGAATTCCTCGCTTTCGGCGCGGCCAGGGTCGACAGGCGAATATGCAAACCGCGTCACGCAATACGAGTTCGTGCGCGAGTTCTTCACCTCGAACACGATCAGCGTCTTCATCGATACGATCTTCGTCTTCGTCTTCCTGGCTGTCATCTACGCCATCGGCGGCTGGCTGGTGGTCATACCGGCGCTGGCCTTCGTCATCTCCGTCATCGTCGGGCTGATCACGCAGCGGCGGATCGGCAAGCGGGTTGCCGCCTCGATGAACGAGGCGTCGCAGCGCCAGGCCCTGCTGGTCGAATCCATTTCAACGCTGGAAACGATCAAGTCGCTGCGCGCCGAAGCCTATCTGCTGCGCAAATGGGGCGAGCATTCGAAGAACGCGGCCAACACGTCGGAAAAGATCAAGGAGCTCTCGGCGGCGGCGGGCAACATCACCGGCGCCATCCAGCAATTCGTGACGGTCGCCCTGGTGGTGGCCGGCGCCTATGCCTTCTCGGAAGGCCAGGTGTCGACCGGCGCCATCATCGGCACCGTGATGCTTGCCGGCCGCGCCGTGGCGCCGCTCGGCCAGATCGCCATCACGCTTGCCCGATTCCGGCAGGCCATGCTGTCGCTCAAGATCATCAACACGATCATGTCGCAGCCGGAGGACCGCCCCGATACGGTCGGTTTCGTCAACCGGCCGATCCGCAGCGGGGCGCTGGTCTTCAAGAATGTCGGCTTCGCCTATCCGGGCACGGAAAACGAGGTTCTGAGCGGGCTCAACATCGCGGTCAGGCCCGGCGAGCGGATCGGCATCATCGGCCGCATCGGTTCCGGCAAGACCACGATGGGGCGGCTGATCGGCCGGCTGTTCCTGCCGACGTCAGGGGAGTTGCTGCTCGACGGCATCGACATCCGGCAATACCATCCCTCGGAGGTCCGCGCCGCGGTCGGCATCGTCGCTCAGGCCGGCGACCTGTTTTCAGGAACCATCAAGGAGAACCTCTTGATGGCCGCGCCGGAAGCCACCGACGAGGAGATCATCGATGCGGCGAAAGCCGCCGGCGTCGACGACTTCGTCTCGCGGCATCCGCGCGGCTATGACATGAATGTCGGCGAGCGTGGCACCAATCTCTCGGGCGGGCAAAGGCAAGCAGTGGCAATCGCGCGGCTGCTTTTGACCAAGCCGAAGATCGTCTTCCTGGACGAGCCGTCAGGTTCGATGGATCTCGCTTCCGAACGGCAGTTGATCAAGCAGCTCAAGGTGGCGTTCGACCGCGGCACGACGCTGATCGTGTCGACCCATCGCTACAGCATGCTGGAACTTGCCGACCGCCTCATCGTCATCGACCAGGGCCGCGTCGTCGCCGACGGGCCGAAGGAACAAGTCATTCAGGCGCTGCAGAAGGCAAATGCCTGACCGGAACGTATGGACATGCTAGCAAGGGAAGACCGGCCACCACTTTTCGCCTCGGCGTCCGTCTACATCGTCGGAGCGCTGTTCGTGTGTTTCACGGCCTGGGCGTCGTTCGCCGAGGTCGACGAGATCGCGCGCGGCGACGGCAAGGTGATACCCGCTTCGAAGACGCAGATCATTCAGGCCAGCGAACCGGGCGTCGTGCAGGAGATCGCCGTCCAGATCGGCCAGATCGTCAAGAAGAACGACCTCATCATCCGTCTCGACAATTCGGGCAATACTTCGAGCCTTGGCGAAGAGAAGGCCAAGGCGCGAGCGCTGCAGGCGCGAATCGCCAGGCTGCAGTTCGAGCAGAGCGGCAGTGTCGAAGGGGCGTTTCCCTGCCCTGTGGAAATCCAGAAAGTCGCGCCGGAGATCTGCGACAACGAGCAAAAGCTGCTTGTCGCGCGCCGCGACAATTTCGAGGTCAAGCTGTCGGTTCTCAAATCGCGCCTCGACCAGCGCGAGAAGGAGCTGGACGAGGCCACCGCCAATGCCGACCGCCTGTCCAAGAGCCTTGCCGTCACCGACCAGGAAGCGGCGCTGGTCGAACCCATGGTCAAGAAAGGCCTGATGGCCAGGACCGAACAGATCCGCGTCGAGCGGGAGCAGACCGATCTTCACGGGCAGTTGACCCTGGCCGGCGAGACCATCAAGAAGACCAAGTCGGCTATCACCGAGGCGCAGCTTCAGGTGAACGAATTGGGCCTGCAATTGCAGCAGGAGGCGTTGAGCGACCTGACGCAGGCGCTCGCCGATCTTTCCGTGGTCGACGAAACCATCCGCGGCGCCACCGACAAGGTGGCGCGCACCGACATCCGCTCGCCGGTCGACGGCATCGTCAACACGCTCGACGTCAACACGCTCGGCGCCTTCGTGCAGCCAGGCGCGGTCGTGGCCGGCATCGTGCCGACCTCCGAGACGCTGCTGGTCGAGGCCCGGGTTTCGCCGCGCGACGTCGCCTTCATCCAGCCGAACCAGGAGGCGCTGATCAAGGTCACGGCCTATGATTTCTCGATCTTCGGCGGCATCGAGGGCAAGGTCTCCAACATCACCGCCGACAGCCTCGTCGACCAGAAGACGGGCGAGCCCTACTACCAGGTGCGGGTCGCCACCGACAAATCGACGCTTATAAGGAACGGCAAGACCTATTCGATCATCCCCGGCATGATCTGCTCGGTCGACATCAAGACCGGACGCAAGACGATCCTCAACTATCTTTTGAAGCCCATCAACAAGGCGCGTCAGGAGGCAATGAGTGAGCGATAGCGCCATCCATCCGGACACTTCGCGCGAACGGCTGCTGCCGGCGCTCGCGGCCGAGGATTTCGGCCCGGAATTCCGCGTCGTGGCGCGCGGCGGCGTGCGTCGCGGCATCCGGCTGGAGCGGGCCTTCTGGGTGTCGCTGAAGCAGATGGCCGAAAGCCGCAAATGCACGATCGGCATGCTGGTCGAGGAGATCGCCGAACACCATCCCGACCAGGGCAATCTCACCTCGGCGATCCGCGTCGCCTGCATGCGCGGCCTCGCCGAGGAAAGCATGGAATTGCGCAAGCTCGCTTCGATCCGCACGATCAATGCAATCCTGATCGCCTGCCCCTCGCCCGCCTTCGCGCTGTCTTCGTCGAAGAAGATCCTGGCCTTCAACACGCCGTTCCAGCAACTGGTCAGGCGTCAGTTGCCGAGCGCGCCGGGCGAGGATGGGCGCCAGGACCTGAAGCTGGCGCTCGACCTCAACGTTCCCGACATCTTCGCCCGCCTCGACGCCAATGGCGAAACGCCGGTCACCAGCGGCTTCGTGATCGGCGCGGGCGAGCGCCGCTATCGCGGCCAGCTCAGCGCCGTGCGCGCGCCTGTCACCGATCCGGAACTGCTGATGGCTTTCGTCTACAACGGCTAGAGCTACGCATTTTCCTGGAACGGCGGTTTTCAGTCCGGAATGCGTCAAGACAATAAGCGACCGTGTGTATTTCGGTGAGACGCTGAACCGCTCGAGTCTACGGCCTCAGGCTCGAAGCCGCCGATGGTTCCAGCGATCCTTCGCCCGGAGCGACCGTCGCGAAGCCGCCTGCGATGTCGGCGATCTGCGCGCCAGACTTCGACCCATGGATCCAGGCGCGATCCGTGCTGAAGGAATAGAGCGGAACATAGTCGGGCAGTTCGCTGTCGCGCAGGACGGCGTTGCCGAGGCTGTCGAGGATGAAGGCCCCGCTTCCCGTGCTTACCGACAGGACGGCGTGGAAGAACTTGCGGCGGCGATCCTGGAGCACCACGAGCGACATGCTCTGTGCCGGGATCCCGGCCCTGAGCAGCGCCGCCATCTTGAGTATGGCGAAATCCTCGCAATCGCCGGCGCGATGTTCGAGGATTTCCGAAGGCTTTGCCCAATAGTCGAGCTTGCCGTAGACGACGCTGTCCTTGCGATAGGCGATCAGGCGGTTGATGCTGCTGTTGACGAAAGCGAGCTTCTCGCGAAAGCCCTTGTCGGCGGCAATGTTGATGATCTCGGCGAAAGCCGGGCTCTCGCGATCGCAGACGCTGCCGGCGGTGCAATCGACGATGGACCTGTAGACGGGAGCCCAGCGCGCCGCGACCGGGAAGTTGCGCATCGACAAAGCGACGGAGCCGAAGACACCGGGGATGATCGCGGCGGTCTGGATCGGATCGATGCCGGGATCGGCCTTGGCGCTCGAGTGGGCTTCAACCGCGTAGGCCGCTGCCGGCGCGTAGCCTGCCGAAACCTCCGCGATCCGGTAAGCGGTGGCCGGCTGCCGAGGCCGCGGCCGGGCCAGCGAAACACCGCCAAGGCTCGCCGGCGCAAGCACCTTTTGCAGGACCGAATCTGGGCCCGGATCTGCGCTGGCGGACGATGGATTTGCCGAACCGGCAAGGCCGATCGCCAGCAAAAGAACCTTGATCCCCGTCGGGCCTGCTTTTTGTATTTTCATAACGCCCACCTTTGACTGTGGACGCTACCAATCTTGTCTCAAATTATCGGAAAGGAAGGTAGGTAAATTTCCGCGAATCACTCTATTCTGTTTTACGTCAAATTTTATTCAAAATTATACTTCCATTTACCAAGGCGGAGGCGCGCGGCGCGCTCAATCCCGCCTTCCTTAAGATCATGCATACCCAGATATATCATCGCGATTTACCAAGTGTAAAAAATGCGATTCTCTACATATTCGAATATATGAAATCGATTGAAGGTCTGTTGCAAAGTCCAGGCCCGACATGTCTCTTTCCGGGAAATGCCGGAGGGGCTTCAGCTATGACAACCAATATCGAATTCGACGCCGTTTCAAATTCCTGGGACGAGCACGCGAGCGCTGGTGAGAATCATATTTCCACGGGTGTCCAGGTCGCGCAGGCGACCACCGGCCAGGCTGCAAGCGAGCCGGTGCCGGTCGACGTCGGCAGCGGCGCGCCGGCGCAGGGCACGGCCGATGCGCCGGCCGCGAACCAGCCGGCGGTCGATGCCAAGGCCCCTGCTTCCGCCGCTCCCGCAACGGCGGCAAATGCAGCGGCAGGGAATGTCCCGCATGAATATCACGTCGAGGCCGGCAACGTCGTAAAGCTTCCGGCCAGCGTGTCGATCGACAACATCAAGGTCGACGGACATGATCTCGTCCTCACGCAGCCCGACGGATCCCAGATCGTCATCAAGGACGCCGCGTTGAATGTGCCGACCTTCATCCTCGGCGACGTCGAGGTGCCGCGCGTGGCCCTGATCGCCGCGCTCGAGGCAAGCCATGTCGATGTCGCCTTCGGCGCTGACGGCTCGATCTCGGCCGGCGGCAACGGCTCGCCGGGCAGCGCGGGCGGAAATTTCGAACATCCCGCAGGTGGGATCGGCGACGGCTTCGGCCTGACGTCGCTGCTGCCGCCGACGGACCTGGCGTTCGGCCAGCCTGACCATCGCGAGCTGTTTCCGGGCCTGCTGCCCGACTCGACGCCGACGATCCTCGACCTGACGCCGTCGACCAGCGGCGGCGACACCATCGTCGACGAAAAGGGCCTTGAGACCGCCGGAGCGACGGGGTCCGGCGAGGCGGCCACCAGCGGTGCGGTGGACAACGACCCGTCCGAACACAACACTGGCACCTTTACCATCACCTCGCCCGACGGCATCGGCTCGGTGGACATCAACGGTAAGGTGATTACCGGCGCCGAACTCGCCAACAGCGCGTCGACGCCGATCAACATCACGACGCCATTCGGCAACACGCTGACCATCAACGGCTATGACGCCGCCACCGGCCAGGTGAGCTACACCTACACGCTGGAGCATAGCGCGCAGCATCCGGACGGCGCCGGTACCAATTCCACCTTCGACAACTTTACGGTGACAGTCACCGACAGTGACGGTGACGTCTCGCTGCCCGGCACGCTCTCGGTCCAGATCGTCGACGATGTGCCGGTTGCGCACAATGCGGATGCCGGCACGCTGACCGAAGACGGCGCCACGACCGCCGTCGGGGGCAACGTCACAACCGACTACAACAACATGTTCGGCGCCGACGGCCCGGCAGCGGCGAGCCCGGTAACCTGGGGCGCGGCGACCGCCACGCTGGGCGGCAACACGGTCAACCTGGCCGACTACGGCACGCTGACGCAGAACGCCAACGGCACCTGGAGCTTCGTGCTGGACAACAGCAAGCCCGCGACGCAGGCGCTGGAGACCGGCAATACGATCAACGTCTCGCTCGGCTACACGCTGACCGATCACGACAGCGACGCCGACGCCAAGACCATCACCTTCGAGATCAATGGCGCCCACGACAGCTCGACCGTCGTGGTCACGCCGAGCGATGATGCCAATGCCAATGGCGCTTCCAACGTCGTGTACGAACACGGCCTGACCTCGGTTGCCGACACCAGCGAGACCGACACCGGCACGTTCAAGGTCACGGCCACCGACGGCATCAAGGACGTCACCATCGGCACCGAGACCCACACGCTGGCCGACTGGCTCGGCAAGACCATCAACACGGGCGAAGGCACGCTGACGGTCACCGGCGTGACGCCCTCGGGAGCGGGCACGGAGGCCACGTTCGCCTATAGCTACACGCTCAACGGCGCGCAGACCCATCCCGCCGGCAACGGCAACAACACGCTGCCCGACAGCGTTGCGGTTGCGGTCGACGGCATCGGCGGCACCCACGGCGACGGCACCATCAGCATCGTCATCGTCGACGACATGCCGGCCGCGCATAATGCGGATGCCGGCACGCTGACCGAAGACGGCGCCACGACCGCCGTCGGGGGCAACGTCACGACCGACTACAACAACACGTTCGGCGCCGATGGCCCGGCTGCGGCGAGCCCGGTAACCTGGGGCACGGCGACCGCCACGCTGAACGGCAACACGGTCAACCTGGCCGACTACGGCACGCTGACGCAGAACACCAACGGCACCTGGACCTTCGTGCTGGATAACAGCAAGCCCGCCACGCAGGCGCTGGCTGACGGCAACACGATCAGCGTATCGTTCGACTACACGCTGACTGACAAGGACAGCGACGCCGATACCAAGACTATCATCTTCGATATCCACGGCACCAACGATGTGCCGACGATCACCGGGGACACCACGGGTGCGGTCGTCGAAGCCGGCAATGCCGATCTCGGCACCGCCGTCGCCGGCACGACCACGACCGATCCGGGCGCGGTGACGACCGGCACGCCGACGGTAACCGGCACGCTGACCTCGCACGACCCCGACCAGGGCGCCACGGCCTCCTGGAGCGGCAATGCCGCCGGCACTTATGGCAGCTTCGCCGTCAACCCGGCCACGGGCGTGTGGACCTACACGCTGGACAACAGCAAGGCCGCCACCAATGCGCTGGCCGAAGGCGCCACCGCGACCGAGACCTTCACCGTGACGGTGACGGATGACCAGGGTGCTACCGCCACGCAGGTCGTGACCGTCACCATCACCGGCGCCAACGACAGCCCGGTCATCAGCTATGCGGTGGGCAACGCCGCCGGCAACGTGACGGAAGACGGCACGCTGACCGCGAGCGGCCAGCTGGCCTCGGCCGACCCCGACACGGGCCACACGGCCGCCTGGAGCGTCAGCCCCAACAGCCCGCAGGGCACGGGCACGACCTACGGCTCCTTCAGCGTCAACAGCAGCGGCCAGTGGACCTACACCCTCAACAACGGCAGCGCCGCCGTGCAGGCGCTGGCGGCAGGCCAGACCGTGACCGAGACCTACACGGTGCGCGTCACCGACGACAAGGGCGCCTGGGACGACCAGCAGGTCAGCGTCGTCATCCACGGCACCAACGATGTGCCGACGATCACCGGGGACACCACGGGTGCGGTCGTCGAAGCCGGCAATGCCGATCT
>NZ_VFVI01000007.1:0-320935 GCF_006442775.1 Mesorhizobium sp. B2-4-6
CGACCAGGATTCATTCGGTCTCCTTCCCACTTCAAACCATACACCAGAACCAACACACAGGATTCTAGGGTCTGCGCGCGTCGCTTTGCCCCTTGCTCCGCCCTAGAATGACGATGACAGCAAATCCCGCACCTCTCACCGATGGGCATAGCCGAGGCTCACGCCACCAGATCGCGCATCGGCTTCACCGCCGCAGACTCCGGAAACACCTTATCGCCAAGCACCGCGGCGGAAAGCCCGAACTGTTCGGCGAGCAGGCCCTTCAGCACTGCCCGCACGTCGCTGGTCGGGGCGAGATCGCGTTGCTCGTAGAGCTGGTTCGGCTTCAGTCCCGGCCAGTTGGCGATGACGCGTCCGCCCTTGATCGCGCCGCCGGCAAGCAGCACCACCGTACCGGTGCCGTGGTCGGTGCCGACAGTGCCGTTGATGCGCGCCGTGCGCCCGAACTCCGTGATGGCGACGATCGCCGTGTCCTGCCAGCGCGCGCCGAGCCCCGTCTCGAACTCCTCGAAGGCGCCGTCGAGGCCTCCGAGCAGATTGGCCAGCCGCCCCGTGGCGCCGCCTTCATTGACATGCGTGTCCCAGCCGTCGAAGGCGAGTGCCGCGATACGCGGCCCGTCATCGGCAGCCAACAGCCGCGCCGCGCCTTGCGCCGACTGGCGCATGCCGGCGGCATTGCCGAGGCCGCCTCTCGGCTTCATCGTCTTGCCGTCGAGCTGGTCGCTCATCGCCATGCGGTCGGCGTCGAGCCCTTTCTGGAGCGCGGCCGCCAGCACCGGGTCGCGATGATTGTAGAGATCGAGAACGCGCTCCGCCAGCGCATCGCCGGGCGCCGGCAAGACCTGCGGCGCCCAGCCGAGCACGGGCGCCGCGCCGCGGATCACCAGCGGCGTCGAAGGACCCACGGCGAGCCCCCCGGCTTTCGCGATTCCGTCGCCGGCCGGCAGGCTGGCGAGCGCCCGGTTGAGCCAACCCGTCGTAGCATTGCCGGGGCCGGGCAGGCCGCTTTCCAGGACGTCCTGGCCGTCAAAATGCGAGCGGTCGCGGTAGCCGGTCGCGGCCGCGTGCACCACCGCCGCTTGGCCTGCTTTGAACAGGCGCGCAAAGACCGGCATTGCCGGGTTGACGGCGAAGAAACCGTCGAGCGGCAATGCCGGGTTGGCGCCTGAGAGCGAAAGCGCGATGTCGCCATGCAGGCCGGCATAGTCCGGATCGCCGACCGGCCCGACCGTCGACAGCCCGTCGAGCGCGCCGCGCAGCACGAAGACGATCAGGCGTGGGTCGCGATTGTCGGCCGCTCGGGCAAAGCGCGGCAGGTAGGCCCAGGCGAACAGCGCGCCGCCGGTCATCAAGACGGCACGGCGGGACAGGTTGGGAGTTTCGCAGAGAAGGCTCATGGGTTCATCTCCGTTGCTAGGTCACCGGCGCTGGAATTCCGGCGCCATCAACAGCAGCGCCAGGCCCTGCTGCCTGGACTCCGCCCGCGCAATTGCCTGCCGAGTCTCGGCCGAGACGGACGCACCGATCAGCGACGCCAGCGTCTCGTCGGGGTCGCCGATGTCGTCCGCCTGCTTCGCGGCCTGCCAGGCGATGTCCAGCCGCGTCTTGAGGCCCTCGGCGGAAGCCCATGCATCCGTCCGGTCGGGAAAGCCGTTCGGCCCCGGCGGCTGCCATAGCGGTTGGCCGAGCATGCTCAGCCAGCGAAGCGATCGTTGCGGTTCGTTGCCGGCGGTGGCGCCGACCGCTCGCCGCAGCGCGACGACATAGTCCAATGGCGAGCGCAGCTTCGTGAGCGGCGTCGACCAGGCTTCGGGCATGTCGACCAGCGTCAATGCGATCGAGCGCAGGTCGCCATCGGTCTTGGTGAAGACCGAGGCCAGGCGGGCGACAGCCGCCGGCGGCGGATCGTCCGCGATGAAATGGCGCGCAAGCTTGGTGGCGATGTGCCGCGCGGTGGCCGGATGGCGGGCAATGTCGTTGAGCGCCGCCTCCGCCTGGCCCATGCCGCCGTCGGGATAGGTCTTGCCGAGCAGCACGGCCTTGCCCGGCTGATGCGCATTGGCGTTGAAGACGAAGCTTCCCGGCTCTCCCAGCCGCCCCTCGCGTCCAGCCATCATCCAGCCGGTCAGCATGCCGGCGAAACTGGTGACGTCGGCTTGGGCATAGCCGCTGCCGACGCCCAGCGTGTGCAATTCCAGGATCTCGCGGGCGAGGTTCTCGTTGAGGCCGCGTCCGCGTCGCTTGCCGGCTCGGGAATCGGGGCCAATGGACTGCTGGTTGTCGAGATACAACAGCATGGCCGGGTGGTGCTCGACTGCCAAAAGCATGTCGGCGAAGCGGCCGAGCACGAAGGGGCGGATCGCCTCGCGCTCGAAAGCGCCGGCGCATGCCCGCACGACCGGCGCCTTGGCGACGGAAACGCAGAAATGGTTCGACCAGAAGCCGACCAGCCTCTCGACGAAGCCCGGTGTCGCGGCGAGCGCCTTGTCGAAGCGGGCCTGCGCTTCGTCGCGGTAGATATCGGCCTCGACGCGCGGCACCGCTGGTTTGGCTTTTGTCACGGCCGGGCCGGCCGGGTCTTCCGCGGCTGTCGGCTGCATGGCGGCCGCTGCCCTCTCATCCCGCGCCGTCTTGCGTTCCATGGTCGCCGCCATGCTGGCCTGGATCGCCGCGGTGCTGTCCAGCAGCCCGGCATTCCTCGGATCGTCGGGGGGAATGAGCGCGATGTCTTGCTGTTTGAGCTCGGCCTTGAGGTAGCCGCGTGGATCGACGGCGATCTTGCCGAGGTTGTCGCCAGGTTTTGCGCCGAGGCCGAAGCGGTTGAGCGCGACCAGGGCGGGGTCCGGCGAGACGGAGTTTGAGACTGGGGCGGCCAATGAAGCCTCCGTTCCGAACCGACACTTCGGCCGGCATGTTGCATGGATCGGGAAGGGCGCTCACGACGCCGGCCGCAGCCCCGGCGTCATGAGCGCGCCGTCACCAGCGGCGCCAGTGGTGCCAGCGATGGTAGGGATGCCAGACCGGGCCGATATAGACGCGCGGTCCGCCCCAGTAATAATAGCCGGGATAGATCACGCGGCGATTGGGCACGCAGCGGCCCCAGTGGTTGGGATGCCAGCCCGGACCGCAGCCCCAGGCGACACGCTCGATAAGCGCCGGCGCCGGCGCAGCCGGTGCGATCGGCATCGCCGAGGCGGCGCTTGCGGCGGCCATCCCGCCGATGGCGAGCGCTGCCGC
Source organism: Mesorhizobium sp. B2-4-6 (assembly GCF_006442775.1). Lineage (NCBI taxonomy): Bacteria > Pseudomonadati > Pseudomonadota > Alphaproteobacteria > Hyphomicrobiales > Phyllobacteriaceae > Mesorhizobium > Mesorhizobium sp. B2-4-6. Next base: position 3,238 of record NZ_VFVI01000007.1, read on the forward strand.
GATCGAATATTTCGTCAGACTGTTCATGGGATACTCCCGAAAGTTTCGAGGTTGAAGAGAACCTGCCCGCCGCCGAAGGCGGTCACAGGCCTATCCCTCTTTTCCTTGAACGGGGCGTGTCCGCTCTTTCCGTCGCTGCCTACGGCGATTTTTTTGCAGGCGCCGGCGGCTGCCTGCCGGCGCGCCGCATCAGGGCGTCCGCCAGCAGCTGGCGATCTTCCGCCGATCCCGATGCGGCGAATTCGATGATGCGTTGCTCGAGCCGGGTGCGCACGGTGACATCGGCCTTGCGCGCGCGTTCGAGCGCCGCCGCAAGCGCGTTGCTGTCGAGCGTCGGCTGCTGCAGAAGGTTCGCCGCCTCGCGCCGAGCGGCCTGGCCCTCGAGGATCACGTCGCGGGACTCGCGGCGCACCTCGCGCAGCGCCTGACGGAAGACCTTGCGGTCGGCGGCCGGCAGCCTGCCGCCGGCCGATTCCAGCGAAAAGCCCGGATTGGACTTGCCGATCAGCCAACCCGTCCCGCCGGCGAGCGCGCCGATCAGAAAGACGTTGAGTACCAGCGATGCCGCGACAAGACGGGGGCTCATAGGTCTTCCTCGTAAGGATCGGCGTCGGGGCCGGCGTCGCCGAACGACGTCGCGTTGGCGTCCATGACATAATGGTCGGGCTGCGTATCCGGGTTGACGATGGTCACTAGCGCCAGCCCGGCCACGGCGCCGGCCAGGCCGATACCCGCAAGCCCGAAGCCCAGCCACCAGAACCGGCGGTGGCGGCCCTGCCTGACCTCGGTCGCGGCGCGGGCGACAATGGCGCGATGGAGCGCCGGGCCGGGTGCTTCGACGCGATGCCGGTCGAGCATGGCGTCGAGCCTGCCGGCGCGCGCCAGGATGGCTCGGCCCTCGTCGGTTCCGGCAAACAGCATCGCGGCGGCATGTTCGGCCGGCGGCCAGCGGTGCAATGCGCCGCCATAGGCATCCGCAAGCGCGGCGAAGCGCCCGGCATCCATCGGCCCGTTTGCGGTCTTCTCAGCCATCTCGTTCCCCCTTCCACCGTTTTGACGTGGCCCCCCACGCCGCAGTCCTCAAAATTCGCAGTCCCTTCGAAGTCTCAGTCATCGCCGTCTCCCGCGAGCATGGCCTGCAGAGCGCGCCGGCCGCGCGCGAGCAGGCTTTCCAGCGCGTCGACGCTGACCTGCATGGCGCCGGCGGCCTCGATGTTGGACAGCTCCTGATAATACACCAGCACGATCGCTTCGCGCTGGCGCGGCGCGATGCGCTGCAGCGCCTGGTTGACCCTGCGCTCTTCGTCGCCCGCCATTGCATCGGGAAGCGGCGCTTCATCGGCCACCTCTGGCAGCTCGTCCGTCGTCCATTCGCGCCGGCGCCGCAGCCGGTCGTAGCAGAGATTGAGCGCGACGCGGTGGATCCAGGTGTCGAAGCGAGCCTGCCCTTGGCGCCAGCCCGAGGCGTGGCGCCAGATGCGCACGAAGGTTTCCTGGGCGACGTCCTCGGCCTCCGCCGCGTCGCCGAGCATCCTTGCGGCCAGGGCCAGGATGCGCGGCAGCTTGCGCGCCACCATCGCCTGCACGGCGCCGGGGTCGCCGGCGCCGATGCGGCGTACCAGTTCCTCGTCCGGATCGGCGCCCATCAACCCGGGCGCTCGCGACTGTCATTGTGCGGCATAGCCTCTTGGTCATTGCTCCTGATTGGGAGCGGATTTGTGGCCCGGCCTCTCGTCGGCGCCAAGCACGCCGTCGCCGTTCTTGTCGAGCTTGGCGAAGCGCTTGGCGAGGAAGGCGTCGAGCTCGCCCTTGTCGACGAAGCCGTCCTTGTTGGTGTCGATGCGCGCGAAGGATTTGGCCGGATCGCCCTTGGCCTTGCGGGCGGTCTGGAAAGCGGTCCATTCGGCGAGGCTGACCTTGCCGTCATTGTCCGTATCGGCCCTCATGAACGCCTTTTCCCGGCGCGCCTCGAACTTTTCCAGTGTCAGGCCGGACTTGGTTTGGTCAGACTTGGTGGCCGGAGCCGAGGTGCTCGGCGCCGTCTGGGCCGGGGCAGGGGGCGGCGTCGTTGTCTGGGCGACCGCGGTCTGCAGGCCAAGGGCAACGACGAATATCGTTTGGCGGATCATGCTCTCGTCTCCGGTGGGGCGCGGCCATTGGCGGCCACGCTTCAGCCATTGAACGCGAGGCAAAGCAAAATCCGTCGGTCCTTTTTCGACCGGACAAAACGTCCCCGGGATCCAGCCCGGCCGGACCGAATCGTCCCTGAAGGACCGAAAGCGACGACTATCTCGGGTGGTCGACGGCCACCAGCTGGTCCGGCTTGAAGCCGGCATGCTGCGGGGTCCAGACGTCGCCTTCGCGGTTGAACCAGTGGCACAGACACGTGCCGGAGGCCGCGCCGTCGCTGATTGTCATTTCCGGGCCTCCGGATTTCAGCCTGACGACGTCTCCGGTCTTGAAACTGTTGGGCATTTCGACCTCCCATGCTGACAAGGCGAGTTTCCCACCAACAGCGATTCCCGACAATGGCCGAGATGCGCCGATGACGTGGTGCAGGCGGGAAGGCGTGGAAAACTGGTGCCGCTAGCGTGATCCGCGAGGCAGCACTGTCATATCAAGGCTTTTGAGCTCCACTGATTGGCTGCCTTCTCCGCCCGGGAGGACGATCATGGACCTTTCTTCCGACAATTTCGGCATGGGCGCACAGGTGGAAGCCCGGCTCGCTTTTTGTGGTTAGGATTTGAGGTCAGCAAGCCGGGCTATGCGCCGACCGATGGGCGGGGGGCTTGGGGTTATCAGCCGGCGCGATCGCGAGACTGTCTGATTTGCCTGCCAGCCCACAATCGACCGAGGTCCGTCCTGCCAAACGCATTGGTCCGAAAGGACCAAAGATATAGCCCCTTATTCCGTTGGGGCAGCTTGCCCGCCGGCGGTCTTTTGTTACCTGCCCCCATTGCCCACGGTTAACGAGCAGACCGCTCAAACGCTCGGCCTTCAGCAACAGTTTGGTTCCCGCGGAGAAATTTTGGTGCCGCTTGCGTGACTCGAACACGCGACCCCATCATTACGAATGATGTGCTCTACCAACTGAGCTAAAGCGGCCCGGGAAGCGTCAGGCTTCCAGAATGGGCTGGGTGATAGACTCAACCGCTCGCTAATTCAAGATGGGCAGCGGTGAATTCCGGCCTCGTCGGCGGCAATTCCGATCTAGGGTTACCGCGCCACGGGCGCAGGCGCGGCCCGTGGCGGCGTGCGGGCCGCACGTCCTTCGCACCTGGCTGGCCGGCGCGACCGCGCCGGTGGTGACGAAAAATGTTGATTCTTAAACAAAAAATGCCGAAATGCCTTTGGCCGGCAAGGCAGCCGCTCGCCGTTGATCGATTGGTCGCCTGTGGCCGACGATCAGACAACCGTGAGCGAACGCGCAGAGGGAGCTCGCTTGGACCCAATCGAGAAAGCGATCCGCAATGCCTTCGAGAAAGGCAATGCCGAGGACCGGGCGTTCCGCGAGAAGGTCTATCGATCGGCCTTTGCCGCGCTCGACCGCGTCCTGCAGGCCAATCCGAACGTCACGGTCGAGGCCGCCATCAGCCGCCGCAAGGCGGTGCAAGCCAAGATCGCCGAGATCGAATCGGAATTCCTGCCGGCCGTGCCCGATGTGACGTTGCCGCCGGAAAACATCGCGTCGGCCGGCAATGGCGCGCCGGATCCCCGCGTCGAAGCGCCGGCCGTGTCGGCCGCGCCGTCGGTCGACGCGCCGCTGCCGCCGTCGCAATCCGCGCCCTCGCCCTCGATCACCGTCGACGGCCCGGTGCAGCCCGATGCTTCGGACCAGCCGCGCTCACGCGTGCTGCCGCGCGTGCCCGACATCATGCCCGACGAGACCGCGCTTCCCGACGCGCCGTCGCTCGACGATTCGCCGGGCGCTCCCGTCGGCAACGGCGCTGAGGTCGCGCCCGACCGCGACGAGCGGCGCATCAGGGGGCGGCGCCTGCCGCTGACCGCGATCTTCGTCGTCGCGACGCTGCTCGCGGCCGCCGGCATCGGCCTCTATTTCGCCAAGCAGACCGGCGTCTTCAAGACGGCGGCAGAGCTCGACACCGGCCCGCCGGAACCGACGCCGACGCTGGACGACGAGGACTCCTCGCCGCCGGCCGAACCCGGCTCGCCGCAGAAGCCGGGCGAGGCCGACCAGTCGAAGAACTGGATCAACGTCTTCTCGCCGGCCGATCCGACCCGTGTCAGCACGCCGTCCGACGCCGCCGCCGAGGTGATGAAGGACGACACCGGCCAGTTCCTGCGCATCCGCTCGGGCGCGTCCGGTTCGGCCATTGCCTTCGATGTCGGTCAGGGCGTGCTGGAGAAGCTTGCCGGCAAACATGCCATGTTCGACATCGTCGCCCGCTCGGAAGAGGGCAAGGAGACGCAGATTTCGGTCGACTGCAATTTCGGCGATTTCGGCGATTGCGGCCGCAAACGCTACGCGGTCGGCCACGAGCGCAACGAATATCTGTTCGACGTGCAGTTCCCCGACAAGCATCCGGGCGCCGCCGGCACCATCGCCGTCAACTCCGACTTCGACCAGAAGGGCAAGTCCGTCGATATCTACGAGATCCGCGTTTCGATCGCCGAGTGATCGCGCCGCTCTATCTGCCGGCGCCGGCGCGCCGGCGTCCCTAGCCGTCCAGCAGCGCCTGCAACGTTTCGATGCGATCGGCTTCCGCGGCCGGCTTGTCCCAGCGCAGCCGCGAGATGCGGGGAAAGCGCATCGCGACGCCCGATTTGTGGCGGGTCGAGCGGTTGAGGCCTTCGAACGCCACCTCCAGCACCAGGCCGTTCCCGCGGTCGGCGCGCACCGAGCGCACCGGCCCGAAACGCTCGATCGTGTTGTCGCGCACATATTTGTCGATCTCTCTCAGCTCCTCGTCGGTGAATCCGAAATAGGCCTTGCCGACGGGGACCAGTTCTTCCGAACCCTCGGGGCCGGACCAGACACCGAACGTGTAGTCGGAATAGAAGCTGGAGCGCTTGCCGTGGCCGCGCTGCGCATACATCAGCACCGCGTCGATGGTGTGCGGATCGCGCTTCCACTTGAACCAGGGCCCTTTTGGCCGGCCGGCGAGGTAGGGCGAATCCCAGCGCTTCAGCATCACCCCTTCGATGATCGGATGCGGCGGCGCCTGGCGCAGCCGCTCCAGCGGCTCCCAGTCGGAGAACGCGACAAAGGGCGAGAGATCGAAGCGGCTGGGATCGAGCGTCCCGACAAAGGCCTCAAGGCGCTTGCGGCGCTCGCCGAAGGGCAGCGCGCGCAGATCCTCGCCATCGATCTGCAGCGCGTCGTAGCAGCGCATGAATGCCGGATATTGCTGCTGGATCTTTGGCGAGACGCTCTTGCGGTTCAGCCGTTGCTGCAGGTCGGAAAAGGTTCCGGTCGCCTCGCGCGGGTCGCCGACCAGCAGCTCGCCGTCCAGCGCCGCCTCGAAATTCATGGCCGCGGCGAGGTCCGGGAAGGCGCCCGACACGTCGTCGCCGGTGCGTGAATAGAGCCGGCGCACGCCGCCTTCGCACACCGCCTGCACGCGGATGCCGTCCCACTTCCATTCCGCCGCATAATCGGCCGGATCGAGCTTTTCGAGGTCGTTGTCGCCAACGGCATTGGAAAGCATCACCGGCCGGAACAGCGCGAGCGCTGCGCTCCTCGGCTTTTCCGCCCGGCCCTCCAGCCAGGCGAACAGCTCGCTGTAGGGCGCCGCCAGACCGTGCCAGAGCTCCTCGATCTCGGCGACGTCAACTTGGCCGAGGTCGGCCAGCGCCTGCTTGGCGAGCCGCGCCGACACACCGATGCGCAGGCCGCCGGTGACCAGCTTGATGATGGCGAAGCGCGCCGAGATGCTGGCGTCGTCGAGCAACCGTGACAGCACCTTCGGCCCGTCAGAACGGCTCGCCGCCTGCAGCCTGCCGACCACCTCGGCAAGCGTCGGCACATGATTGGGGATATGCCCTTGCGGCTGCGGCCAGACCAGCGACACGGTCTCGGCAAGGTCGCCGACATAGTCGTAGGAGTAGCCGAACAGCACCGGGTCCATGCGCTCGACCACCAGCGCGCGCAGCATCGCCGGCTTCACCGCCGCGATCGAAAGATCACCCGTGATCGCCGCCAGCGCCAGCCCGCGATCGGGGTCCTCGACGCTGCGGAAATAATCGGTGAGCAGCGTCAGCTTGCCGTTGCGCGACGGCGTCAGCACCAGACGGTCGAGGAGCTCGGCGAAGCGGTTCATGGGGATGTGCGCCCCGCCAATGGCGAAAGCCGGCGCGAGGCACCCCCCTCTGTCCTGCCGGACATCTCCCCCGCACGGGGAGAGATTGGCAGTTTCGGCCCTGCCGCACATCCTGCAATGTCGATGATTGGCGAAAGTCGGCGTGACGTCTGATCTCCCCCCTTGAGGGGGAGATGTCCGGCAGGACAGAGGGGGGCGCCGTAGAGCGCGGCGGTGGCGATTTTCCTATGCGCGTACGCCATCAATCGCCCTCGTCCTCATACCCCACGAGATGCAGCGGCCGCGCCGCGATGCCCTCCAGCTCGCACCAGCGCACCAGGGCCTCCTCGCGGCCATGCGTTACCCAGATTTCCTCCGCGCCGGTTTCCTTGATGGTGATGATCAGCTCGTCCCAGTCGGCATGGTCGGAAATGATCAGCGGCAGCTCGACGCCGCCCTGCTTGGCGCGCTGGCGGATGCGCATCCAGCCTGAGGCGAAGCAGGAAATCGGGTCCGGAAAACGTCGCGCCCAGCGGTCGGCGAAGGCCGATGGCGGCCCGACGACGATCGCGCCGGCGAAATCGGCCTTGCCGCCGCTTTCGACGGTCGCCGGCTCGAGCTTGCCGAGATCGATGCCCTGGCTTTGATAATATTCGCTGAGCTTGGCCAGCGCGCCGTGGATATAGATCGGCCTGTCATAGCCGGTGTCGCGCAGCAGCCGCATCACGCGCTGCGCCTTGCCGAGCGCATAGGCGCCGATCAGATGCGAGCGCTCGGGAAACTGCGCCGCCGATTTGAGCACGCGCGCGATCTCCTCATGGTCGGGCGGATGCCGGAACACCGGCAGGCCGAAGGTCGCTTCGGTGATGAAGACGTCGCATCGGACAGGCTCGAACGGCAGGCAGGTCGCGTCCTTCTGCCGCTTGTAGTCGCCGGAGGCCACGATGCGCATGCCCCGGTGCTCGACGGCGATCTGCGCCGAGCCCAGCACATGCCCGGCCGGATGGAAGGTGACGGCGACGCCGTTGATGTCGATCGTCTGACCGGGAGTTGCCGCTTGCGTCGTTCCGGCGAAATCCTCGCCATAGCGCAGTCCCATGATGTCGAGCGTCTCTTGCGTCGCAAGCACCGAGCGGTGCCCGGATCGCGCATGGTCGGAATGGCCGTGCGTGATCAGAGCCCGCTCGACGGGCCGCACCGGATCGATGAAGAAATCGCCGGGCGGGCAGTAGAGGCCCTCCGGCCGGGATTTGAGCAGGTCGCTGGCGCGCATGGCTTTGAACATAGTAGCTAAATTTGCCGCGGGAAGCCCGCTGCAAGAGACTGCTGACTCGTCCTGGATCGCAATCGCGTTTCGTTGAAACGCCATCACGATCCGGCTCTTTGTTGGAACATGACCTCTCTCCGAAAACCGGTTCCCACTTTTTGCTTCCTGACCTTCGGTTCGGGATCATGCTATGGAGCCGGCCGCCGGCCCGCCTCGCCGGTGGGATCCTTCACGAATGAAACCGCTCCAGGCCTCGTCGGGCGATTTGAACGCCGACCGTCGCGCCGATTTCGCCGAGATGCTTCTCGCCTCGGGCGAGCCTGCGCGGGCGGCGGAGCTTCTGCTTGGCGCGCTGGAGCTGGCGCCGCGCTGGGCCGCCGGCTGGTTTCGCCTCGGCGAGATGCAGGAAGCGGCCGGCCTGCCCGACCAGGCCGCGCAAGCCTGGGCCATGGCGCTGAAGCTGGAGCCCGCGGATCGCCTTGGCGCCGCGCTCAAGCTTCAGCTGATCGGCAAGGCGGCCGCCGCGGCGGCGCCGCCCAGCGCCTTTGTCGAGACCTTGTTCGACCACTACGCCGACAGTTTCGAGGAATCGCTTGTCGGGAAACTCGGCTACGGGCTGCCGGATTTTCTCGGGCACGCCATTGGCAAGGCAAGGCCCGGCCGGTTCCGGCTGGCCCTCGACCTTGGCTGCGGCACCGGCCTGATGGGCGAAAGGCTGCGCCCTTTCGTCGACCGGCTTGAGGGCTACGACATCTCGGCCGGCATGCTGAGGAAGGCGAGGGGCAAGGGCATCTACGACCTGCTGGCCAAGGCCGACCTTCAGCATTTCTCCCGCACCGGCGACAGAGCCGACCTCGTGGTCGCGGCCGACGTGTTCATCTATGTCGGCGCGCTCGACCGTATCGTCGGCGCGGTTGCGAACATGCTTGCCGATGGCGGCATATTCGCCTTTTCGCTCGAGACGCTTGTCGGCGGCGGCGATTTCGCCCTTTTGCCGTCAAGGCGTTATGCTCATTCCGAGGCCTATGCGCGGCGCGCGCTTTGTGCCAACGGGCTTGCGGTCCTGTCGCTGGAAAGCATGATTATCCGGCACGACCGGCGTGACCCGGTCGAGGGCCTGGCCATCGTGGCTGGCTTCCCTGCTACAACTACCGAGGCGGGGAATCCGGCAACGGCATGAGGTCGACCTTGCTGCGAAAAAGCCTGAATGGCATGGTCCGGGTTGCGCGGGGCGGATACCATGAGGAGATATCCATGCGCTGGACCATGGTTGCATTGGCATCTTGCCTGACCGTTGCCGGCTGTGTCGGCGGCACATCGATGGCCGAGCGTCAGGACGAGGATGTCCAATCCTCATTGCAATATGACGATGTGCCTTGCGACCAATTGCTGGCGCAGCGCAATCAACTGGCGCGGCAGAACAATCTGCCCGTCACCGCCAAGCCGAGCTTTTCCAATCCGGCCATGGGCTTCGGCCCGTTCATACCTGACACGCGCTCCAAGGCGCGGCGCGACAGCAACAAGGCGAGCGGCGAGATCGACGCCATGAACCGCTCGATCGACCGCCGCGACTGCGGTAAGCCGAAGAAGAAGGAGACGCTCGGGCTGCCCGGCTCGAAGCCTTCCTGAGTATCCGATATTCGATATTCTGCTTTGCGATCGGTCGGGTCGTCGAGCTTTCGTGTCTGAAGGCCGCCATGAATCTCTCGGATCTCGGCAATCGCATCTGCATCCTGGGACCGTCCAACAGCGGCAAGTCCACTCTTGCCAATGCGATCGCCCGCAAGCGCGGCCTGGAGCCTATTCACCTCGATGTGCTGCACCATCTGCCCAACACGGACTGGGAGCCGCGTCCAAAGAGCGAATTCATTGCCGTGCACGACGCCGCAATCGCCGGCGAGCGCTGGGTGATGGACGGAAATTATTCAGTTTGCATGCCGCAACGCTTCCGGCGGGCAACCGGCCTTATTCTGCTGGATATCTCCACGCCCATGAGCCTGCTGCGCTACTTTCGGCGAACGCTGTTCGAGACCGCCAGGCTTGGCGCCCTCGAAGGTGGGCGCGACAGCGTCAAATGGGACATGATCCACCACATCGCCGTCACCACGCCGCGAAACCGCAAGAAATACCAGGCGATGTTCGAGGAGCTCGAGCTGCCGAAGCTGCGGCTGTCTTCGCCGGGGGCGATCAAGCAGTGCTTTAGGGACTGGGGTTTGACACCCGACTAGTAACCCGCTTCGCGGTCGACCAGGTTGTCCAGCTTTTCGCCGCGCTCGAAGGCGGCCATCTGGCGAAGCATGATCGGCACCAGATGGGCCGGGTCCGAGGTCGCCGCCGCATGCGGCGTGACGAACACTTTCGGATGGCTCCATAATGGGCTGGTCTTCGGCAGCGGCTCGACTTCGAACACGTCGAGGCTTGCTTCCTTCAGCGTGCCGTCGTCCAGCGCGCGCACGATGTCGGCGTCCTTCTGCAGGCGTCCGCGCCCGGCATTGATCAGCACGGCGCCGCCAAGCCCGTTGCGCCGGCGCAGTTCCTTGAGCAGCCCGTAATTGACGATGCCCTGGGTTTGCGGCGTGAGCGGCAACAGCACGACGAGGATGTCGGTGGCATTGAGGAACGGGATCAGCCCCGCTTCCCCCGAATAGGTCGAAACGCCCTTCGTCGGATGCTCGCTGCGCGACCAGCCATTGACGGCGAAACCGAGCGAAAGCAGCACCGATGCCGCGGCGCGGCCGAGATGGCCGAGGCCCATGATGCCGACGGAGATGTCGCCGGCCGGCCGTTGCGGCGGCTCGTGCCAGGTCTTCTTCGCCTGTTGGCTGCGGTAGAGCATGCTCTGGCGGTGATGGTCGAGCACCCGCCACACCACATATTCGGTCATGTATTGGGTGAGATTGTCGGCGACGATCCTGACGATCGGCACGTCGGGCAGGCCGGGATCGGCAAAGATGTGGTCGACGCCGGCGCCGATCGAAAAGATGACGCGCAGATTGGGCAGCGACTTGAGAAGGTTGGGCTTCTGCTTCCACACCACCGCATAGGCGATCGACGGATCGTTCGGACCGTCCGGTTCCAGCACGACCTCGCGCTCGGCGGCTAGCAGCTCATGCCAGCGCTGCGGGTGAAAGCCGGTGAGGGCAAGCAGAACTTTGCCTTTTTCCATTTTCGGATGTTTCCCTGTTGTCCCGGTGCCGGTCCGATTACTCGCTGACCACGCCGGTCGGTGCCGTCTCGATCTTGAAGGCCGCCGCCATCAGCGCCCGCGTATAGTCGGTTTGCGGGCTGCTGAAAATCTGCGCGGAAGGTCCCGCCTCGACGATCTGGCCATTGCGCATGACGATGACGTCATTGGCAAGTGCGCGGACCACCTTGAGATCGTGGCTGATGAAGAGATAGGCGAGATTGTGCTTGGCCTGAAGGCCGCGCAGAAGGTCGACCACTTGCGCCTGCACGCTCATGTCGAGCGCCGAGGTCGGCTCGTCGAGCATGACGAAGCGCGGGTTGAGCACCATGGCGCGGGCGATGGCGACGCGCTGGCGCTGGCCCCCGGAAAACTCGTGCGGGTAGCGGTGGCGCGTCTCGGGATCGAGGCCGACCTCCTTCAGCACGGCGACCACCTTGTCGTCGCGCTGGTCGGCCGAAAGCTTCGGCTCGTGGATCTTCAACCCTTCCTCGATGATCTCCGAGACCGACAGGCGCGGGCTGAGCGATCCGAACGGATCCTGGAAGACGATCTGCAGTTCGCGCCGCAGCGGCCGCATGGCGCTGAAGGAGAGCTGGTTGATGTCGCGTCCGTTGAAATTGATCGTGCCGGTCGAGGAGATCATCCGGGCGAGCGCCAGCCCGAGCGTCGTCTTGCCCGAGCCGGATTCGCCGACGACACCAAGCGTCTGGCCGGCGCGCACCGTGACGTCGATGCCGTCCACGGCCTTCACATGGTCGACGGTCTTGCGGAAGAAACCTCGTCTGATCGGGAACCAGACCTTGATGTCCCTGCCGGTCATGACGGATTTGGCGCCCGGGTCGGCCGCGGGCGGCTTACCCTTCGGCTCAGCCGCCAGCAGATGCTTTGTATAGTCATGCCGCGGATTGGCGAAGATTTCCCCGGTCGGGCCGCTCTCGACGATCTTGCCCTTGGTCATGACGCAGACGCGGTCGGCGATCCTGCGCACGATGCCGAGATCGTGCGTGATGAACAGGAGCGACATGCCCTTGCGGGCTTTGAGCTTCGCCAGCAATTCGAGGATCTGCGCCTGCACGGTGACGTCGAGCGCCGTCGTCGGTTCGTCGGCGATCAAAAGCTCCGGCTCGTTGGCCAAGGCCATGGCGATCATGACGCGCTGGCGCTGGCCGCCGGAGAGCTGGTGCGGATAGGCGTCGAGGCGTTTCTGCGGATCGCGGATGCCGACCTCGTTGAGCAGCTCCAGCGTGCGGGCGCGGGCAGCTTGATCGCGCATGCCCTGATGCAGCTGCAGCACCTCGACGATCTGCTGCTCGATCGTATGCAGCGGGTTGAGCGAGGTCATCGGCTCCTGGAAGATCATGGTGATCTTGTTGCCGCGCACGCCGCGCAACGCCTTCTCGTTCATGGCAAGCAGGTCGGCGCCGCTGAACAGGATCTTGCCCGAGGGATGGCTGGCGGCGGGATAGGGCAGGAGCTTCAGCACCGACAGCGCCGAGACCGATTTGCCCGACCCGGATTCGCCGACCAAGGCAACCGTCTCGCCCTTGGCGATGTCGAATGAGATATGGTCGACGGCGATCGATTGCTTGCCGCCCTGCGCGAAGGCGACGCTCAGATCTTGGACGGACAGCAGGGCTTCGCTCATTTGAACGTCTTGCGCGGATCGAAGGCATCGCGTGTCGCCTCGCCGATGAAGACCAGCAGTGACAGCATGAGCGAAATGACGATGAAGCCGGAGATGCCGAGCCAGGGCGCGTTGAGATTGCGCTGCGCCTGTTTCAGCAATTCGCCGAGCGAGGCCGAGCCGGGCGGCAGGCCGAAGCCGAGATAGTCGAGCGATGTCAGCGTCGAGATGGAGCCCGAGAGCAGGAAGGGCAGGAAGGTCAGCGTCGCCACCATGGCGTTCGGCAACAGGTGCCGGAACATGATGGTGAGGTTCGGCACGCCGAGCGCCCGCGCCGCGTTGACATATTCGAAATTGCGGGCGCGCAGGAATTCGGCGCGCACCACGCCGACCAGCGCCACCCAGGAGAACAGCAGCATCAGGCTGAGCAGGATGAAGAAGCCGGGCGGCAGGATCGCCGAGACGATCAGCAGGAGGTAGAGCACCGGGATCGCCGACCAGATTTCGATAAAACGCTGGAAGAGAAGGTCGGTCCAACCGCCGAAATAACCTTGCACCGCGCCGGCCGCGACGCCGATCAGCGACGAGCCGAGCGTCAGGATCAGGCCGAACAGAACCGAGATGCGGAAGCCGTAGAGCACGCGCGCCAGCACGTCGCGCGCCTGGTCGTCCGTGCCCAGCCAGTTCCAGTTGCCGACGACGCAGTTCTCGTCGGCCTCTCCCTTCGGGTGCTGACTGCAACGCTTGCTCTTGTCGTAAAGCCAGGACGGCTTTGCCGGTGCCGGTTCCGGAATGGCGTTGTTGACCGTCTGATAGGAATAGCGAACCAGTGGCCAGATCATCCAGCCATTGGAGTTGATCTCGTCCTGGATCACCGGATCGCGATAGTCGGTGACGGCGTAGAAACCGCCGAACTTCTCTTCCGGATAGGCGACCAGAACCGGAAACAGAATCTCGCCCTTGTATGAGACGATGATCGGCTTGTCGTTGGCGATCAACTCGGAAAACAGCGACAGCACGAACAGAAAAAGGAAGATCCAGAGCGACCAGTAGCCGCGCCGGTTGGCCTTGAAATTCTGCAACCGCCTCTGGTTGAGCGGCGACAGAAATGGCCTGCGAGGCCGCGCCGGCGCGCTTTCGATCGCGGCCTCGGCCATCAGATGTCTCTCCGCTCGAAGTCGATGCGCGGATCGACCCAGGTGTAGATCAGGTCTGACAAAAGTCCGACGAACAGGCCAAGCAGCGAGAAGATGTAGAGGGTGGCGAACACCACCGGATAGTCGCGGTCGATCACCGACTTGAAGCCGAGCAGCCCGAGGCCGTCGAGCGAGAAGATGTTCTCGATCAGCAGCGAGCCGGTGAAGAAGGCCGAGATGAAGGCGCCGGGAAAGCCGGCAATCACGATCAGCATGGCGTTTCGGAAGACATGGCCGTAGAGCACCTTGTGCTCCGACAACCCCTTGGCGCGCGCCGTCACCACGTATTGCTTGCGGATTTCTTCAAGGAAGGAGTTCTTGGTGAGCAGGGTGGTCGTCGCGAAAGCCGAAAGCACGAGCGCCGTCAGCGGCAGCGTCATGTGCCAGAAATAGTCGGCGATCTTGCCCGGCCAGGACAGCTGGTCCCAATTGTCCGAAACGATGCCGCGCAGCGGAAACCAGTCCCAGAACGAACCGCCCGCAAACAGCACCATGAGCATGATGCCGAACAGGAAGCCGGGAATGGCATAGCCGACGATGACGACGCCGCTGGTCCATACGTCGAAGGTCGAGCCGTCCTTCACCGCCTTGCGGATACCGAGCGGGATTGAGATCAGGTAGGATAAAAGCGTGATCCACAGGCCGATGGAGATGGAGACGGGCATCTTCTCCAGGATCAGGTTCAGCACCGAGATATCGCGGAAATAGCTGTCGCCGAAATCGAAGCGGCTATAGTTCCACAGCATCATGCCGAAGCGCTCGAGCGGCGGCTTGTCGAAGCCGAACTGCTTTTCCAGCTTCTTGATGAATTCGGGATCGAGCCCCTGCGCGCCGCGATATTTCGAGCCGACATCGCCGGCAACGTCGAAATTGCCGCCGCCACCGGCGTCGCCGCCACCGCTGCCGAGGCGATCGTTGCCGCCCTGGTTGGTCAGCCGGGCAATCACCTGCTCGACCGGGCCGCCCGGCGCGAACTGGATGACCGCGAAGGAGATCGCCATGATGCCGAACAGCGTCGGGATCATGAGAAGAATGCGGCGCAGGATATAGGCGCCCATCAGGCGACGGGTCCCGCGCGAACAGTGATGTTAGGCTTTGCCAATCTTTGCCGCCTTGCCCTTGTCGACCCACCACAGCGCCTCGACCGGAAAGCCGAAATCGGGTTTCTGCTCGGGGAACCCGAACATGTCCCAATAGGCGCTTCGGTGATTCGCCAGATACCAACTTGGAATCCAATCGCGCCGCGCGCGCAAGGCCCGGTCCAAGGCGCGCATGGCGGTGGTCAGGCCTTCACGGTCCTTGGCGGCGCCGACGGCATCGATCAGCGCGTCGACTGCGGGGCTTGCAATGCCCGACAGGTTGCGCGAGCCCGATACGGCGGCGCTGCGCGAGTGGAAGAAGATCTCCAGATCGTCGCGGGTCGGCGTGGCGCTGAAACTGAAGGCCGCCGACAGCAGGTCGAAATCGAATGTCGATTGCCTGAGCTGGTACTGTGCCGAATCCACCAGGCGGATCGAGGCATCGATGCCGATGGCTTTCATGTTGGCGACCCAGGGCGAATAGACCTGCACGAATGTCTCGTCATCGACCAGGAATTCGGCGGAGAGCCGCCCGCCCTTGTCGTTGACCGCGAAATCGCCGGAGCGTTTCCAGCCGGCCTCGGCGAGCAGCTTCAGCGCCGCGCTCAGTTGCTTGCGGTCCCGCCCTGAACCGTCCGACGGCGGCTGTGTCACGGCCTCGCCGAAGGTCTCCGGCGGCAACCGGTCGCGCAGCGGCTCCAGCAGCGCCAGCTCCTGCGGCGTTGGCATACCCGAGGCCCGGAAGTCGGATTTCTCGAAGCAGGATTGCGAGCGCTCGTAGGAACCATAGAAGAAGTTGCGCCGCGTCCATTCGAAATCGAAGCAGAGCGCGATCGCCTGCCGCACGCGCGGGTCCTTGAATTGCTCCCGCCGCTGGTTGACCGCGGTGGCCTGCATGGAAGGCGTGGTTTCGGCGGGGAACTCATGCTTGATCACCTTGCCGGCGGTGAAGGCCGGAAAGTCATAGGCCGTCGCCCAGACGCGCGACGTGAATTCCTCGCGGTAGAGGATCTCGCCCTTCTTGAAGGCCTCGAACCCGGCCGTGCGATCCTGGTAGAATTCGATGCGGATGCGCCCGAAATTGTTCTGGCCGCGATTGACCGGCAGGTCGTTGCCCCAATAATCGGCCACGCGCTCATATTCGACCCAGGCGCCCGCCGACCAGCGCCCGACCCTATAAGCGCTGGAGCCAAGCGGCGGGTTGAGCTGCGAGGAATCGAACGGGTTGGCCGTGAAGAAGGCCTTCGAAAGGATCGGGAACCCGACCACGTTAAGGATAGTGCGGGCCGACTGCTTGCCGGAGAATTTGAGCTCGACCGTATGGGTGTCCTTCGCCACCGCGTCATCCAGATGCGTCAGCGACAGCGCGTAGTCCGGATGCCCTTTGTCTTTCAGCAGCTTGAAGGTGAAGGCGACATCGTCGGCGGTGAGCGGCGTGCCGTCATGGAAGCGCGCCTGCGGGCGCAGCGAGAAGGTGAAGCCGTTGCGGTCGTCCGAAATCGTGGCGCTCTCGGCGATCAGCCCATAGACCGCGTCCGGCTCGTCGAGCGCCCGCACCATCAGCGAATCGAAGCACATTTCCATGCGCTGCGGGGAATCGCCCTTGGGGACGAACGAATTCAGCGTGTTGAAGGTCTGCGGGCTCTGGTTGGCGCCCCAGTTCGGTGGCGAGAAGTTGAAGATGCCGCCTTGCGGCGCATCGACATCGACATAGTCGAAATGCGTGAAATCGGGCTTGTATTTCAGGTCGCCGAAGGCCGACAGGCCATGCAATTTGACGCCGGTCGGGGTATCGGCAAAGGCGCGGCCGGGCAGCAATGCGGCGGCCGTGGCCGCCGCGCCGAGCGCCAGGAAGTCGCGGCGAGGAAGCAAACTCCGCCGCCCCATCAATTGAGGCCCTTGTACTTGGCGGCCAGCGCCTTTTCCTTCTCGGGGTCGATCCACCAGGAATCGATATCGGCGCCGCGATAGCTTGGCTGCTTTTCCGGCATGCCGAACTTGTTCCAATAGGCAAGCCACACCACCGCGCGGTAGAATTGCGGGACTACATAGTAGTTCCACAACAGCACCCGATCGAGCGCGTGGGTGGCCGCGACGAGGTCGTCGCGATCGGTGGCGAAGATGATGCGGTCGACCAATGCGTCGACAACCGGGTCCTTGATGCCGGAATAGTTGCGCGATCCGGGCGCGTCGGCGGCCTTCGAGCTCCAGAAATCGCGCTGTTCGTTGCCCGGCGATTCCGACTGCTGCAGCAGGTTGGTGACGACGTCGTAGTCGAAATTATTGACGCGGTTGACGTATTGGCTGGGATCGATGATCCGCAGCGTCGCATCGACGCCGATCTTGCGCAGGTTGGCGATATAATTGCCTGAGAGGATCTGGTCCGTGTCGGACGTGCCGAGGATCTCGAATTTGAACGGCGCGCCGGTCTTGGCGTTCACCATCTTGCCGCCCTTGATCACCCAGCCCGCCTGGGCGAAGAGATCGACCGCCTGCTTCAGGTATTTCCGTTCCGCCTGCGGCGAGTCATAGACCGGCAGCTTGAATTCCTGGGTGAACAATTCAGGCGGCAGCTTGTCTCGATACTTCTCCAGGATCTCAAGCTCCTTGCCTTGCGGCAGCCCGCTCGACGCGAGTTCCGTGCCCTGGAAATAACTTGTCGTGCGCGTGTTGGAATTGAAGAACAGCGTGCGGTTCATCGTCTCGAAATCGTAGGGATAGGTCAGCGCCTCGCGCACGCGGCGATCCTGGAACAGCGGCCGGCGCTGGTTGAGCATGAAAGCCTGCATCGGCTCCGGCGAGGTGGTCTTGAAATCCTTTTTGATCACGTCGCCGGCGCCGACGGCGGGAAAATTATAGGCCGTGGCCCAACGTCTCGAGCTGTTTTCCGGCTTGATGTCGTCCAGCCCGCCCTTGGTGAAGGCCTGCCAGGCGGCGTTGTCGTCCAGTATGTAGGTAAAGCGCTGGGTGTCGAAATTCTCGCGGCCGACCTTCACCGGCAGCTTGGCGCCCCAATAATCCGGCACGCGCTGCCAGACGATCTCCGAGCCCGGCTTGAAGCTGGCGATCTTGTAGGCGGCCGAGCCCAGCGGCGGCTCCAGCGTCGGCCTGGTGATGTCGCGCTTCTTGCCGCTGGGGTCGGTGCCCTCCCACCAGTGCTTCGGTAGGACGACGAGATCGCCGAGGATCTTGGGCAGCTCGCGATTGCCCTTCTGGTTGAAATGGAATTCGACCTCGCGGTCCGAGATCGCGACGGCCTCGGTGACGTTCTCGAAATAGCGGTTGTATTGTGGGCTGTTGGCCTTGAGCACCTGGAAGGACCAGATCACGTCATCGACGGTGATTGGCTGGCCGTCATGCCATTTTGCCCGCGGATCGAGCCGGTAGGTGGCGGACGAATAGTCGGAAGGGTATTTGTAGGCATCGGCGACCAGCGGGTGGCTGACGCTGCCCTCGTCGGTCGCCTGGTCCATCAGCGTGTCGTAGAGCAGCCCGCCACCGAAGCCGACCAGCCCCGCGGCCGGCGATCCCTGCACGATATAGGGGTTGAAGCTGTCGAACGTACCGGTGACGACGGAGTTGTAGGTCCCGCCTTTCGGCGCATCGGGATTGACGTAGTCGTAACGTTGGAAATTCTCGCCGTATTTTGAAGGCCCGATCAGCGACGACGTCGTGTGCCACTCATCGGCGAAGCCGGCCTGCAGGCTGGCGGCGAAGGCGAGCGCGAACGCCGATGCGAAAAGCGTGCGGAAGCGGCCAACCTTCATGCGTTCTCCTCGTCGCGGACCCCGGAGCGTTCATCGTTTCACGAAAAAACGACGGCCGCCCTATCGCCTAGTCTAAGCGCAATTCCGGATGGAAACCGGGTTCCCGCTGTCCTGGAATTACCCTGACCACCCGCAATCTAGATCATTTGACGCCGGTGGGAACCGCAAGTACCGCCTTTGTCGCCGGCCATGCAGCTTTCCCAACAGAAAAGCCGGGACGAACCCGGCTTTTCCAAGGAAGTCTCTGCGACAAATTGTTTATTGAGCGGGCGCCGCGGGCTTGGCCGGAGCGGCTCCCTCGGCCGGCTGGGCCGGCGCGGCGCCTTCCGCGGGCTTCGCGGGTGCGGCGCCTTCCGCCGGCTTGGCGCCTTCGGCGGGCTTGGCTTCGGCCGAAGCGCCCGGCTGCGGCAGCGGCTTCGGATTGTCCGACAGCGTGCGCAGATAGGCGATCACATTGGCCCGGTCTTCATCCTTCGGCAGACCGGCGAAGCCCATCGCCGTGCCCTTCACGAACTTCTTCGGCGAGGTGATGAAGTGGTTGAGATTGTCGTAGGTCCAGTGCTCCTGGCCGCCTTTCGAAAAATCCTTCATGCCGGCCGAATAGGCGAAGCCTTCATGCTCGGCGACGGGGCGGTCGACGATATCCCAGAGATCCGGGCCGACCTTGTTCGGACCGCCCTTTTCGCCGGAATGGCAGGCCTGGCATTTCTTGAAGATCGCGGCGCCAGCCTCGGCATTGGCGGTGGCGAGCAGGTCGGCGATCGGCTTGGCTTCCGCCGCGGGAGCAGCCGGACCGCCTTCGGCCGGTTCCTGCGCTTCGATGGCGAAGCCGGGCTTTTCGGGCGCCGGCGAGGCGAACAATCCGTCCGAGACGAGGCCTATCGAAAAGACGAGGAAGCAGGTTCCCAGAAATCCGCCGAGCAGCTTGTTGACTTCGTTGGAATCCATACGCCCCTTGCTCCCTTTTCCGGCGGACCGTCCCGTCCACTCCGTCCGTCGGTATCGCGAACTGCCTCGAAAGGCCAGTCAAATCGGGCGGAAACTAGGTCTTTTGCTCAGGCGTTGCAACACCTATAAGGGCGCTTCCAGTGAGACCTTTTGCCACTTTTCCATCCGCTTTTTTCGACCGCCCTGAAATCCGATGTCAACCTTGATCCTGATCCCCGCCCGCATGGCCTCGACGCGTCTGCCGGGCAAGCCGCTGGCCGACATTGCGGGCGCGCCGATGATCGTCCATGTCGCCCGCCGGTCCGCCGAGGCCGGGCTTGGCCGCGTGGTGGTGGCGACCGATACCGAAGCCGTCGCGCAAGCTGTGCGGGCGCATGGCTTCGAGGCTGTCATGACCCGCGCGGATCACGAATCGGGCTCCGACCGCATCTTCGAGGCGCTGACGGCCCTCGACCCCGAAAAGCAGGTGGAAACGATCGTCAACGTCCAGGGCGACCTGCCGACCATCGATCCCGAGATCATTGGCGCGTCGCTGCGGCCGTTTGAGGACAAATCGGTCGATATCGCTACGCTGGGCGTCGAGATCGTGCGCGACGAGGAGAAGACCAACCAGAACGTGGTCAAGATCGTAGGCTCGCCGCTTTCCGCGACACGGTTGAGAGCGCTCTATTTCACCCGCGCTACCGCGCCCTGGGGCCAGGGACCGCTCTACCACCACATCGGCCTCTACGCCTATCGCCGTGCGGCGCTGGAACGCTTCGTGGCGCTCAAGCCGTCGCCGCTGGAGCGGCGCGAACGGCTGGAGCAGCTGCGCGCGCTGGAAGCCGGCATGCGCATCGACGCCGAGATCGTCAAATCGCTGCCGCTTGGCGTCGACACCCCCGACGACCTCGAGCGGGCGCGAAAAATCCTCTCAAACTGAGACATCCGTGATGGCTGAAAAGACCAACAGAATTTCCTTCCAGGGCGAGCCAGGCGCCAATTCCGACACGGCCTGCCGCAACATGTTCCCGTCGATGGAACCGTTGCCTTGCCCGACCTTCGAGGACGCCTTCAACGCGGTCGAGACCGGTAAGGCCGAGCTCGCCATGATCCCTATTGAGAACACGATCGCCGGGCGCGTCGCCGACATCCACCACCTGTTGCCGGAATCGAGGCTGCACATCGTCGGCGAGTATTTCCTGCCGATCCACTTCCAGCTCATGGTGCTGCCGGGGGTGAAGCGCGAAGAGATCAAGACCGTGCACAGCCACATCCATGCGCTCGGCCAGTGCCGCAAATATATCCGCAAGAACGGCTGGAAGCCGGTGATCGCCGGCGACACGGCGGGTTCGGCCAAGATGGTCTCGGAGGTGCGGGACCG
The DNA here is from genome assembly GCF_006442775.1 of Mesorhizobium sp. B2-4-6. Taxonomy (NCBI): domain Bacteria; kingdom Pseudomonadati; phylum Pseudomonadota; class Alphaproteobacteria; order Hyphomicrobiales; family Phyllobacteriaceae; genus Mesorhizobium; species Mesorhizobium sp. B2-4-6. The sequence goes on from NZ_VFVI01000007.1 coordinate 23,929, forward strand.
CACCATGGCCTCGCTGGCGCCGGCTTTGGCCGCCGAGCTCTATGGGCTCGATATCATCGAGAAGAATGTCGAGGACACCGACTCCAACGTCACTCGCTTCGTCGTGCTGACCAAGAACAAGCAATGGATCGAACGCCCCGCGCCGGACGCCAAGATGATGACCACCTTCATCTTCCGCGTCCGCAACGTGCCGGCCGCGCTCTACAAGGCGATGGGCGGCTTCGCCACCAACGGCATCAACATGACCAAGCTCGAGAGCTACCAGCTCGGCGCCTTCACCGCGACGTTGTTTTACGCCGACATCGAAGGCCACCCGGACGATCCGCTGGTCAAGCTGGCGCTCGACGAGCTGCGCTTCTTCTCGCGCGAAATGCGCATCCTCGGCGTCTATCCGGCCAGCGCCTCGCGCGACGAGTGGAAGGTGGCGGACTGAACGGTCTTCGGTCAGTCAACGGATAGGTTCAAAGGGCGCGACCACCCTTCGGGGATTGGCGGAGGCCTTCATGCTTCGTCATCCACGGGCGGAGCAAGGAGCGAAGCGACGCGCGCAGACCCGAGGATCCATTCCGTTACGCTGGAGCGCTGCCCAACGTTGCAGAATCCTGCTCCGTTGCGCTCCTCACTAAAGTCCCGGCATGGATTCCAGGGCCTCCGCTACGCCCTAGAATGACGAGCCCGATAGAGGTTCCGCGCTAACCTCCGACGTTTGCGTTCAACCCATTCTCAGCCAAATCCCAACGGCACGTAGTCGATCTCCATGAACGTCTCGACCTCGGGCACCCAGCGGTCTCGCACGAAGGCGACATGGTCCGGGTGCTCGTTGTAGCGCGTGTAGGCCGCCTGGTCGGCGAACTCCATCGAGAAGCCGAACTGGTAGTCGTTCTTCGGGCTCACCTGCCGCAACTGCTCGAAATGCGCGACGCCCTTGATCCCGGTCAGGATCTTCTTCGCGTCGTGGAGGAAGCGCTTCGTCTCCAGCGACTGCAGCGGGTGCTTCAGCGTGAACACGACGGTGTGACGGATCATTCTTCTGCTCCTATTCGCTGTCGACCCAGGCGCGGATGAGGTGATGGGCGATCGCCCCTTTCGGCGGTGTAATCAAGCCGTCGGCGTGCGACCTGTCCAGCATCGTGCGCACCTCGTCGCGGAAAAACCAGCGGCAGTCCTCCAGCTCGTTGAGGTCGGCCTGGATATCCTCGTTGAGCGGCTCGCCGAAGCAGCCGATCATCAGCGAATAGGGGAACGGCCAGGGCTGGCTGGCGTGATAGACCACGCGGCCGAGCCGGATGCCCGCCTCTTCAAGCGTCTCGCGCCGCACCGCCGCCTCGATCGTCTCGCCCGGCTCGATGAAGCCGGCAAGCGCGGAATACATGCCCGGCGCGAAATGCTTGCCGCGCCCGAGCAGGCATTTTTCGTGCGTCACCGTCAGCATGATCGCCACCGGGTCGGTACGCGGGAAATGGTCGGTGCCGCAGGCCGGGCAATGCCGCCGGTAGCCACCGGCCCGCATTTCCGAGCGGTTGCCGCATTTCGAGCAGAAGGCGTGGCTGGCGTGCCAGGCGAGCAGCGCCGCGCCTTGCGCCAGCGCGCCGGCCGCCGCCTCGTCGACCAACCCCTGCATATAGACGGAGCGGTAGTCGATCGCCTTGATCGTCTCGGGCAGCTTTTCCGGCTCGACGCCGGCGGGCGCCGCCAGCACAGGACCTTCCTCGGAAAAGCCGAGCAGTACGCCTTGGCCGAGCGAAACCTCGAAGGCCTGGCTTTCATCCGCCTTGAACCACGGGTCGAACGTGCCGACGTCGAGTTTGAGATACAACCGCCCGGCATGCATCAGCATCAACCGCGCGGTCCGGTCGGCCAGCGCTTTTTCGACCGCGTCGTCGGCACGGTTCTCGGACTGCCGGTCGATCCGGTTGCCGGCGAAACCGACGAATTGACTGGGCTCGCGCAAGGGCGCGTCGAACAGGCGAAAGCTCATGGGGACTCGGGTGGGCTAAGGACTCGGGGGTGCGGAATGGACACTGGTCAGCTTATAGCGCCGCCTTGATCGTTTCGGCAAACCGCCTGATATCGGAGCGCTGGTAGGGCTCGCGCATGCCGTGCCCCCAGACCGGTCCCGGCCAGCCGGGATCGCCCTCGGAGCGGGCGACGACATGGACATGCAACTGGCGCACGATGTTGCCCAAAGCGCCGGTGTTGATCTTGGTGCAGCCGGTCACCCGCTTCAGCGCTTGCGCCACCATATTGGTCTCGAAAGTGAGCATCGCCTGGTCGAGCGGCGTCATTTCGTGGATTTCCTCGACACCCGGCCGCTGCGGCACCAGCACCAGCCATGGCCAGCGGCGGTCGTTCATCAGCCTGAGCTCACAAAGGCCAAGCCACATAAGCTGCTCGCTATCCGCCTCCAGCCGGGCGTCCAGCGTGAATCCGGCCTTGAGGCCAGGCAGCATGGGCGTTTCCTTCACTTTTGTTATTTGTAAGCATTTTCCAAACCAGGGACGCTAGAGCGGCGGCAAGGTGGCTGCAAGCGATTCATTGACCGCCGCCATCGATTTGGAGGACTTTCCGCCTTCGATGTGGCTACGGGTTCTGGCTCGGCTCTTGCATTTCGCCGCCGAATTGCCGATATGGAGCGCGGGAGGTTGGTGGTGGACGATCCACTCGCCAACCGGGTCAGGTCCGGAAGGAAGCAGCCCTAACGAGCCCGGAACGGGTCATTGTTCCAGCCTCCCACCTCTTCGCCTTTCTCCCGCGACATTGACGGCCCCGAGCCGTGCGGGTGAGACTATGCGCAGGAATCGGCCGCCTTCCGTCGCGGTCCTGGGAGCTTTTGACGGCGAATGAGCGAAGCCGGAAATTTGGGGCCAGAAAGCCTGGAAACAGGTAAGGCCGCCGCTTATCGCGTCCTGGCGCGCAAATATCGCCCATCGAATTTCTCCGAGCTGATCGGCCAGGAGCCGATGGTCCGCACGCTGACCAATGCGTTCGCCACCGGCCGTATCGCCCAGGCCTGGATGCTGACCGGCGTGCGCGGTGTCGGCAAGACGACGACCGCGCGCATCCTGGCGCGGGCACTGAACTACAAAACGGCGACCGTCGATCAGCCCTCAGTCGACCTTTCGATCCCCGGCGAGCATTGCCAGGCGATCATGGAAGGCCGCCATGTCGACGTCATCGAGATGGATGCCGCCTCTCACACCGGCATCGACGACATCAGGGACATCATCGACCGCGTCCGCTACGCGCCGGTCTCGGTACGCTACAAGGTCTACATCATCGACGAAGTGCACATGCTCTCCACGCAGGCCTTCAACGGCCTCCTGAAGACGCTGGAAGAGCCGCCGCCGCACGTCAAATTCATCTTTGCCACCACCGAGATCCGCAAGGTGCCGATAACGGTGCTGTCGCGCTGCCAGCGCTTCGACCTGAGGCGCATCGATGCCAGCGCGCTGGTCGGGCATCTGTCCTCGATCGCGGCCAAGGAAGGCGTTGCCGTCGACGACGAGGCGCTGGCGATGATCGCGCGGGCCGCCGAAGGCTCGGCGCGCGATTCGCTCTCCATCCTCGACCAGGCGATCGCCCATGGCAGCGGCAAGGTCAGCGCCGAGGCCGTGCGCGCCATGCTCGGCCTTGCCGACCGCGCCCGCATCATCGACCTGTTCGAGTATGTCATGAAGGGCGACGTGGCGGCCGCGCTCGCCGAGTTCCGCGCGCAATACGACACCGGCGCCGATCCGGCCGCCGTGCTTACCGATCTTGCCGAGTTCAACCACCTCGTCACCCGCCTGCGCTTCGTGCCGGCAGCCGCCGACGATGCGTCGCTTTCCGAGGACGAGCGCCGGCGCGGCGCCGAATTCGCCGGCACGCTCTCGGTGCGCGTGCTGTCGCGGACCTGGCAGATGCTGCTCAAGGGCATTCCCGAGGTGCAGTCCTCCAACCGCCCGGTCAGCGCCGGCGAAATGGTGTTGATCAGGCTGGCGCACGCCGCCGACCTGCCGACGCTGGACGAGGCGCTGAAATCGCTGGAGGGCGCGGGCCCGCTGCCGAATGGTGCACCGCGCGCCAACGCAGCGCCGGCCGGCAATGCCGGCGGCGCGAGCCCCGTCGCGCAGACCCGGATGCCTGCTTCCACCGGTGGCGGTGCCCAGACGATGCGCCTGGTCGAAACGCAGCCCGCGCCCGCCGCCTTCGTTCCGGCGCCGGAGCCGGTCGACGAGGCGCCCGTCGTTCCGGTCAAATCGCTGGCCGACATCGTCGCGCTTGCCGACGCCAATCGCGACATGGCCTTCAAGGTGCTGCTGAAACGCTGCGTGCGGCCGGTCCGCATCGAACCCGGCCGTCTCGACGTCACCTTGACCGACGACGCGCCGAAGATGCTGCTCAACGACCTCACCGCCAAGCTGCGCGCCTGGACCGGCCGCAACTGGCTGGTGTCGCTGTCGAAGGAAGAGGGTGGCCAGACATTGGCCGAAATGGAGACGACGAAGCGCGAGAACGCCTTCTCCGACGCCAGGAGCGACCCGACTGTCGCGGCCATACTCGCCCGTTTCCCTGGCGCCAAGATCATCGACGTGCGCATCCCGGACGTGCCGGACGTGGAAGAGGCCGAGGCCGACCTGCCGGTCGAACCGGCGGCCGATGACGACGAGACCTGAAACATTTTTAGAGGACCACCCGATGAAAGATCTTCTCGGCCTTATGGGCAAGGCAAAGGAAATGCAGGCCAAGTTCCAGGCCATGCAAGACGAGATCGCCACGCTTGAAGCCACCGGCCAGGCCGGCGGCGGTCTGGTCAGCATCACGCTTTCCGGCAAGTTCGAAATGAAGACGCTGAAGATCGATCCGTCTTTGATCAAGGCGGACGAAGCCGAAATCCTCGAGGACCTCATCCTGGCCGCCCACAATGACGCCAAAAATAAGGTCGAGCAGATCATGCAAGAGAAGACCAAGGCGCTCACGGCAGGCTTGCCGATTCCGCCCGGAATGAAATTGCCGTTCTGAGATCGTGTCCGCCAGTTAATTGATTATGAACGGAAATTGAGTCCGGGCTGCAATATTAACCATTTTGCCGGCAATGCTCACGGGCACATTTCGCGACATTCATAAAGTTTTACCCAAGTCCAGAAGTTGCTAACCTTCTAGCCATCTTTTTGCCCGAAAGAGTCTCATTCTTGCCACATCTCGGGGCGGGCTGGCATCTGGACATGAGGCTTTTTTGGTGATCGCGACGCGATGGAAGACGCCGCTGCTGCTTATCGGCATCGTCACTTCCCCCTTGCTCCTGGCCGGCTGCAGCCAGACCACTTCCTCCCATGGCATGTCGGTGTCGGGTCTGACCGATGCCCTTACGCCGAGCTTCCTGACGCGTTCCTCCAGCCATTCGCTGAAGGACAAGGAATGCTTGCAAAGGGCAATGTTCTTCGAGTCCAACCGGTCGAGCCGCGACGGCATGATCGCGGTCGGCACGGTCGTCATGAACCGGCTTCGCTCGGGCCAGCACGGCAACACCATCTGTCAGGTTGTCGGCGAGCCGGGCCAGTTTGCTCCGGGCGTCATGACTCGGCCGATGAACTCGAAGGCCCTGCCGGATGTCGAGGAGGCGGCCGATGCGGTGCTGAGAGGCGAACGCAAGGCCAAGCTCAAGAACACGATGTATTTCCACACCGCCGGCCTGCGCTTCCCCTACAAGAACATGCATTACACCATGGTTGCCGGCGGCAACGCCTTCTATGAGAAGCGCGGCCGCAACTGGCAACCGCTGCCGGACGAGCCGATGGTCGCCATGAACGTGGGCGACCAGCAGAGGTCTGACCGGCAGAAACCCGCGGCCGACGCTCCGATGCTCGTGGCTTCCGCCGAGCCGATCGTCAAGACGATCGTCCGTCCGGACCCGGCAAAGCAGGCCGCATTGGCCGCGGCCGCGCGGACCGAAGACGCTTCCGCCGAACAGACCTATGTGACGGCTTCTGTTGCGCCTTCTGCCAAGTCCGGCCGTCTGGCGCAGAAGCAGTTGGTCGTGGCGATGCAGGAGCCGATGGCCGAACCGGACGCCTCGCGTTTCGGCGGCGCCCTCAAGGGCCGCTACATCACTTCGGTGCCCAATGCGCCGCAGGAAGCGGCGATGGGCTTCCAGTCGACGCCTGAGAACACCGACGCCATCGGCGCGATGATCGTCAGCCAGGACCGGCCGCTCGAAGCCAACTGAACCCGATTGCATCCAACGCAAGGCCCGCCATGGCAGCATGGCGGGCCTTGTGCCGTTGCTGGCTGTCGTGAAAAATCCTAGATCAAGGCGATGTCGAAGAGAATCGCCGGTCCGGAAATCGAACGCCTGATCCAGCTCCTGGCCAAGGTGCCGGGGCTTGGGCCGCGCTCGGCCAGGCGCGCCGCGCTTCATCTCATCAAGAAGAAGGAACAGCTGCTCGAGCCTCTGGCCGCCGCGATGGGCGAGGCAGTCGACAAGGTGCGCATCTGCTCGACCTGCGGCAATGTCGATACATCCGACCCCTGCATGATCTGCACCGACCCGCGTCGCGACGCCGGCACGCTGATCGTCGTCGAGGACGTCTCGGACCTCTGGGCGCTGGAGCGCGCCGCGGCCATGAACGTGCGCTACCACGTGCTTGGCGGCACGTTGTCGCCGCTCGACGGCATCGGTCCGGACCAGCTCAACATCCGCTCGCTGGTCGACCGTGTCGCCGGCGGCGAGGTGAAGGAGGTCATCCTTGCCGTCAACGCCACCGTCGAGGGGCAGACGACCGCGCATTATGTGACGGATCAGCTGTCGGGCTTCGATGTGAAGGTGACGCGGCTCGCGCATGGTGTGCCGGTCGGCGGCGAGCTCGATTACCTCGACGAAGGCACGCTGGCGGCCGCGCTGCGATCGAGGACGGCGTTTTGAAGTTGGCGGTGAGGGGACCTTGGAAATGACAGCATTCTGTCGCGCGACAGAACGCGGCTTTTGCATGCTTGCTCTCGCATTCCTGCTGGTCGCGTTGATCGGGCTTTTCGCCTCCCCCACTCACGCCGCCGCCATCGACGACCAGTTCCGGGCCTGGCTGCAGAACGACCTCTGGCCCGAAGCCAAGTCCAAAGGCATCTCGAAAAAGACCTTCGACGCCGCCTTCCTCGGCGTGAAGCCGAACCTCAAGCTTTCCGACCTCGTCCTTCCCGGCGAGACCCCGACCACGCCTGAGAAACAGCACCAGGCCGAGTTCGGCCCGCCCGCCAACTATTTCGCCGAGAAGATCATTCGGGCCGTCACGTCGGGCGGAAGGACGCGCGAGAGCGCCAACGCCCGGACGCTCGGGCTGATCGAGAAGCGCTACGGCGTTCCGGGCGAGATCGTGCTGGCGATCTGGGGCCGCGAGACCGGCTTCGGCGCGGCCAAGATGCCTTACGACGCGTTCGAGGTGCTGGGCACCAAGGCGTTCATGTCGACCAAGAAGGACTTCTTCCGCACCGAGGTGCTGGCGGCGCTCGAAATCGTCGAGCGCGGGCTGGCGCCGGTCAATGCGATGAAGTCGTCCTGGGCCGGCGCACTCGGCCAGCCGCAATTCATGCCGACCTCGTTCTTGAAGCACGCCGTCGACTTCGACGGCGACGGCCGGCCCGACATCTGGAACTCGACGCCCGACGTGCTCGCCTCGATCGCCAACTACCTTGTCCATTATGGCTGGGTGAGGGGGCGCGGCTGGGGGACCGAGGTGACGGTTCCGGCAAATGTCTCTTGCTCGCAGGAAGGACCCGACCAGGGCAAGAAGATCTCCGACTGGGTGGCGATGGGCATCCGGCACGTCGACGGCAAGGCGTTTCCGGCGAGCGAATTGAAGGCCGAGGGTTTCCTGCTGATGCCGGCCGGGCGCAGTGGCCCGGCCTTCATCGTCACGCCGAACTTCTATGTGATCAAGCAATACAACAACAGCGATCTCTATGGCCTGTTCATCGGCCATGCCGCCGACCGCATCGCCAGAGGCGACGCCGCCTTTGCCGGCACCTGGGGGGCGGTCGGCGATCTCCATCGCTCCGATATCGCCGCCCTGCAGCGGGCGCTGGAGGCCAAGGGCTACGATGTCGGCAGCGCCGACGGCCTGCCCGGCTTCAAGACCCGCCGCTCGATCGGCATCTGGCAGGCAAAGAACGGCAGGCCCGCCACCTGCTTTCCCGATGCCGCACTGGTCGCGCAGCTGAAATAGCGGCTGTCTCCCGAGAGCACGACCCCTGGCAGATTTTTGCGGATCGGCGGCTTCAATCGGCTGGCGCATGGGTCGATTCATGGCGGCCCGTCTGGTCCGATACGGTGTCTCGCAAATGCGTGTTGCCGCTTTGATTGTGCCGTCGAATAGGGAGTTGACCAACTGGACAAAAAACACGACGGTAAGCGGCCAAAGCCGCTGCTGGCCTTGCAAAGAACAATACAGCCCTGAGCCGGGAACTCAGGTCAACAAGACAGGGAACGATCACCATGATGCTGGAAAAGTTTGCTCTCCGCTCTCGCGCCTTGCTTGCGGGCGCCGCGCTGTCCGCCCTGCTCGTCGCGCCCGCCTTCGCGGTCACGCCCGCCGATACGCTGGTCGAGGGCTTTGCCATCGACGACATCATCTCGATGGACCCGGGCGAAGCGTTCGAGCTGTCGACGGCCGAAGTCACCGGCAACACCTATGATCTCCTGGTCCGCCTCGACCTCAGCGACACATCCAAGGTCAAGGGCGACCTTGCCGAGAGCTGGACCGTTTCCGACGACGGCCTGACCTACACATTCAAGCTCAAGCCCGGCATGAAGTTCGCGTCCGGCAATCCGATCACCGCGGCCGATGTCGCCTATTCCTTTGAACGCGCCATCAAGCTCGACAAGAGCCCGGCTTTCATCATCAACCAGTTCGGCATCACCGGCGACAATGTCACCGAGAAAGCCAAGGCCGTCGACGACACCACCTTCCAGTTCGTCGTCGACAAACCCTACGCACCGAGCTTCGTGCTGAACTGCCTGTCGGCCACGGTCGCCTCGATCGTCGACGCCAAGCTGGTCAAGGAACATGTCGCCGCCGTCACGCCGAGCGCCGACTACAAATGGGACAACGACTTCGGCAATGCCTGGCTGAAGACCGGCTACGCTGGCTCGGGCCGGTACAAGCTGCGCGAGTGGCGCGCCAACGAGGCCGTCGTCATGGAACGCAACGACAATTACAACGGCGAGAAGGCCGAGCTCGCCCGCGTCATCTATCGCAACATGAAGGAAAGCTCGGCGCAGCGCCTGGCGCTCGAGGCCGGCGATATCGACGTCGCCCGCAACCTCGAGCCGAACGATCTCGACGCCATCGCCAAGAACGCCGATCTCACCACCACCAGCGCGCCGAAGGGCACGGTCTATTACATCAGCCTCAACCAGAAGAACCCGACGCTTGCCAAGCCGGAGGTGCGGCAGGCGTTCAAATATCTGGTCGACTACGATGCGCTGGGCTCGACCATCCTCAAGGGCATCGGCGAAATCCACCAGTCCTTCCTGCCCAAGGGCGACCTCGGCGCAATGGATGACAATCCCTTCAAGTTCGATGTCGCCAAGGCCAAGGAATTGCTCGCCAAGGCGGGCGTGCCGGATGGCTTCAAGGTGACCATGGACGTGCGCACCGGACAGCCGACCACGGGCATGGCGGAATCGATCCAGCAGACGCTCGGCCAGGGCGGCATCCAACTGGAGATCATTCCCGGCGATGGTAAGCAGACGCTGACCAAATACCGCGCCCGCAACCACGACATCTATATCGGCCAGTGGGGCCAGGACTATTTCGATCCGAACTCCAACGCCCAGACGTTCGCCTCGAACCCGGACAATTCCGACGACGCCAAGATCAAGACGCTGGCCTGGCGCAATGCCTGGGACATCCCGGACCTGACCAAGGAAACCGAGGCGGCGCTGCTGGAGAAGGATTCGGGCAAGCGCGCCGATATGTACAAGGACCTGCAGCAGAAGATCCTCGACACCAGCCCCTTCGTCATCATCCATCAGCAGCTGGAAGTGGCCGGGCTGCGCAAGAACCTCAAGGGCTTTGCGCTCGGCCCGAGCTTCGACACCAATTTTGTCGGCGCGGTTTCCAAGGAATAGCGTCGGCGGATCCGCCGCGTGAGCGTAGCTGACAATCAGGTGGCGGCGGGGCGCGGCAGCGCCCGCGCCGTCGCCCTCCTATCGTCGCTCGGCCGCTTCTTGGTCATCGCGGTGACGACCTATCTCGGTCTTCTCGCGGTGACCTTCTTCATCGGCCGCGTCATCCCGATCGATCCGGTCCTGGCCGTCCTCGGCGATCGGGCTCCCACGGCCGTCGTCGAGCGCACGCGTCGCGAAATGGGCCTCGACCTGCCCTGGATCGAACAGTTCTACATCTATGTCAAAAATGCGCTGAGCGGCGACTTCGGCACTTCGGTGCTGACCACCAATCCGGTGATGTCCGATATCCGCCGCGTCTTCCCGGCGACCATCGAACTGGCGACGCTGGGCACGATCATCGGCGCCGTCATCGGCGTGCCGCTCGGCGTGCTGGCCGCCGTCAAACGCGGCAGCCTGATCGACCAGGTCGCGCGCGTCGTCGGCCTCATAGGCTATTCGGTGCCGATCTTCTGGCTCGGGCTGCTCGGGCTGGTGCTGTTCTACGCCAAGCTGCAATGGATCGCCTTTCCGGCGCGGCTCGACGTCGTCTACGAATACACATTCACGCCGATCACCGGCTTCTACCTGCTCGATGCCGCGATCCAGGGGCAGTGGGACGTCTTCTACGACGCCTGGCGCCACATCGTCCTGCCGGCCGCGCTGCTTGGCTATCTGTCGCTCGCCTATATCAGCCGCATGACCCGCTCCTTCATGCTGAACGAGCTGGCGCAGGAATACATCGTCGCGGCGCGCGCCAAGGGCCTGTCGGAAGGTCGCATCATCTGGGGCCACGCGCTGCGCAACGCCGCCGTGCCGATGGTGACGGTGATCGCGCTTTCCTACGCCAACCTGCTCGAAGGCTCGGTATTGACCGAGACCGTCTTCTCTTGGCCGGGTATCGGCCTCTACATCACCAATTCGCTGCAGAACGCCGACATGAACGCGGTGCTCGGCGGCACCATCGCCATCGGCTCGGTCTTCATCGCCATCAACCTTCTGTCCGATCTGCTCTACCGGCTGCTCGATCCAAGGACGAGGGTTGGATGAGCGCTGGAACCATCCAATCCAGGCGCGCGTGGCTGCTCAGCGACCGGCCGGCCTCGCGCCTCCAGGCAAGGCTCGGCCGCTCCTATATCGCCTGGCGGCGCTTCTCCGCCAATCGGCTGGCGCTGGTCGGCATGCTGATCATCATCGCGCTGCTGGTGGTCGCCGCCTTTGCCGATGTGCTGGCGCCCTATTCGCCGACCGTCGGCGATCTCAAGAACGCCCGCCTGCTGCCGCCCAGCGCCGCGCATTGGTTCGGCACCGACGACCTTGGCCGCGACATCTTTTCGCGCATCGTTTATGGCGCGCGCTGGACGCTTTATGTGGTGATCCTCGTCGCCGTCATCGCCGCGCCCATCGGCCTGCTGGTCGGCACGATCGCCGGTTATGCCGGCGGCTGGACCGACACGATCCTGATGCGCATCACCGATATCTTCCTCGCCTTTCCGAAGCTGGTGCTGGCGCTCGCCTTCGTCGCGGCGCTCGGTCCCGGCATCGAGAACGCGGTAATCGCGATCGCCATCACCTCCTGGCCGCCTTACGCGCGTATTGCTCGTGCGGAAACGCTGACGGTGCGCAACTCCGACTACATCAAGGCGGTGCAGCTGATGGGCGCTTCGCCCTTCCGCATCGTGCTGCGCCACATCATGCCGCTCTGCATTTCCTCGCTGATTATCCGCGTGACGCTCGATATGGCGGGCATCATCCTGACTGCCGCAGGTCTCGGCTTTCTCGGTCTCGGCGCGCAGCCGCCGCTGCCCGAATGGGGCGCGATGATCGCGTCGGGCCGCCGCTTCATCCTCGACCAATGGTGGGTGGCAGCGGCGCCAGGCGCGGCCATCCTCATCGTCAGCCTCGGCTTCAACCTGCTCGGCGACGGCCTACGCGACGCGCTCGATCCCCGGAGCGGCGACCAATGAGCGGCGACACGCTCCTCGACGTCGACGACCTGCGTGTCACCTTCCCGACCCGCACCGGCCTCGTGCAGGCCGTGCGCGGCGTCTCGTTCTCGCTCGGCCGCGAGCGGCTGGGCATCGTCGGCGAGAGCGGCTCCGGCAAATCGCAGACCGGCCGCGCCATCATGGGCCTCACCCCGCCGCAGGCCGAGGTTTCGGCGAAGAAGCTCACCTTCGACGGTATCGATCTGCTGTCCATATCGCCCCGCCAGCGCCGCTCGTTGCGGGGAAACCGCATCGCCATGATCCTGCAGGATCCCAAATATTCGCTCGACCCGGTGATGACCATCGGCCGCCAGATCGTCGAGACGCTGCGCACGCACGAAAAGGTCTCCAGGGCCGAGGCGCGCGATCGCGCGCTGGAGATGCTGCGGGCGGTGCAGATCCGCGATCCAGTCCGCGTTTTCGACCTTTACCCGCACGAGGTCTCGGGCGGCATGGGCCAGCGCGCCATGATCGCCATGATGCTGGTCACCGGACCCGAGCTGATGATCGCCGATGAGCCGACCTCGGCGCTCGACGTCACCGTGCAGCTCGACGTGCTCAGGATCCTCGACAAGCTCGTCGCCGAGCGCGGCATGGGCCTGATCTTCATCTCGCACGACCTGCGCCTGGTCTCCTCCTTTTGCGACCGCGTCGTCGTCATGTATGCCGGCAAGGTGGTCGAGCAGATCAAGGCTTCCGAACTGCGCGATGCCCGGCACCCCTACACGCGCGGCCTGCTCAACTGCATGCCGAGAATCGGCTTCGAGCGGCATCCGCTGCCGGTGCTCGACCGCAAGCCGGAGTGGGCGGCATGACGGCCTCCATCGCTGTCGAAGGACTGGAAGTGGTCTTCGACCGTTTTCGCGCGCTGAAGGGCGTGAGCCTCGAAGTGAGGGAAGGCGAATCCTATGGGCTGGTCGGGGAGAGCGGTTCGGGCAAGTCGACGCTGCTGAGGGCCATCACCGGCCTCGCGCCGGTCGCCTCGGGCGCCATTACCGTGAACGGCAAGAGGCTCGGCAAGACCCGTGACAAGACCTTCTATCGCGACGTGCAGATGGTCTTCCAGGACCCCTACGGCTCGCTGCATCCGCGCCAGACGGTCGACCGCCTGCTGCAGGAACCTTTGGCCATCCATGGCATTGCCGACGGCGAGAAGCGCATCGAGCGCGCGCTGGACGAGGTCGGCCTCGGCACCGGCTTCCGTTTCCGCTACGCGCACCAACTGTCCGGCGGCCAGCGCCAGCGCGTGGCGATAGCCCGGGCGCTGATTCTGGAACCCTCGATCCTTTTGCTCGACGAGCCGACCTCGGCGCTCGACGCGTCCGTGCAGGCGGAGGTGCTGAATCTTCTGGAAGAGGTGCGCCGCCGTCGCAAGCTCACCTTCCTGATGGTCAGCCACGACCTCGCCATCATCACCCATATGTGCGAGCGGCTGATGGTGATGCAGAACGGCGAGGCGGTGGAGACGCTGACCGCGAGCCAGCTGATCGGCCATCGCGTGAGCGCGGATTATACGCGCAATCTGCTCAGGGCCAGCGAAGGGTTTGTGAGAACGGCTTGAATGAGTACTCCCTTGCGCACGAGCAACGATATTTGGAAAGTCCTGATGAAAGATTGGAAGTTCGAGGATCCACCCAACGTCGCGGTGTTGTCAGACAAGAGCATATTCAAACGTGGCGACTGGATCGCATACGTTTTGCGTGAGGATGACAATGATGACGACGACGATGATGAAGGTGGCAGTTGGCAGTTCTACAGCAGCGACACTCGAGATCGGGATGAAAGCGACATAATGCTCGTTGGCCTGCAAGAGGTGATCGCGCGGGACGAGAGCATCCTGGCATTGGCCGATTTGCCAAAAGGTTGGCATGCTTGGCGCAACTCAAAGTCAGCGCCGTGGCAGCGCGCCAAGTCTCACCCCACCCGCCAAAGACAACGAATGAATGTCTTAGCTCTGATGCTGCACAAATTCTCAGGTACCTGAGGCAGGCGGGCTTTCCTCGCCTTTCGGCTCCTTGATCCGGAACCACGTCACATAGAGCGCCGGCAGGAACAGCAACGTGATCGCTGTGCCGGCGATGATGCCGCCCATCATGGCGTAGGCCATCGGGCCCCAGAACACTTCGCGCGCGATCGGGATCAGCGCGAGGCTCGCCGCGGCCGCCGTCAGCGCGATCGGCCGCATGCGATGCTCCGTCGCCTCGATCACGGCCGCCCAGCGGTCCTTGCCTTCTTTGACGAGGTCCTCGATCTGCACGATCAGGATGACCGAGTTGCGGATCAGGATGCCGATCAGCGCCAGCACGCCGAGGATGGCTACGAAGCCGAGCGGCGCGCCGCTGGGCACCAGGGCGGCCACCACGCCGATCAGGCCGAGCGGCGCCACCGCCACCACCAGGAACAGGCGTTGGAAGCTTTGCAGCTGCACCATCAGGATGGTCGCCATGATGAACAGCATCAGCGGCACCACGGCGGCGATCGGTCCCTGGCTCTTGGCGCTTTCCTCGACGGAGCCCGCCGTCTCGACCGAATAGCCAGGCGGCAGCTTGGCGATGAAGGCCTCGACCGACGGTTTCAGCTCGTTGACGACGGTCGCCGGGAGCACGTCGCCGGCCAGGCCGGCGCGCACGGTGATGGTCGGCGTCCGGTTGCGCCGCCACACGGTTGGCTGTTCGAGGTCGTAGCGGAAATTGGCGACGGCGGCGAGCGGGATTGCTTCGCCATTGCCGGTCGGCAGCTGCATGTTCTGCAGCGTCTCGATCGAGCCGCGTTCGGCCTCGCGCGAGCGCGCCACGACATTGATGAGATATGTCGCATCGCGTACCTGCGTGATCGTGGAGCCGCCCACGGTGCTGTTCAGTGCGCTGGCGATGTCGGACGAGGTGATGCCGAGCTGGCGCGCCTTGTCCTGCAACACGTCGACCCTCAGCACGCGCTGCGGCTCGTTCCAGTCGAAAGTCGGCGCGGCGAGCTTCGGATTGGCCGAGATCAAGCCGGCGAATTGCTGCGCCAGCTCGCGCACCGTCTGGATATCGGGACCGCCGACGCGGTATTGCACCGGACGCCCGACCGGCGGGCCGAGCTCGAGCGGCTTGACGAAGGCATCGGTGCCGACGAACTCCGCGCGCAGCAGTTTTTCCAGCGCCGGCTTCACCCTGTTGCGCGCCTCGATGCTCTTGGTGACGATCACCGTCTGGCCGAAATAGGGGTTGGCCGGCTGCACGTCATAGGCGAGTACGAAGCGCACCGCGCCTTGGCCGACATAGGAAGAGAAATGATCGATGTCGGGATTGCCGACCAGCGCCCGCTCTTCGAAGCGTTCCATCTGGTCGCGCGTTTCCGTGATCGAGGAGTTCTGCGGCAGGTTCCAGTCGACGATCAGCTCCGGCCGGTCGGAAGGCGGAAAGAACTGCTGCTGCACGAGCCCAAAGCCGGCGATCGAGCCGGCGAACAGAAGCACCGTCACGATGATCGTCAGCCAATGGCGGCGAACGGAAAAGATGAGCACGCGCCTGAACAGCAAGGTGAAGCGTCCAGGCTGGTCGTGATGCTTCTCCTTCATCGTTGCCGGCAGGATGGTGACGCCGAGCAGCGGCGCGAACAGCACCGCCACGATCCATGACACCAGCAGCGACACGGCGATCACGACGAACAGCGTGAAGGTGTATTCGCCGGCAGCGCTCGAATTGAGGCCGATCGGGATGAAGCCGGCGACCGTCACCAGAGTGCCGGTCAGCATCGGGAAGGCGGTCGAGGTATAGACGTAAGTCGCCGCCTTGCGCAGATTGTCGCCGACCTCCAGCCGCGCCACCATCATCTCGACCGCGATCATCGCGTCGTCGACCAGGAGGCCTAGCGCGATGATCAGCGCACCGAGCGAAATGCGCTGAAGCGATATGCCGAGATACTCCATCACGGTGAAGGTGATGGCCAGAACCAGCGGGATCGACAGCGCGACGACGAAGCCGGCGCGCATGCCGAGACTGATGAAGGACACCGCAAGCACGATGGCCACTGCCTCGAACAGCGCCCGCGTGAAGCCCGAGACCGCTTCCTCGACGATGACCGGCTGGTCGGCGACCAGATGCACGCCCACGCCGACCGGCAGGTCGGCCAGCACCTTCTGCATCTCCTCGTGCAACGCCTCGCCGAATTTCAGCAGATTGGCGTTGGGCTTCATGCCGATGGCGAGCCCGATCGCGTCCTGGCCGTTGAAGCGGAACAGGGCCGTCGGCGGGTCGACATAGCCGCGCCGGATCGTCGCCACATCGCTCAGCCGGAAGAAGCGGTCGTTGACGCGCAGGTTGATGGCCCGCAGGCTCTCCTCGGAGGTGAACTGGCCGCCGACCCGCACGCTGATGCGCTCCGGCCCGGACTGGATGACGCCGGAAGGCGTGATCGCGTTCTGCGCCTGCAGGCTGGCGACGATCGCCTGCTGGTTGAGGCCGAGCGCCGCGATCTGGCGCGTCGAGAATTCGAGATAGATGGCCTCGTCCTGCGCGCCGACCAGGTCGACCTTGCCGGCGTTCGGCACAGTCAGGATCTTGGTCCGCACATCCTCGACATAGTCGCGCAATTGGCGCGGCGTCAGCCCGTCGGCGGTGAAGGCATAGATGTTGCCGTAGACGTCGCCGAAGCGGTCGTTGAAGAATGGCCCCTGCACGCCTTGCGGGAACTGCGCCTTGATGTCGTTGACCCTGTTGCGCACCTGAAGCCAGTTCGGCACGACGTCGCGCGCCTTGGTGGTGTCCTTCAGGTTGACGAAGATGACGGTCTGGCCGGCGGTGGTGACGGATCGGGTGAAGTCGAGGCTGTCGAGTTCCTCAAGCTTCTTCTCGATGCGGTCGGTCACCTGCTGCACCGTTTCCTTGACCGAGGCGCCGGGCCAGTTGGCCTGGATGATCATGGTCTTGATGGTGAAGGCGGGGTCTTCCTCGCGGCCGAGATTGAGATAGGAGAAGATGCCGGCCACCACGAAGACCAGCATGAAATACCAGACCAGCGAACGGTGGCTGAGCGCCCAGTCGGAGAGATTGAAGCCCTTCATCAGACCCCGCCCTCCGGCACTTTGACCTTCTGTCCTTCGCTCAGGCTGTGCACGCCCGCGGTGACGACGCGCATGCCGGCCTCGAGCCCCTCCGCTACCGTGAAGCTGCCACCGCTCTTGGAGGCGATCTTGATCTCGCGCGTGCTCACGCTGGAGGATTGCGGATCGACGATCCACACTTTTTCAGAGCCGTCCTTTTCGAGCAGCGCCGATATCGGCAGTTCGATCGTCGGCGCGACCTTGGTCATGCGCGTCGCCGTGATCGTCGAACCGAGCCGGAACGCCGTCGGCGGATTGACCAGCGTCAGCTTTACGCGCCGTGTGCGGGTTGTGCCTTCCGACTGCGGCGCGACCTCGCGCAGCTTGGCGTCGGTTTTGATGGTCGGCACCGACTGCAGGACGATCTCGAAGGGCATGCCGACAGTGAGGTCGCCGGTCAACTGGTCGGGGATGTCGACCACCGCCTCGCGCGGGTCCGTGCGCGCCACGGTGACGACTGTCTGCCCGGCCGAAACGGTCTGGCCGACCTCGGCGCCTGTGGCAGTGACGACGCCGTCGAAATCCGAGAACAGCCGGGCATAGCCGAGCTGCTCCTGCGACTTGGCCAAAGCGGCGTTGGCGCGCTCCACGCCGGCTTCCGCCGCCTGCCGCGCTTGTTTCGCGGCATCGAATGTGGCTTGCGACGTGTTCGCCGAGGCGAGCAACTGGCGCTGTCGATCCTCGCTGGCGGCGGTATTGGTGAACTGCGCCTGCGCATTCGACAGGTCGGCTTTCGATGCCTGGACGGCAAGCTCCAGCGCCGTCGGATCGAGCGCCGCGATGGTCGTGCCCTTGGTGACGAGGTCGCCGACCTTGACGTCGCGCGAGACGACGCGGCCGAGCAGGCGGAAAGCAAGGTCGGCGCTGTATTGCGGCTCGACCGAACCGGCGAAGCCGAAGGTTTCGACCGTCTTCGGTTCGACCACCATCGATAGGACCGGCCGGATGATCTCCGGCGGCTTCTCTTGCGAGCGTGAGCAGGCGGCAAGCGCCGCAAGGATCAACAGGGAAGCGAGGCGCGGCAACCGGTTCATTGGCTCGCCCCCGCCACCTCGATCGTCTGTCCGGGGCTGAGCAACTGCCCGCCGGCGGTGACGACGCTCTGGCCTTCCTGCAAACCCTTGTCGACGACGACAATGCCGGAATCGAAGGCGAGCACCTCGACCGGCGCCGGCGTCACAGCCTTGCTCGACGGATCAACGATCCAGACGGCGGGCTTGCCGGCGGTCGAGGTCAGCGCCTGCCAGGGCAACAGGATGGCTTTGACCGACCTGGCGCTGACCGTGCCGATCACCGCCGCGCCCAGCGGCATGCCGGCAGGCGTGCCGGGAATGCCGACCTTGACCCGGATCGATCCTGACCGGGTATCGACCGCCGGCGAGATTTCGCGCACCTTGCCGACCGCCCGGACCTGCGGGTCCGACAGCAGCGTGATCGTTACCGCGGGCGACGGCGGCGTCTGGGCAACCAGCGTTTCATGCACGTTGAAGACCGCGTCGCGGTCCCCATCCTCGGCGATGGTGAACACCGTCTGCGCCGCCTGCACCACCTGCCCGGCCTCGACCTGGCGTGCAGTGATGACGCCGGCGGCGCCCGCCTTGAGCTCGGTGTAGGACAGATTCTCCTTGGCGTTGGCCAAAGCGCTTTGCGCGGCATCGACGCTGCCCTGCGCCACTTTCAGCGTCTGGTTGGCGGTGTCGAATTCCCGTCTCGTCGTAAACCCTTGCGAAAGCAGCGTCTTTTGCCGTTGATAAGTGGCCGCTGCCTGCGTGAGTTGCGCTTGTGCCGCGTCGAGATCGGCCTGTGCTGAACGCAGATCCGATTCCTGTTCCTGCGGATCGATGCGGGCGAGCACCGTGCCCTGGTCGACATGCTGGCCGACATCGACAAGCCGCTCGGCGATGCGGCCGCCGACGCGGAAGGAAAGATTGTTGAGCGTACGGGCCGCGATCACGCCGGTCAGCGAGGTTCGTGGTGCATAATCGGCGAGCGCGACCGTCTGGGTGGTCACCACCACCGGCAATTTCTTTTCGGCCGCCTGCTGCTTCTGGCAACCGGCGGCTGAGAACGCGGCGGCGAAGCAGGCCAGCAGCAACAACACGTTTGGACGAGGCAAAGGGCGGAGCGGCGATGACGGCAAGGCGGTCGCGTTCCTGCTCATGGTTCCCCTCAGCCCGCGGGAGCCGCTCCTGACGGCGGCACGTCGCCGATGAAACGAGATTAATCGATCGGCGGGAAAAGGAAACTATTTCCGCGGCGCGCATCGTCACTCTGGTTAAGATCGCCCGCCGGCAGGCCCAATCGACTGTGCCATGGTGCCGACTTGAGCAAAACGTGAAATAAGGTCAGAAGAGGCCTGCAGCGGCACCAACAAGAACGGGCCAGTCGATGAAGGATGGCCCGATTGAGGGATGAGATGAAGAATTCAGCCATTTCCGAACGCAAGAACCAGTCGATCTCGCGCGGCGTCGGCATGACGACGCAGATCTATGCCGATCGCGCCGAGAATTCGGAAATCTGGGATGTCGAGGGCCGCCGCTACATCGACTTCTCTTCCGGCATAGCCGTGGTCAACACCGGCCACCGCCATCCGAAGGTGATCGAGGCCGTGAAGGCCCAGCTCGACCGCTTCACCCACACCTGCCACCAGGTCGTGCCTTACGAGAGCTATGTGCATCTCGCCGAGCGGCTGAACGGCATGCTGCCCGGCAAGTTCGACAAGAAGACGGTCTTCGTCACCACCGGCGCCGAGGCGGTCGAGAACGCCATCAAGATCGCCCGCAACGCCACCGGCCGCCAGGCGGTCATCGCCTTTTCCGGCGGCTTCCACGGCCGCACCTTCATGGGCATGGCGCTGACCGGCAAGGTCGTGCCCTACAAGGTCGGCTTCGGCGCCATGCCGGCCGATGTCTTCCATGCGCCGTTCCCGGTCGCGCTGCACGGCGTTTCGGTCGCCGATTCGCTCGCCGCGCTCGATAAGCTGTTCAAGGCCGATGTCGATCCAGGCCGCGTCGCGGCCATCATCGTCGAGCCGGTGCAGGGCGAGGGCGGCTTCTACGAAGCGCCGCGCGACTTCATGACGGCGCTGCGCAAGATCTGCGACCAGCATGGCATCCTGCTTGTAGCCGACGAGGTGCAGACCGGCTTTGCCCGCACCGGCAAGATGTTTGCCATGGATCATCATGACGTGGCGCCCGATCTCACCACCATGGCCAAGAGCCTCGCCGGCGGCTTTCCGCTCTCGGCCGTCACCGGCCGCGCCGAGATCATGGACGCGCCCGGCCCCGGCGGGCTCGGCGGCACCTATGGCGGCAGCCCGATCGGCGTCGCCGCCGCGCACGCCGTGCTCGACGTGATCGACGAGGAGAAGCTTTGCGACCGCGCCAATGCCCTCGGCGCCAGGCTGAAGCAGCGGCTGGACTCGATCCGCGAAGACGTGCCCGAGATCGTCGACATCCGCGGCCCGGGGTTCATGAACGCCGTCGAATTCAACGACGTGAAGAAGGGCCTGCCCTCGGCGGAGTTCGCCAATGCGGTCAGGCTGAAGGCGCTGGACAAGGGCCTCATCCTGCTCACCTGCGGCGTCTACGCCAACGTCATCCGCTTCCTGTCGCCGATCACCATCCAGGACGGCGTCATGACCGAGGCCCTGGAAATCCTGGAGACCTCGATCCGCGACGCGCGGGCCGCCTGATCGGGCGCGTCCTAGCCCGTCGCCCTGGTCGGTTCGTCCTGACTGAAGTCCGCAAGCGCCGCCTTCAGCGCATCCGGGCCGCCCGCGACCGTTTGCGGCGTCGGCGAGAAGCCGACGCCGAGCATCTTGCGGCCGAGCATGTGGTCGGCAGGGCGGTTGACGGATTCGATGCCGAGCAGCCGGCTGCCGGCATAATGATAGATCGAGAACTTGTTGTCGGCGAGATCGCCAAGGACGACATGGTGATCGCCGCCTTGCGTCAGGCCGACCATCTGCAATTTCATGTCGCCGATATCCGACCAGAACCACGGCACGGCCGAGAACGGCTCGGCATGGCCGAGGATGGTACGGGCGGCAAGCCTGGCCTGGTCGGTGGCGTTCTGCACCGATTCCAGCCGAACGTCGCCGCCGGTGAACCAATGGCGATAGGAGGCCGCGTCGCCGATGGCGAGGATTTCGGGAACAGAGCTTTGCATATGCTGGTCGACGCGGATGCCGTTGCCGATGGCCAGGCCGGCGGCTTCCGCCAGTTCGACATTGGGCACCACGCCGATGCCGATGATGACCATCTGCGCCGGCAGGCGCTCGCCGCCGGACGTGATCGCGGCCGAGACGCGGCCGTTTTCGCCCTCCAGGCGGGCGATGGTGGTGCCGGTCAGGATGCGCACGTCGATCGCTTCTAGGCGCTGGCGAACATGCGCGGCGATGACAGGCGCCACGGCGCGGCCAAGCAGCCGGTCGACGGCCTCGACGACGGTGACGTTGCGGCCGGCGGCTCTCAGCGTCGCCGCTATCTCCAGGCCGATGAAGCCGCCGCCGAGAATGACCACGTCCTCGGTTTGCGCGCTGAGCTCGCGGATCGCCCGCGCGTCCGCCAGCGAGCGCAGCGAGACCACGCCGGCAAGGCCGGTGCCGTCGAGCTTGAGCAGGCGCGGCCGCGAGCCGGTTGCAAGCACCAGCCGGTCGAAGCCGAGCGTTCCATTGCCCGCGACATTCAACTGGCCCGCGCGGGCGTCGATGCTCGCGATGCGCACGCCCGGCCGGTAATCGATGTTGTGGCCAGTGTAGAACGCTTCGCCGCGCAGGGGCTGCGGCTTGGCCTCCGTGTCCTTGATGAAGGTCTTGGACAGCGGCGGCTTGTGATAGGGCAGTTCCTTCTCGTCGCCGATCAGGACGACAGGCCCTTCATAGCCCTCATCGCGCAGGCTGGCTGCGGCCTGCACGCCGGCATGGCCGGCACCGACAATCACAACCCCGTTCGTCATCGCAATCCTTTTGTCTTGGAAATCTAGGCTCTTGCGCCAAGTGGCGATTGTCTGCCGCCGCCGCAAGGGCAGGCGTCCGGGTCGCACCCAGAACGGCCGCCTGTCAATCCTGTCTCCCGGTCGGGCGATCGTCTTAAAGTTGATAATCCTAGTTTAGAATAATTCTAAACTATTGTTTCAATTGATTTTTTTCTGCCACACCAGTTGACTCCCCGCCTCTCCATCGCTTTATGGAGAGCTGCGCGCGAAGCGCATCCCTTTGATGTCTGGGCCTTGAACCCTTTCGATTGGAGGCAAGTGGGTGTCTTTTTTTCGCGAACCGCGCATCGACGCGGCGACCATTTTTCCCGGCATGCTCATGCCTCGGCGCGGGTGGACACATGCGCCTATTGTTGAATTTCCAAGCAACTGGAGAAGGATAATGACGGCACGTAACGGCGGCAGGCTGGCTGCGATCTGCGCCACGGCTGCACTGACGGCGGCGGTGTTCGTGTTGCCGGCGAAAGCCGAGACAGACGCGAAGGCGGTGATCAAGACCTATGCCGACATCGCTTTAGCCAAATACGAGGATTCGCTGACCACCGCGCAGGCGCTGGACAAGGCGGTGGACGCACTCATCGCCAGCCCCTCGGCCGACACGTTGAACGCCGCGCGCGAAGCCTGGAAGGCGGCGCGCATTCCCTACCAGCAGACCGAAGTTTACCGCTTCGGCAACAAGATCGTCGACGACTGGGAAGGCAAGGTGAATTCGTGGCCGCTGGATGAGGGCCTGATCGATTACGTCGCCAAGAGCTATGGCAGCGAGTCGGACGAAAACGCGCTCTATACGGCCAACGTCATCGCCAACAAGGAAATCGAGATCAACGGCAAGAAGGTCGACGCCTCGAAGCTGACGCCCGAGTTCCTTTCGGGCACGCTGCAGGAGGCCGGCGGCGTCGAAGCCAATGTCGCGACCGGTTATCACGCCATCGAATTCATGCTCTGGGGCCAGGACCTGCACGGCACAGGCCCGGGCGCGGGCGAGCGGCCCTTTACCGACTACGATCTCAAGAATTGCAGCAATGGCAATTGCGACCGTCGCGCCGAATATCTGAAGTCGGCGAGCGATCTTCTGGTGTCCGACCTGCAGGAAATGGTCGGCAACTGGAAGGAGGACGGCGCCGCGCGCAAGAACCTGACCGACGGCGAGGCGAATGCCAGCATCTCCACCATCTTCACCGGCATGGGCTCGCTCTCCTATGGCGAGCTGGCCGGCGAGCGCATGAAGCTCGGCCTTTTGCTGCACGATCCGGAAGAAGAGCACGACTGCTTCTCCGACAACACCTACATCTCGCATCTCTATGACGCGGTCGGCATCCGCGACGCCTACCGTGCCAGCTACAAGCGGCTCGACGGCTCCGTGGTTTCGGGTCCGTCGGTGTCCGACATGGTGAAGGCCGCCGATCCGGCGATCGACAAGGAGTTGTCGGGCAAGCTGGACACCACCGTCGCCAAGATGGAGGCCATCCAGGCGCGCGCGCTGGCCGGCGAGGCCTATGACCAGCAGATTGCCGAAGGCAACACCGAAGGCAACGCTACCGTCCAGGCGGCAATCGACGCCTTGATCGACCAGACCAAGTCGATCGAGCGCGCCGTCGGCTCGCTCAAGCTGAACCAGATCGCCTTCGAGGGCTCCGACAGCCTGGACGCTCCCGACAAGGTGTTCAAGTAAGGTCCAAGGCATGATCCCAAAAAGTGGATACCGGTTTTTGGACGAGATCATGCCCGACTAGGAAACAGGCATGATCCCAAAAAGTGGATACCGGTTTTTGGACGAGGTCATGCCCGACTGACAAGTAAGCCAAGCGGCGCCGTGGCCGGCGCCACCAGCCAGAGCAAGTGAATGTTGATCTGCCATTGCAACATCATCACCGAGAAGGAGATCGAGCAGATGATCGTCGATCTGCTGGATGAGGATCCCTGGCAGTTGATCGTGCCGGCGAAGGTCTACCATGCGATGCGCAAGCGCGGGCGCTGTTGCGGCTGTTTCCCAAATGTGGTGGAAACGATCATTCGGGTCACCGAGAACTACCACGCCCGCTCAGAGGTGGGCGGCGTGGACATCGTTTCACACCTGGATCGCGTGCGAAGCTTGCGCGTCCAATACGGGAGCAGAACCCATGAAGGGCGAACCGCAGGTCATCGAGCGGCTTAATGAAGCTCTGTTTCTGGAGCTTGGAGCCGTCAACCAGTACTGGGTGCATTATCGTCTGCTCGAGGATTGGGGCTACACCAAGCTGGCAAAGAAGGAGCGGGCGGAATCGATAGAGGAAATGCATCACGCCGACAGGCTGATCGCGCGCATCATCTTCCTCGAAGGCCATCCCAATCTGCAGTCCGTCGCGCCGTTGCGCATCGGCCAGAACGTCAAGGAAGTGCTCGAATCCGATCTGGCCGGCGAATATGACGCGCGCACCGCTTACAAACGCTCGCGCGAGATCTGCCACGAGGAAGGCGATTTCGTCTCGATGAAGCTGTTCGAGGACCTTTTGACCGACGAGGAAGGACATATCGACTTCCTGGAAACGCAGCTCGACCTGCTTGCCTCGATCGGCGAGGAAAAGTACGGCCAGCTCAACGCCGACCCGGCCAACGAGGCGGAGTAAGGACATGCGGGAATGCGGCGCCCCGTAGATCATTTTTCGCGCCGCGCGCTGCGGGCCGCAATCGACGGCCTGCCGCTTCGGAAGACCCCACGATACCGGATCGGCAGCGGGGCGTCGCTTTTGCTGGCGGTCATGCTTTCCGCGCCCGCCATGGCCGGTGAGCCAGCCGCTCTCCCGACGAGCCCCACCGACCTGACGCCGAAGGATCAGGCGCGAGTTCTGGCAGTCACCAGGCCAACGATCGACTTTACCAGGCCCGAGCCGTTCGAGCTGATGCAGGGCGGCGCCGGCACGTCGCGCAAGGACGTCAACCGCGATGCCTTCTCGCAATCCTCCGCCAACATCACCTTTGAGGAAGAGGGCAGCTTCAAGCTCGGCAACGCGCTGTTCCGAAAGAACTGGGTGTCGTCGCCGTCCTCGACCCAGGCTTCGGACGGGCTCGGCCCGCTGTTCAACGAGCGCGCCTGCCAGAATTGCCATTTGAAGGACGGCCGCGGGCGTCCTCCGGAAGGCGATGCCGGATCGACGTCGATGTTCCTCCGGCTGGCCCGCGACGCCGCCAGCGCCGAGGAAAAGGCCGCGCTTGCCGACCACAAGGTGCTGAACTTTCCCGACTCCGTCTATGGCACGCAACTGCAGGATCTTGCGGTGCCCGGGCTCAGGGGTGAGGGCCGCATGCGCGTTGAATACTCCGAGGAAAAGGTCGCGCTCGGCGACGGTGCCGTGGTTTCGCTACGCAAGCCGCGCTATTTCGTCGAAAATCCCGGTTACGGCCCGCTCGATCCGCGCACCACGCTCTCGCCTCGGCTGACGCCGCCGATGATCGGGCTCGGCTTGATCGAGCAGATTGCGCCAGCCGATATCCTTGCCCATGCCGATGCGGATGACCGCGACGGCGACGGCATTTCGGGCAGGCCGAACATCGTGCGCGACGAGCTGAGCGGCGCGGTGACCTTGGGCCGCTTCGGCTGGAAGGCGCAGACCGCCTCGATCCGCCAGCAGGCGGCCGATGCCTTTGCCGGCGATATCGGCATCTCCACGCCGGAAATGCCGAAGCATTGGGGCGATTGCACCAAGGCGCAAACGGATTGCCTTGCCATGCCGGACGGCGTGCAGCAACGCCTCGGCACGGCCGAGGCGCCGCCGCCGGTAATGGACCTCGTCACCTTCTATTCGCAGAATCTGGCCGTGCCGGCGCGGCGCGACATCGCCACACCGCAAGTGCTCGCCGGCAAGAAGCAGTTCTACGAGATGGGCTGCATTTCCTGCCACACGCCGAAATTCGTCACCTTGCGCGGCACGCCCAACAAGGCGCAGGCCTTCCAACTGATCTGGCCCTATTCCGACTTCCTGCTGCACGACATGGGCGAGGGCCTTGCCGACGGGCAACGGGTCGGCGAAGCGAGCGGCAGCGAGTGGCGCACCCCGCCGCTCTGGGGTATTGGGCTCACCGCGACAGTCAACGGCAATGCTTTTTATCTGCACGACGGCCGCGCCCGCACGCTTGCCGAGGCGATCCTGTGGCATGGCGGCGAAGGCCAGAAGGCGCGCGATCGTTTTGCCGGGGCCGCCGCGGCCGATCGTGACGCGCTGATTAAATTCCTGGAGTCGCTTTGATGTCGAAACGCGTGGCCGCCGCCCTTGCCCTTCCGTTTTTTCTGGCCATCTCCCCGCCGGCATCGGCCGCGATCGAGGCCTCCGATGTCATCGGCCGCGCGATCGATGGTTTCGTCCGCCCGGCCTATGTCAGCCTCGACGAGCATGCGGCGGGCCTGACCAAGGCGATGCACCAGCTTTGCGAAGCGCCGTCCGAAAAGAATCTCGAAGCGGCGCGCGCGGCGTTTTCAGGCACGGTGGAGGCCTGGTCGGTGGCCGAGATTATCGGCTTCGGGCCGATCAAGGAGAACAACCGGCTGGAGCGCATGCTCTATTGGCCGGACCGCAAGAGCATCGGCCTGAGGCAAGTGCAGGCCACGCTGGCGTCCAAGGACGCGTCAGCCACCGATCCGACGCAACTGGCGCAAAAGAGCGTCGCCATGCAGGGCCTCGGCGCGCTCGAATATGTGCTTTACGGCGACGGCGCCGAAACGCTTGCCGGGAAAGACGATCCTTACCGCTGCGCCTATGGTGAGACGGTTGCCGGCAATATCGAAGCGATCGCCGGCGAGGTGCGCGATGCCTGGCAAAAGCCCGACGGCTTTGCGTCGCTCTGGGCCAATCCGGGGCCGAAAAACCCGCTCTACCGAGACGGCAACGAAGCGGTGACGGAACTGGTCGGTGTCTTCATCAACGAGCTGGATATGATCCGCGACGTACGGCTCAAGGGTTTTCTCGGCACCAGGCCGGATGCCGCCAAGCCGAAGCAGGCGATCTACTGGCGCTCGCAGTACACGACGGCTTCGCTGGCCGCAAACCTGTCCGGCATCGACCAACTGTTCCAGGCTTCCAAGCTCGGCGATGCGCTGCCCGCCGATGCGCAATGGATGGCCGAATCCATCCACATCCAGCTCAGCAACGGCGTGTCAACGGCGAAGTCGACCGCCGGTCCGATCGACAAGGCGCTCGCCGATCCGGCGCTGCGCGGCAAGCTCGAGCATTTCGCGCTGATCACGTCGAGCTTGTCGACCTTGATCGGCACCAGGATGACCGCCGAATTCGGCCTGACCGCGGGCTTCTCGTCGCTGGACGGAGACTGATCGATGGCGAGGACACGTACAAAGCTCATCGATCGCCGCGATTTCCTGCGGGCCGCGGGCGCGGGCTTTGCCGCCGCCATGGCGCCGCGCGCTTGGGCCGAAATGCTGGCCGCGGACGCCGTCTTTGCCACAGCCTTCGTCAAACGTGACGGCAGCTTCGGCGCCGCCGTGCTCTCCGAGGCGGGAAAAATCCTGCACACGGTCGATCTGCCGGATCGCGGCCATGACGTCGCCTTCGATCCGGTGTCGAAGCGTTCGGTGGTCTTCGCCCGTCAGCCCGGCACCTTCGCGCTTGTCTTCGACCAAGCCGGCCGCGACAAGCCATTGACCATCGCCAGCATCGCCGGCCGGCATTTCTTCGGCCATGGCGTGTTCTCGCCCGACGGCGCCTTGCTCTATGCGACCGAGAACGACTTCGACAACGCGGCAGGTGTCGTCGGTGTCTACGATGCGCGGGAGAAATTCAATCGCATCGGCGAGTTCCCGACCTATGGCATGGGGCCGCATGAATTGCTCCTGCTCGGCGATGGCCGCACTTTAGCCATCGCCAATGGCGGCATCGAAACCCATCCCGACTATGGCCGGGCCGAGCTCAACATCGCGACGATGCAGCCGTCCTACACGCTGGTCGACCGCTTCACCGGAGACCTCATCGAAAAGCATGAATTGCCCCCGGCGCTGCATCAGCTGTCGATCCGCCACATGGATCGCGACCGGGCGGGCACGGTCTGGTTCGGCTGCCAATATCGCGGGCCGGCGACCGACCGCCCGGCGCTGGTCGGGCGCGCCGCGCGCGGTAAGGATATCGAGCTCTTGGAGATGCCGCAGGACGTGCTCTCCGGCTTCCGCAACTATATCGGCTCGGTCGCCGCCAACGCCGCCGCAGGCACGGTCGCCGTCACTTCGCCGGAAGGCAATTCGCTGGCCGTTCTCGACGCCGCCAGCGGGCGCGTGGTCGCCACTAGGTCGCTGGTCGAGGTCTGCGGCCTCGCCCCCGACGGCACCGGCTTCATGGCGACGACCGGCGCCGGCGAGATCGTCGGCGGCGCCGGCGCCACCCGTTCCGAGCCTGACTATGTCTGGGACAACCACATGCTGCGCATCGCAGTCTCGGCTTGATAATCGAGGCCCCAGGGAGCAAAGCCGCTTAACATTTCTCCGTCCTGGCCCTTGCGGCCGCGGCCCATGCCGGGCAGAGGGAATTGTGTTTCGATCCAGTTCTTTAACCGGCGATATGAAGCTGCCCGTATGAAGGTGCTCGCCATCGACTGTGCCGCCAATCTCTGCGCCGCCTGCGCCTATGACGCGGGCGCGGGGAAGGAGCTTGGCCGTGAGGTGCGCGACCTCGGCAAAGGCCATGCCGAGCATCTGATGGCCGTCATCGAGACGGCCCTGCAAGCCGGCGGGATCGGTTACCCGGACCTCGACGCCGTTGCCGTCTCGATCGGACCCGGCTCCTTCACCGGCCTGCGCGTCGGCGTCTCGGCAGCGCGCGGCCTGGCGCTGGCGCTGAAAATCCCGGCGATCGGCGTGACGACGCTGCAAGCCCTGGCGGCGGAGGGTGCGAATGCCTTTCCCGGGCGCGCGGTGCTTGCCGCGCTCGATGCCGGCCGCGAGGAGATCCACGCCGCGCTCTATGACAAAATGTTAGTCGAGACTTACGGACCTTCCGTCGCTGCGCTTTCCGAGGCAGTGACCATGGCCATCGGCGCCGACGCGGTCCTGGTCGGGACCGCCGCGCCGCAGATTGCCGAGGCGGCGGGGCGTGCCTTCGAAACCGGTCCGGTGGCCGCCACAGCCGACATCGCGACCTATGCCAGGCTGGCCTCGGCCAGGGAGACGGGCGAAAAGCCGAAACCGCTTTATCTGCGCGGCGCTGACGCCAAGCCGCAGGCGGGTTTCATTCTGCCAAGGCAGGACAAGGGAAACGATTCCTGATGCGCATACCATTCTTTCAGCCGCGCCGCAGGGACTATGCGCTGGAACCGCTGACAGTCGCCGACAGCGCCGCTGTTTCGGTGCTGCATCGCGAGGATTTCGTGCGGCCCTGGACCGATGGCGAATTCGCAGCACTGCTCGAGCAGGACACGGTCTTCGGCTATGCCGCGCGTGAGACCGGCCAAGGCTCCAAGCCGCCGGTCGGCTTCGTGCTCGCGAGGCTGGCGGCCGGCGAGGGCGAGATCCTGACCGTGGCCGTCGCCCGCACGCATCGCCGCCAGGGCCTTGGCTGGCAATTGATGGACGCGGTGCTGCGCGAATTGCATGCGCAGCGCGCCGACGCACTCTTCCTCGAGGTCGACGAGACCAATGCGCCGGCGATCGGGCTTTACCGCAGGCTGGGCTTCCGCCAGGTTGGCCACCGTCCGAACTATTATCGTTCGACCGAGCACGGTCCGACCGGCGCGCTTGTCATGCGCCGCGATCTTCGCTAGCCACGGGCCGGTTGGGGCGGAGCGAATGATCAAGAAATTGCGGATTTCCCTGGCGCTCTTCTATGTCGTCGTCTGCTCACTGGTGCTGGTACCGCTGCAGATGCTGTCGATGAAGACGGGGCTGTGGCCCGAAACGTTCATCCTGAGGATCTGGCACGGTATGATCCTTCGGGCGCTCGGCATGCGGGTGCATGTGAAGGGCGCGCTGGCCAGGGAACGTCCGCTGCTGGTGGCGGCCAACCACATTTCCTGGACCGACATCATGGTGCTCGGCTCCTTTGTCGATGTGAAATTCATCGCCAGGGCCGACATGGAGGGCTGGCCGCTGATCGGCATGCTGTCCAAGCTGCAGCGCACCGTCTACATCGAGCGCGAGCGCAAGCGCACTTCCGGCGACCAGGCAAGCCAGATTGCCAGGCGCATGGCCAAGGGCGATGCCATGGTGCTGTTCGCCGAAGGCTCGACCGGCGACGGCAACCTCGTGATGCCGTTCAAGAGCACGCTGTTCGGCGCGGCCTCCATGGCGATTTCGGAAGGGGCGGCCGAACAGGTCTTCATCCAGCCCGTGGCGATCGCCTACACGCGCCTGCACGGCATGCCTATGGGGCGCCGCCATCGGCCGATGACCGCCTGGATCGGCGACCAGGATCTGATGCCGCACCTGAAAACCTTGCTTGCCGAAGGGGCGATCGATGCCGAGGTGCATTTCGGCGAGCCGGTGCCGTTCTCCAAGGGTTCGAACCGCAAGGAGACGGCAAGGTTGATGGAAGCCAAGGTGCGCGAGATGATGCAGGCCATCCTCGCCAACCCGGCAAAGAGCCGCTGATCGGTATGTCCCCCAAAGGCCTGTAGCGATTTTGGAACAAGGCGGCGCGACGCGCCGCGGGCAGAATCGTCTGTTTTTTGTCACGGAAAGGCGCTAGAAGCCGCCCGATGGAATTGAACACGATTGAAAGCCACGGCATCGGCACTGCGGCCGAGCACTTGGCCGGCACTGACCGCACGGCGAAAAAGGTCTTCGTCAAGACCTATGGCTGCCAGATGAATGTCTACGATTCCCAGCGCATGACCGATGCGCTGGCCGCCGACGGTTATGTCGCCACCGACGCCGTCGAAGAGGCCGATTTGGTGCTGCTCAACACCTGCCATATCCGCGAAAAGGCGGCGGAAAAGGTCTATTCCGAGCTTGGCCGCATCCGCGACATGAAAGCCGAACGCGCCGCGGCCGGCCGCGTGCTCCTGATCGGCGTCGCCGGCTGCGTGGCGCAGGCCGAAGGCGCCGAGATCATCCGCCGTGCGCCGGCGGTCGATCTGGTCATCGGCCCGCAGACCTATCACCGGCTGCCCGACGTGCTGGCGCGCGTCCGTGGCGGCGAAAAGATCGTCGAGACCGAATACGCCGTCGAGGACAAGTTCGAGCATCTGCCGCAGCCCAAGCGCGCCGAATTGGCAAAGCGCGGCGTCACCGCCTTCCTGACAGTGCAGGAGGGGTGCGACAAGTTCTGCACCTTCTGCGTCGTGCCTTATACGCGCGGCTCCGAGGTTTCGCGGCCGGTGGCGCAGATCGTCGCCGAGGCCGAGCGCCTGGCCGAGGCCGGCGTGCGCGAGGTGACCTTGCTCGGCCAGAACGTCAACGCCTGGCACGGCGTCGGCGGAAATGGCGAGGAATGGGGCCTCGGCCGCCTGCTGTTCCGTCTGGCGGAAATTCCTGGACTGGCGCGGCTGCGCTACACCACCAGCCATCCGCGCGACATGGACGACGAGTTGATCGCCGCGCACCGCGATCTGCCGGCGCTGATGCCCTATCTGCATCTGCCCGTGCAGTCCGGCTCGGATCGCATTCTCAAGGCGATGAACCGCCGGCATACGGCGCGCGACTATCTGGCGCTTATCGAGCGCATCCGCGCCGCCCGAACCGACATCGCTTTGTCCGGCGACTTCATCGTCGGCTTCCCCGGCGAGACGGAGGAAGATTTCGAGGCGACGCTGCAACTGGTGCGCGAGGTGAACTATGCCTCAGCCTTTTCGTTCAAATATTCGCCGCGTCCCGGCACGCCTGGCGCTGAGATGAGCGACCATGTGGCCGAAGCGGTCAAGGACGAGCGGCTACAGCGGCTGCAGGCCCTACTTTTGAAGCAGCAGCAGGATTTCGGCTTGAGCCTGGTCGGCAAGACCATCGGCACGCTGATCGAGAAGCCTGGCCGGCAGGCCGGCCAGATAGTAGGCCGTTCTCCGTGGCTGCAGCCGGTTATTGTTGACGACAAGGCCGGCGGAATCGGTGACATTATCGACGTACGAATCACAAGGACGGGCTACAACAGCCTGTTCGCCGAATTGGTCTGACGACCTCGGCAGATGAGGAGAGACGGTTGAGCGCTGCTGAACTGAAGAATCCGCCCCAGAGCCAGGCGTCCGGGGCCTCCGATATGGCGCACATCGTACTGACCTTCGACAACAACAAGCTAGCCAGCGCCCTTTACGGCCAGTTCGATGAGAACCTCGCCCGGCTCGAGCAGAAGCTCGGCGTCGACATCCGCTCGCGCGGCAATCAGCTGACGATCAAGGGCTCCGCCGCCGCCGCCGAACAGGCGCGCCGGGCGCTGGACACCCTCTACGGCATCCTGCAGAAGGGCGTCGACATTGGCCAGTCGGATGTCGACGGCGCCGTGCGCATGGCGATTGCCGCCGACGACCAGCTGACCCTGCCGACGATGGAGCGCAAGGGCAAGGTTTCGGCCGCCCAGATCGCGACGCGCAAGAAGACGATCTACGCCCGCTCGCTCAACCAGGACGCCTATATGCGGGCGCTGGAGCGTTCCGAAATGGTGTTCGGCATCGGTCCCGCCGGCACCGGCAAGACCTATCTGGCGGTGGCGCATGCGGCGATGCTGCTAGAACGCGGCATGGTCGAGCGCATCATCCTGTCGCGTCCGGCCGTAGAGGCCGGCGAGCGGCTTGGCTTCCTGCCCGGCGACATGAAGGAGAAGGTGGACCCGTATCTCAGGCCTCTCTACGACGCGCTCTACGACATGATGCCGGCCGACAAGGTCGAGCGGGCGATCGCGGCCGAGGTCATCGAGATCGCGCCCTTGGCCTTCATGCGCGGCCGCACGCTGGCGCATGCGGCGGTGATCCTCGACGAGGCGCAGAACACCACGCCGATGCAGATGAAGATGTTCCTGACCCGTCTCGGCGAGAATTCGCGCATGATCGTCACCGGCGATCCGACCCAGATCGACCTTCCGCCCAACACCAAGTCTGGCCTGGTCGAAGCGCTGCGCGTCCTCGACGGGGTGCCTGGTATCGTCACCGTCCGCTTCAACGAGGGCGATGTGGTGCGCCACCCGCTGGTCGCCGAGATCGTCAAGGCCTATGACCGCGACGGCAAGCTGGCGCGAGGCTTGGGCGCCGAAAGCTGATTATAGGCCCTATGGCTCAAAATCCGGAATTTGGCGGCGAAGCGCCGGTCGATATCGATATTTTCGTCGAGGTAGGTGCTTGGCCCGCGGAAGCCGAATTGACACGCCTCGTCGATCGCGCCGTTGCGGCCGCTTTTGCCGAGACCGGCGCGGGCGGCGCTTCCGAGCTCAGCGTCGTCTTTTCCGACGATGCCCATATCCGAACGCTCAACGCCGAGTGGCGCGGCAAGGACAAGCCAACCAACGTCTTGTCTTTCCCGGCTTTTTCCTTTCCGAAAGGCGGCGCGCTGCCGCCGATGCTGGGCGACATCGTGCTGGCTTCCGAGACGGTGGCGCGCGAGGCCGCCCTGGAAGACAAGCCGATTGAAAACCATATCACCCATCTCGTTATCCATGGCCTGCTGCATCTTTTGGGCCATGATCACGAGACCGACGCCGAGGCGGAGGAGATGGAAGCGATCGAGCGCGCGGCGCTTGCGAGGCTTGCCATTCCCGATCCCTACGCGTAACAAAAAAGCTCAATTGACCCGATGGCGATGAACGACACACCAGAAACTGCCGCCCGTCCGGACGCCGGCAGTGCTGCCAAGCCTTCCGAAAAGACGGAAGAGGGCTCCAGTCCGAGTATTCCCGCCGGCAGCGCGGCCGCGGAGTCCACGCATGCCGGTCCTTCGCTCTTCGACCGCGTGCTCGGCCTGTTCCGGCACCGCAACGGCACCAGCCTGCGCGAAGAGATTGCCGGCGCGCTCGCCGAAACGGCGACCGACGCCGGCGCCTTCTCGCCCGGCGAACGCGCCATGCTCAACAACATCCTTCGCTTGCGCGAAGTGCGGGTCGAGGATGTCATGGTGCCGCGCGCCGATATCGAGGCGGTCGAGATCAACACGACGCTTGGCGACCTGCTCGGCCTGTTCGAGCAGTCCGGCCATTCGCGCATGCCGGTGTATTCCGAGACGCTGGACGATCCGCGCGGCATGGTCCACATCCGCGACGTGCTCGCCCACATCACCAAACTCGCTCGCGTCAAGAAGGGCCGCAGCAGAGCGAAGACGCCGGCGTCGACCGCGCTCGACCTTGCCCAGGTCGACCTTGCGCGTACCATCGGTGATCTCAGCCTGATCCGCCCGGTGCTGTTCGTGCCGCCCTCCATGCTTGCCTCCGACCTGATGGGGCGCATGCAGACGAACCGCACGCAGATGGCGCTGGTCATCGACGAATATGGCGGCACCGATGGCCTCGCCTCGCTGGAGGATATCGTCGAGATGGTGGTCGGCGACATCGAGGACGAGCATGACGACGACGAGCCGATGATCACGCAGACCGGCGACGGCGTCTTCGTCGTCGACGGCAAGGCCGAGATCGACGAGGTCGCCAAGATGATCGGCGAGGATTTTACCGCCGGCGAGCATGGCGAATATGTCGATACGATCGGCGGCATGATCTTCAACACGCTCGGCCGCGTCCCGGCCAGGGGCGAAGTCGTACAGGCCATTCCCGGCTTCGAGTTCCACGTGCTCGACGCCGACCCGCGCCGCGTCAAGCGCGTACGCATCGTGCAGAGCCCGAAGGGCGAGCGCCAGCGCCGCCGCGCGGCCCGCACCGAACAGGCCTGATCTGCAGCAATTCCAGGAAAAGTACGCAGCGGTTTTCCGTCCGGAATTGGGCAAAGGCAAAGACTTGGAGCGGCATGCCGATCGACGATCCGTTCAAGCACGCCACCTTTGGTTCAGGCGTCTTCTATCGCGACCCGCGCGCGGCCCTGGCCTGGCTGCAGGCGGCCTTCGGCTTCCAGCCGAGCATGCTGGTCAGCGATGCCGACGGTCGGCTGGTGCATGCCGAAATGCGTTTTGGCGACGGCTACATCATCGTCGATTCCGAATGGGATGAGCATATCGCCAGCCCGGCCTCCGTCGGCGGCAAGAACACGCAAGCCGTTTATGTGCGTCTGCAGCAAGATATCGACGCGCATTGCGAGCAAGCGCGCGCGGCGGGCGCGAAGATCGTCGAGGAGCCCGCCGACCATTTCTACGGCGAGCGCCAATACCGCGCCCGTGACCTCGAAGGCCATGTCTGGACATTCACCCGCACCGTGCGCGTTGTACCCAAGGACGAGGCTGAGCGATTGAGTGGCCTGCGCATCGAGGGCTGGCACCGCTGAGCTTTTTGCAACCAGGCGGAACCGCTTGGCGTTGCGGAAACGCGGCTAAACAATGAGCTATCGCGGGATTCCCGCGATGGCGCGACCGTGTGTCGGGCCGCGCTTATCTGGGTTTGGAACGCCGGGCCCAGCCTGTTAAACCTCTAGCTCCCTGATTCGCGCGACTTGGGAAGCTGGATGCTGCGCTTTGCCGGCCGGATAATTCTGCTGTGGGGGTGGCGGCGGGCGCTGGTGGCGTTTGCCGCCGGAGCGCTGGCGGTGCTTGCCCAGGCGCCTTACGATTTCTTCGCCGTCTGCTTCGTTTCGTTCCCGGTCCTCGTCTGGCTGCTCGACGGCGCCACTGGCGAGGCTTCCGATGGCTGGTTCCGGCGCCTGCGGCCGGCTTTCGCAACAGGCTGGTGGTTCGGCTTCGGCTACTTCCTCGCCGGTCTCTGGTGGATCGGCCAGGCCTTGCTGGTCGAGGCCGACAATTTCGCCTGGGCCTTGCCCTTCGCCGTTGTCGGCATCCCCTTCGCGTTGGCCTTCTTCTATGGCTTTGCCGCCGTGGTGGCGCGGCTGTTCTGGAGCAGCGATATCGGCCGCATCGCCGCCCTCGCCTTCGCGTTCGGCCTTGCCGAATGGTTGCGCGACTTCCTCTTCACCGGCTTTCCCTGGAACGCCGTCGGCTACGCGGCGATGCCTGTGCCGCTTCTGATGCAGAGCGTGTCGGTGACCGGCATGATCGGCATGAACGCGCTCGCGGTCTTCCTGTTTTCGCTGCCCGCGCTGGTGGCGGCGCGCCGGCATCTGAGGCTGGGCGTTGCCCTGTTCGTCGTCCTCGCCGCCGCCCATGTCAGCTTCGGCTATTTCAGGCTCGCCATGCCCGCCGAGCCGGCGACACGATCCATCGACGTCCGCATCGTCCAGCCCGCGGTCGACCTCAGCGAAAAATGGGATGCCTCGGTGCGCGACCGCATCTTCGCGACTTTGCTGGGGATATCGGGGAAAGCACCCGAAGAAAGTCACGCCAAGCCCCAGCTCATTCTGTGGCCGGAGACATCGGTGCCGTTTCTCTTCACTGAGCGTCCGGACGCGCTGACGGCACTGGGCGACATGCTGGCCGACGGCCAGATGCTGATTGCCGGTGTCGTGCGCGAGGAGGGCGGATCGGCGAATGCCGGCAGCCGTTATTACAATTCCGTGGTGGCGATCAACGACAAGGGCGAGATCGTCGATGCCGTCGACAAGGTGCATCTGGTGCCCTTCGGCGAATATCTGCCCTTCGCCGATCTGTTCGAACGCTTCGGTATAGGCCAGCTCGTCGCCGGGCCGATGAATTTCGCCGCCGGCAACGAGCGCCATCCGATCGCCGTGCCGGGCGGCCTGCGCGCCGCGCCGTTCATCTGCTACGAGGTTATCTTTCCCGATCTCGTCGCCGCCGACTCTGCGTCATCTGACGTAATTGTGAACGTCACCAACGACGCTTGGTTTGGCGACACGCCAGGCCCGTATCAGCACTTCAGGCAGGCGCAGATTCGGGCGGTGGAAAATGGATTGCCGCTGCTGCGCGCGGCCAACAATGGCATCTCCGCAGTCGTCGATTCGCGCGGGCGCATTATCGACGCGCTTGCCGTCGACGCGCGCGGCGCCATCGACGCGCATGTGCCGGTTTCTGGGCGCGCTCTCCTGTCTGCGAAACAGCGGCGCATTAACGGATTGCTGATCATGTTGCTGTTTGCGCTGATTGCCTTCACATTGAATGTAAGGCAGCGGCTACGGGTGAATTGACAGTCAGCACATTAGAAACTCATACTGTAACGCCTAAAATTTTCTCGAAGTCGGTTGGAGGGTTCTGTTGGGGCAGGTGGCTCCGGCTTCATATGGGCGGAACAAAATAGAAAAAGCCGGAAAAATTCGGCGAGGAAAAAATGACAGAAGAGAACAAGAAGAAGCCGAATCCGATCGACATCCATGTCGGGAGTCGCATCCGGCTGCGACGCAACATGCTTGGAATGAGCCAGGAAAAGCTGGGTGAAAATCTCGGCATCACCTTTCAGCAGATCCAGAAGTACGAAAAGGGCACGAACAGGGTTGGCGCCAGCCGTCTGCAGGCGATCGCCTCCATCCTGAGCGTTCCTGTCGCCTTCTTCTTCGAGGATGCCCCGGGCGAGGAGACCGGCGGCGGCAATCGAGGATTTGCGGAAGACTCCTCGATGGCGTTCGCCATCGAATTCTGCGGCAGTCCCGAAGGGCTTCAGCTCAACCGGGCTTTCGTCAAGATCGGCGACGTCAAGGTGCGCCGCCGGATCATCGATCTGGTCAAGGCGCTCTCCGCGGAAGACGCCGATTGATTTTACCGATGCCACTGGCGGCGCTCTGCCGCCGGTGGCATAGCCGGCCTTACCTACATTCATGCCAGATCCGTCGCGCCGCTTGACGAGCGGCGCCCGGCACCGCTAACACGTGGCGCGCCAAAATCGGCAGCCTGCCGATCTTTTCAAGAGGGGACACCCGTGACGCGGCAGAATTATCTCTTCACCTCGGAATCCGTCTCCGAGGGTCATCCCGACAAAGTCTGTGACCGCATCTCCGACGAGATCGTCGATCTGGTCTATCGCGAAGCCAAGAAGACGGGCATGGATCCGTGGAAGGTGCGCGTTGCCTGCGAAACGCTGGCCACCACCAACCGCGTCGTCATCGCCGGCGAGGTGCGCGTCCCCGACACGCTTTTGAAGAAGGACAAGGCGGGCAACGTCCTCAAGGATGCGTCCGGCCACCCTGTGGTCAACCCGGCCAAATTCAAGTCGGTTGCCCGCAAGGCGATCCGCGAGATCGGCTACGAGCAGTCCGGCTTCCATTGGAAGACCGCCAAGATCGACGTGCTGCTGCATGGCCAGTCGCCCGACATCGGCCAGGGCGTCGACAATGCCGCCGACCGCCAGGGCGAGGAAGGCGCGGGCGACCAGGGCATCATGTTCGGTTACGCCTGCCGCGAGACGCCCGACCTCATGCCGGCGCCGATTTATTACAGTCACAAGATTCTCGAATTGCTGGCGGCCGCGCGCCATGAAGGCAACGGCGATGCCGGCAAGCTCGGCCCGGACGCCAAGAGCCAGGTCACCGTGCGCTATGCCGACGGCAAGGCGGCGGAAGTCACGCAGATCGTGCTCTCCACCCAGCATCTCGATGCGAGCTGGGACTCCAGGAAGGTCCGCAAGGTGGTCGAGCCCTATATCCGCGAGGCGCTTGGCGACCTGAGGATCGCCGAGGACTGCAACTGGTACATCAACCCGACCGGCAAGTTCGTCATTGGCGGGCCTGACGGCGATGCCGGCCTCACCGGCCGCAAGATCATCGTCGACACCTATGGTGGCGCGGCGCCCCACGGCGGCGGCGCCTTCTCGGGTAAGGACACCACCAAGGTCGACCGCTCGGCCGCCTATGCGGCGCGCTACCTTGCCAAGAACGTGGTGGCGGCCAAGCTTGCCGACCGCTGCACCATCCAGCTCTCCTACGCCATCGGTGTCGCCCAGCCGCTGTCGGTCTATGTCGACCTGCACGGGACCGGCAAGGTGGACGAATCGAAGCTCGAGGATGCGCTGCGCAAGGTCATGGACCTGTCGCCGTCGGGCATCCGCCGTCATCTCGATCTCAACAAGCCGATCTATGCAAAAACCTCGTCCTACGGCCATTTCGGCCGCAAGGCCGGTCGCGACGGCTCCTTCTCCTGGGAGAAGACCGATCTCGCCAAGGCGCTCAAGGACGCCGTCGCAGCCTGACGACAGCGGACGCAAAGGACAGGCCGAGCCGGGCGACCGAAGGCTTCTTCGGCCGCCGGCACGGCAAGACTATACGCCCGCAGCAGGCGATCGCCCTCGAAGGCGGCCTGCGCGAATACCGGGTCGACCTGACGGCGGAAGCGCCGGCTGATCTCAGGACCTTGTTCAAGGCACAGGTTTCGGCGCTCCAGCTGGAAATCGGCTTCGGCGGCGGTGAGCATTTGTTGCATCGCGCCGCGGAAGCGCCGGCAACCGGCTTCATCGGCGTCGAACCCTTCGTCAACGGCATGGCCAAGATGATGACGGCGCTTGGCAAGACGCCGCTTGCCAATCTGAGAGTCTATGACGACGACGCCACGCGCCTGCTCGACTGGCTGCCGGAAGCCTCGCTCGACGGCATCGATCTGCTCTATCCCGATCCATGGCCCAAGAAGAAGCATTGGAAGCGACGCTTCGTCGGCGCCGCCAATCTCGGCCGCTTCGCCCGGGTGCTGAAATCGGGCGGCAGGTTCCGCTTCGCCTCCGACATCGACAGCTATGTGAACTGGACGCTGCTGGCCTGCCGCGCCAGTGGCGCCTTTGAATGGCAGGTGCGGGATGCCGCCGATTGGCACCGGCCCTATGAAGGTTGGCCCGGCACGCGCTATGAGGCCAAGGCCATCCGCGAGGGGCGGCGGCCCGCCTATCTGACGTTCATCCGGAAGTAATCGGGCGATCTGTATTGCATATAGAGCTACAGATCGCTGCATTGCAGGCCGGAGACAGCTATGGCCGCCCCGGTGGAGCGTAAGGATACCCGATCTCGATGCGCCTGCCGGAAGCGGACGTGGCGATGATCGATCGTGCCGCCACGCTGCGTGCCTCAAGCCTTTGCCTGCAGACTTGAAACACAATTCGGGATCGTCTATATCAACCTCAAATTCTTGGTCGGTATGACGAAGAGTGGGTCCACCCGGTCCCGCTCTTTTTTATTACCTGCCGGCCGGAAGTGAAAAGCGACAGGGATCTGATGACTGCAGCGGCAAGCGAGGCCGACGACCGTATCATCCGCGAAAGCGGCATCGATGCGCGCATTGCGCTGATCGTGCAGCCGGTGCTCAAGGCCATCGGCTTCCGTCTCGTGCGGGTGCAACTGACCGGCCAGAACGGGCTGACGCTGCAGATCATGGCCGAACGCGAAGATGGCACCATGACCGTCGAGGATTGCGAAGAGGTCAGCCGCGCCGTATCGCCGGCGCTCGATGTCGATGATCCGATCGAAAAAGCGTATCATCTCGAAGTTTCGTCGCCAGGCATCGACCGGCCGCTGGTGCGCAAGTCGGATTTCACCGCCTGGACCGGCCATCTGGTCAAGCTGGAGACATCGGTTCTTGTCAGCGATCGCAAGCGTTTCAAGGGCAAGATCGCCGAGGCGGATGCCGATGGCATCCTGATCGAGCGCGACAAGGCGGCCTATGGCGAAGAGCCGACGGTGCGCGTGCCTTACGACGCGATCGCAGAGGCCCGGCTGGTGCTGACCGACGATCTCATCCGCGATGCCTTGTCGAAGGACAACCGGGCGCGCAAGGAAGCCAGGAAGCGCCGCGGCGAAGCGGAAGACGCCGCCGCCGGCGAGGAAAATGAAACCGAACAGGAAAGTTGATTGAGTAGCCGGGCTGCATGCCCGGCGCGAAATCGGGAGAAAGACAATGGTTGTAAGCGCCAACAGGCTTGAACTGCTGCAGATCGCCGATGCGGTCGCGCGTGAAAAGTCGATCGACAAGCAAATCGTCATCGCCGCCATGGCCGATGCGATCCAGAAGGCGGCGCGCTCTCGTTACGGCCAGGAGACCAACATCCGCGCCGACATCAACCCGAACACCGGCGAGATGAAGCTGCAGCGGCTGATGGAGGTGGTCGAGGCGGTCGAGGACTACGCGACGCAGATCGCGCTTTCCACGGCCCGCGAGCGCAATCCCGATGCCCAGGTCGGCGACTTCATCGCCGAGCAGCTGCCGCCGATGGATTTCGGCCGCATCGCCGCCCAGTCGGCCAAGCAGGTCATCGTGCAGAAGGTGCGTGAGGCTGAGCGCGATCGCCAGTATGACGAATACAAGGATCGCATCGGCGAGATCGTCAACGGCACCGTCAAGCGCGTCGAATACGGCAACGTCATCGTCGATCTCGGCCGTGGCGAGGCGATCATTCGCCGCGACGAACTGATCCCGCGCGAGAACTACAAATATGGCGACCGCGTAAGGGCCTATGTCTATGACGTGCGCCGCGAGCAGCGCGGGCCGCAGATTTTCCTGTCGCGCACGCATCCGCAGTTCATGGCCAAGCTCTTCACCATGGAAGTGCCGGAAATCTACGACGGCATCATCGAGATCAAGTCGGTCGCCCGCGATCCGGGCTCGCGCGCCAAGATTGCCGTCATCTCGCGCGACAGTTCGATCGATCCGGTCGGCGCCTGCGTCGGTATGCGCGGCAGCCGCGTCCAGGCGGTGGTCGGCGAATTGCAGGGCGAGAAGATCGACATCATTCCGTGGTCGCCATCGGCCGCGTCCTTCATCGTCAACGCGCTGCAGCCGGCCGAGGTCGCCAAGGTGGTGCTCGACGAGGATGCCGAGCGCATCGAGGTGGTGGTGCCGGACGATCAATTGTCGCTGGCGATCGGCCGTCGCGGCCAGAACGTGCGGCTTGCCTCGCAGCTCACCGGCTGGGATATCGACATCCTGACCGAGCAGGAGGAGAGCGAGCGTCGCCAGAAGGAATTCGTCGAGCGTTCCGCACTCTTCATGGAAGCTCTCGACGTCGACGAGATGGTCGGCCAGGTGCTCGCCTCCGAAGGCTTCACCAGCGTCGAGGAGGTCGCTTATGTCGACTCGGGCGAGATCGCCTCGATCGATGGCTTCGACGAGGACACCGCTTCGGAAATCCAGACCCGCGCCCGCGAATATCTGGAGAAGATCGAGGCCGAGCACGACGAGAAGCGCAAGGCGCTCGGCGTCCAGGACGAGCTGCGCGAGATCCCCGGCGTGACCACCGCCATGATGGTGACGCTCGGCGAGGACGGCGTGAAGTCGATCGAGGACTTCGCCGGCTATGCCGCCGACGACCTGACCGGCTGGAAAGAGCGCAAGGACGGCGAGACCAAGGTTTATCCTGGCGTGCTCGCCAGCCACGGCGTCTCGCGCGCCGATGCAGAGCAGATGGTGCTCGCGGCGCGCAAGAAGGCCGGCTGGATCACCGAAGACGAGCTTGCGGCCGAAGAAGCATCGGCTGACGAAGCCGTTGGTGCGTGAGGTGAACCCGCATCGCACACAACCCGCCCCAGGACGAGATGAACGATCGCACTTGCATCGTTACGCGCAGGCAGGCCGAACCGGATGAACTGATCCGCTTCGTCGTCGGCCCGGATTCGGCCGTCGTCCCGGACATCAAGAGAAACCTGCCCGGCCGTGGTTGTTGGGTGAGCGCTGACCGCCTACATATCGAGAAGGCAGCGGCGAAGAACCTGTTTGCCCGCGCCTTCAAGGCGCAGGTGACCATGCCGACCGATCTTGGCGGCATGGTTGACGGGCTGCTCTCCAGATCCGCTCTGGGTATGCTTGGCCTTGCCCGCAAGGCTGGCGCTGTCGTTCTTGGAGCCGCCAAGGTCGAGGGCGCGGTACGCGACGGGCAGGCGTTGCTTGTGCTGCATGCGACCGAGGCTTCGGACGACGGTGTCCGCAAGATCAGTCAGGCGCGGCGGGCGACCGTCCATCTCGGCGGTCCCGCCACCCTTGCCTACAAACTTTTCTCCGAGGCCGAGTTGAGCTTGGCATTGGGGGGTACAAATGTGATACATGCTGCCGTCCTCGCGCAGGACGCGGGACAGGCGGTTGAGAAGCGCGTTGTTGCGCTCGACCGATATCGGGGCGGTACCCCGAACGATCTGGCAATGCTTGCGGTCGTTGCTGACGAAGATGATGCCGCAGAGGATATGGAATGAACGATACGAAATCGGGCGACGACAAGACGTTGAGCGTTACGCCGAAGAAGACCTTGACGCTGAAGCGCCCCGGCCTCGAGCAGGGCACCGTGCGCCAGAATTTCTCGCATGGCCGCACCAAGTCGGTCGTGGTCGAGACCAAGAAGCGCAAGTTCTCGCTGCCCGGCGACAAGCCGGAGCCGGTGGCTGCGTCCGTCTTCACGCCGAAGCCCGCCCCTGCCCCTGTTGCCGCCGCCCCTGTCGTGCAGGAAGCGCCGAAGGCGCCGCCTCCGCCGCCGGAGCGTTCCGGCATGGTTCTGAACGAACTCTCGCGCGGCGAGATGGAAGCGCGTCGCAAGGCGCTGGAAGGTTCCAAGGTCCGTGAGGCTGAGGATCGCCAGCGCGCTCAGGAAGATGCCA
The DNA here is from genome assembly GCF_006442775.1 of Mesorhizobium sp. B2-4-6. Classification (NCBI taxonomy): domain Bacteria; kingdom Pseudomonadati; phylum Pseudomonadota; class Alphaproteobacteria; order Hyphomicrobiales; family Phyllobacteriaceae; genus Mesorhizobium; species Mesorhizobium sp. B2-4-6. The sequence goes on from NZ_VFVI01000007.1 coordinate 67,580, forward strand.
AGCGCCGCACCGAGGAAGAAGAACGCCGCAAGCGCGAGCGTGACGAATCCGCGCGCCGTCAGGCCGAGGAGGAGGCACGCCTGCAGACTGAGGCCGAGGCCCGCCGGCGCGCCGAGGAAGAGGCTCGCCGCCGCGCGCCGCTGGCGGCGGATGTCGTCACCGCCGAGGACGAGGAAGAGGCCAAGCCGAGGCGTACCGGTGCCGGCGCCGGGGCGAGTGCGCCGCCGCGCCGTCTTGCGACGCCGGAAGTGGCGCGGCCGGCCAAGCCGACAAAGGGCGAGGAAGATCGCCGCCGTGGCAAGCTGACGCTGAACTCGGCTCTGTCGGATGACGACGCGCGCGCCCGCTCGCTGTCGTCGATGCGTCGCCGCCAGGAAAAATTCAAACGCGCGATGCACAACGAGCCGCGCGAGAAAGTCATGCGCGAAGTGATCCTGCCCGAAACCATTACCATCCAGGAATTGGCGCAGCGTATGTCCGAGCGCGCCGTGGACGTGGTCAAGTTCTTCATGAAGCAGGGCCAGATCCTCAAGCCGGGCGACGTCATCGACGCCGACACGGCCGAACTGGTAGCCTCCGAATTCGGCCACACGGTCCGCCGCGTCGCCGAGTCCGACATCGAGGAAGGCCTGTTCAACATCGCCGACCGCCCGGAAGACCTTGTGTCGCGTCCGCCGGTCGTGACCATCATGGGCCATGTCGACCACGGCAAGACCTCGCTGCTCGACGCCATCCGCAACGCCAATGTCGTCTCCGGCGAGGCCGGCGGCATCACCCAGCATATCGGTGCCTACCAGATCGAGAAGAACGGTCAGAAGATCACCTTCATCGACACGCCCGGCCACGCGGCCTTCACGGCCATGCGCGCCCGTGGCGCGCAGGTCACCGACGTCGCCGTGCTGGTGGTGGCGGCCGACGACAGCGTAATGCCGCAGACGATCGAATCGATCAGTCACGCCAAGGCGGCCGGCGTGCCGATCATCGTGGCCATCAACAAGATCGACAAGCATGACGCCGACCCGCAGAAGGTGCGGACCGAACTGCTGCGCCATGAAGTGTTCGTGGAATCGATGGGCGGTGAGGTGTTGGACGTCGAGGTTTCGGCGACCAAGGGCACCAATCTCGATAAGCTGCTGGAAGCGATCCTGCTCCAGGCCGAAGTCCTCGACCTCAAGGCCAATCCCGACCGCACCGCCGAAGGCGCGGTCATCGAGGCGCAGCTGGACAAGGGACGCGGGCCTGTCGCCACCGTGCTGGTGCAGACCGGCACGCTGATGCCGGGCGACATCATCGTCGCCGGCAACGAGTGGGGCCGTGTGCGCGCGCTCGTCAACGACCGCGGCGAGCACGTTCCGGAAGCGCCGCCGGCAATGCCGGTCGAGGTGCTCGGCCTCCAGGGCACGCCGCAGGCGGGCGACCGCTTCGCCGTCGTCAACAACGAGGCGCGCGCTCGTGAGATCACCGAATACCGCCAGCGCCTGGCGCGCGACAAGGCGGTGGCCAGGCATGCCGGCCAGCGCGGCTCGCTCGAGCAGATGATGTCGCAGCTGCAGACGAGCGGATTGAAGGAATTCCCGCTGGTCATCAAGGGCGACGTGCAGGGTTCGATCGAGGCGATCAATGCCGCACTTGAAAAGCTCGGCAATGACGAGGTGCGCGCGCGCATCGTCCATGCCGGTGCCGGCGGCATCACCGAAAGCGACGTCTCGCTCGCCGAGACGTCCGGAGCGGCGATCATCGGCTTCAACGTCCGTGCCAATGCGCAGGCGCGTGCGGCCGCGGCCGCGGCCGGCATCGAGATCCGCTACTACTCGATCATCTACAACCTCGTCGATGACGTGAAGGCAGCGCTTTCCGGCATGCTTTCGCCGGAGCGGCGCGAGACCTTCATCGGCAATGCCGAGATCCTCGAGATCTTCGACATCTCCAAGATCGGCAAGATCGCCGGCTGCCGTGTCACCGAAGGCAAGGTCGAGCGTGGCGCGGGTGTTCGCCTGATCCGCGACAACGTCGTGATCCACGAAGGCACGCTGAAGACGCTGAAGCGCTTCAAGGACGAGGTTTCGGAAGTGCCGGGCGGCCAGGAATGCGGCATGGCCTTCCAGAACTACGAGGACATGCGTGTCGGCGACGTCATCGAGTGCTTCCGCATCGAGATGGTAACCAGAACGCTCTAATTCAGGTATACTTGCCGAATAATAACGGGCGGCAGCCGAAAGGCTGCCGCTCAGACCCCTATGCATGTTGAGACATGTGGCGCGGTCCCATCCCGCGCTTCACGATTTCAGGACCAGAGAAAAATGCCCCGTTCGACACCGTCAGGCCCCTCCCAGCGCATGCTGCGCGTCGGCGAGCAGGTGCGCCATGCCCTTTCCGAGACCTTGCAGCGCGGCGAAATCATCGATCCGGTGATCGAGAACAGCGTTGTCTCGGTGTCCGAGGTGCGCATGTCGCCCGACCTCAAGATCGCCACCGCCTTCGTCTCGCCGCTTGGCGCGGGCGACGACGGCGCCGTGATCGAGGCGCTCAACAGGCACGCGAAGTTCATCCGCGGCCGTGTCTCCGGCGCGCTCAGGCAGATGAAGTACATGCCGGAGTTTCGTTTTAGGCTCGACACTTCGTTCGACAATTTCGCGAAGATCAATGAACTGCTGAAATCGCCCGAAGTCGCGCGCGATCTCGGTGACGGCAAGAACAACGATAAGGACGAGGAATAGGTGGCGCGTCGCGGCAAGAAGAAGGGGCGGCCGATCTCCGGCTGGGTGGTGCTGGACAAGCCGGTCGGCATGGGTTCGACCGAAGCGGTCTCCAAGATCAAATGGCTGTTCCAGGCCGACAAGGCGGGCCATGCCGGCACGCTCGATCCACTGGCCTCCGGCATGCTGCCGATCGCGCTCGGCGAGGCGACCAAGACTGTTCCTTACGTGCAGGACGGCGCTAAGGTCTACCGCTTCACCGTCGCTTGGGGGCAGGAGCGCTCGACCGACGACCTCGAAGGCCCGGTGACCAACAGTTCCGACCGTCGACCGGACGAGGCGGAGGTGAGGGCGCTGCTGCCGAAATACACCGGCGTCATCATGCAGACACCGCCGCAATTCTCGGCCATCAAGATCGCCGGTGAACGCGCCTATGACCTTGCCCGTGAAGGCGAGACGGTCGAGATACCAGCGCGCGAGATCGAGATCGGTCGCCTCGACATCATCGAGCACGGTGCCGACAAGACTGTTTTCGAGGTCGAATGCGGCAAGGGCACCTATGTGCGCTCGCTGGCCCGCGACATGGGCCGCGACCTCGGCTGCTTCGGCCACATCGCCGAATTGCGCCGCGTCGAAGTCGAGCCGTTCACGCCGGATGATTTCGTCACGGTCGCCGAGCTGGAAGCGGCCCGCCTTGGCGAAAAGAATGACGACAAATCGGACGAAATGGATGCCCCGATCGATTTCAGTGCCATCGATGCGCTGCTCGTCGAAACGGCGGTGGCGCTCGACTGCTTGCCGCAGGTCGCGGTCAGCGACGATGCGGCGACGAAGATCCGCCTCGGCAATCCCGTCATCATTCGCGGCCGCGACGCACCGGTCGAAGCCGAGGAGGCCTGCGCCACAGCGCGCGGCAAGCTCGTCGCCATCGGCGCCATCGAGCAGGGCATGTTCAAGCCCAAGCGGGTCTTTGTCGGGTGAATCCGGTCTAAAGTGCGACGCGCTGAAACGGATTCAGGCGACGCGCTTTAAGTCTTTGTTTTGATGCATGTCGTTGTCCCAGAACCGCTGCGCACTTCTGGGCGACATGCACTAAGTGTTTGTTATTTACGCAATTCCGGACAGAAAACCGCTGCGCACTTTTCCTGAAATTGCTCTAATCTCGGCCGAATGCTGAGTCCCGAGGGTATCTCATGGCCAAGGCTGATGCAGGCAAGAAGCGGGCATCGCTGAAAACCCGCCGGCCACCGGTCGGGGCGTCGCCCGGCACGCTTATCGCCGATCCGGCGGCGCGACGCAGCGAGCTTCGGCTGACGCTGATCTCGCCCGAGAAATACAAAACCATCGACAATGCCTCGATAGACGATCTCAACGCCCATTGCGAGAAATGGCCCGTCGTCTGGCTGGATTGCACCGGACTTGCCAATATCCCGCTGATCGAGGAGATCGGCCGCATCTTCAATTTGCACCCGCTGGCGCTGGAAGATGTCGTCAACACCGGCCAGCGGCCCAAGGTGGATTTCTTCGAGGACCACGCCTTCGTCGTCATGCGCATGATCGACGATGTCACCTCGCATCGTTACGAGCAGATGTCGCTGTTCTTCGGCGGGAATTTCGTCGTCACCTTCCAGGAGCGCGAGGGCGACCCGTTCGATCCGGTGCGCAAACGCATTGCGGGCGCGATGCCCAACCGCCTGCGCTCGCGCGGCGCCGATTATCTGGCCTATACGCTGATCGATGCCATCGTCGACAGCTATTTCCCGCCGATCGAGGCGGCGAGCGAAGCGGTCGACGGCATCGAGGACGAGATGCTGAACAAGCCGCACAAGCACCAGATGCAGCAGCTGCATGAACTCAGGCGCGACGCCAACGTGCTCAAAGGCGTGCTGTGGCCGATGCGCGACGCGCTGGCGACGCTGATCCGCAACGACGTGGCCTTCGTGAAGGCGGAGACCAAGATCTTCTTCAACGACACGCTCGACCATTCGCTGCGCCTGATCGAGCTGGTCGAGAACCAGCGCGACATGCTCACCGGCCTGATCGAGATGCATGTCTCGCTGACCCAGGCCCGCACCAACGACGTCATCTCCTACCTGACGATCGTCTCGGTGATCTTCATGCCGCTGACCTTCCTGGTCGGCGTTTGGGGAATGAATTTCGATCCGGAAAGCTCGCCCTGGAACATGCCGGAGCTGAAAACCTATTACGGTTATCCGGCGGCAATTCTGTTCATGGCGCTTGTCGCTGCCGGACTGATCTTCTTCTTCAAATGGAAGAAGTGGCTATAGCCGCTGAAGCCTTTGTTTTCATGGCAAGACCTGCGACAAGCCGGCTTGATATTTGGGCTGGTGTTTTTTCCGGAATTGCACTATATGCGCCGCAGCTTCGCGCCCTGACGCGTCGCTTGCACTGGCCCCTGCTGGACGACATCCCGGCTGTGGGCGTCCCGTTTCCTCCAACAGATAAGGAAAAGCACGATGTCGATTACTGCCGACCGCAAGAACGAATTGATGACCGAATTCGCAACCACCAAGGGCGACACCGGATCTCCGGAAGTCCAGGTTGCCATTCTTTCCGAGCGCATCAAGAACCTGACCGAGCACTTCAAGGACCACAAGAAGGATAACCATTCCCGCCGTGGCCTGCTTGCTCTGGTCTCCCAGCGCCGCAGCCTGCTTGACTACCTCAAGCGCAAGGATGACGCGCGCTATCAGACGCTGATCGACAAGCTCGGTCTCCGTCGCTGACGAATTGACCGGCGGGCCCTCCCCGGAGGGCCCGCCGGTCGCGCATTGGCGCATCGGTCGATACGGTGCGATAATGGCGGAGCGTGACGCGCTCTTGAAATTCGCATTCGCGCAGGGCGGGTTCCGGAAACAGCGGTTTCCGGCGTCATGCGCAAGCCGGCCGATCGGCCGGCCAAACACGGTTCCGGACGCGCAGAGGGCCATTCGGAACCGCCCATGGACGGTCATGGGGCAGGATTGCAGGATGCTCGCTTGGCTTATGAGCCGAACCTACGAGCCTCCCGTTGTCTTGCCCGTGGCTGCCCGAAGGAAGCCAAGAAAGGGAGAACCCGTGACCGTTAGGACGGCGCGGCCCTTTCCGCATATGAAGGACAAGACATGTTCAATCAACACAAAGTGGAAATCGAATGGGGCGGCCGTCCGCTCATCCTCGAGACCGGCAAGATCGCGCGCCAGGCTGACGGTGCGGTGCTCGCCACCTATGGCGAGACGGTCGTTCTCGCCACCGTCGTTTCGATGAAGGAGCCGAAGCCCGGCCTCGATTTCTTCCCGCTTACCGTCAACTACCAGGAAAAGACCTATGCCGCCGGCAAGATCCCGGGCGGCTACTTCAAGCGTGAGGGCCGTCCGAGCGAAAAGGAAACGCTGGTTTCCCGCCTGATCGACCGTCCGATCCGCCCGCTTTTCGCCGACGGCTACAAGAACGACACCCAGATCGTCGTCACCGTCGTCCAGCATGATCTCGAGAACGATCCGGACATCCTGTCGATCGTCGCCACCTCCGCCGCGCTGACCCTTTCGGGCGTGCCCTTCATGGGCCCGATCGGCGGCGCCCGCGTCGGCTACATCAACGGCGAATATGTGCTCAACCCGCATATCGACGAAATGCAGGAATCCAAGCTCGACCTCGTGGTTGCCGGCACCGGCGACGCTGTGCTTATGGTCGAATCCGAGGCCAAGGAACTCTCCGAGGACCTGATGCTCGGCGCCGTCGTGTTCGGCCACAAGGGCTTCCAGCCTGTGATCGACGCGATCATCAAGCTGGCCGAGGTCGCCGCCAAGGAGCCGCGCGACTTCACCGCGCCGGATCATTCCGCGCTCGAAGGCGAGATGCTGAAGATCGTCGGCGACGAGCTTCGCGAAGCCTACAAGATCACCGACAAGCAGAAGCGCTATGCCGCCGTCGACGCCGTCAAGGCGAAGGTCAAGGCAGCGTTTGCGCCGGCCGAAGGCGAAGAGGCCAAACACACCTCCGAGCAGATCGGCTCGGTGTTCAAGGAACTCCAGGCCAAGGTCGTGCGCTGGAACATCCTCGACACCGGCTCGCGCATTGATGGCCGCGACCTGAAGACGGTCCGCAAGATCGTCTCCGAAGTCGGCGTCCTGGCGCGCACCCATGGTTCGGCGCTGTTCACGCGCGGCGAGACCCAGGCGCTGGTCGTTGCCACGCTCGGCACCGGCGAGGACGAGCAGTATGTCGATTCGCTGACCGGCATGTACAAGGAGAAGTTCCTCCTTCACTACAACTTCCCGCCCTATTCCGTCGGCGAAACCGGCCGCATGGGTTCGCCGGGTCGCCGCGAAATCGGCCACGGCAAGCTCGCCTGGCGCGCCATCCGCCCGATGCTGCCGAGCGCGGACCAGTTCCCCTACACGCTGCGCGTCGTTTCGGAGATCACCGAGTCCAACGGCTCGTCCTCGATGGCGACCGTGTGCGGCACCTCGCTGGCGCTGATGGATGCCGGCGTGCCGCTGGCAAAGCCGGTCGCCGGCATCGCCATGGGCCTGATCAAGGAAGGCGAGCGCTTCGCGGTGCTCTCCGACATCCTCGGCGACGAGGACCACCTCGGCGACATGGACTTCAAGGTCGCCGGCACCGCCAATGGCGTCACCTCGCTGCAGATGGACATCAAGATCGATGGCATCACCGAGGAGATCATGGGTATCGCCCTGGCCCAGGCAAAGGACGGCCGCCTGCATATCCTCGGCGAAATGGCGCATGCGCTGTCGGGCGCCCGCGCCGAGCTCGGCGAATTCGCGCCGCGCATCGAGGTCATGCATATCCCGACCGACAAGATCCGCGACGTCATCGGCTCCGGCGGCAAGGTGATCCGCGAGATCGTCGAGAAGACCGGCGCCAAGATCAACATCGAGGACGATGGCACGGTCAAGATCGCTTCGGCGAACGCCAAGGAGATCGAGGCGGCGAAGAAGTGGATCCACACCATTGTCGCCGAGCCGGAAGTCGGCGAGATCTACGAAGGCACCGTCGTCAAGACGGCCGACTTCGGCGCGTTCGTCAACTTCTTCGGCCCGCGCGACGGTCTCGTCCACATCTCGCAGCTCGCCAATGAGCGCGTCGCCAAGACCTCCGACGTCGTCAAGGAAGGCGATAAGGTCTGGGTCAAGCTGATGGGCTTCGACGAGCGCGGCAAGGTCCGCCTGTCGATGAAGGTCGTCGACCAGGCGACCGGCAAGGAAATCGTCCAGGAAAAGAAGAAGTCGGACGGCGAGGAAGACGCCGCCTGATCGGTTTTACCGTATAATCCAAGACGGGCGCGCCGCGAGGTCGCGCCCGTTTTGTTTCGGGGCAATTCCAGGACAAGCGGGAACCGGTTTTCCGTCCGGAATTGCGTCCGAACAAAAAGTTCTACGGAGCTAGGTGAATGGCCGCGGAGCCGCTTAAGACGCTGTTCTACCCGTTCGAGGCCGAGGCGCTGCCCCTGCCGCGAAAGGATGCCCGCGTCCTGTTTCTCGGCGCCGAGCCCGGCTTCCGTTTGCCTGCCGGCTTCGACGCGGCACTGCATCTCGTGCAGTGCTTTCGGCCACATTTTCGAACGCTGCAGGCGTCTGGCTACGCGGTCACGCCGTGCGCCGAGGGTACCGGCTTCGACCTGGCGCTGGTGCTTGCGGGCCGTCATCGTGGGCAAAATGAGTTGCGCATCGCCGACGCCATCGAACGCACCGTGCCGGGCGGGCTGATCGCGGTCGCGGGTAGCAAGGAGGACGGCATCGACAGCCTGCGCAAGCGAATCAACGCGCTGGCGCCGCTGGAAGGCCATCTGCCGAAGCACCACGGCGTCGCTTTCTGGTTCAGGCGAACCGGTACGGAGGCGGCCGCGACCCTGCGCGCCGGCAACCCCGATCTTGTCGTCGACGGCGGCTTCAAGACCAAGCCTGGCATGTTCTCTTTCGACCGTGTCGATGCGGGATCGAAATTGCTGGCCGCCCACCTGCCTGGCGATCTCAAGGGCAATCTCGCCGATTTCTGCGCCGGCTGGGGCTATTTGGCGGCCGAGGTCCTGCAGCGCTCGCACGCCCTCACGGCCATTGATCTCTACGAAGCCGATTTCGAAGCCCTGGAAGCGGCCAGGCTGAACGTCCATGGCGCCATCGAGCCCCGTTTCTTCTGGACCGATCTGCTCACCGAGACGGTCGAGCACCGCTACGATGTGATCGTCATGAACCCACCCTTCCACAGTGGGCGTGCGGCTGAACCCGGCATTGGCGCCGGCATGATCCGCGCCGCGTCGAAAGCCTTGAAGCCGGGCGGCCGCCTGTTCATGGTCGCCAATCGCCAGCTTCCTTACGAACAGATGCTGTCGGCGGCCTTTGCCAGCCACACCGAGATCGCGCGCGACGGGATGTTCAAGGTGTTTTCGGCACGCCGCTGAAGCAATTCCAGGAAGAGTGTGAAGCGGTTTCCCGTCCGGAATTGCGTCGTCAGGAACAAGCAAGTCCAGGAAAAGTGTGAAGCGGTTTTCCGTCCGGAATTGCGTCGTCAGGAAAAAGCAATTCCAGGAAAAGTGTGGAGCGGTTTCCGTCCGGAATTGCGTCAGGAAAACTGCGACGTGCCTTATTGCACGCTGACGATGCGGGCGGGTTCGTGCGTGCCGAAGGCGGACCGCGCTTCGCCAAGCTCGACCTTGAGCGGCGCCGGCCGGCCGAACAGATAGCCCTGCACGACCTCGCAGCCGGCCGCTCGGAGCAGGGTGGCCTGGTTCTCGGTCTCCACGCCTTCGGCGATGATGCCGACGCCCAGCGCCCGTGACAGGCCGACAATGGTCGAAACGATCGCGCCGGAGCTGGAGTCGGTGTCGATGCGGCTGACGAAGGAACGGTCGATCTTCAGCTTGCCGAAGGAGAAATCGATCAGGTAGCTCAAATTGGAATAGCCCGTTCCGAAATCGTCGACGGCCACGGAGATGCCCATCTCGGCAAGCTGCTCCAGGATCGCCGCAGCGCGGTCGCGGTCCTGCATCATCGCCGTCTCGGTGACCTCGAGCTCCAGCCGCGACGGCTTGATGCCGGTCGATTCCATCACTTCCCGCACGATGCCGACGAAATCCCTGGTCATGAACTGGACCGGGGAGATGTTGACGGCGACGAAGCAGTCCTCCGGCAGGTAGCGGGCGTCGCTGCAGGCCTTGCGCAGCACCCACTCGCCGATCGGATTGATCATGCCGGTTTCCTCGGCGATCGGAATGAACTCCATCGGCGGGATCATGCCGCGCTCCGGATGCTTCCAGCGGATCAGCGCCTCATAGCCGACGATGCGGCCGCTCGGCAGGTTGAGCTGCGGCTGATAGTGAAGGCTGAAGTCGCCGCGGTCGAAGGCGGTCTTCAACTCAGACTCGATCCATTGCCGGTAGTCGGCCACGCGGCCCATGTCGGCGTGGAAGACAGACCAGTTGCCGACGCCGCTGGCGCGCGCATTCTGCAACGCCAGGTTCGAGCGGCGCAGGATGAGCACTGGGTCGACGCCGTCCTTCGGCATCGCCACGATGCCGACCGACAGGCTGACCGACTGCAGATGGCTCTGCAGCTGATAGGGTTCCATCATCTCGTTGATGAGCTTCTCGATGAGCCGCTCGATCGAGCCCCTGATGTCGCGATCCGGCAGCAGCACGCCGAATTCGCCGGCGCCGGTGCGCCCGATCACCGCGTTCTTCGGCATGTTGTCCTTCAGCCTGCTGGTGAAGGCGCGGATCAGTTCGTCGCCCTGGCTGTAGCCGATGGCGTCGTTGATCTGCTTGAAGCGGTCGATATCGATGTCGATGAGGAACACCGGCTCGCCGGTTCGGATCGTCCCGGAGGCGGCCTCGGCGATCTTGCCGACCATGGCCTGGCGCGACAAAAGGCCGGTCAGCTTGTCGAAATGGGTTTCCTTGAAAACATAGGCCGCCGATTCATCGACGCCCGCGAAGAACGACAGGGCGGCACCGCCGGCGGCCAAAGCGCAGAGCGCGGCGATGACGCCGGCCATCGTTTCGGCTGGCATGCCGGCCATGCCGTCGCCGAAGCCGAACCGCAGGCCCCATAGTCCAAGGATGAAACTGCCCATGCCCGAGCTGGCGATGGTGATCAGCCGGAACAGCGGAGTCCGTTTCGGATTGCTGACTGCAGGCATGCATTGTCCCTAGATTAGGGGACCTTATAGCGGATATCTCCTTAAAATGAGTTTCCGCCAATGCATCCAATTTTACTGGAACGCTACTGTCGCGACTGCAAACTATTCGCGCGCGCCGTCGTTCTGCTTCAGTTCCTCCAGTGCCGGCATCGAAACGATGTGATAGCCGGAATCGACATAGTGGATTTCACCGGTGACGCCCGACGACAAGTCGGAGAGCAGGTAGAGCGCCGAGCCGCCGACTTCGTCGATGGTCACGGTGCGCCGCAAAGGCGAGTTGCGCTGCTGGTAGGAGAACATGTGGCGGGCATCGGACACACCGGAGCCGGCCAACGTCCGCACCGGCCCGGCCGAGATGCCGTTCACCCTGATACCGCGTGGGCCGTAGTCGTTGGCAAGGTAGCGCACGCTGGCCTCCAGCCCGGCCTTGGCGACGCCCATGACGTTGTAGTTCGGCATCACCCTGACCGAGCCGGCATAGGTGAGCGTGATCATCGAGCCGCCATTGCCCATCAGCGCGGCGGCGTTGCGGGCGATCTCGGTGAAGGAATAGCAGGAGATCACCATTGTGCGCACGAAATTGTCGCGGCTGGTGTCGGCATAAAGGCCCTTCAGCTCGTTCTTGTCGGAAAAACCGATGGCGTGCACCACGAAATCCAGCCCGCCCCAGGCCTTGCCGAGGGTCTCGAAGGTCGCGGTGACCGAGGCGCTGTCCTCGACATCGCAGGGCACGATCAGCGAAGCCCCTACCTTCTCGGCGAGCGGCTTGACCCGCCGCCCGAAGGCGTCGCCCTGGTAGGTAAAAGCGAGTTCGGCCCCGTGTTCCGACAGCTTCTTGGCGATGCCCCAGGCAATCGAATGGTCGTTGGCGACACCCATGACAAGCCCGCGCTTGCCCTTCATCAACCCTTCCATGCCTTGGCAATCCTTATGAAAAACGCTGGTCTTACGCGGAATAGCGCTGGAAAATCAGCGTTGCGTTGGTGCCGCCGAAACCGAAAGAGTTGGACAGAACGGTGTCGATCCTGGCGTCGTCGATACGCTTGCGCACGATCGGCATGCCCTCGAATTCCGGATCGAGCTCCTCGATATGGGCGCTCTCGCCGATGAAACCGCCCTGCATCATCAGGATCGAATAGATCGATTCCTGCACGCCGGCCGCCCCCAGCGAATGGCCGGTGAGCGACTTGGTCGAGGTGATGTAAGGCATCTTGTCGCCGAACACCTCGCGAATGGCGCCCATTTCCTTGGAATCGCCGACCGGCGTCGAGGTGCCGTGGGTGTTGATGTAGTCGACCGGCGAAGACACCGTGGCAAGCGCCTGGCGCATGCAGCGCATCGCGCCTTCCCCTGAAGGCGCAACCATGTCGTAGCCGTCGGAAGTCGCGCCGTAGCCGACGATCTCGGCGTAGATCTTGGCGCCGCGCGCCTTGGCGTGTTCCAGCTCTTCCAACACCAGCACGCCGGCGCCGCCGGCGATGACGAAACCGTCGCGGTTGACGTCGTAGGCGCGCGAGGCGGTCGCCGCGTTGTCGTTGAATTTCGACGACATGGCGCCCATGGCGTCGAACAGGTCCGACATGGTCCAGTCGAGGTCCTCGTGGCCGCCGGCGAACATCACGTCCTGCTTGCCCCATTGGATGAGCTCATACGCATTGCCGATGCAGTGCGCCGAGGTCGAGCAGGCCGACGAGATCGAATAGTTGACGCCGTGGATCTTGAACCATGTGGCCAGGGTGGCCGACGCCGTCGACGACATCGCCTTCGGCACGGCGAACGGGCCGATACGCTTGGGGCTGTTGTTCTTGAGCGTGGTTTCGGCCGCTTCGACGATGGTGCGGGTCGACGGCCCGCCGGAACCCATCACGATGCCGGTCCGCTCATTGGTGACGTCGCCTTCGCTTAAGCCGGCATCGGCGATCGCCTGGTCCATGGCGACGTGGTTCCAGGCAGCGCCTTGGCTGAGGAAGCGCATGGCGCGGCGGTCGATCATCGGCGTGGGATCGAGCGTCGGCGCGCCCCAGACCTGGCAGCGGAAGCCGTGTTCGGCGAAGGAATTGGAAAAGCTGATGCCTGATTTGGCATCGTAAAGCGAGCTCTGCACCTCATTGGCATTGTTGCCGATCGACGACACAATGCCGAGCCCTGTCACTACGACCCGTCTCATTCGCAACTCCTTCCCGCGTATTCGGGCGAAAGACCTAGCCGGTTTTCCCCTTGATCATACGCAAATAAACTGACGTGGCGTCCATTGGCTATGCGGGCGCCGTGGCGGAAAACGGTCAGGCGGCCGACTGCTTGGACAGGCCGACCTTCAGATCCGTAGCCGCATATATGGGTTCGCCATCCGCCTTGAGCCAGCCATCGGCGATGCCGAGCACCAGGCGGCCGCGCATCACGCGCTTGAAGTCGATGCCGTATTCGACCTTCTTCACCGATGGCGTCACCATGCCCTTGAACTTCACCTCGCCGGTCGACAGCGCCATGCCCTTGCCTGGTTCGCCCAGCCAGCCGAGATAGAAACCGGTCAGTTGCCACATGGCGTCGAGGCCGAGGCAGCCTGGCATGATCGGGTTACCGATGAAGTGGCAGGCGAAGAACCACAGATCCGGCTTGATATCGAATTCGGCGCGGATGAAGCCCTTGTCGAAAGCGCCGCCGGTCTCGCTGATCTCGGTGATGCGGTCGAACATCAGCATCGGTGGGTAGGGCAGCTGGGCATTGCCCGGCCCGAACAGGTCGCCGCGGGCGCAGGCGAGCAGTTCCTCGTAATCGTAGCTGGACTTTTGACCCGCCATCAAATTTCTGTCCCCGTGTTCTTCGCGGGCGGCAGGGCGCCCTTGTCGTCGGTTTCCTAACACACTCTGTTTGCGGCCGGAAACCGGCGTTTGCGCTTAACCCGTGCGCCTGCCCGGGTCAATGCGCGCTATTGATCGCATTCGGACTACAGAATATATGTCGGCTGATGTCCGGTTTTGGCTTTTGACGTCTTTTAGCCATGCTGGACCTGTTGATGGGCTGGGCAACAAAGCTTCGACGTGAAGATGGATTCGGGCTATCGGAAGGAAAATGTCGCTGTGGACAAGCGGGTTCGCGAAGCCGGCCTGAGGCCGACGCGTCAGCGCATTGCGCTGGCCGACCTGCTGTTCGCCAAGGGCGATCGCCACCTTTCCGCCGAGGAACTGCACGAAGAGGCGATTGCCGCCGGCGTGCCGGTTTCGCTGGCGACGGTGTACAACGCGCTCCACCAATTCACCCAGGCCGGCCTGTTGCGCATCCTGGCGGTGGAAGGCTCGAAGACCTATTTCGATACCAATACCTCCGACCATCATCACTTCTACGTCGAGGGCGAGAACCGGATTTTCGACATCGAGAGCGGACCGGTCACCGTCTCCAACCTGCCGGCGCCGCCGGAAGGCATGGAGATCGCCAATGTCGACATCGTGGTGAGACTGCGTCCCAAACGCTGCGATTGATCCCGTGGCGATGCGGGCCGTCGACCTGATTGTCCGGTTTGAATGGGTCGCCGTCGCCGCGTTGGCTATCGTTTGCTACGCAATGTCCGGCTTTTCCTGGTGGCTGTTTGCGCTGCTCATCCTTGCGCCGGACCTGTCGATGCTGGGCTACCTCGCCGGGCCAGGCGTCGGCGCCGTCATCTACAACGCCTTGCATATCCTGATTGCCCCGCTCGTCCTTCTGCTTGCGGGCGCGTTGCTCGCCGGCTCGATCACGACCGCCGTGGCGCTCATCTGGATCGCGCACATCGCCATCGACCGTGCCCTCGGCTACGGCCTCAAGCTGCCTACCGGTTTTCAGGATACGCATCTCGGCCGCATCGGCCGCGAGCGTCCTCGCGCGGCCCAATAGGGGCGTGCCGAGATTCAGGTCAGGCCGGCGTCACCTGAATATCGGCACGCCCTAGTTCTTGACCTTCTCGCCCGGATAAGCGCCCCACACCTGTGACTGGGCCATCCAGCCGGTATGGCCGTCGAAGGTCATCTCGCACCACTGGCCGTCGCATTTCTTGATCGAGCCGATCACGCCCGGCTCGATGATGGCGACGACACCGGCGTCCTTGTCGGGCTCGTTGAGCAGGTTGATTCGCCCGCCCTTGCCGCGCTGCCAGGGTGCGACGATGGCGGTGCGGCGGCCGGAGAGCAGCGACTGGTTGATCCAACCTTCCGAGCCGTCGGCATCGCGCACGCGGCGCCAGGTGTCGAATTCCTGGATGACTTCCATCGGCAGGCCGGCCTTCAGATACATCCAGTTGACGGAATAATTGGCGCCGGGCCCGACGCGCGAGTTGACGCGGGCCGGCTTCAGGCTGACGAAGCGCGGCAGCGGCAGGCCGCTCGGGCCGAGCGTTATGGCCTGCGCGGGAGCGGCGGCACTCTGGGCGAACGCCTGCGGCGCGCAAAGCAGGGCGCCAAGAAGGGCTGCGCTGAAGGCCAGGCGAAGCGACGCGAAACCAGACACTTTCGTTCCTTTCGGCGCCGGCCCGTCGGGACGGGCGCCCCTTTTTCTTTGTCTTCGGCGGCACCGCTTGTTACAGGAGTGGGCTGGTGCCGCGATTGGCTGCAAGTTTCGCCGGTCTTGGTTAAAGAGGTCTCAACGAGATCGGTTTCGAGGAAGCTTTGGGGATAAAATGGCAGGCAAAAAACGGCCCCTCGTCGTCATCACGCGCAAGCTGCCAGACCCGGTCGAAACCCGCATGCGCGAGCTGTTCGACGCGCGCCTGAATGTCGAGGACCGGCCGATGACGCAGCCGGAGCTGGTCGCGGCGGTCAAGGAAGCCGATGTGCTGGTCCCCACCATCACCGACCATATCGACGCCGCGCTGATCGCCCAGGCCGGCGAGAACCTCAAGCTGATCGCGAACTTCGGCAACGGCGTCGACAAGATCGACGTCGCCGCCGCCGCCAAGAAAGGCATCACCGTCACCAACACGCCGAACGTGCTGACCGAAGACACCGCCGACATGACCATGGCGCTGATGCTCGCCGTGCCGCGCAGGCTCGCCGAGGGCGCCAATGTGCTGACCGGCGAGAAGAAATGGGCTGGCTGGTCGCCGACCTGGATGCTCGGCCGGCGCATCTGGGGCAAACGTCTCGGCATCGTCGGCATGGGCCGCATCGGCACGGCCGTCGCCAGGCGGGCCAAGGCCTTTGGCCTTTCGATCCATTACCACAACCGGCACCGCGTGCTGCCGGCGGTCGAGGAGGAACTGGAGGCGACCTACTGGGAAAGCCTCGACCAGATGCTGGCCCGTATGGACATCATCTCGGTCAACTGCCCGTCGACGCCGGCGACGTTCCACCTGCTGTCGGGTCGTCGCCTCGCGCTGATGCAGCCTTCGGCCTACCTCGTCAACACCGCGCGCGGCGATATCATCGACGAGGAATCGCTGGTCAAGCTCATCCATGAGGGCAAGATCGCCGGCGCCGGCCTCGATGTCTACGAGCACGAGCCGGCGCTGAACACCAAGCTCATGAAGCTTGCCGCCAAGGGCAAGGTGGTGCTTTTGCCGCACATGGGCTCGGCCACGCTCGAGGGCCGCATCGACATGGGCGAGAAGGTGATCATCAACATCCGCGCCTTCTTTGACGGCCACCGTCCGCCGGACCGCGTCCTGCCGCTCAGGACCTGAAAAGATTTAAACGGCGGCGGTCACTGCGCCGTCCGAGGCGACCGTGACGGTGGCTCCGCGGTAGCTGTCGAACGCGCCGCGTTCGAGCCGCACCGCCATCGGCGTTTCCCAGCCCATTTCCCGGGCGACGATCAGGCCGAGCAGCAGGATGGCGTCCGGCTCGTGCAGCACCAGGGCGGCCGGCGCGCGGCCGTTGTGGACGAGTTCCATCAGCACCGCCGAAGCGGATGACGAGCCGATCGTGCCCGGCAGGAACAGCACCCGGCCGGCAATGACTTCGCCATGCTGCGGGTGGCGGACATCGGCGATGCGGCCTGTCTTCGGATCGACGCCGCCCCAGAAGCTGATCGGCGCCGTCAGCACCAGCGCGTCGCCTTCGCCCGCCTTGCCCGGCACGAGGATTTCGGCTGCTATGCTCATGCGGCGATCTCCGTGAAGACCGGCTTGCCGAGGACCGCGCTTTCGACGCAGTCGGCAAGCGAGGCGTAGAGCACCGCATAGCCGGTGTTGCCCGGCGCGTAATGCGCGAACTTGCCCGAATTGGTCATCAAAACGCCGTTGCCGAGCTCCGGCATGATCGGCGTCACCACCACGCAGGTGTCGGCGACGATGACGACGCCGCTGGCTTCGAGCCGCTTCCGCCGGCCATTCTGCTCCAGCAGGGCAAGCGCATGGCGGCCGGTGCAGGCGTAGATCGGCACCGCGAGCCGCCGCCCGGCGATCAGCCGTTCCAGGCTGTCGAACTCGGCGTGCGACAGATGCGGGCTGCCGATCGCCACCGCGTCGATGGTTTTTGGCGCTGCCGCGGTCGACAGGCCGGCGCGCGCCTTCGCCACCATGTCGGGCGTCACGCGGATCACCGCTTCCGGCTCCGGCCCGGCCAGGATGGTTTCGACATCGGGAGCCTCGGGCGTCACGCCGGCAATGTGGAACAGGCCGACCGCGCCGGACGACGCGGCCGCCGCGCCGAAGGCCTTCAACGCGTCCTCGCCGGGATGAACGGTCACGCCTCTGACGACAGCGATCGCGTTGCCTATCTCGCGGCCATAGAGGCTGCCCAGGACAGGCCAGGCGATCTCCGAGCCCAGGAAAGAAGGCGACAGGCCCGAAACGTCGAAAATGAGCCGCGCCCGGCGGTTATCAGGCCGGTGCAGGCCATAATCCGGCGCGCGGCCGACAATCGCGCAGGCAATGTCCAGAAAGTCGCCATAGCGGTTGGTGCGCGCGCCCAGCACCGAATTGCAGAAGACGACCGCGTTGGACTCGCCCCAGGCCACGTCGCTGCCCTGTGCCGGCCTGTGCCCGGCCTGGTAGGGGGCGCAGGTCCAGCTCTGCTCGCAGCCGAGCTTGCGATAGGCCTCCATCATCCGCCGCGCCATGCCGCGCCGCGGCTCTTCCAGGCGGATGCGCGAGCATCCCATAAGGTCGAGCGCTCCGACATTGAGCGTCGAGCGCACCGCGACCTTCGCGCCGCCTTCGACCAGCCGCTCGGCGAACAAGGTACCGGAATCGCCGTGGTAAAGCGCCCCGTCGATATGGGTGGAAGCGATCGGGATGAGCCGCGGCGCGCCGAGCAGGCGGGCGCTTTCGGCGACGATGCGCATCGCCATGCCCGCGCCGTCCTGGCTGGCGGCGATCGCCTGTTCTTGCGGGCTAAGGGCGAGGCTCAAGACAGCACCTTGCGCATGGTGACGGAAGTTGGCCTGTCATAGCCGTCATGCGCCGTGCGCTCGGTCTCGCGAAAGCCGAACCGGGCGAAGGCCGCATGGTTTGCGGTCAGTTCGATACGGGTCTGAAGCTCGATCGCGTCCTTGCCGCGCTTGCGGGCAAAATCCTCCACGGCCAGCATCAGCAGGCCGCCGATGCCGCGCCCCTGAATACCGGGCTCGACGGCAAGCTTGCCGACATAGAAGTCATTCGCCCTCTCCAGCGCGAACACGCAGCCGACGATCCGGCCGTTCTCCACCGCCAGGAACGCCGTCTCCTGCCTTGCCTTGCGCCGCAGGTTTTCCGCCGTCATCCGGTGCGCGGATGACGGCGGGTCGATGACCCCGTCCATATAGGCAAAAGCGCGCCGGATCAGCGCGAGCAAGTCGCCCCATTGGTCGAAATCCGCTGGAAGGCCGACTATGGAGATGCCGCCGCTCTGGTCCATGCGCTCACACGGCCTTGTAGCGGATGGTGTCGAAGCGGGCTGTAAGCCCGTCATAGAGCAGCAGCCGGCCGATGAGCGGCTCGCCTATGCCGGTGATCAGCTTGATCGCCTCCATCGCCTCCAGCGTGCCGATGACGCCCGTCAGCGCGCCGACGATGCCGGCAACGGCGCAGGATGGCACCAGCCCTTCGGGCGGCGCTTCCGGGAACAGGTCGCGATAGCTCGGATTGCGCTTGCCGTCGGCGCCGGCCTCGAACGGCTTCAGCACCGTCACCGAGCCGTCGAAGCGCCCGACGGCGGCGGTGACGAGGGGCTTCTTCTCGCTGGCGCAGGCATCGGCGACCGCGTATCGCGTTTCGAAATTGTCGGAGCCGTCGACGACGATATCGTAGCGGGCGACGAGGGCAGGGGCGTTCGCCTCCGTCAGCCTGAGGCGATGCGATACCACCGCGACGTTGGGGTTGATGCGCATGATCGCTTCCCGTGCGCTGTCGGTCTTGGCCATGCCGATCGCGTTTGTCCCGTGGATCACCTGCCGCTGCAGGTTGGACAGCGAGACCGTGTCGTCATCGACGATGCCGAGCGTGCCGACGCCGGCGGCGGCAAGATATTCGAGCACCGGCGCGCCAAGCCCGCCGGCGCCGATCACCAGCACCCGCGCCCGTTTCAGCTTCTGTTGGCCGGGGCCGCCGATCTCGGGCAGCACGATGTGGCGGGCGTAGCGTTCGAGCTCTTCGTCGGTCAGCGCGGCATCGGTCATGGTCGAACCATATCGTCGGCGCAGAGCCTTGTCATGTACGGGCAAGGCGAAGCCTTGTCCCGCGGGCATGTACGGGCAAGGCGAAGCGTTGTCCCGCGGGGCATTTACGGGCAAGCCGAAGCCTTGTCCCGCAACGCAAGCGCAAGCACCCGCCAGGGTCTTCGAGAGATCACCCGGTCACGCCGACGCTGCCGTGATCGACCGTCAGGAACTGCGCTCGGCCCTCAAGGCTGGAAAACAGCGCGGCATCCGTGCCTGTCATGAAGGCCTGGCAGTTCAATTCCTCGAGGATGGAGAACAGCGCCGCGCGCCGGCCCGCGTCGAGATGCGCGGCGATCTCGTCCAGGAGAAGGATTGGCGTCAAGCCCGACATCTCGCCGGTCAGCCTGGCATGCGACAGCACGATGCCGACCAGCAGCGCCTTCTGCTCGCCGGTCGAACAGAGCTCTGCCGGCATCGACTTCGGCCGATGCCGGACCACGAGGTCGGAACGATGCGGGCCGTCCAGCGTGCGGCCGGCGGCGCGGTCGCGCTCGCGGCCATTGGCAAGCGCCCGACGGAAGTGCTCTTCGACATCGACGGCCGGCGCGACGGCGACTTCGCTCTCCAGATCACCGGCAAGGCTGATGCCGGCCTGCGGAAACGGCCCGCTGCCAGGCAACCTGTCGATCATGGCGGCAAGCAGACGCACCAGCTCGGCCCGCGCGGCGGCGATTGCCACCCCGGTCTCGGCCATCTGCGTCTCGATCGCGTCGAACCAGGCGCTGTCGCGGGAACCTTCGGTAAGCAACCGGTTACGGCTGCGCATGGCTTTCTCATAGTCGAGCGCGCGCTGGCCATGGCCGGGGTCGATCGCCAGCACCAGCCGGTCGAGGAAGCGGCGGCGGTCGGCCGCTGGTCCGGGAAACAGCCCGTCCATCGCCGGCGTCAGCCACACGACCCGCAGCCATTCCAGCATATCCTCGGCCGATCGCGCCGGTGCGCCGTTGATCCGCACCTTCCTGCCGCCTTCACCGGCGGCGTCACCGCCCGAAATTCCGGTGCCGATCTCCACCTGTCCCTCGGGTCCCTCGATGCGAGCATGCAAGGCGAAGCCACCGTCGCCGTCTTCGCGCGCCACATCGCCATACGGCGCGCGGCGCAGGCCACGGCCCGGCGTTAGGAACGAGATCGCTTCCAGCAGATTGGTCTTGCCGGCGCCATTGTCGCCCGACAGAACCACCGCGCCGGGCGCAAGTTCAAGCGAGAGCGCTGCGTAATTACGGAAATTTGTAAGTGTTAGCTTACTTAAATGGCTCTGTTGCCGAAGCTGTTTCGCATCCGCGGTCACGACGACATATATGTCCGTGCCGAACCTAGACCCGCATCGGCATCAGCACGTAGAGCGCCGTTTCGTCGGCCATATCATGGATCAGCGTCGGCGAGCCGGCATCGGCCAGCATGAACTTGGCTTCCGAACCCGTGAGCTGGGCCGCGACGTCGAGCAGGTATTTGGCGTTGAAGCCGATCTCGATCGGGTCCGACGAGTAGTCCGCCGCCAATTCTTCCGTGGCGCTGCCCGAATCCGGATTGTTGACCGCGAGCGTCACCTGGCCGTCATTGATCGAAAGCTTCACCGCTCGGCCGCGTTCGGAGGAAATGGTCGAAACGCGGTCTACCGCCGCGGCGAAGCTCTGCCGGTCGATGATCAGCTTCTTGTCGTTGCCGGTCGGAATGACGCGCTGATAGTCGGGGAAGGTGCCGTCGATCAGCTTCGAGGTCAAAACGACGCTGCCGATGGTGAAGCGGATCTTGGTGTCCGACAGCTCCGTGGTCACAGCCACGTCGGGGTCGTCGACCAGCTTCTGCAGCTCGCTCACCGTCTTGCGCGGAATGATGATGCCGGGCATGCCTTCCGAGCCTGCCGGCGCGTCGATCTCCGCCCGCGCCAGGCGATGCCCGTCGGTCGCCACAGAGCGCAGTTTCAATTTGCCGCCCATCTCGTGCGTGTGCAGGAAGATGCCGTTGAGATAATAGCGCGTCTCCTCGGTGGAGATGGCGAATTGGGTCTTGTCGATCAGGCCCTTGAGCGCCGCCGATTCCAGCCGGAAGATATGCGAGAACGAACCGGCCGAAAGCTCCGGGAAGTCGGATTGCGGCAGGCACTGCAGACGGAAGCTCGAACGACCGGAGGTGATCGTCATCGCGTTGCCGTCCTCGTCCGTCTTCAGCATCACCTCGGCGCCGTCGGAAAGCTTGCGCACGATGTCGTAGAGCAGATGCGCCGGCACCGTCGTTGCGCCGCCGCGCTCGACCTTGGCGGGCGTCGCTTCCGTCACCTCAAGGTCGAGGTCGGTGGCCTTCATCTCGAGGCTGGCGCCCTCGGCGCTGAGCAGCACGTTGGACAGGATCGGTATGGTGTTGCGCCGCTCGACCACGCGGTGGACGTGGTTGAGGGACTTCAAGAGATTTGACCGTTCCAGGATAACACGCATGACGAAACAGGCTCGCTTCAATGAATGAACGGGTCACCGGCAGGCAGCATCCCGCGAAAGCCCTGAAAGGCTTTCAGAATCTGCGTAAGCTGACAGTAAAAAGCCTGCGAACGCAAGCCCGCGCTACCGGTTCCGGCCGGTAGCGCGGGCTTTCTGGGGATAAAGCCGGCGAAGCGCGCCGCCGATTATTTCTGCGCCCCTTCAGGCCTGGTCGTTGATCAGCCTTCTGAGCAGTTCGAGTTCCTGCGCCAACGTGTTGTCCCCGCCCGAAAGGTCCTCGATCTTGCGCACGGCATGCAGCACGGTCGTGTGGTCGCGGCCGCCGAAGCGGCGCCCGATCTCCGGCAATGAGCGCGGCGTCATCACTTTCGACAGATACATCGCCACCTGCCTCGGCTTGACGATCGTGCGCGTGCGCCGGTTGGACAGAAGCTCCGTCTTCGACACGTTGTAGTGGCGCGCCACGATGCGCTGGATGTCCTCGATGCGCACCCGCTTCGGCTCGCCGGAGCGGTAGATGTGGCCGAGGATCTCGTCGATGCGGTCGATGGTGATCTGCGGCTCGAAGGACTGGCGGAACAGAAGCTGGTTGAAGGCGCCTTCGAGCTCGCGCCCGCTGCCGGTCACCGTGCGCGCGACATGCTCCAGGATCTCGTCCGAGATGTCGAGCGATGTGTCATCGGTCTTGGTGGCGGCGCGGCGCAGTTTCAGCATGCCGAGCCGCATCGCGAAATCCGGCGCCGACATTTCCAGCGCCACGCCGCCATTGAGGCGCGAACGCACGCGCGGCTCCAGCGATTCCAGTTCCGAGGGTGGCCGGTCGGCCGCGACCACCACCTGCTTGGCGCTGTCGAGCAGCATGTTGATGAGGTGGCAGAATTCGTGCTGGATCGACTTGCCCTGCAGGAACTGCATGTCGTCGATGATCAAGAGATCGATGTCGCGCAGCTGCTCCTTCAGCGTCAGCGCGTTGTTGTCGCGGATCGCGGTGGCGAAGCGCCACATGAAATATTCGGCCGTCAGATAGACGACGCGCGACTTCGGGTTGTGCCGCAGCGATTCCGCGGCGATCGCTTGCAGGAGGTGCGTCTTGCCGAGCCCGACGGTCGCATGCAGGAAAAGCGGGTTGAAACGCACCGCGCTCGACTGCGATTCCGCCACCGCCCTGGCCGCGGCGAAGGCCACCCTGTTCGACGGCCCTTCGATGAAGGAGGCGAACGTGTAACGCGGGTCAAGCGGCGATCCCAGCACATTGTGGCGGAACTCCGGTTCCGCGGACGCGCCCTGGCGGGGCGCCGGCACCCGTTGTTCCACGCGCCCGGCGCTCGCGGTGCCGTTGGCGAGCGCGGTATGCGTTTGCTTGGTCATCTTGCGCGCCGGCGCGATTTCGGGCTCGACATGGTTGCGCCCCTGCCGCGTCGCGGTGCGCACGACGATCTCGATCTTGAGGATGTCCGGATCCTCATGCCGCCACAGCTCCGTAATAAGCTCGAGATAATGGCCGTTGATCCAGGACCTCAGGAAGGCCGTGGGCACCGAGATGCGGATAATGCCGCGGGAGGCCTCGGCGACCTTCATGCGGCCGAACCAGCTCGAATAGACCTCGGCCCCAAGACGCGCCTTCAGCTGGGTCTTGACCCGTTCGAACTTCTGTTCCGCGTCGCTGGATGCCGCCACGTCGCCCCCTCCGACAAAAGTTGCTGGAAATGGAAGCTCGCCCGCTAGCTCCCTCTCGATGCCGCTTTGCATGATCAAAGTTCCTTGTCTTCTCGTACCCTTTTCCCGCCGGGGATGCGCCTCCTGCATCCTTGGTCCAGCGACCTTATTTCGCCGCGATGCCGCTGCCGCCGCCGGCAACGATCGTCGCAACTCGCGCAAGGGACCAGCTGCCGGCTCCGCACGCCGGCCGCCGACAACGACAAGGCAATACATCGCCCTCCGGCGAAAACGCCGGCGAGACATCGACTGCCATGTACAATTACGCCAGTCCCCTACCCGCACCGAAGAGGCAAACCAAGCCGCACGCGGAATTGCTCCACGTCATGAATTCTGCCATTTTGTGCTGGCCGATTCAGGCTGGGTCGGGGGCTACAGCCCGTCCCTTCGATGGATGGACATTACCGAAATCGCTGTGGATAGGGCAAGGCCACATCTAACGGTTTTTTAACGAATCTGGTTACCGGACGGGGCTTGAAATCGGGTGCTGCGACGGCACATTTTGACAAAGCCATTGTGATTCAAACCCTTTTCCGGCGAATATGAAAAAGGCCGCCCGAAACGAAATATTCTGAAATAATTCTCTTGACAGCTACTTCTCCCCCGTCGCTCGATCTTGAGTTGAACAAGCTGTGGATGACCGGCTGTAAGTCTTTGAAAAAACTACAGGTTTTTTGCCAGGCAAATTTGGGCAGTTGCCGCAGGGAGGGCGTGCCGGTATCAGCGACGTTGAATATGCCGGCAAAACATTACTGGCATTGGAATCGCGTCGCAAGCGTTGCTTGCGAGCAATTTTTTTAAGTACTTGCCGGCAAACGAAAAAACCCGGCCTGTGCGACCGGGTTCAACATCGATGGACTTAGGATTAAGTCGGTCAGGCCGACAGCGTCTTGACCCGCTGGGCAAGCCGCGAAACCTTGCGGGAAGCTGTGTTCTTATGGACGACACCCTTGGTGGCGGCGCGCATCAATTCCGGCTCCGCCGCCTTGAAGGCTGCCACCGCCGCGGCCTTGTCGCCGGCGGCCAGCGCCTCTTCGACCTGGCGCACATAGGTGCGGACACGCGAGCGACGGTTCTTGTTGACCGCCGCGCGGCGGGCGATCTTGCGCGTTGCCTTTTTGGCCGAAGACGTATTGGCCATGATGCCTCTCTTCCGATCTGGTGGGCGCCAGCGGGGTGCCGCAGGGCGCAAAAAACAAACGGGCAGCCACAGGCCGCCTCGGTTGGTGCGGCTTATAGTTCAGCTTTTCCGGCGCGTCAACGCCACTTGGCGGTCTTTTTGGAGACTGAAAGCGCATCACGCCACGACCCGCCTTCAGTCATTCGGCAACGAGCCCTAGTGGTTGGTGAAATTCGGCTTCCGCTTCTCGACGAAGGCGGCCATGCCTTCCTTCTGATCATCGAGCGCGAACAGCGAATGGAACAGGCGGCGCTCGAAGCGCAGCCCTTCGGCGAGCGTCGTCTCGTAGGCGCGGTTGACGGCCTCCTTGGTCATCATGACCGACGGCAGCGAGAACTCGGCGATCTTGGCCGCCGCCTTCAGCGCCTCGTCGAGCAGTTCGGCGACCGGCACCACGCGCGATACGAGCCCGCTGCGCTCGGCTTCGGCCGCATCCATCATCCGCCCGGTCAGGCACATGTCCATCGCCTTCGACTTGCCGACGAAACGAGTAAGCCGCTGCGATCCGCCCATGCCCGGCATGACGCCAAGCGTGATTTCGGGTTGGCCGAACTTGGCGTTGTCGCCGGCGATGATGAAGTCGCACATCATGGCCAATTCGCAGCCGCCGCCGAGCGCATAGCCCGCAACCGCCGCGATGATTGGCTTGCGCGTGCGCGTGAATTCCTCCCAGCCGACGAAGAAGTCCTGCGTGTAGGCGTCGGCGAAGGATATCGCCTGCATTTCCTTGATGTCGGCGCCGGCGGCAAACGCCTTTTCCGAGCCGGTAAGCACCATCGCGCCGATCCCGGGATCGGCATTGAACGCGCTCGCCGCCGCCACGACCTCCGCAAGGACTTGCGAATTCAGCGCATTGAGCGCCTTGGACCGGTTCAGCGTGATCAGCCCGACCTTGCCGTGCGTCTCGACGATAATGGTTTCATAGGCCATGGTTCGCTTCCTTCCGCGGCAGTGGGATGATCGATACCGTTCCTAGCTCACCGCTGACAGGTCCGGCAATAGAAGGTCGAGCGGCCGCTTTGCACGATGCGCTCGATGTGGCCGCGGCAGCCCGGCTTCGGACATGGCTCGCCCTCGCGATCGTAGACCGCGAAGGAATGCTGGAAATAGCCGAGCGATCCGTCGGCCTGGACATAGTCGCGCAGCGAGGAACCGCCGGCGGCGATCGCGTCGGCGATGACCGAGCGGATCGCCTCGGCAAGGCGCGCGCTTTGCTCTTCCGCTTTCTTGGCCGACCCGGCGATGGTGCCGGCTTCGCGCAGCGGCGAGAGGCCGGCGCGCCACAAGGCCTCCGCCACATATATATTGCCGAGTCCGGCGATCAGACGCTGATCGAGCAGTGCTGCCTTGAGCGGCGATCTGCGATCCTTCAGCAGCGAGGCGAGCAGGGGGCCATCGAGCGCGTTGCCGGTCGGCTCGATGCCGCGCCCCGCCAGCATCGGATGCGTGTCCGGCGCCCCTTCGGCAAACAACATGAAGCCGAAGCGGCGCGGGTCGTTGAAGATGACGCGGGAGCGCTCGTGCTTCGGCGAGACGACGTCGAAGACGACATGGTCGTGCGCGGCGCTTTTCGAGCGCTCGCGGTGGAAGACGCCGGGGACGTCGCTGCCCGCGGCGGCTTCGACCCGGAACGATCCCGACATGCCGAGATGACAGATCAGAACCGGGCCGTTCTCGATATGCATCGTCAGGTATTTGGCGCGCCGGCCAAGCGCCGTCACCGTCTTGCCGGTAAGCCGTTCCGAAAAGCGCTCGGGAAAAGGAAAGCGAAGGTCGGGCCTGCGCGCCTCGACCTTGACGAGCCGCGCCCCTTCCAAGACCGGCTGCAGCCCGCGCCGGACGGTTTCGACTTCGGGCAGCTCAGGCATGGCCGCCTATCGTTGCGAGGAAGGATGTTCCGTGGCGACCGGCCGCCAGGCCGAGGTGGTGCGCGATGGTTTCACCGATATCGGCGAAGGTCGGCCTGAGCCCGATGTCGCCGCCCGTCAGCCCCGGCCCCGTGCCGATCACCGGAACGCATTCACGCGTATGATCTGTGCCGCGCCAGGTCGGGTCGTTGCCATGGTCGGCGGTAAGGATCAGAAGGTCGCCCGGCCTGATGCGCGACAGCGCCTCCGGCAGCCGACGGTCGAACGCCTCGAGCGCTCCGGCATAGCCGGCGACGTCGCGCCGGTGACCGAAGTCGGTGTCGAAATCGACGAAATTGGCAAAGACCAGGTCGCCGTCGCCGGCATCGTCCATCGCGCCGAGCGCCTCGTCGAACATCGCCATGTTGCCGCCGGCCTTGCGCACATCCGAAATGCCGCGATGGGCGAAGATGTCGCCGATCTTGCCGACGGCGGTGACCTTGCTGCCGCGGCCGGTCAGCCTGTCGAGCAGGGTCGGCTCCGGCGGCGGCACCGCATAGTCGCGGCGGTTGTGGGTGCGCTGGAAGGTGACGGGCGTCTCGCCCACGAAAGGCCGCGCGATCACGCGCCCGATCTTGAGCGGATCGACCAGCCGACGCACGGTGAGGCAAAGCTCATAAAGCCGCTCCAGGCCGAAATGCGTTTCATGCGCGGCGATCTGCAGCACGGAATCGACCGACGTGTAGCAGATCGGTTTGCCGGTGCGGATATGCTCTTCGCCGAGCCGTTCGATGATCTCGGTTCCGGGTGCATGGCAATTGCCGAGGATTCCCGGCACCTTGCCTTCGCGGATGATCGCTTCGGTCAGTTCGGCCGGAAAGGCAGGCACGGTGTCGGGGAAATAGCCCCAGTCGAAGCGCACCGGCAGGCCGGCGATTTCCCAGTGGCCGGAGGGCGTATCCTTGCCGCTCGACACTTCCTGGGCGGCCCCGTGGAAGGACGAGGCAAGCAACGGCGTATCGACGTCGAACGTGAGCCCGGTCGCCGTCTGTGCCGCTCGGCCAAGACCGAGCGACATCATGTTGGGCACGGCCAGCGGCCCGTTGCGCAAACCTTCCCGATCGGCGCGACCATCGGCGCAGGCCTGAAAAATATGTCCGAACGTGTCGGCCCCGGCATCGCCATAACGTTCTGCGTCGGCCGCGCCGCCGATGCCGAAAGAATCGAGAACGAACAGGAACGCGCGCGCCATGGGTATCTTTGTTGTCAGTCCTGGCTGCCAGACATAAGGTTCCCCGGCGGCCTTGGCAAATCGGAAACCAAACCGCAACTGCTTGGCGCCATAGTTGCGGCGAGACGCGGATGCGGCGGGAGCGAAGCAGGTATGGCAAGGCGCGGCGGAACCGCGGCAAGGCAGGCCGTGAGAATGTGCGCGGCCGCTCTCGCGGCGTTCGGCGCCGCCGCCGGGCCGGCACGCGCCGACTGGCGTGACGACATCGGCACGTTCCGCATCGGCGTCGTTGCCGAACCGGGCGGCGGCAACACCGTCCCCGGGCTCGCGCGTCTGACCGACGCCTATGCCAATGCGCTCGGCATGAAGGTCGAGTTCGTCGTTGCGCGCGACTACGTGGCGCTGATCGAGGCGCAGGCGAGCGGGCGCGTGCAATATGCGGTCTATTCGGCTCTTGCCTATGCCACGGCCTCGGAACGCTGCGGCTGCGTCGAACCGCTGGTGGCGCCGGTCGATGCCGACGGCGCCGTCGGCATCCGTTCCGTTCTGGTGACACGCGACGGCAGGCTTCCGGACCTTGCGGCGATCGCTTCGCACCGGATCGCGATCGCGCCGGTCGAGAATGTCGGCGGCACGCTGCTGCCGACGGCGGCGCTGTCGGCCGAAGGCGTCAAGATCGCGCGGGATTCGCCCTTCCTGGCGCGTGCGGCTTCGGCCACCGCGGCCGAAACGATGCTGAGCGGCGGCGAAGCGGACGCGCTGTTCGGCTGGGAACCGGCCGATGCCGATGGCCGGTCCGCCCGTTCCGAGGGCACCGTCGCGCGGCTGGAGGCTGCCGGCATCCCCGAGGCGTCGCTTCGGGTGTTATGGACCTCGGGCCTATTGCGCTATGGCCCGCACGCCGTCCGCAGCGATCTCGATCCGGAGGCAAAGCGGCGACTGACGGTCTTCCTGACCAATCTCAAGTCTCAGACGCCCGATGTGTACGACCTGCTGGAGGGCGTGCATTCC
The DNA here is from genome assembly GCF_006442775.1 of Mesorhizobium sp. B2-4-6. NCBI lineage: Bacteria > Pseudomonadati > Pseudomonadota > Alphaproteobacteria > Hyphomicrobiales > Phyllobacteriaceae > Mesorhizobium > Mesorhizobium sp. B2-4-6. Next base: position 96,454 of record NZ_VFVI01000007.1, read on the forward strand.
GGCGGTTTCAGGCCGGCCGCGCGGAAGGACTATGCGATGGCCGTGGCGATCGTGCGGCAGGAAACGGCAGGGCAGGAATAGCGTGTCAGCAGTCGCTGCAGGGAATCGTCGGACTCCGGCGCGGCCGTAGATAATAGGTTTCGCTCATCGATATGTTGTTGAAGGCAGAGGTCAGCCCGAGCGTCTGCGAATTGCTGGCGGACCAGGTGATGATCGGCTTGTAGCCGAGGTCGCTCTCCACGCGGACCAGGAAGGTGTTGCGGATTATCAGCGTCGCCGGCACCGTGGTGGTCGCGTTGACGGCCGCATCGGCGCTGTAGGTGGTGCCCACCACCTTGCGCGACCATGCAACCTGCACCCTCGGTGATGCTTCGTCCGTGATCTGTATGCCTGTGATGATGATCGTCGGCAATGAACGGTTGTAAGGCTGCAGCGTCGATGTGCCGATCTTCATCATTGCATCGAGATTCGCCTTCACGACGGTCTGCTGCTGGGTGACGAGGTCCGCGACCATGCTGCCGATGCGGCTGACCTTCTTGCTGGTCTCGATGGCCTGCGAGGCTTCCATCGTGATGAAATACATGATGAGGAGCACCGGCACGATGAACGCGAACTCGATCGCCGCGACGCCGCGGCGATCGCGGCAAAACCGCTCCATCCTCGCCAAAATCCTCCGGAGTGCCCCCGCACTATGCATATCGTCCTCCACGCCCGCGGCTTAGCTGTCGAGCAGTCTCAATTGTCGTCGAACGGTTCGTTCTGCCAGGTCACGGACGCGAAATGCAGCGTTTTGCTGTCCTTCAGATTTGCCATCGATTTGGCCAGGAAATCGGTCATCACCGGCCATTTGTAGAACACCCGCAGCATGTTGATGGATTCCGCCAGTCCGGGCGAGACGGTAGGAGACATCGTGTTCGCGCCCTGCGTCAGCACGATATCGCCGCTCACGATCTTGAAACCCGCCGTCGCGGCGTCCGCGAAGCTCGAATATTCGCGCAGATCGACCAGCAGTGGAGCATTTGGCCCGGTATCGGTGCAGTTGTTGGAAACCATGATCTGCAGGCGATTGCAGATCAGTTGCTTGATCGAGGCTTCGGTGACGTTGTTCTGCTGAAGCTGCCCGGTCCGCAACTGGCGGGCGACATCGTCGGTGACGTTGGCCATCACCTCCTGGCCGGCGAACGAAATGCAGCTTTCGAGAATGGCGAAGACGAGAAGCGCGAACGGGATAGCCAGCATCGCGAATTCCATCGCCGTGCTGCCGCGCCTGTCGCTGAAGAAACCGGGGCGGGCTCTGGCGCGCGCCTTGCCGTCCATGCCGTTGCCGGATGTGGCATCCTTGCTCATCTTGAAGTTCCTGCCGATCCCTTTTGCGGTACCGGTGGCAAGGTTAGCGATAACCCATTGAGTTCCAGTTTGGATGATCGTTAAATTCGTCGGGCAAGCTTTAAGCTGTCTTTAATGCCCGTGGATTCGCGCTCGCAGCGCTCAGTGCCCGGCGCTCATTTCGGCTTCGGAAGCCTTCTCGGCCTCGCTCTTGAACGCGCTCTCGCAATAGGGCGTGCAGGACATGGTCTGGACTTCAGCGCGTCTGTAGATGCGCACCGAGGAGGCGGCTTGTCGCACGACGGTCACCTGTTCATCGATGATCGGGCTGCCATCCGAATCGAGCACGACCATATTGGTGACACCGAAGCCCTTGCCAGTGAGGACGATGGTCGAGGCATCCTGCACGGAGGCGTCGGCGATCGCCGGATTGCCGATGACGACCGTGTCGGCCGCGCGTGACAATTTGACGATCTTGGCCTGGTTCATGGTGACTTCTATACCCGCGCCGGCCCTGGCCGGCATGACCAAGGCGGCAGTTGCCAGCAGCGCGGCGACTGGAAACAGCGATCTCGACAACGTCATTGAAGCGCTCCCGGCGGGCAGATTCTTCAACGGAACATGAACGAGATTGGTGAACCAACGGTTAAGCCGGGCCCGGCCATGACTAAGGATCGGCTCGCCTGGCGCGTCATGCGTCGGTGGTGCTTACTGTTTTAGGAATATTGCACAAGCGCCGGTTTCTGGGAGGCCGAGCTGGCTGGCGATGCTTAGGCCACGGTTAACCACACAGCGCGTCCGCCACCGGAAAGGAATCGGTAAGGCTGTTTATTAAGCCGATCGAAACGGCTTCTCCCTAGATTTGCAGCATCCGATCAACCGCAAGAGAAAAGTTGACGGAAGTGCTGTAACACGTGGAGTAGGAGCTCTCGAATGTCTAATCTCATTGCACGTTTCGTGAAGGACGAATCCGGCGCGACCGCCATCGAATACGGTTTGATCGCCGCTCTCATCGCGCTCGCCATCATGGTTGGCGCTACCCAGCTCGGCGGCGCGCTGAACGCCAAGTTCGCCAACATCGCCGCCACCCTCAACGGCGCCACGGCTCCGTAACAAGGCCGCGTATCGCGCCTTTTCGACAGAAAGGAAAGGGCCGCCAACTGGCGGCCCTTTTGTCATGCAGTCGGCCGATTTTGATCGTCCGGCCTCATCGATCGTTAATCCAGCGCGCCTAGGATGACGCTGAAAACATGCCACAGGCACGCCGCATCCATGCTTGAAGCCGTGATCTTCGTCGTCTTTCCTTTCTGCATGCTGTTCGCTGCGGTCTCGGATGCCTTGTCGATGACGATCGCCAACCGTGTTCCCGTGTTGTTGGTGGCGACATTCGCGGTTGTCGCGCCGCTCACCGGCATGGACTGGGCAACCTATGGCTGGCACTTCGCTGCCGGCGCCCTCGTACTTGCCACGACCTTCGGCCTTTTTGCGCTCGGCGGCATGGGCGGCGGCGACGCCAAGCTTCTGGCCGCGACCGCGCTATGGATGGGCCTCAACATCAACCTGATCGGCTATCTGATGACGTCGGCTTTCATCGGCGGCCTGCTTACCCTCGCAATCCTTGCTTACCGGAAATCGCCGCTCGTCATGTACACCGGCCACAGCCGATTTCTTCGCCATTTCGCGGACGAGAGCGTTGGCATCCCCTATGGCATCGCGCTTGGCGCGGGTGGACTGATCACTTTCCCGGATTCGCCGCTGATGGTCTGGGCGCTGGAGAGGCTCACGACCTGAATGCATGTCGCCCAGAAGTGCGCAGCGGTTCAGCGACAACGACGTGCATCAAGCAAAGGTTTGACGCGCGCGGTCTGAATTCCGCCACGCGCCTTAGGCCTCTGGCGATATAGATGTCGGCGATCCCGAGGCGGCCCAGCCGCCTTTTTTGTTAACGGCGGGCCGTTCCATCCAATTTGAGTAAACCTTAAATTAATCACGATCGTAAGTATTACATTAACCTTGTTTTGACGATTGCAGCTGCAAAGTCCGGCCTGGCGAGGTGGTTTGCCACGAGGCGAAGGGTTTCGGACGAATGCCAGCATCCCGATTGATTATTCTGGGCGTGGCTGCGGTCGCGGCGGGTGGCGCGGGCTACGTGGCGAAGAACATGGTCGTGGCGCCGCCGCCTCAGGTCGTTATCGATGCGCCCAGACAGCCGGCGATCGCATTGCAGGATGTGCTGGTGCTTTCCGGTGACGTGTCGATGGGCAGCCAGCTCGGCACCAACATCAGCTGGGAAGAATGGCCGGCCGATGGCGTCAACGCCAACTTCATCACGCGCGCCGCCGAGCCTGACGCGGTCGAAAAGCTCAAGGGCTCGGTCGCCCGCGTGGCCATGTATACTGGCGAGCCGTTGCGCCGCTCCAAGCTGGTCGGCGAGGGGCAGAGCTTCATGTCGTCGATCCTGCCTTCCGGCACGCGCGCCGTCGCGACCGCGATATCGGCCGACACGTCCGCCGGCGGCTTCATCCTGCCCAACGACTTCGTCGACGTCATCATGACCCGCCGCGCCGACACCGGCAACGGCGGCAGCGGCTTCAACACCGAGACCATCCTCAAGAACATCCGCGTGCTGGCCATCGACCAGACCATCCAGGAAGATGAGGAAGGCAAGAAGACCAGGGTCGGCCAGACCGCGACGCTTGAGCTGACGCCGCAGCAGGCCGAGATCATCACCGTGGCGCAGCAGATGGCGGACCGCCTGACGCTGGCGCTGCGCCCGATCACCGACATCCATGAAAAGAATACGGACGAAGCCGACTATCTGGTCAACGGCAACGGCCGACGCGGAACCGTGCGGCTGATCAAGTCCGGCGAGGTTTCCGAGGTGGGAGCAAGGAAATGAGGCCAAACGGTAGACTGCTGCCCTTCCTGGCCGCCGCGGCGATCGGTTTTCTCCTGCTCGGCACCGGCGCCCCGGGACTGGCCGAAGCCAAAGCCGCGGGCGCCGGCGTCTCGGCTTCCGTCGCTACGCAGCGCGTCAAGCTCGGCCTCAACAAATCCGTGGTCATCGACTTGCCGAGCGACGCCTACGATATCCTCGTCGCCAATCCGGCGGTTGCCGATGCCGTGACCCGCACGGCGCGGCGCATCTACCTGTTCGGCAAGGCGGTCGGCGAAACCAACATCTTCGTTTTCGGCCCCAATGGCGAGCAGATCGTCAGCCTGGATCTGGCAGTCGAGCGCGACGTCGCAGGGCTGGAAGACTATCTCAAGCGCTTCATCCCGTCCTCGCAGATCAAGGTCGAGCTTCTCAACGACAACGTCGTCCTGACGGGCATGGTCGACACGCCGCTCGATTCCAAGCGCGCCGTCGACCTTGCAACCATTTTCGTGTCCGGCGGTGAAGCGACGACGGGTCAATATTCGCAGACCGCCGCCGGCGGCTCGGTCAACGGCGGCGTCGATATCAACAATCCCGACCAGGAGCGCCGGACCTCCAAGATCGTCAACCTCCTGCAGATCATCGGCGACGATCAGGTGACGCTCAAGGTGACCGTCGCTGAAGTCAGCCGCTCGGTGATGAAGCAACTCGGCGTTAACATGGTTGGCCGCGGTGGCAGCAATGGCATCAGCTATGGTGCGATCAGCGATACTTTCCCGGGTCTGGGCAAGCCACTATCCACCTCAGGCTTGAGCTTCGCCACTTCATCCCTGCAAGGCACCATCAACGCCATGGAGCAGTCTGGTGCCATGAAGACACTGGCGGAACCAACGTTAACGGCGGTCTCCGGTGAGAAGGCGACGTTCAAGGTCGGCGGCGAATACAACATAGTGACCGCCGTCACCAGCAACAAATCGGCAGACAATCAGAATGCCGACAGAACCTGGACGTCATCGAAGGTCGACTATGGCATCGGACTGGAATTCCAACCGGTGGTCCTGTCGGCTGGCCGTATCAGCCTGAAAGTAAGAACCGCGGTGTCGGAGCCGACGACGGAAGGCTCCGTTGCATTTGGCGATACCAACATCATATCGCTGCGCAAGCGCTTGGCGGATACGACCGTGGAGCTGCCTTCCGGAGGATCGATGATGATCGCCGGACTTGTTCGCGATGATGTGCGCCAGGCCCTCAACGGCATGCCCGGCCTGACAAAGATACCGGTCCTCGGCGCTCTATTTCGCAGCCGCGATTTCGTGCGCAACGAAAGCGAGCTCGTCATCATCATCACGCCTTACCTGGTCAAGCCTGTTGCACGCAACGATCTGGCGAAGCCGGATGACAATTTCAATCCTGCGAGCGACGGCGCCGGCATGTTCCTCGGCCGCGTCAACCGCGTCTACGGCACCATGCAGACCGACAGGCCAGCCGGCCGCTATCACGGTGTCGTGGGCTTCATCTACAAATGAGTGGGAATGCGGATATGTCCAAGTCATCATCGAAGGTCATGACGGTCCGGACAGCATCCGGTATCGCAAGGATCCGTCGGCAGGTGGTCCCGGCGCTGGCGGTCATGCTTGCAGCGTCGCTCACCGGCTGCGCCAACTGGCACCGCGACAGCGTTACGGTCGGGTCGATACCGGACGATTATCGCACGACCCATCCGATCGTCATCGCAGAGAAGAACCAGAAGATCGACCTGCCGGTCGGCGCCGGCGATCGCGGCATGACCGGCGCGCAGCGCGATACGCTGCTCGGCTTTCTCGGCGGCTACGACAAGAGCGCCGCGCCGGCGCTGACGATCGCAATGCCGGCCGGGTCGGCCAACGAGGTCGCCGCCCGATCGGCCGGCCGCGATTTTGCCAGGCTCGCCATGGCGGCAGGCGTCAAGCGCAACCGCATCGTCATGACGTCCTATCAGTCGGCAGTGCCCGAGGCGTCCGCCCCGGTGCGCGTCGCCTTCGTCGCGGTGCGGGCCCAGACCGACAAATGCGGGCGTTGGCCCGACGACATTCTGGAGACGTCGGAGAACAAGCACTATGCCGACTTCGGCTGCTCCTATCAGAACAACCTCGCGGCCCAGGTGGCCAACCCCAACGATCTGATCGGGCCGCGCAAGCAGTCCGACATCGACGCTGAAAATCGCGGCGCGGTGATCGACAAATACCGCGAGAGGGGCATCTCGGACGAGTTCCTCGGCAATTCGGAAGTAACCTACTGAGTCGCGCCCGGACGACGAAGAAAACAGTCTCGGAAAGAGCATGACGATGAGCAATCTTGCCTACGACACGCCCGCGGAAACCGGCGACCTTTCGCAGCAGGACATCGCCGCCATGCAGGCGCTGCGTCCCGTGCCGCGCATTTCGATCCAGGCTTTCTGCGAGACCGAGGGGGTCGCCAATCCCGTCGAGCGCGCCGGCGAGGATCGCCGGATGGCCAAGGCTCATCTCAAGGTCCATATGGGCGGCATCCCGACCGCGATCGAGTTCTACCAGTCCGCGCCGACACCGAACCTCATCCTGCTGGAATCGCGCAGCGAACCGCAGCAGTTGCTCGAACAACTCGGCCAGCTCGCGGAATATTGCGATCCGTCCTCCAAGGTCGTGGTCATCGGCCACTACAATGATGTCGGGCTCTATCGCGAGCTTATCCGGTCCGGCATTTCCGAATATGTCATCGCGCCGGTCTCGATGACCGACATCGTCAGCGTCGTGTCGTCGATCTTCGTCGATCCGGAATCGGAGCCGATCGGCCGGTCGATCGCGTTCATCGGCGCCAAGGGCGGCGTCGGCTCGTCGACCATCGCTCACAATGTCGCCTGGGCCATGTCTTCGCTGTTCAAGTCCGAAGTCGTCATTGCCGATCTCGATCTCGCCTTCGGCACCGCCAACATCAATTTCGATCAGGATCCGGCGCAAGGCATCGCCGAGGCGGTGTTTTCGCCCGAGCGGGTCGACGAGGTCTATCTCGACCGTCTGCTTGCGCAATGCGCCGAGCATCTGTCGCTGCTCGCGGCTCCCTCCACGCTCGAGCGCGTCTACGATTTCGATTCAGAGGCCTTCTCCCAGATCATAGAGACAGCGCAGCGCAGCGCGCCTCTGCTGGTCCTCGATGTCCCTCACGTCTGGAGCGGGTGGACGAAGAGCACGCTGATCAAGGCGGACGAGATCGTCATCACGGCCACGCCCGAGCTCGCAAATCTGCGCAACACCAAGAACATGGTTGACATGCTGAAGCGGCTGCGTCCGAACGATCCGCCGCCGAAGCTGATCATCAACCAGGCGGGGGTACCGAAACGGCCCGAGATCGCGGCGTCCGATTTCGCCGAACCGCTCGGCATCACGCCGATGGCCGTGATCAACTTCGAACCGCTGCTGTTCGGCAATGCCGCCAACAACGGCCGTATGCTCAGCGAGATGGATGCAAAGAGCCCGGTCGTCACCACCATCAATGAAATAGCGCATGTGCTGACCGGGCGCAGCGAAATCAAGGCAAAGAAGAAGGCAGGCCTGGGCTCGATCCTCGGCAAGCTCTCGCGCAACAAGAAGTGACGCTGATTGAGCGGCATCGGGTAGTCGATCATGTTTGGTAAAAGAGGCAAAGACGACGGCAGCCGGGCAACGCCCGAATTCCGTCCGCCTGCAGCTGCTTCCGCCGCGCCCGCTTCGGCGGGGACGATGACGGCCGAGCGGCCGGCTGCGCCGACCTCCAGCCCGCCCTCCGCCGCGCCGGCGCGCCGTCCCGTCGAGCCGCCGCCTATGGCGCTGGAGCCGCCAAGAAAAGTCCAGCGCGAGCGCTCGGAAACCTATTACGACACCAAGAGCCAGGTTTTCTCCGCGCTCATCGACACGATCGACCTGTCGCAGCTCGCCAAGCTCGATCCCGAGAGCGCACGCGAGGAAATCCGCGACATCGTCAACGACATCATCGCGATCAAGAACTTCGCAATGTCGATTTCCGAGCAGGAAGAGCTGCTTGAGGACATCTGCAACGACGTTCTGGGCTATGGACCGCTGGAGCCGCTGCTTGCCCGCGACGACATAGCCGACATCATGGTCAACGGCTCCAAGAACGTCTACATCGAAGTCAACGGCAGGGTCGAGCAGACCGGCGTCCGCTTCCGCGACAACCAGCAGCTGCTCAACATCTGCCAGCGCATCGTCAGCCAGGTCGGCCGCCGGGTCGATGAATCGAGCCCGATCTGCGACGCGCGCCTTCCCGACGGCTCGCGCGTCAACGTCATCGCGCCGCCGCTCTCGATCGACGGCACTGCGCTCACCATCCGCAAATTCAAGAAGGACAAGCTGACGCTGGACCAGTTGGTCAAGTTCGGCGCCATCTCGCCGCAAGGCGCGGAGGTTCTCAAGATTATCGGGCGTGTCCGCTGCAACATCGTCATCTCGGGCGGCACAGGCTCCGGCAAGACAACGCTGCTCAACTGCCTGACCAACTATATCGACCGCGAGGAGCGTGTCATCACCTGCGAGGATTCGGCGGAACTGCAGCTGCAGCAGCCGCATGTGGTCCGTCTCGAAACCCGGCCGCCCAATCTCGAGGGCGAGGGCGAGGTGACCATGCGCGATCTGGTCAAGAACTGCCTGCGCATGCGGCCGGAGCGGATCATCGTCGGCGAGGTGCGCGGACCGGAAGTGTTCGACCTGCTGCAGGCGATGAACACCGGTCACGACGGCTCGATGGGAACGATCCACTCGAACAGCCCGCGCGAATGCCTCAACCGTATGGAATCGATGATCGCCATGGGCGGTTATTCACTGCCGCAGCGCACGGTGCGCGAGATCATCGTCGGCTCGATCGACGTGATCATCCAGGCGGCCCGCCTGCGCGACGGCTCGCGCCGCATCACCCACATCACCGAGGTGGTCGGCATGGAAGGCGACGTCATCATCACCCAGGATCTTGTGCTCTACAACATCAAGGGTGAAGACGCCGGCGGCCGGCTGGTCGGCGAGCATGTGTCGACAGGCATCGGCCGTCCGCATTTCTGGGACCGCGCCCGTTACTATGGCGAGGAACAGCGCCTCGCCAACGCGCTCGAGGCGATGGAGAAACGCGCTGACTGATGCAGCTGGAGGTCTGAAGCAATTCCAGGAAAAGTGTGAAGCGGTTTTCCGCCCGGAATTGCGTCTAAACAAAGAGATAGGTCGGTTCGCCGTTTCTTTGAAACGGCGAAATGCCCTGGGGATCCAGGTCGATGTTCGGAATTGACACCACCGTACTGGCTTTCATCGCGCTTGCCGGCTTCAGCGCCGGCGCGGTGGCCTATGCTTTTCTGTTCACGCGCATCGACAACGAGAAGCAGGCCGGCAAGCGGCTTCAGACCGTCAAGACAGCCGAAACCGACCGGTCGGTGGTGAAAGCGACGCGCGACCGCGCAGCGGAAGCGGTCAAGCGGCGAAAAAACGTCCAGGACTCGCTGAAGCAGCTCGACGAGAAACAGAAGACCAACGATCGCAACGTCAAGAAACCGCCGCTGAAGGCTCAGATCCGCCAAGCCGGCATGCAGGTTCCGATCGAGCGTTTCTATATCTATTCCGCTGTCTGCGGGATCATCCTGACGGCCGTTCTCTTTTTCCTCGGCGCGCCTCTATGGGCTCTGCCCGGTGCCCTGCTGGTGGGCGGCCTCGGCCTGCCGCGCTGGTTCGTGTCGTTTCGCCGCACACGTCGCGTCAAGGCCTTCCTGGAAGAATTTCCGAACGCACTCGACATCATCGTGCGCGCGGTCAAGTCCGGCCTGCCGCTCAACGATGCGATCCGCCTGATCGCCAACGAATCGCCCGAACCGGTCCGGTCCGAATTCCGCCGCATCGTCGATTCCCAGCAGATGGGCATGTCGGTGCCCGACGCCGCCATGCGCATGTCCGAGACCATGCCATGCAGCGAGGCCGGCTTCTTCGGCATCGTCATCCAGATCCAGTCGCAGGCCGGCGGCAATCTGTCCGAGGCGCTGGGCAATCTTTCGCGCGTCCTGCGCGACCGCAAGAAGATGAAGGCCAAGGTCCAGGCGCTGTCGATGGAAGCCAAGGCATCGGCCGTCATCATCGGCGCCTTGCCCTTCGTCGTCGCCTTCCTCGTCTATCTGTCGAGCCCGAACTACATCATGCCGCTGTTCACCACCAACGTCGGCAACCTGATCCTCGGCTGCTCGGGTGTGTGGATGTCGATCGGCATCCTGGTGATGCGCAAGATGATGAACTTCGAAGTCTAGGGGCGCGGATCCAGTGACAGAGCAGGTCGTCAAAACACTCACCGACCCTTCCTTCCTGATCGCGATGCTGGTCGGCATTGCCGTGTTCGCGACCGTCTTCACGCTCATGCCGGCGTTCGGCGGCACGTCGCTAAAGTCGCGCATGAAGAGCGTGGCGCTCGAACGCGACAAATTGCGCGCCGAGCAGCGTACGCGACTGGCCAACGAGGCCGACCGCCGCCGCAAGGGCCTGCGCGAGGAACAGTCCATCGGCATGCGCAACATCGTCGACCGCCTGGATCTGAGGCGCGCGCTTGCCGATGAAAGCACGATCCAGAAGCTGAAGGTCGCGGGCTTCCGCGGCCAGAACCCGCTGACGCGTTTTCTCTTCTTTCGCCTGGTCCTGCCATTCGTCGGTTTTGCCTTGGCGGCCATCTATCTGTTCGTGCTCGGCGGCCTGCCGCAGCAACCGGCTTTCATCAAGCTGTTCGTCTGTGTCGTTGTCGCCTATGGCGGCTTCTACACGCCGATCCTCTACGTCAACAACCGCGCGACCAAGCGCAAGCAGTCGATCCAGCTGGCCTGGCCGGACGCGCTCGACCTGATGCTGATCTGCGTGGAATCCGGCATGTCGGTGGAAGCGGCCTTGCGCAGGGTTGCCGACGAAATCGGCACGCAGTCGGTGGCGCTTGCCGAGGAATTCGTGCTCACCAATGCAGAGCTGTCCTATCTGCAGGATCGCAAGATCGCCTATGAAAACCTGGCAAGCCGCACCGGCCTGGAATCGGTGAAGTCGGTGTCGCAGGCCCTGGTCCAGGCCGAACGCTACGGCACGCCGGTGGCGCACGCGCTGCGCGTGCTCGCCTCGGAAAGCCGCGACATGCGCATGAACGCCGCCGAGAAGAAGGCCGCCGCACTTCCGCCAAAGCTCACCGTGCCGATGATCCTGTTCTTCCTGCCGGTTCTGTTCGCCATCATCCTGGGTCCGGCCGGCATCCAGGTCAGCCAGCGCGGCATCTTCGGCGACCAGCACAGCTCCTCCAGCCAGTAGGCGGGCCGTTCGCATCAATGAAAAAAGCCGCGCGGACCCCGCGCGGCTTTTTTTGTCGAAGCGGTCGGCGCTTGGCAGCGTCCGTCAGTTCGTGGCGACTTTCGCCTTGTCCTTGTCCTGATCCTTCAGCTGGCTCCAGGCATTCTGCTGGGCGAGCATCTGGCGCAGATAGGCGACGTTGGCCTGCGCCTGTTCGGGCGACAGTTCCTGCGAGGCGATCTTCTCGGCCTCGTCGAAGCGGCCCTGCAGTCCGACGACCAGCGCGAGGTTCTGCCGCACCCTGCTGTCGGCGCCGGGCTGCTGCGCGGCCGAGCGCATATAGGTTTCCGCCGTGCGCAGGTCGCCTTCGAGCACATAGGACATGCCGAGATTGGACAGCACCGAGGGCTCGTTCGGCTTCAGTTCCAGCGCCTTGCGATAGTCCTGCCGCGCTTCATCCTTCTGTCCCATCTGGTCAAGGATGGCGGCTTCCGCCGAGACCAGCTTCCAGTCCGGATATTCGGGCGTCTGCGCGCGCCGCACGGCATCGAGGGCCGGCTCGAACTGGCCGTTGGCGGCAAGCGCCTTGCCATAGGCCGCAAGCACCTCGCGATCCTTGGGATAGGCGATCGCCAGCTTGCGCATCACCGCCAGCGACTGGTCGGCGTCGCCGTCCATCTGCAGCGCCGCCGCGAAGTTCATCGCGATGCGCTTGTCGTTCGGACTGCGGGCGTAGGATTGGCCGAGCCTGGACGTGGCGGTACGCAATTCGCTGGACGACATCGTTTCCAGCGGCCTGCTGTCGGACCGGGAGATGGAACCCGTGGTGAACTTGCTGGTGCTGCCGCAACCGGCCACGCTGGCCGCCAGCGCCGCCATGAAAGCCGTGGTGATCAGACGCTTGGCTGTAAGGTTCAACGCTTTGGTAGGCATCGGCGCCCGGTCTCCATTCCTGTGCGGCCATTGGCTGGCCGTCTTCCCTCCCGCAGAAATATTCTGTTAACCCTAACGGACCGTTAAGAAGCGCCGACTCAGCAGTTCGGCCGGAGATCATTGCATGCCTGTCGAACTCGTCGAGCAGAAGCCGGAAGCCGCCTTGCCTGTCTATCTGGTGGCAAAGGACGCCCTTGAAGCCTCGGCGTTGCCGCCGCCCGCTATCGCGTGGGCGAAGGCCAACGGTTTTTCCGGCGAGGCAGGGCGCACGCTGGCCCTGCCGGGCGAGGGCGGCGGCCTTGCCGGCGCGCTGTTCGGTATCGGCGACGGCGACAGCGCCCTTGCCCTCGGCGCGCTCGCAAGGGCGCTGCCGGAAGGCGACTGGCATTTCGCGTCGGACCCGGCGCAGCCTGAACTCGCGGCGCTCGCGCTTGTCCTGGGCGGCTATGTCTTTACACGCTACGGCAAGAAGCCCGGCAAGGCTCTGCGCTTCGCGCTTCCCGAGGGCGTCGACGCCGCGCATGTCCGCCGCGTCGCCGACAGCGTGTTCCTGGCGCGCGACCTCGTCAACACGCCGACCAGCGACCTCGGTCCGGTCGAGCTGGAAGAAGCCGCCCGAAAGCTGGCGGGCGCCCATGGCGCCGATATCGCGGTGATCCATGGCGACGATCTCCTGGCGCGGAACTTCCCGATGATCCACGCCGTGGGCCGGGCCTCGACCGGCGCGCCGCGGCTGATCGACATGAGCTGGGGGCCGGGCGACGCGCCGAAGGTGACGCTGGTCGGCAAGGGCGTCTGCTTCGATACCGGCGGCCTCGACATCAAGCCGTCGTCGGGCATGCTTCTGATGAAGAAGGACATGGGCGGCGCCGCCAACGTGCTGGGCCTCGCCTCCATGATCATGGCGGCGAAACTCAATGTCCGGCTGCGCGTGCTGATCCCCGCCGTCGAGAATTCGATCGCCGGCAATGCCTTCCGGCCCGGCGACGTGTTGCGCAGCCGCAAGGGCATCACGGTCGAGATCGGCAACACGGACGCCGAAGGCAGGCTGATCCTGGCCGACGCGCTGGCGCTGGCCGATGAGGAGGAGCCCGCGTTGCTGATCGACATGGCGACGCTGACCGGTGCCGCCCGCGTCGCTCTGGGGCCTGATTTGCCGCCTTTCTACACCGTTGACGAGACGCTTGCCGCCGATCTGGCCCAGGCATCGGTCGCGGTCGAGGATCCGCTGTGGCGCATGCCTTTGTGGCGCCCCTACGATGCAAAGCTTTCCTCGAGGATCGCCGACATCAACAATGTGACGACGGACGGTTTTGCCGGATCGATCACCGCGGCCCTTTTCCTCAAGCGCTTCGTCGAGAAGACCCACAGTTGGGCGCATTTCGACATCTTCGCCTGGAACCCGGCCGACCGCCCCTACGGCCTGACCGGCGGCGAGGCGCAAGGGATTCGCGCGCTGGAGCGGGTCATCGCCGGGCGTTTTGGAGCGTAAGCGGCAAAACGCCGTCACTGAAACGGAACCGAAACAATTTGCCGGCATGCTTGGGCGATGTCGATCTCGATGCGCCCGAGCCAGGCCTTGCGACTGTGGCAGCAGGTGATGCTGGTCCAGGTGCGCGACGGCGTGCCGGATCTCACCATGCGCCAGACGGCGATCCTGTTCACCATCTACCTCGATCCGCCGCCCCATACGGTGCGCGGGCTGGCCGCCAAGCTCCACGTCACCAAGCCGGTCATCACCCGCGCCCTGGATACGATGGGAGCGCTGAAGCTGGTCTCGCGCCATCGCGATGAACTCGACAAGCGCAACGTGCTGATCCGGCGCACGGTGGAAGGCGCGCTCTTTGTAGAGCGCTTCGGCGATGGTATCGTCGCCAGGGCGCACGAACTGCCCATCTGACCTCACTGCCGACCACTGGATTTATCGATTTGACCGCCAGGGATGCCCGCCTTCATGTCTTCCGCTCCGACCTTGCCGATGCGAGGCTGAAGGGCGAGGTCGCCGCCGACCGCTTCGTCACCGGCCGCCCGGCGCGGGTCACGGTGCCGGTCGCCGATCTGCGCAAGGCGCCGCGCCCCGATGCCGGCGTGAACACACAGGCGCTGTTCGGCGACGACGTGCTGGTGTTCGAGGATGCCGAAGGCTGGGCTTGGGTGCAGGCCGAACGCGACGGCTATGTCGGCTATGTGGCCGATAATCTTCTTGGCGCGCGTGAACATGCGCCGACGCACGTCGTCTCCGTGCCGCGCACTTTCCTCTATCCGGGACCGGATCTGCGCTTTCCGATCAGCGGACAGCTGTCGATGAGTTCGACCGTGACAGTGACCGGCTCGGCCGAAACGCGCGGCACGCACTATGCGCTGCTGCCATCAGGCCAGGCGATCATCGCCGGCCATCTGCGGCCGATCGCCGAGCGGGCCGAGGACTACGTCACCGTCGCAGAAACCTTCCTGGGGACCCCTTATCTTTGGGGTGGCGTCTCCGGCTTCGGCATCGACTGTTCCGGGCTTGTGCAGTTGGCAATGCGCATGACCGGCGAGAATGTGCTGCGCGATTCCGACATGCAGGCGGCGAGCATCGGCACGCCGTTCGAGCCGGGTCCGGACTTTGCCGGACTTCAACGCGGCGACCTCGTCTTCTGGAAAGGCCACGTCGCGATCATGACCGACGAAAAGGACATGATCCACGCCAACGGCCACACCATGCTGGTCTCGCGCGAGGGGCTGAAAGCGGCGGTCGATCGCATCGGCTACCTCTATGGCGGCCCGACGGGGTTTCGCAGGCCCTGATCTTTTCTTCTCCCGTTCACGGGGAGAAGGAGCCCGAAGGGCGGATGAGGGGCAGCGCGAACCTGCGATTTGCTCGCGCTGACCAAGCCGACCTCTGAACGTTGGTGCAGCCCCTCACCTGCCTGCCGGCATCCTCTCCCCGTAAACGGGACGAGGAACCATGATCCCCTTTTGTTCCGATTTTCCTTGGCGATTGCGCGCCGCCGCGCTACCTCTTGCGCGTGACCGAGCAGCCGCGCCTTGCCGAGCAGAATGCCGCTGTCCTGCTGCCTGAGCCATTCGTCAGATGGTTCGGCGAAAAGGGCTGGTCGCCGCGCGCCCATCAGCTCGAGTTGCTGGCGAAGGCTCAAAGCGGCCAATCGGTGCTGTTGATCGCGCCGACCGGCGCCGGCAAGACGCTGGCCGGCTTCCTGCCTTCGCTGACCGAGCTCGCCAACCGTCCCAAGCGAAAGCCGGGCCAGGCGCATCGCGGCATCCACACGCTCTACATCTCGCCGCTCAAGGCTTTGGCCGTCGACATCGAGCGCAATCTCGGCAAGCCGGTCGAGGAGATCGGACTGCCCGTCACCATCGAAACGCGCACCGGCGACACGCCTTCGCACAAGCGCCAGCGACAGAAACTCGCGCCGCCCGACATCCTGCTCACCACGCCCGAGCAACTCGCCTTGCTGATCGCTTCAAACGACGCAAGGCGCTTCTTCGAGGATTTGCGCTATGTCGTGCTCGACGAACTGCACTCGCTGGTCACCTCCAAGCGCGGCCATCTGCTGGCACTTGGCCTGGCGCGGTTGCGCGCCTTTGTCCCCGGGTTGCAGACCATAGGCCTGTCGGCCACCGTGGCCGAGCCGGACGAGTTGCGGCGTTGGCTGGTCAGTCAGGCTTCTCCCGGCGCCATGTCCGAGCTCATCGTCGTCACGGGCGGCGCCAAGCCTGAGATATCAATCCTCGACTCGGAAGAGCGGGTGCCCTGGGCCGGGCACTCCGCCCGCTACGCTACGCCTGAGATCTACCGCGAGATCAAGCGGCACAAGACCACGCTGCTCTTCGTCAACACGCGCAGCCAGGCTGAACTGCTGTTCCAGGAGCTATGGCGGGTCAATGAAGATACGCTGCCGATCGCGCTCCATCACGGGTCACTGGATGTCGCGCAGCGCCGCCGCGTCGAGAAGGCCATGGGCGAAAATGCGTTGCGCGCCATCGTCGCTACGTCCACCTTGGACCTCGGCATCGACTGGGGCGATGTCGATCTGGTTGTGCATGTCGGTGCGCCGAAAGGCGCCAGCCGCCTGGCGCAGCGCATCGGCCGTGCCAACCACCGTATGGACGAGCCGTCGAAGGCGATCCTTATTCCTGCCAACCGCTTCGAGGTGCTGGAATGCCGCGCGGCGCTCGACGCCAATTATCTCGGCGCGCAGGACACGCCGCCGCTGGTCAATGGCGGGCTCGATGTGCTGGCCCAGCATGTGCTGGGCTGCGCCTGCGGGGCGCCGTTCCATGCCGATACGCTGTTCGAGGAAGTGAGGACGGCCGCACCATACGCCAGCCTGGACAGGCCGACATTCGACCGGGTCATCGACTTCGTCGCCACCGGCGGCTACGCGCTGAGAAATTACGAGCGCTATGCCCGCATCCGGCAGACGAAGGAAGGCCTGTGGCGGG
Organism: Mesorhizobium sp. B2-4-6; assembly: GCF_006442775.1. Classification (NCBI taxonomy): domain Bacteria; kingdom Pseudomonadati; phylum Pseudomonadota; class Alphaproteobacteria; order Hyphomicrobiales; family Phyllobacteriaceae; genus Mesorhizobium; species Mesorhizobium sp. B2-4-6. Next base: position 113,332 of record NZ_VFVI01000007.1, read on the forward strand.
TTTCAAATCCGGGTGTCGCCCAGCAATACAGGCTGAATGTCGGCACCATCATCGAAGTGCCGGCGCTCAACGTTCGCTACGTCCAGGCCGGCAGCAGGGGAGCGGCCTCGCGCGGCGGCAGGGTGTTGGGAAAGATCGAGGAAGCGTTTCTGGAGACCTTGACCCACGGTGACACCTTCATGTTCGCCGGCAAGATCTTGCGCTTCGAAGGCATCCGCGAGAACGAGTGCTTCGTCTCGAACGCGCCCGGCAGCGATGCGAAAGTTCCCTATTACGGCGGCGGCAAATTCCCGCTTTCGACTTACCTGGCCGAGCAGGTGCGGGCCATGCTCGACGACCCGCAACGCTGGAAGAAGCTGCCCGAGCAGGTTGCGGATTGGCTGCGGTTCCAGGCGGACAAGTCGGTGCTGCCGAAACGCGACGATCTGTTGATCGAGACTTTTCCACGCGGTAACCGATATTACCTCGTCGCCTATCCGTTCGAAGGCAGGCTTGCGCATCAGACGCTCGGCATGCTGCTCACGCGACGGCTCGATCGTGTGGGAGCCAAGCCGGTCGGCTTCGTCGCCACCGATTATGCGCTGGCCATCTGGTCGCTGGCCGACATGGGCTGGATGTTCGAGAACAGGAAACCGTCGCTGGCCACGCTGTTCGATCAGGACATGCTTGGGGATGACCTCGAAGCCTGGTTCGCCGACAGCTGGCTGCTGAAGCGCACCTTCCGGAACTGCGCGCTGATTTCCGGCCTGATCGAAAAGCGCCACCCAGGCAAGGAAAAAAGCGGTCGCCAGGTCACTGTGTCGACAGACCTGATCTATGACGTGCTGCGCAGCCATGAACCTGACCATATTCTGCTGCAGGCCACCCGTACCGATGCCGCGACCGGGTTGCTCGATGTCAGCAGACTTGCCGAGATGCTCTCGCGCATCCGCGGTCGAATCATGCATAAGAATCTCGAGCAGATATCGCCGTTGGCCGTGCCGATCATGCTTGAAATCGGCAAGATGCCGGTGAATGGCGAGGCGGACGAAACACTGCTAATGGATGCCGCCACCCTCGTTGAAGAGGCCATGGGGCCGGAAATGGCGGACTGAAAGAAGGCCTGGAGGGGATGAATTTTTCGCTGTCGCGCGCAACGCTGGTCGGCGAGGCCGACCTTGTCGGCATCGCCGGTGAGCGCGCGGTCTGCGACCGGCGCGGCGTGCTCTATTTCCCCGATCTGCGGCTGCTCGCCGTCTCTGACCTGCATCTCGAAAAAGGCTCGTCCTTTGCCAGGCGCGGCGCGCTGATCCCGCCTTACGACACGGGCGCCACCTTGCTGCGGTTGCAGGCGGTCATCGCCGACTACCAGCCTCGAATCGTCCTCAGCCTGGGCGATTCCTTCCACGACGGCGGCGGTGCCGGGCGCATGCACCAGAGCTTCCGCGAGCGCCTGGAAGCAATGATGGCCGGTCGCGACTGGTTCTGGGTCGCCGGCAACCACGATCCGGATGCTCCCGCCGACCTGCCGGGCGAGACCGTCAAGGAACTCGCCATCGGCTCGCTGCTCTTCCGTCACGAGCCGTCGAAGACGTGGGTTGAGGGCGAAATCGCCGGCCATCTCCACCCTTGCGCGCGCATCGTCCAGCGCGGCCGCTCCGTCAGGCGGCGCTGCTTCGCCGGCGACGGCGGCCGCATGATCATGCCGGCCTTCGGCGCCTATACCGGCTCGCTCAACGTGCTCGACCGCGCCTATTCCGGCCTGTTCCGCCTGGAAACATTAGTTGCCTATATGCTCGGCGCCGAGCGCATCTTCGCCATTTCCGGCTCGATGCTGCGGCCGGGCTGACGCATGCCGCCCAAAAGTGCGCAGCGGTTTTGGGACGACATGCGCAAAAGAGATCGACTACCTGCCGTAATAGAGCATGACCGTGTGCTTCGCCTCGGCGAAGAACAGCCAGCGCTCGACCAGCATGCCTGCTAACTGGCAAATAGCTGCAAGCACCGAGGCAACCGCCGCGAACGGCCAAGGCAGGGCGAAGGCGATAGCCAGCAGCATCGCTGGCACGGCAAATGCCAAGCCTTGCGCGATCCGCCGCAGCTTGGCGCTGTGCTTGCGGGCGATGCGGAAGCCCATTTCCTTCAGCAGATAGTTTTCTTCGGTGTGCGGCCATTCGATCGACTGCACTGTGCCGCCGGCGAGGCCAGTCGCGGTGTTGGCCGTGGTCGGGATCTCCAACCGGTCATTGTAGCGCCAGGTCGCAAGCTTCCAGGCCCAGCCGGCGAGCGTGGCAAGCAGAGCCGCGATCAGCACCGCCGTTGAACCCAGCTTGAACCCCTGGAGTAAAGCGTTGGCGAGAACACTTCCGGTCATCGCCGCGAGAATGAGATAAGCCGGCAAAGTATATTGGCTGTGCCATTGGGCGATCGGCTTCAGCGAGGCGTAGATCATGCCCGTCGTGCAGACTGTCGTCACCGCGCCGCCCGCCGCCAGCAGGCCGGCGACGGCCACCCAGCTGCCGTTGCGGCCGAGAAACACCCAGCCGATGCCGAACATACAAGCCGGAATGAAGGTAGTGACCGACGCCACGCCTTCGCGCGACAGCCAGGAGCTGCGCCACTGAGAAAAAGCACGCCAAGCCCGCTCGGGTCGGCCGAGATGGCCGGTCGACGACAGCAATCCGGCCGCGATCAGGCCAAGCGCCAACCCCATGCCGACAAAGCCCAGCCAGAAATCGGCTGGGATGAACCCAAATCCGCCAAGCGGGCCGAGCAGCGCCAGCAGGCCGTAACCGGCGCCGGTAGCGGTGGTGAAGAACACGACGGAAAAGGCGGGATGCATGATCGGTCAGTTCGAAAGCATGCGGTCGATCCAGCCGAGAAAGCCGCCCTCGGCCTTGATCGGCTCCAGTGCCGGTGCGTCCACCTTCGCCGCCCGCTCGCTGCGGGCACGCGGCGGCAGATATCTGTTGGTCGGCTTGTAGCCAAGCTCCGGCATCAGCGCGACGCCGCCACGTTCCTCGACAAGCTGCGAGATCGCCGAAGCCGGATCGCCGAGATCGCCGAAATGCCGGGCGCTGGTCGGGCAAGCGGCAACGCAGGCGGGCACGCGATCCTCCTCGGCCAGATTGTCATTGTAGATGCGGTCGACGCAGAGCGTGCATTTCTTCATGACGCCGACGTCGGTGTCGAACTCGCGCGCGCCATAGGGGCAGGCCCAGCTGCACAATTTGCAGCCGATGCATTTATCCTCGTCGACCAGCACGATGCCGTCCGAGGCGCGCTTGTAGGAGGCGCCGGTCGGGCACACGGTGACGCAGGCCGGCTGCTCGCAATGCAGGCAGGAACGCGGAAAGTTCACCGTGCGGCCGCCCATTTCGGTCGTGTGCTCGTAAGCGTGCACGCGGTTGAACCAGACGCCGTCGACCTGCCCGCCATAGGGATCGATGTCGGTCAGCGGCGCCATGTGGCCGCCGGTGTTCCACTCCTTGCAGGCGGTGACGCAGGCCTGGCAGCCCACGCAGGTGTCGAGGTCGATGACGAGGCCGAGTTTCTTGTCGGTCCGGGCGGGAAGGCAGGTCATTCGGCGGCTTCCCTGTTCATGCGAAATGCGGCGCCGAAGCGAAGCACTTCGGGCGAACGTTCGAAATGCGGCGGCTGGCGGAAACGTTCGAATTGCGGCTCGGTAAAGCCGGCTTCCTGCGGCGCGCATTTGACGATGCGCACGCGCACGTCGAACCACGCCGCCTGGCCGGTCACCGGGTCCGAATTGGAATAGCGCTTACCGTTGGCATCGGCCGCGGTCTGGTCGCCGATGATGTGGTTGAGCAGGAAGCCGCGATTGCTCTCCGCCGCATCGTCCTTCAGTCCCCAGCTGCCGCGCCGCTTGCCGACCGCGTTCCAGGTCCACACCGTGTCCGGATTCACGCCCTCGATCAGCTTGATCTGGCCTTTCACCCGGCCGTTGATGCTCTCGATCCATACCCAGTCATCGTCGGCAAGGCCGAGACCGGCGGCCGTCTGGTGATGGACGAACAGCCAGTTCTGGCTGGTGATCTGCCGCAGCCACGCATTCTGCGAGCCCCAGGAATGGTACATATGCATCGGCCGCTGCGTCAGCGCATGCAGCGGATATTTTTCGAGGTCGACGGCGTCGTCCTCGAAGGGCGCGTACCAGAATGGCAGCGGGTCCATATAGGCTTCGATGCGGCCGCGCTCGGCGTCGGGTGGCTGCACCTTGCCATGGCCGCGCGCGGCAAGCCTGAACCGCTGCATCGGCTCCGAGTAGAGCTGGAAGACAATAGGCTCGGCCTTGGGGATGAAACCCATCTCGACGGCGAAGTCGAGATAGGCGCGGTTGCCCATTTTGTAATAGCGCTGGTCGTCGGAGAAATCGTGATGCCAGAAGCCGCCATTGTCGATGTAGCGCTGCAGCTGGTCGGGGTTGACGTCGCCCCTGCCGATCGAGCCGCCATTCTTGCCGCGCCAGCCGGCTAAAGGGCCGATGCCGGGCGTGCGCTGATGGTTGACGATGTAGTCGGCATAACAGCTGTATTTGGCCGAACCGTGCTCGTCGACGAAGCCTGGCAAGCCAAGCCGCGCGCCGAGCTCGATCAGCACCGACTGGAACGGCCGCACGTCGCGGTCCGGCTGCACCACTGGATGGCGGATGGCGTCGGCGGCCCCGTCGGCATGGCTGATCGGCCGGTCGAGCAGGCTGATGCAGTCGTGCCGCTCGAGATAGGTGGTGTCGGGCAGCACCAGGTCGGCGAAGGGCACGGTCTCGGAATAATAGGCGTCGGAATAGATGATGAAGGGGATCTTGTAGGCGCCGGCCTCGTCCTTGTCGGTCAGCATGGCAATCGTCTCGACCGTGTTCATCGACGAGTTCCACGCCATGTTCGACATATACATCAACAGTGTGTCGATCGGATAAGGGTCGCCGGCCCAGGCGTTGCGGATGACCGAGTGCATCAGCCCATGCGCGGCCAGGGGAGCTTCCCAGGAATAGGCCTTGTCGATGCGGGTGGGCTGGCCGGCGTCGTCGACGAGAAGATCGTCCGGTCCGCAGACGAAGCCGAGCGGCATGCCGTCGAGCGGCGTCATCGGCCGAACGTTTTTTCCGCATGGCTTCGGCCCCGGCGGCGCCGGGCGCGGATAAGGCGGCTTGAAGCGGAAGCCGCCGGGGACATCGACGGTGCCGAGCAGCACCTGCAGCAGATGGATGGCGCGGCAGGTATGAAAACCGTTGGAATGGGCCGAGATGCCGCGCATGGCATGCATCGAGACAGGCCGTCCCTTGATCGTCTCGTGCCGCCAGCCCGCCCAGTCGGTCCAGGCTATCGGCAGTTCGATCGTCTGCTCGAAGGCGACATGCGCCAGCTCCGCCGCGATGCGCCGGATCGTTTCCGCGCTGACGCCGCAGCGCTCCGCCACGGCGTCCGGCGAATACGTCTCGTCGAGATAGCGTTCGGCGATGAGCTGGAAGACAGGCACGCAGCGCTGTCCGCCGACCTCATGGCAGCCGGTCAGCGCCGGCTTTGCTTCGGGGGCGGCCGCATTGACCGGTTGCTTGGCCGCCCTGTCCCAGGCAAGCGGGTGGCCGTCCAGGTCGCGAACGAACAGCCCGTCATCGGCGGCCCCCGGCTCCTGCACGACCAGCACCGACGCGTTGGTGTAGCGCAGCAGATAGTCGAGATCGACGCGGCCGGCCTTGAGCAATTCATGGACCAGCGCCAACACGAACAGGCCATCCGCGCCCGGTCGGATACCGATCCAGTCGTCGGCGATGGCGTTGTAGCCGGTGCGGCAGGGGTTGATCGAAACCACCTTGGCGCCGCGCGCCTTGAGTTTGCCGAGGCCGATCTTGATCGGGTTGGAATCATGGTCCTCGGCGACGCCGAACAGCATGAAGTATTTCGTGTTGTCCCAGTCGGGCTCGCCGAATTCCCAGAACGAGCCGCCGATCGTGTAGAGCCCGCCGGCCGCCATGTTGACGGAGCAGAAGCCGCCATGCGCGGCGAAATTGGGCGTGCCGAATTTCGAGGCCCACCAGCCGGTCAGCGATTGCGACTGGTCGCGTCCGGTGAAGAAGGCGAGTTTTTTCGGGTCGGTGCGCCGGATCGACGACAGCCTTTCGGTGGCGATCGTCAGCGCTTCGTCCCACTCGATCTCGCGGAACTCGCCCGAGCCGCGCGGCCCGGTCCTCAGCAGCGGCTTCTTCAGCCGCGCCGGGCTATAATGCTGCATGATGCCGGCGCTGCCTTTGCCGCAGATCACGCCGCGGTTCACCGGATGGTCCTTGTTGCCGTTGATGTAGCGGACCTTGCCGTCCTTGATGTGGACGTCGATACCGCAGCGGCAGGCGCACATGTAGCAGGTGGTCTTGGCGGTGCGGTCGGAGACGCTTGGCGAGGTCTCGACGCCGTCGCCCTCGTCCGGCGCCCGGCTGTCGGCCAGCGGCCGCTGCGAGGGGGCGGAATTGGCGCCGCGCGGCGCGGCTTTGCTCATGACCCGCGAACGCTCTTGCCGTTCGCCGTCTTGGCCTTCGTCTTGGGTCCCGGACCGCGCATGTAATGAAGCTCGGGATGATAACGCTCACCGGCGAGCTGCCGCTTCAGCCGGCGACTCCAATGCGCGAACAGGGATTTGAAGCGCGCTACCATTTTCCACTCTTGGTCTCTGGCGACCAATTTTTTCCAACTTCGGGCAAAAACTTAGAACAAAGCCATTGATGCGTCTAACAAGCAGCTCTTGTAATTCCGATCGATTTTGCTTCTTAGTTGCACCATGACTCTCGACCAGTTGCGCATCTTCGTCGCCGTCGCCGAGCACGGCCACATGACCAAGGCCGCTGAACGGCTCGGCATCTCGCAGTCGGCGGCGTCGGCCGCCATCCGCGCGCTCGAAAGCCAGCATGGCGTGCGCCTGTTCAACCGGGTCGGCCGCAACATCGAACTGGCCCAGACCGGCCATCGCTTCCTGCCGGAGGCGAAGGCGGTCCTGGATCGCGCCGCCGCTGCCCGCGGCGTTCTGGCGGATGTTTCGCAGACCGTCGCCGGCAGCCTGTCGATCGCGGCGAGCCAGACCATTGCCAGCTATTGGCTGCCGCGTCGCCTGGCTGCCTTCCACGAAGCCTATCCGGCCGTGAAGCTGAGCGTGACGATCGGCAACACCAGGCAGGTCGAGACCAATGTGCTGGACGGCCGCGCCGATTTCGGCCTGGTCGAGGGCCGCACCGAGTCCGACATCCTGCGCCGCGCCACAGTCGATGAGGACCGCCCGATGTTGGTTGTGGCGCGCTCGCATCCCGAGATTGCGATGACGCGGGCGGGGGACCTCGACATCAGGGCGTTGCGCTGGATCATCCGCGAAGGCGGGTCGGGCACGCGCGAATCGCTGGAGGATTTCGCGCTCAGTCGGGGGGTTCCGCCGGCGGAATTGCAGATATTCCTCGTCCTGCCCAGCAACGAGGCCGTGCGTCAGGCCGTGGAGGCCGGCGCGGGAGCCACGATCATCTCGGAGCTCGTCGTCGCGCGCTCCCTGGCGGAGGGCAGCCTCAGGGCCGTGCCGGTCGAATTGCCGAAGCGCGACTTCGCCATGATCACGCATCGCGACCGCCAGGCGAGCCTCGCCCAGATGGCGCTGAAGGCGCATCTGGGTGGAAGGGTCAGCTGAGCCCAGGCACCCGGACCATGTTCTTGGGATGCTGATCATCGCGAACGTTCGCGATTGTCCGAGGCCTCCGAACGTCGTCATCCACGGGCGGAGCGACGCGAAGCGGACCGTAGACCCGAGGATCCATTCCGTAACCTTCGACGTGGGGTGCACCGGAGCAGAATTCTGCATCGCAGCGGCGCTTATACGTCACGGAATGATCCTCGGGTCTGCGCGCGTCGCTTCGCTCCTTGCTCCGCCCGTGGATGACGAAGCGACCGGCGTCTTAGTCAACCTCCAGCCCTCACGCGTATTTCCGCTGCGCATCGAGCGCCAGCCCAAGGCCGACCGAGCCGAACATGTCGCCTTCGATGACGGCGGCCTGCGGCACCAGGGAAAGAATCTGCCGCTTCGCCAGCGGGATGGCGGTCGAGCCGCCGGTGAGGAATACGGCCGTGATAGCCGAGGCATCAACGCCGGCATCGGCGATCGTCTGTTTGACCGTCGCGGCCACGCGTTCGATATCGCTCGCAATGGTCTCTTCGAGGCCTGCGCGCGTGATCTCGGCCGCGAAGCGCGCGCCGGGCAGCGACACCTTCACTTCGGCGGAAGACTGGTCAGTCAGCAGTATCTTCGCCCTTTCGACCAGGCCCGCCATCGCATGGCCGTAGCGATGCTCGACGACGTGGATGAAGCGGTCGACAAGGTCGGCCCGCTCGGCCTCGTAGCGGATCTGCCGCAGGTCGTTCATCGCCCTGGTTGTGTAGACGAGGTTGATGCGCTGCCATGTCGCCAGGTCGATGAAATAGGCGGCCGGCAGGTTGCGCTTGTGGTCCTTGGTCCGTGTCAGATAGCCGAGCTCGGGCATGACATGGGCGATGCTGAGCAGCCGGTCGAAATCGGTGCCGCCGATATGGACGCCGCGATTGGCCAGGATATCGGCCATTCGGTCGGTCGAGCGCGCGCGCTCCGGCGAGACCCGCACGATCGAAAAGTCGGATGTGCCGCCGCCCATGTCGACGATCAGCGCCAGCTCCTCGCGCGCGACCTTCTGCTCGTAATCGAGCGCCGCCGCGATCGGCTCGAACTGGAAGGCGATGTGCTTGAAGCCCTGCGCGCGCGCCGCCTTTTCAAGCTCGCCTTGCGCCTTCGCATCGGCGGCCGTGTCGTCGTCGACGAACTGCACGGGCCTGCCGAGCACGACGCTTTCGACCGGACCGCCCGCGTCCTCTTCCAGTCGCTTCTTGAGATGGTCGATAAACAGGCCGACGATGTCGATGAAGCCGATCTGGCGCGCCTTGATGCGCGTTTTCTCGCTGGCGAGCGAACTGCCGAGCACGCTCTTCAGCGAGCGCATCAGACGCCCCTCGATGCTGTCGGTGTAGTCGCTGATCGCACGGCGGCCGAAATAGGTGTAGCCGTCCTCGAAGTTGAAGAACACGGCGCTTGGCAAGGTCGGTTGCTCGCCTTCCAGCGCCACCAGTCGCGCCCGGCCGTCGCGGATCACGCCAACAGTGGAATTGGACGTGCCGAAATCGATGCCGCCGAATGCCGATCGCATCGCAGCCTCCTGTCGTTGCCTGGGCAGGGTTGTCGACGACGCGAAGCGCACGTCGTCCGGAAAGCCGGCCCGCTCTGCCGAAAATCGAGATGTGTGTGCTTGTCCCTAGGGCTGGGAGGCGGCGATGTATCGCAAAACCGGGAAAAGGGAAACCCTCTTTTCAAGGGAAAATGGGTTCCATTTTTCCCGCGGGTATCAATCCTTGCGGAAGATGAGGCGGCCCAGCCAGCCGGTCACCATGGCGAGCGATATCGCGAACACTCCGTAGAGGAAGGAATAGTCGTGCGCGACGCGGAAGATCGATTGCTCGAAACCGGACTTGCGGATTTCGAGCTGGGCCGAGCTTTCCTTGATGAACATGCCGCTCTTGAATAGGAACGCGCGGGCTTTGTGGGTCCCAACGGGTACGTTGGGCGCCAGCCGCACGGTGGCGCGAAACAGGTTCTGCGACAGGAACTGCACGCCGCCCACATTCTCGCTGTAGAGGCCTGTCGCCGCCTTGCGGTCGCGGAGCGCGGCCGTGAATTCCTCGATGGTTGCCGGGCTGTCGGTCTCGTCGGCGGGCTTCATGTAGAGGTTCTGCGCGCCGAGCGAGAGCTGCTTGTATTTGGCAGGCTCGGCGATATCTTGCAGCGGCCGCGTCGTCGCGACGGAATAGGAGACCGGCACGTTCTCGAACGTCTCCGAGTCCAGGTTGATCCAGACGCCGAGCACCCGGTCCTTGCGCCGGACGACAACAGGGCGTGGCGGGCCTTCGAGCACGACGATCACGTCATAGCGCCCCTGGCGCGCGACCAGCGGATCGGGATTTTCCAGCGATCCGAAGATGGTCAGGTCGGCGCCGGAGAAACCTGCCGTGATCGAAACGGCGTCGGTCGACAGGCCGATCTGGATGCTTTCGGCAGGCGGCGTTTGCGCGGTTGCCGGGGAAAGGGCAAAGAGCATCGACAACGAGGCGGCGGCTGCGAATGCTCTCAGTCCCGCCATCAGTTCAGGCCCGCGGCGGAAAGCGAATAAAGATTCGGCGGCGTCACGAAGAGATCGACGGCAAGGCGGATGGCGACGGCCAGCACCAGCATCGCCAGCAGCGCCCGCAACTGTTCGCCGCGCAGCCTCTGGCCGGCCTTGGCGCCGTATTGCGCGCCGGCGACGCCGCCGGCCATCAGCAGGAAGGCCAGGATCACGTCGACCGTCTGGTTGGTCGTGGCGTGCACCAGCGTCGTATAGGCCGAGGTGAAGATGATCTGGAACAGCGAGGTGCCGATGACGACATTGGTCGGCACTTTGAGCAGGTAGATCAGCGCCGGCACCATGATGAAGCCGCCGCCGACGCCCATGATCGACGACAGGAAGCCGATCCCGGCGCCGAGCCCGAGCACCGGGATGACGCTGACGAACAGCTTCGATGCGCGGAAGCGCATCTTGAACGGCAGCCGGTGGATCCAGTTGTGCTGTCCGGATTTCTTGAGCACCGGCGCCGCGCCGCTGCGGCTGGCGCGCAGCGCATTGACGCTTTCGACCAGCATCAGGCCGCCGACCGTGCCGAGCAGCACGACGTAAAGCAGCGAGATGAACAGGTCCAACTGGCCAAGCCGGCGCAACAGCGCAAAGACGAAGATGCCGGCCGTCGAGCCGACGATGCCGCCGGCCAAAAGCACGCCGCCCAGCTTGAAATCGAGCGTGCCGCGCTTGAAATGCGAAAGCGCGCCGGAGAAGGAGGAGGCGATGACCTGGTTTGCGCCGGTGGCGACGGCGATCGCCGGCGGGATGTTGTAGAAGATCAGGAGCGGGGTGATCAGGAAGCCGCCGCCGACCCCGAACATGCCCGACAGGAAGCCCACCGCCGCGCCCATCGCCAGCAGCACGAAGACGTTGACGGAAATTTCCGCGATCGGGAGATAGATGCCCACCCGTCTGTCTCGATCATTTTGTCTGTCGGCGCATAGTGCCGTCCCCGGACAATAAAGCACCGAAAAGCCAATTTTTTCTTGCGGCGGCGCGGCGGCGGATTCAACCCCCGCCGCCGCGCCGAAACAAAAACCATCTCAATCAGTTAACAGGCAAATGTGTGGCAAGGCGTCGTGTATGCGACGCGCGTGCCGTTATTTCTTCGCCAGGAGCGCCTTGACGAGCGGCGCGTCGATCTCGCCGGTCGGCTTCATCTTGTTGTCGGTCTGGAAGGCCATGATGGCGTCCTTGGTCTTGCCGCCCATCACGCCGTCGGCGCCGCCGGCATCGTAGCCGTTCTTGTTGAGGATCAGCTGGATGTTCTTCACCGCCTTCTTCATGTCGATGCTGGCGGTGGTCTGCGGCGCGCTGTCCTGCCAGGACTCCGGAACGTCGGCCGAGTTGGCGGCCGCGTTGAGCGGCTTGGCCTTCCACAATTCGGCGGCCGCGCGCGCTCGCTCGAGCTGCTCGGGCCGCAGCGCGTTGGCGATCTCGTCGCGCTTGGCGGCGGCGTCCTTGTCGCCGGTCTTGGCGACCAGCGCGAACCATTTGTAGGATTCTTCCAGGTTCTGCTTCATGCCGACGCCCTTGGCGGCCAGGATGCCGAGGTTGAACTGGCTGTCCTTGACGCCGAGGTCGGCGGCTTCCTGGAACCAGTGCGTCGCCGATTCATTGTCGGTCACGCCGTCCGCCGCCATGGCGAACAGCACCGCCAGATTGTGCATTGCGCTGGCATTGCCCTGTTCGGCGGCGAGTTGGTAGTAGGTCTTGGCCTTCTTGATGTCGCGCGCGACGCCGATGCCTTTTTCGTAGAAATTGCCGATACGGTATTCGGCCGGCGCGAAGCCGAGCTCGGCTGACTGCTCATACCATTTGGCGGCTGCCTTCATGTCTTCCTTCACGCCGCGCGATTCCGCGTAGCGCGAGCCGATCTCGAACAGCGCCTTGGCGTCGCCGCCGGCGGCCGCGTCGCGCAGCGTCACCGGCCCGATTTCGGAGGGAATGTCGAATTTGGCCGCGGCTGTCTGGCTTGCCGCAGGCGGCACGGCGCCTGTCGTGTCGGCGGAGGTGGCTGCCGGTGCGCCGGCGGGGGTGCTCTCGGCGGCGGGGCTGGCCGTCTCTGGGGCCTTGGCCATCGGCTGCGTGTCGCCATCCGTGTCCGTCGCGGTGGCGGCTGCGGCAGGTTCGGACGGCGTCGCCGAGCCCATCGGGGCCGGCGCCGGCTCGGCAGGAGCGGCAAGCGCCACTGGCGCGGGCGTCGGTTCGGCCGGCATGGCGGCGGCTTCAGGACTTGCGGGGATGGAAGCGGCCGGCGCCGCGTCCTTGACAGGCTCGGCCTGCCTGACGGGGTGGGCTGGGGTGCTTTCGGCCTGCGCGGTGTCCGTGTCGGCCTTCGGTGCGGCTGTGGCATCGAGCGAAGCCGTATCGATCGTCTGCGTGGAGACGATCGGTGCGGGCTGGTTGTTGGCCGTTTCGACGGGATCGGCCAAGAAGGCCTTGCCCAGTTGCAGGCCCGCCAGCGCCATCATGATCGCGGCGGCCGCCATCAGGATCGGCTTGCGCCGCGCCTTGAGCAGGTCGCCTATCCTCAGCGCCTTCACCGGGCCGGTCATGGTCGATTGCCGCTTCAGTGTGTCGGCTTCCGCTGCGGCGGCCTGCGCCGCGCGGCGGGCCGCAGCGATGAAATCGGACTTGGCGGCGTCGCCCTCGGCGCGCCGGGTCGGCTGGCCGCCACGCTCGTCGCGCACGCGCTTCATGATGGCGTTGAGGTCCGGCGCGCCGGAACCTGGTTCCAATGGCCGGTTGGCGGCCTTCGGGTCAAGCGGCTCGTCGATGTCGACGCTTGGCACGTCGCCCACCAGCGCCGAGCCGGCAAGCGGCTGCGTATCCGCATCCTTCTTGCCCTTGAAGGCGCGCGCCAGGCCGCTGAACATCGATTTCCTGCGGCCTGCCGTCTCGCTCTTGTCGCCGATCACGTCCGGTCCGAGCGCTGCCATGGCCGCTGCGGCCGCGGCTTCCGCGGGCGTGCGCGGTGCATCTGGCTCATCGCGCTCATCGCGCATGATCGCCGCGGCGCGGCCTTCCAGGCTGGCCATGTCTCCCGTGAGCGGCAGCGGCTGATCGATGTCCATCGAAGGCGCATCCTGCACCGCGATCTTGCCGCCGCGACCGCCGCGCTTGCCGGCCGGTTGCGGATCGACCAGCTCGCTGACCGCTTCGCTGGCCTCGCTCGTTTCCAACGAGCCCAGCCGGTCGACGATCTTCAGCAGCGTGTCGTGGATCGCCTCGAATGTCCGCGAGTTGCGCTCGTCAGAGCGCCGGGTGAGCGCCTCGAGCGTCTTCAGGTCCTGGGCGAGACCGGCAACGGCGGTCGCGTTGGTCTGGGCCGTGCTGGACGTCGAGTCGGAAAGCGATTTGACGGCGCTCTCGGCCGCCTCGCGCGCCACGCTCAGGATGGAATCGCGCGTGCCGGCCAGCGACTTCTCGATCTGGTTGAGGCGCGGGCTGATGTCTTCGAACTCGGGCAGCGGCGTGCCGGGCTTGGAAAGATGCGCCGACAGGCCGGCGACCTGCGCTTCCAGGCTGCGGATCAGCGCCGGATCGATGCCCGCGACCTGCTGCGCGGACGATTCCAGCCGACTGGAAATGTCCTCGAGCCGGCGTTCCAGCCCGCGGATCGCCATCTCGTTGGCGGGATCGGGCGTGTGCGTCTCGATGCGCTCGGCCAAAGCGGTGAAGCGGGCGTCGATCGCCTCCATGATGCCCGCGCTCTCGTCCCGGCGCGTGCGCTGGTCGAGCCTGTCCGCGACCTCGTCCAGCCGACGCTCGAGATCGCGGAACAGCATATTGCCCTGTTCGATCGCATCGCCCTGGCGGCGCTCAAGCAGCATTGACAGCGCGTCGAAGCGCTGCTCAAGGCCCTGGAAGATGTGGTCGGCATCTGGCATGGCCGGCGCGCGGTCCATCTTGTCGGTGATCAAGGCGATCTGCTTGCCGAGCCGCTCCATGGCCTGCTCGGGCAGGTCCGCCCTGCCGGCCAGCTGATCCACACGGCTGGACAGGAGACTGAGGCGATCCAGAACTTCCGCTCCAGGCCGCGACTGTGCGACCTCTTCGATCTGAACCGCCAGGGAGGCCATGCGCTTCTCGATCCGGCCGAAGCTTTCGGGATCGAAGGCATTGGCCTGCGCGGCCACCGTCGACGCGACGATGGCGCGCGAAATCTCATCCAGCCGCTCGTCGATCATGGCGAGCGTCTCGCCGCCGCGCGCGGTCTGCTGGCCGGCGAAACGGTCGACCGCGCCGGCAAGCGTGCGCACCTTCTCCTCCAGCGAACGCAGCGAAAGCGATTCCGGCAGGTTGCTGACGGCGCTGCTGATCTGTTCGAGCCGGTCGGTCAGCACCGAAAGGCTCGGGCCTTCGGCGCGCTTGCGCTGGTCGGCGTCGACGCGGTCCTCGAAGGCGCTCCAGCGGCGGTCGAAATCGTCCCAGCGGCGGTCGACTTTCTGCAGGCTTTCCTCGCGCGCCAGCGTGTCCAGCGCGCCCTTCACCTGTTCCAGTTCCAGCCGCAGCAGGTTGACGCTGCGGTCGTCGCTTTTTTCGGCGAGCGCCTGGATGGCTCCCGAAAGCCGCTCGAATTCGAGGCCGAGCTCGGCGCTGCTCTTGTCGGGCATGCCGTTGGACGGAGCGCCACCCTGGCTGTTGGCCTGCATGGCGCGATCGATGTCCTGGCGGAACGCTTCGAATTCGCGCTGCAGGCCGACGGTCATCTGGTGGCGCAGTTCCTCGCGCAGGCCGCGCAGTTCGACGGCGATCTTGCCGACCATGGCGACGCTGTCTTCCTGGCCGCGCACCCGGTCGATGTCACGCGCGATCGCCTGGTAGCTCTGGCCGAAGGCGGGTGCGGCGGGCGTCGGATTTTGCGGGGCGCGATTTTGCGGCCATTGGTTCTGCGGGCCGGGATTTTGCGGTGCCGGATTCTGCTGCGGCCGGTCCAGCGGCCTTTGCGCGGAATAGGTATCCTCGTACCAGCGCGGCTGGCCGTAAGGCTGCGTGCTTGGATAACGCGGCCCGACCGGCGGCCGCCGCGGGTCGGGGCGATCGGGCATGTCGGCGCGCGTCCGGTCCAGGCGCTGCTCCAGCGTTTCGAGCGAGCGGTTCAGTTCTTCGAGCGAGGGCTGCGGCCGGCGTTGCCTGCCGGCGTTGAGTGTATCGAGATAAGACCGCTTGCTGTTCATCGATGCGCCCGTGTTCAGAATGGCCGGCCAAAGGCCGGTTTCCCAAAGTCCTGTCGGGAACGAAGCGAGCCGGGCGGTTTTGCCGCGGAGGAAGACGGGCTTCCCGGGTTTTCACCCGCGCTTCGAAAAACCGTGAAAAATTCGCTACAGGATAAACACGGGTGACCGACATGCGCACATTTCGCCCAACGTGGTAAACAAGGCGTTAACCAAGCTTAAGAAGACGCGCATAAATCATGTGCCGCCTTTTGGGTGGTGCGGCATAATGGGCCGTTTTGACAACGCCCTTGCGTCACCCCGCGGCTGTCGATATAGAATTGACGTAAACGTAAAAGGTGCGAAGCCGTGCCTCTTGCGATTGACTTGTTGCAACCACGATTGGAAGCACGCCCCCGCTTCCATTCAGGCGACGCTTGGTCCGCGACCGCGACGCCACCAGGGGAAAGCCAGTGACCATGAAACTTGTTTCGCCCGGCGAAGCCGCGGCCAATACCAATGACATACCGGTCGAAGCCGGCGAGGAATTCGTCCGCATAGGCGAGATGGCCAAGAAATACGGTGTGACGCTGCGCACGCTGCGTTTCTATGAAGACAAGGGCCTGCTCAATCCGCATCGCGACGGCTCGACCCGTCTCTATACGCGCCGCGACAAGGCCCGGCTGAAGCTGATCCTGCTCGGCCGCAAGGTCGGGTTCTCGCTGCGCGACGTCAAGCAGATGATGGATCTCTACGATCCGACCGGCACCAACACCAAGCAGCTGCGGCTGGCCCTCGACAAATCGGAGAAGCAGCTCGCCCGCCTGCAGAAGCAGCGTGCGCTGATCGACGACGCCATCAACGAGTTGAGCACGTCGATGACGGCGGTGCGCCAGATGCTTGTCGAGCGCACTGCGGCGCCGCAGGCCAGCGCCGCCGGCTAACGCAGGCCCTCGATAGCGACGATCCCAGAAATGGGGAGCCGCGCGGCTATGGCCGCGCGGCTTTTTTGTCGCCACAATGCCGAACCGCTCACGTAAATTTTGGGCTGCGACGAAGTTGACGTTTACGCAAACGTCAATATTTGCTATCGAGGCATCGACATTGGCCCGGCCCCCTGTTCAGGACGTGGATAAGGAACTTGCTGGCCGGCCGGCACTATAAGGGTGGAGGAAGGCATGACGATCTACAGGGCGCCGGTCCAGGACACGCTGTTCGTTCTCAACGACGTGCTGGGCTATCAGCGCTATTCCAATCTTCCGGGCTTCTCGGATGCGACGCCCGACGTGCTCGAGGCGATCCTCGCCGAGGGCGCCAAGCTTGCCGAAAACGTCATGCATCCGTTGAACCGCGTCGGCGACATGGAAGGCTGCGTGCGCCATGACGATGGCTCGGTGACGACGCCCAAGGGTTTCAAGGACGCTTACGACCAGTATCGCGAAGGCGGCTGGATGGGGCTTGCAGCGCCTGCCGAGTTCGGCGGCCAGGGCCTCCCTTACGCCGTCCACACCGCCGTCTCCGAATATATGATCTCCGCCAACATGGCGTTGATGATGTATCCCGGCCTGACGCAAGGCGCGATCGCGGCCATCGTCACCCACGGCACGGACGAGCAGAAGGCGACATGGCTGCCCAGGCTGATCGAGGGCACCTGGACCGGCACCATGAACCTGACCGAGCCGCATTGCGGCACCGACCTCGGCCTGCTGCGCACCAAGGCCGTTCCCAACGGCGACGGCACCTACAGGATTTCCGGCCAGAAGATCTTCATCTCCGCCGGCGAGCACGACATGTCGGACAATATCGTCCATCTGGTGCTTGCCCGCGCCGAGGGCGCGCCGGAAGGCGTGAAGGGCATCTCGCTGTTCATCGTGCCGAAGCTCAAGCTCGATGCCTCGGGCAATCCCGGCCAGCGCAACACGCTCTCCTGCGGCTCGATCGAGGAGAAGATGGGCATCCACGGCAACTCGACCTGCGTCATGAATTATGACGAGGCGGAGGGCACGCTGCTCGGCGAATTGAACGGCGGCCTGAAGGCCATGTTCACGATGATGAACGAGGCCCGCCTCGGTGTCGGCCTGCAGGGGCTTTCGGTCTCCGAGATCGCCTATCAGAACGCCGTCTCCTACGCCAAGGATCGCCTGCAGGGCCGCTCGCTGTCGGGCGCCAAGGCGCCGGACAAGAAGGCCGACCCGATCATCGTCCATCCCGACATCCGCCGTTCGCTGATGACCATGAAGGCGTTCAACGAGGCCGGCCGCGCGCTGGCGTTGTGGACGGCGATCAAGTCCGACGTCGCGCATCGCTCCGGCGACGACAAGGACCGCCAGGCGGCCGACGACTACACCGGCTTGATGACGCCGGTGGTCAAGGGCGTGCTCACCGATAAGGGTTTCGATCATGCGGTGATGGCGCAGCAGGTGTTCGGCGGCCACGGCTACATCGAAGAGCACGGCATGAGCCAGTTCGTGCGCGACGCCCGCATCGCCATGATCTATGAAGGCGCCAACGGCATCCAGGCGCTCGACCTCGTCGGCCGCAAGCTGGCGCAAAATGGCGGCCGCGCCGTGCAAGCCTTTTTCAAGGAAGTCGGCGAGTTTTGCGAGGAAAACCGCGCCGACGAAAAGATGGCGTCCTTCACCAAGGCGCTGAAGAAGGGTCTCAACGATTTGCAGGCGGCCACCATGTGGCTGGTGCAGAACGCCATGGCCAAGCCCGACAATGCCGGTGCAGCCTCGACCGATTACATGCATCTCTTCGGCCTGGTGGCGCTGGGCTACATGTGGGCGCAGATGGCGAAGTCGGCGCAGGCGAAGCTAGCCGAAGGCGCCAATGGCGCTTCGGCGTTCTACGACACCAAGCTGGTGACCGCACGCTTCTTCATGGAGCGCGTCATGCCGGAGACGGCGACGCGTCTTGCCCGCATCTCGAGTGGCGCGGACACGCTAATGGCGTTGCCGGCGGAAGCGTTCTAGGTTTGTCGGGCCGGGATCGCCGGTCCACCAAAGTCGGAACGCGGAGGAAATCGTGGCGACAAATCCAGCCGAAATTCTTGGCCTGCCGAAGCCCGCCTGGGCGGCGGACGAAGTCGGCATGCTCTACGACATGGCGTCCCGCTTCATGTCGGAAGAAATCGCGCCGCGCTATGACGAGTTCGAGAAGAACGAGATGTTCGACCGCGAGAGCTGGCTGAAGGCCGGGGCCGCCGGCCTGCTCTGCGCTTCCATGCCGGAGAAATACGGTGGCTCGGGCGGCACCTTCGCCCATGAGAGCGCCATCATCGAGGCGATCGGCCATGTCGGCGTCGACGGCTTCGGCATCGGCCTGCACAATTCGATCGTGGCACCCTACATCCTGCATTACGGCTCAGAGGAGCAGAAGCAAAAATGGCTGCCCAAGCTCGCGACCGGCGAGCTGATCGGCGCCATCGCCATGACGGAGCCCGGCGCCGGCTCCGACCTGCAGGGCGTCAAGACCCGCGCCGAGAAGGACGGCAACCATTACAAGATCAGCGGCTCGAAAACCTTCATCACCAATGGCCAGCTCGCCAACCTGATCATCGTCGTCACCAAGACCGACCCCGACAAGGGCGCCAAGGGCACCTCGCTGATCGTCGTCGAAACCGGCGAGGTCGAGGGCTTCGAGCGCGGCCGCAATCTCGACAAGATTGGGCTGAAGTCGAACGACACCTCCGAGCTGTTCTTCAACGACGTGCGCGTGCCGACCTCGAACCTGCTCGGCCACGAAGAGGGCAAGGGCTTCGTCCAGCTGATGCAGCAACTGCCGCAGGAACGCCTGCAGATCGGCACCGGCGCGATCGCCATGATCGAGCGGGCGCTGGCGCTCACCATCGACTACGTCAAGGAACGCAAGGCCTTCGGCAAGGCCGTCATCGATTTCCAGAACACGCAGTTCAAGCTGGCCGAATTGAAGACCGAGGCGACCATCGGCCGCGTCTTCTACAATGACTGCGTCGCCCGCCACATCGATGGCGGGCTCGATCCGGTGACCGCTTCGATGGCCAAATACTGGCTCAGCGACCTGCAGGGCAAAGTCGTCGATGAATGCCTTCAACTGCATGGCGGCTATGGCTACATGAATGAATATCCGATCGCCCGCATGTACCGCGACGCCCGCGTCCAGCGCATCTACGGCGGCACCAACGAAATCATGAAATTGCTGATCGGGCGCTCTCTGTGAGCGCGGCGGCCGGCAAAGCCAAGGAGCACGAAAATGACTGAGGCTTACGTCTATGACGCCGTGCGCACGCCGCGCGGCAAGGGCAAGAAGGATGGCTCGCTGCACGAGGTGCCGGCGGTCAGGCTCGCCGCCAGGACGCTCGAGGCGCTGCGCGACCGCAACGGGCTCGACACCGGCACTGTCGACGACATCATCTTCGGCTGCGTCGACCCGGTCGGCGAGGCCGGCTCCGTCATTCCGCGCGCCGCCGCCTTCGAGGCCGGCTACGACACAAAGGCGCCCGGCATGCAGATCTCGCGCTTCTGCGCCTCCGGCCTCGACGCCATCAATTTCGGCGCCGCCAAGATCGCGCAAGGCGCGGACGAGATCGTCATTGCGGGCGGCGTCGAATCCATGTCGCGCGTCGGCATGGGCATGTCCGGCGGCGCCTGGTTCATGGACCCTTCCGTCGGCCTGCCCGGCTGGTTCGTGCCACAGGGCATCTCGGCCGACCTGATCGCCACCAAATACGGTTTTTCCCGCGACGACGTCGACGCCTATGCCGTCGAGAGCCAGAAGCGCGCCGCCAAAGCCTGGGCCGACGGCCGTTTCAAGAATTCGGTGATCCCGATCAAGGACCAGAACGGCCTCACCATTCTCGACCATGACGAGCACATGCGGCCCTCGACCGACATGCAGTCTCTGGCCTCGCTCAACCCGTCCTTCGTCATGCCGGGCGAAATGGGCGGCTTCGACGCGGTCGCCGTCCAGAAGCACCCGGAAGTCGAAGAGGTCAATCACGTCCACCACGCCGGCAATTCCTCCGGCATCGTCGACGGCGCCGCCGCCGTGCTGCTCGGCTCCAAGAAGGCCGGCAAGGCGATGGGACTGAAGCCGCGCGCGCGCATCCGCGCCTTCGCCAACATCGGCTCGGAACCGGTGCTGATGCTGACCGGTCCGGTCGACGTCACCGAGAAACTGTTGAAGCGCGCCAAGATGAAGCAGTCGGACATCGACCTGTTCGAGCTCAACGAGGCTTTCGCTTCCGTGGTGCTGCGCTACATGCAGGCCTTCGACATCCCGCATGACCAGATCAACGTCAATGGCGGGGCGATCGCCATGGGCCATCCGCTCGGCGCCACCGGCGCCATGATCCTGGGCACGGTGCTGGACGAACTGGAGCGCCGCGACCTCAACACCGCGCTGGTCACGCTCTGCATCGGCGCCGGCATGGGCACCGCCACCATCATCGAACGCGTCTGACGGGGAGAGAAGAAGATGACCTATACCAATTTCACCCTCGACACCGACGCCGACGGCATTGCGCTGATCACCTGGAACATGCCGGACCGCTCGATGAACGTGTTCACCGAGGAGGTGATGCGCGAGCTCAACGCCATCGTCGATCATGTGGCCGGCGATGCCGCCATCAAGGGCGCCGTCATCACCTCCGGCAAGGACAGCTTCTCAGGCGGTGCAGATATCACCATGCTGCAGAAGATGCTGGCGACCTTCGCTGCCGAGAAGGAGAATGATCTCGACAAGGCGACCAGGGCTCTGTTCGAAAACGCCGGCTACATGACCGGCCTGTTCCGCAAGCTCGAGACCTGCGGCAAGCCGTTTGTGTCGGCGATCAACGGGACTTGCATGGGCGGCGCCTTCGAGATGTCGCTTGCCTGCCACGGCCGCGTCGCCGCCGATTCCGACAAGGTGAAGATGGCGCTTCCCGAGGTGAAGATCGGTATTTTCCCCGGTGCAGGCGGCACCCAGCGCGTGCCGCGGCTGACAGACCAGCAGCAGGCGCTGCAGATGCTGACCACCGGCCAGACCCTGACGCCGCAGAAGGCGAAGGCGATGGGCCTGATCCACGAGATCGCCGAGCCTTCGAAACTCGTCGAGACCGCCAAGGCGATGATCAAGAACGGGCTGAAGCCGGTCGCTCCCTGGGACGAGAAGGGTTTCAAGCTGCCCGGCGGTCCGATCTATTCGGCCGCCGGCGCCAATCTCTGGCCGCCGGCGATCGCCATCCTGCGCCGCGAAACCTACGGCAATTATCCGGCCGCGGCCGCGATCCTGAAATGCGTCTATGAAGGCCTGCTGGTGCCCTTCGACACGGCGCTCAGGATCGAACAGCGCTATTTCACCGAGATCATGCAGTCGAAGGAGGCGGCGGCGATGATCCGCTCGCTCTTCCTGTCGCTGCAGGAACTGAACAAGGGCGCGCGCCGCCCGGCCGGCGTGCCGGACACCAAGTTCAAGAAGATCGGCATCCTCGGCGCCGGCTTCATGGGCGCCGGCATCGCCTATGTCACCGCACGCGCCGGTATTCCGGTGGTGCTGCTCGACCGCGATCTGCCCTCGGCCGAGAAGGGCAAGGCGCATTCCGACAGCCTGATGGCCGATCAGGTCAAGAAGGGCCGCGCCAAGCCGGAAGACAAGGACAAGCTGCTGTCGCTGATCACGCCGACGGCGGATTATGCCGACCTTGCCGGCTGCGATCTCGTCGTCGAGGCGGTCTTCGAGGATTCAAGCGTCAAGAAGGAAGCCACCGAGAAGGCGGAAGCGGTGCTGAAGTCGTCGGCGATCTTCGCTTCGAACACGTCGACGATCCCGATCACCGCTCTGGCGAAGAACTCGGCGCGGCCGAAGAACTTCATCGGCATCCACTTCTTCTCGCCGGTCGACAAGATGATGCTGGTCGAGATCATCCTCGGCAAGAAGACGGGCGACAAGGCCTTGGCCGTCGCCTTTGACTTCGTGCGCGCCATCAAGAAGACGCCGATCGTCGTCAACGACACGCGCGGCTTCTACGTCAACCGCTGCGTGCTGCGCTACATGTCGGAAGCCTACAAAATGCTGATCGAGGGTGTGCCCGCGCCAATGATCGAGAACGCCGCCAAGGCTGCCGGCATGCCGGTCGGCCCGCTGGCGCTGACCGACGAGACGGCCGTCGACCTTGCCCAGAAGATCATGAAGCAGACCATCCGGGATCTGGGCGAGAAGGCCGTCGATCCCAGGCAGATGGCGCTGATCGACACCATGGTCGACACGCATGGCCGCTTCGGCCGCAAGAACGGCAAGGGTTTCTACGACTATCCGGCCAAGCCGGCGAAGAAGAAGCTGTGGCCGGGCCTCAAGGACCTCTATCCGCAGCTCAACCCCGACAAGGTCGACTATGAGGAGCTGAAGCAGCGCCTGCTGGTCGCCATCGCGCTGGAAGCGGCGCGCGTGATGGAAGAGGACATCGTCACCGATCCGCGCGAGGCGGATGTCGGCTCGATCCTCGCTTTCGGCTTTGCGCCCTTCACCGGCGGCGCGCTGTCCTACATCGACGGCATCGGCGCCAAGCGTTTCGTCAAGATCGCCAAGGGCCTGCACAAGAGATACGGCGCCGAGTTCAAGGCGCCGAAGCTGTTGCTCGACATGGCCGAGAAGGGCGAGACCTTCTACCAGCGCTTCGACCCCTACCAGAAGGGTGAGGTCAAGCAGGCGGCCTGACCAGCCCCGAATACTATGTTCCGGGCGTATGGCGCGCACGATGGCCACGGCGTCCTGCCGTGGCCCCTATCGGGTCGGCAATGAAGCCGGCTGGCGTTCCGGTGCCTGCCGAGCGGGCATTCATGCTCTCGCACCGCAACCTGCGCGAACAGGCCAAGGCGGCCTGATCGCGCAAGACGGTCCGTCGGTCGCGTCAGGCAGAAGCGCCGAGCAGGAAATCGGTCACTTCGTCCGAAAAGCGCATCTTGCGGTCTTCGAAGACGACACAGCCCGTGCCTTCGGGATCGGGGCGTCCGGTCGGCATCCCATGCGCCGCAAGCGCTTCGGCGCAGCCGACCCAGTCGCCATTCGGCTCGGGCTCGTTGACGGATGCCCAGGCCAGCGTTCCGCGCGAATTATCGCCATGGCCATGCCGCTCCCTCCAGTCCGCGCCATGGTCGAGCAGGAACCGCGTGAGGCTGGCATCACCGCGAAACACGGCGTGGTTCAGCGCGGAGGCGTCCCAGTCGCCGCCGCGAACGGCGATCGGCCAGCCCAGCGTGACCATGACCTTGACTGCTTGCGCGCAGCCTTGCGCGGCAAGTTCCGGCAGCAGGCGCAACTGCCGGTCCGACAGGGAGCCCGGCAGGTCGGGCCGCCTGGCTTTGATGTCTCGCGCCATCGCTTCGTCGCTCGCCGCGCAGGCTGCAATGAAGCGCTCGTCGTCGGGAAGAGGACCGTCGTCCCATTGCCTCAGCAAGGCGGCAACGTCGGTCAGTCCAAACCGCAGCGCCGTCCGGTAGCCGCTGACCCCGTCAGGTGTCCGGACAGAGGGATCGGCGCCGGCCGCAAGCAGCGCTTCGATATGAGCGGGAGACCGCCGCCGCCGGATGGACCACAGCAGCGGCGTCCCCCAATCGGATGTGGGCTCACTCCCGGCCGGTTCGTTCGGATTGGCATCGGGAGCCGCAAGCAGGAGACGCAGCGCCTCGATGCTGTCGAGATCGAGGACCCGGTAGAGCGCGTTGGAGCCGGTGACACGCGCGCCGGCCTGGAGAAGAAGCCGCGTGCAGGCCGGGTTCTCCAGCGAATGATAGAGCGACTCGCCGTCGTTCGGGTTGGCGCCGGCATCGAGCAACAGCTTCGTTAGCGCGGGATCGTGGTTTTGTCCGGCCGCGCCATAAAGCGCGGAAAGCAGGAAACTCTCCGACGGCCTTGCAAGACTGTCCGGCGGCCACCGGCTGCCGGCCGCCTGATCGGGATCGGCACCGGCTTCGAGCAGCAGCCTGGCCGAGGCGTGGAGAGCGTCGCGAAAGCGCGGCAGCCGCACAAGGCTTGAATGCGTCACCGCGACCAGCGGCGGCAGGTTGAGCGGGCCGCCGGGCCGATTGACCCATCCGGCATCCCGGATCGTCATGTCGCGCAGCCCGGCCGCGTCGCCGATTGCGCAGGCGAGATAGGCGTCGCCGCCAACCAGATCGGGCTGCTCCTCGACCATGCGGGCGGCAGCGGCCGGGCTCGCCCGGTTGGTGCTGCCGCTGATGTCGCCGGCATAGACGAGGCCTGCCCAGTTGCGGATCGAACCGGCGCGGTCGGCGCCGTAGCTGCGACGCACCGCGACGAAGCGGCTCATCTCCGTCCAGGAGGGGAAGCCGTATTCGCGCGCCAGGCAGGATTGAGCATCATGGAGGCGTAGACCGAGTGCGCCGATCGCGGCGTCGTCCTTGCCCATGGCCGCCGGCAAGGCTTCGCGAAAGCGGGCGAGTGCTGTTGCGTCGCCGCGTCTACAAGCGGCGAGCAGTTCCTTCGCCTGCTTCTTCAATATGTCGAGATTGGGACGGTTGGGGAGTTGGCTCATGAAAACCTCCGTGCGCTTGTCGCCGAAGGTCCGCAAATCGGCTGCACAAAGGTTTGGCTACCAGTTCATCGAGGCAAGTGGGTTCAACCCTTCCCGCGGACCCGGATGCGGCTTGCACCGCGACCGAACCATAGAGTCATTCCGCCGCATGGGTCAACAAGTCGGCCCACCTGCGTCACGTCGAGAAGTTGCGACGACATTCCGTCGTGGCACCGGCAGTCAGACTTTCTTGAGTTCCGCCGGTCGTGTCGGTGGACAATCACATGGCCACGCGCTAGACAGCACTGAGGTATTTTTTCCTGTTCTGAAGGAGAGCGCGCGTGCTCTCACACGACCGCGTATGGGCCGCAATCGACGCTCTCGCCGAGCGCTATTCGCTGTCGGCTTCCGGTCTTGCCCGGCGCGCGGGCCTCGATTCGACGGCCTTCAACAAGTCGAAGCGCCTGTCTTCCGACGGCCGGCCGCGCTGGCCCTCGACCGAATCGCTGGCCAAGATCATCGAGGCCACCGGCGCTTCGCTGGAGGAATTCACCGGACTGGTCGAAGGACGCGGCGGGGCCTCCGTCGCCCAATATCGCAGCGCGGTCCCGTTGCTCGGCTTCGCCCAGGCCGGCGCGGGGGGCTTCTTCGACGATGCCGGCTATCCGGCGGGGCAGGGCTGGGATCTGGTCGAGCTTCCGGCGCGGGCGACCGAGACGTCCTACGCGTTGCAGGTCCAGGGCGATTCCATGCTGCCGCTATACCGCAACGGCGACGTGCTGATCGTCGAGCCTGGCGCACCGACCCGCAAGGGCGACCGCGTCGTCGTCAAG
Source organism: Mesorhizobium sp. B2-4-6 (assembly GCF_006442775.1). Taxonomy (NCBI): domain Bacteria; kingdom Pseudomonadati; phylum Pseudomonadota; class Alphaproteobacteria; order Hyphomicrobiales; family Phyllobacteriaceae; genus Mesorhizobium; species Mesorhizobium sp. B2-4-6. The sequence continues at coordinate 139,015 of NZ_VFVI01000007.1, forward strand.
ACCACCGCCGGCGAGGTGATGGCCAAGGTGCTCGACCGGCAAACGGTGAAATCGATCGTGCTGGTTTCGCTCAACCCCGCCCACCCGGACCGTGACATCCCGACGCGCGATATCGAATGGGTGGCGCGCATCGTCTGGGCGAGCCAGTAGGTCCGGACCGGTGCGGCTTCTTCAAACAGCCCTGGCGGTTCTGGCGCTTCCGGTTATGGCGGCGCTCGTCGTGACCGGCGGGCGTGCAATCAAAGGCCATGAGAGCACGATCGCGGTGGATCAGATCGATCCAGACGCGCTTGCAGATCCAGGCACTGAGACGCCGCCGGACGAGCCGGCGACCTCGGCCATTCCCGCGCCCGCCGCTCCGCAGCCACCTGTTCATTCGAGGGCCATCGATCCCCAAGTGGTGGCGCCGCCCGCTCTCTCGGGCAACGAACTCGAACGGGTGGAACCGCGCGCGCCGCTCAGCGATCTGGCGCTGGCCGGGCCGCCCAAGCCGCCCAAGTTGAAGATGCCGGACGACTGGAACGGCACCAAGCTGTTCCAGCCGGTCGCCACCGCCGCCGGGCTGATCGAGTCGAAGGGCTATGCGGTCGCCGTGTCCGGCGTGGACGTCGTCAAAGCCGACGAAACCTGTAGCGACGCGGGCAAGACCTGGGCCTGCGGCGCGCGCGCCAGGACAGCTTTCCGAGCTTTCCTGCGCGGCCGGGCGGTCGCCTGCACCGTGCCGCCCGAGGGCGGCCGCGACACCATTTCCGCCGAATGCCATATCGGCAATCAGGACATCGGCCAGTGGCTGGTCGAGAATGGCTGGGCACGCGCCGCGCAAGGCGGTCCCTATGTCGATGCCGAGAACAAGGCCCGCACGGCCAGGAAGGGTATTTTCGGGTCGGCGCCGAAGCTTGACGGTCTGCCGGCGCTGCCGGCCGCGTCAGGTCCGGCGCAGGTTGCGCCGGATTCGATCCTGCCGGCCGATGGCGGCGACGTTACGCCGCCAACTGACCAGCCAGCGCCCGCTCAATGAGCGCGCGTGTCTCGGCAATGCCGTAGAGCGCCGCGAAGGAACCGAAGCGCGGCCCGCGCTCCTGGCCGATCAGCACCTGGTAGATCATCTGGAAGAAGGCTACCGACACGCCGGGCCCGCCCTCCGGGCTCAGCTTGGAATGATCCTGGTAGCGCTCGATCTTGCGCGCGACGTTGAGCGCCGCGTTCTGGATCGCCTCGCCGTCGGCGCCCTGCGGCAGCGCGGCGAGCGCGTCGGAAAGCTTGGCCAGCGCCTCGCGCTCCACCTCGTCGGCGGCGCGGAAAACCTTGGTCGGCTTCACGAAATCGTCGAAATAGCGGATCGCGTAGCCGGTCAGCCGGTCGAGTTCCGGATGCGTCTTCGGCGTCACGCCCGGCGCATGCCGCGAGATGAAGCCCCACAGCACGGCCTTGTCATGCGCGTTGGAGGCGCTCACCAGGTTGAGCAGCAGCGCGAACGGCACTGGCAGGTCGATGGCCGGCGGGTTGCCGTCATGCATGTGCCATACAGGGTTGCCGAGCCGCTCCTTCCAGTCCTGGCGCGGATAGGCGCCAAGGAAAGCGTAATACTCGTCCACCGCCTTCGGGATGACGTCGAAATAGAGCTTCTTCGCCTGCCGCGGCCGCTGGTACATATAGAGGCCGAGGCTCTCCGTCGGCGCATAGGTCAGCCATTCGTCGATGGTCAGCCCATTGCCCTTCGACTTCGAAATCTTCTGGCCTTCCTCGTCGAGGAACAGTTCGTAGACGAAATGCTCCGGCGCGCGTCCGCCGAGGATGTTGCAGATGCGGTCGTAGATTGCCGCATTGGTCTGGTGGTCCTTGCCGAACATCTCGAAATCGACGCCGAGCGCCGCCCAGCGCATGCCGAAATCCGGCTTCCACTGCAGCTTCACATGGCCGCCGGTGACCGGCAGCGTCGTCTCGGTGCCTTCGTCGTCGAAGGTGATGGTGCCGGCCTTGGCGTCGACCTGCTTCATCGGCACGTAGAGCACGCGGCCGCTCCTCGGCGAGATCGGCAGGAAGGGGCTGTAGGTCGCCTGGCGCTCCGGCCCGAGCGTCGGCAGCATCACGCCCATGATCTCGTCGTAGCGCTCCGCGGCGCGCAGCAGCACCTCGTCGAAGCGGCCGGCCTTGTAATACTGCGTCGCGCTGGCGAATTCGTAGTCGAAGCCGAACGTATCGAGGAAACGGCACAGCATCGCGTTGTTGTGGTCGGCGAAGCTCGCATAGTCGCCGACGAACGGATTGGGCACCGAGGTCAGCGGCATATGCAGGTAGGGTTCCAGCGCGGCGCGGTCCGGCACGTTCTCCGGGATCTTGCGCATGCCGTCCATGTCGTCGGAGAAGCACAGAAGCTTGGTCTTGACCTTGTCCTGCGTCAGCACGCGGAAGGCGTGGCGCACCATGGTCGTGCGCGCCACCTCGCCGAACGTGCCGATATGCGGCAGGCCGGACGGGCCGTAGCCGGTCTCGAACAGCACGGTTTCGGGAAAGTCCTTGCCTTTGTAGCGGGCGATGATCTTCTTGGCTTCCTCGAACGGCCAGGCCTTGCTCTCGGCCGCCGCGGCAAGCATCTCGGGATTGAGATCGATGATGTTTGATCCCGTCATGTCAAAGTTCCAGTCATGGCCGTCTTCGCGGCGGATAAGGATTTGTCGACCGGTCTCTAGGCGTGCGAGACCGGAGCGTCAACGATTTGCGGCGGTTTTCCTTGCGGCGCCACAATCGCGCTCCTACGTTCGAGCCTCACTTTCAAGGAGTGTTGAATGCCTTTACTGACGCCGCACGAAGCCCTGATCTATCTGATGGTCATCACTTCGGCTTCTGACCGCGACATGACGGATGTCGAGCTGGCGCGGATCGGCGATGTCGTCCGCTCATGGCCGGTGTTCGTCGATTTCAACCACGACAGGCTGATCAATGTCGCGCGAGCCTGCCAGAAGGCGTTGCATGACAAGGACGGGCTGGAAGGCGTGCTCGCGCGCGTCGCCGAGGCACTGCCCGAGCGGTTGCGCGACACGGCTTACGCCGCCGCCTTCGAGGTCGCCGCCGTCGATCTCGAAATGCGTATGGAAGAGGTCAGGGTGCTGCAGCTCGTCCGCCTCAAGCTCGATCTCGATACGCTGACCGTCGCCGCGATCGCGCGGGCGGCCAAGGCGCGCCTGCGCACTCTCACCTGAAGAAGCCTGCGGGCTTAAAAAAAGCTGACAGGAAAATAGCGCAGGTAGAACTCGGCGAAGCTGCCCTTGATCGAGATTTCCTGCAGCGCGTAGTCGAAGGCGGCGGCAAGCGCGGTGTCGCTCTTGCGGGTGGCGATCGCCATGCCCGAGCCCAGATACTCCGGCGCCAGATACGGACCGCCGGCGAAGCGGCAGCAGCCGGCGGCGTCCGAACCGCCCAGCCAGAAGGCGAAGCGCATGCCGTCGCCGAAGGCGGCGTCGATCTTGCCGGCCTTGAGGCCGGCATAGAGGTCTTCCGGTGTGTCGAAGGTCACCACCTGCACGGTCTTGAAGTAATCACGCAGCATTTTCTCATGCGCCGAGCCGGCGACGACGCCGACCCGCTTGCTGCGCAATTTGTCGAGGATCGGCTCGGCGAAGGCTTGCGCCTTCGGCATGATGAAGCGCGCCGGGAATTGCATGTAGGAGCGCGAGAAGGCGTATTTCTCACGGCTCTCCGGCGTCGCGGCGATGCCGGCGATGATCGCTTCGCCTTCGCCTTTCTGGAGAGCATCCTCCAACTCGCTCCACGGCAAGGCCTGGACCTGGCATTTCTCGACGACGCCCAGTTCCGCGCAGATCGCCCGCGCCAGATCGATATGGAAACCCGACAGGCGGCCAGCGCCGTCGAGGAAGTTGAAGGGCGGAAAATCGGTGGTGGTGAGGAATCTGAGCCGCGGCAGCGCGGAGAGGTCGGGCTTCGGCAGTCGCTCCTTGGCGTCCCACAGCACCGGAACCTGCGGCTCCGCCGCCTGAGTCGCATCGGCGAGAGGCAACGCGCCGCCCACCAGCGACATCAGGGCCAGAAATATCCACCGCAAGATCACGATATGGCTCCGCGCTTGTCCCTTTCCTCGGCTTTTCGTATGAAAATGGGGCAGGCACAACGGTTTTTGATTTCAAGCCGCCGAATTAGGCGTATGATTCAGCGCGTTGCAAGTGACCTGCGGGCCGGAAGGGGGAAGCTACCGGCTTTGCTGAGGCAATTGCGACCCGAGGTTGATGGCGAAGGGGTGTTCGGGCATCTACCGTCGGCAACGAGAAAAATAGAAGCAACATGGGGTAGATGTTGCGATGGGCCTGTTTGACAGAACTCTGGAATACATAGACCAGTTGCAGCATGCTGGCACCGCAGCCGCGGTCTGCGAGAGGCTGCTCGGCGTCACCTCGAACTTCGGCCTGACCGCATTGATGGCGGGAACGGTGCCGCAGCCGGGCACGCCGCGTGGCCGGCAGAAACAGCACGTGATGCTTTGCGATTGGCCCGGCGATTGGCTGGAGCGCTATGTGGCGCGCAACTATGTCGATCACGATCCGGTCGTCAGTCACATGAAGCAGCTTCAGGCCCCGTTCCAATGGGGGGACGCTTCCAAGAACGCCCTGATCGACAAGAGCAGCGACGAAGTCATGGGCGACGCGCGCGAGTTCAAGCTGCGCGACGGCCTGGCATTTCCGCTGGTCACGCTCGATAGCCAGATCGTCATGGTCTCGCTGGGCGGCGAATCCGTGGAATTGTCGGATGCGGAATTCGGAATGGTGTCGCTCGCCTCGACCTATGCGATCGGCCGCGCCATGCAACTGCACACCAAGGCCGACAGCGTCATCGATCACATTGAATTGACGGCGCGTGAGCGGGAGTGTCTGCAATGGGCCGCCGTCGGCAAGTCCGAATGGGAGATATCTCAAATTTTAGGCATCTCGGAACACACTTCCGAGAAACATCTTCTTAACGCCAAGAGCAAACTGGGCGCAGCCAACCGTGTGCAGGCAGTCGCGGAGGCGATTAGACGTGGCTATATTAGCTAGGTCGGCCGTGCCGACCTAGAAGTTCTTGCCTGCGCATTCGCGCAATATTTTAAGGGACATCACGGCCGTATCTTCCTCTTAAGCCTAGGAGACGGCTAATGCTTTTTGCCCTTACCACTCAGGAACTGATGGAACGTCCCGACCTGTGGGAGGCGGTCCATCGCTTGCGCTACAAGATCTTCGTCGAGGAGATGGGATGGACCGATCTCGATCGTCCGGACCAGCTCGAGATCGACCAGTTCGATCATGACGAGGCCGAGCACCACCTAGTCATCCGCAATGGCGAACTGGCTGGCTACCAGCGCATGCTGCCGACCACACGGCCGCATCTGCTCACCGACGTGCTGTCGGATCTCTGCGAGGGACCTTCCCCCTCGGGGCCGAATGTCTGGGAACTGACCCGCTACGCGGTGGCTCCGGGTTTTCGCGACGGCAAACGCGGCGTCTCGACGGTCGGCACCGAACTGATCGCCGGCTTCGTCGAATGGGGCCTCAAGCGCTCCGTCAATCAGGTCATCATCGAGTTCGAGCCGATGTGGGTGCTGCGGGCGCTGCAACTGCACTTCCTGGCAAAGCCGCTCGGCTACCAGCGCACCTATGGCAACCAGCAGGTCGTGGCGACGCTGCTCACCTTCACCGAGCATACGCTCGATGTCGTGCGGGCCCGCCGCAACCACCACCTGCCGGTGCTGAACCGGGGTTATCCCGGTCTGCTCGGCCTCAAGCAGGCTTCGTGATGGAGACGGTCATGAATTTCCATCCCGAACCGGAACTGCGCGGCCATACGCTGGTCGTTACCGTGTCCTCGCATGATGGCCGGCCGGTGCTCGACAGGCATGCCTATGCGAGCCTTGCCAGGACATTGCACGAGGCAGCCGTCAATGACGAGGTCCGTGTCGTCATGCTGCGCGGCCTTGCCGGATGCTTCTGCCTTGGCGGCGACTTCTCGGAATTTCTCGATGCCAGCAAGCACCGAGAGTTGATCGCCGCCGTCACCGACATGTTCCGCATGTTGGCGACCTTCCCCAAGCCGGTCCTTGCCTGCGTCGACGGCGACGCCGTCGGTGTCGGCTGCACCATCCTGTTCCATTGCGACATGGTGATCGCTTCCCGGGGCAGCACCTTCAGGGTGCCGTTCGTCGATTTCGGCCTGGTGCCGGACGCGGCGACCAGCATCCTGGCCCCCCAGAAGCTCGGCTATGCCGGCGCCTTCCGCTTCTTCTGCCTGGGCGATGCGCTGGGCGTCGAAGACGCCAGGGCGCTCGGCCTGGTCGGCGAGATCGTGACGCAAGGCAGCGCCGAGGAAGCGACGCTGGCGAGGGCAAAACAGCTGGCCAGGAAGCCTGTGGCGGCACTCCTGCAGACGCGCAGCCTGCTCAAGGGCGACACGGACGTCTTGTGCGACCGCATCGACCACGAGATCACGCTGTTCCAGCAGGCGCTTCAGGATGACACGACGCTGAAGCGGCTGCAGCGGATCGCCCGCCTGGCTGCCTGAGCGCCTGGCTTAAAAACCTCAGCGCCGCGCGAGCCGAAAGGCGCGCGGCGCTGTAATTCGTCCGGAACTGCATAGCAACGCAGATCGCTCAGGCCAGCGCTTCCTGGTGCGGGGCAACACCAGAGCAGTTCCCGGAAAAGTGTGAGCGGTTTTCCGTCCGGAATTGCGTAAAAACAAAGAGATAGGCGTTTCGTCGTTCCCATGAAACGGGGAAAAGCACTAGTCCTTCAGGAATTCCAATCCGTCGCCGATGATCTTGTTGTCGGGCTTGCCGATGGCATCGAGGTCGCGGCCGTCATAGGGCAGGGAAGACAGGATACGCTGGATCACCGCGAGCCGGGCGCGGCGCTTGTCGTTGGCCCGCACGACGATCCAGGGCGAGAATTCCTTGTGCGTGCGCTCGATCATCTGGTCGCGCGCCTTGGTGTAGTCGTCCCACTTGCCGACGCCGGCGATGTCGATCGGTGAGAACTTCCAGTTCTTCAGCGGCGACCAACGGCGGTCATGGAACCGTTCGAGCTGGGTCTCGCGGCCGATGTTCAGCCAGAATTTGAAGAAATGGATGCCCTCGTTGAAGATCATCCGCTCGAAATGCGGCGTCTCGTCGAGGAATTTCTCGTGCTGCTCCGGCGTGCAGAACCCCATGACCGGCTCGACGCCGGCGCGGTTGTACCAGGAGCGGTCGAAGGTGACGAACTCGCCCGAGGTCGGGAAATGGTCGACATAGCGCTGGTAATACCACTGCCCCGCCTCGGTCGGCGTCGGCTTGGTCAGGGCGACGTTGCGCGCCGTGCGCGGGTTCAAATATTGCCGCAGCACGAAGATCGTGCCGCCCTTGCCCGCCGCGTCGCGCCCTTCGAAAAGCGCCATCACCCGCTTGCCGGTGGCCTGCAGCCAGGCCTGCGCCTTGACCAGTTCGATCTGCAGAGCCTCGAGCTGGTTTTCGTACTCCTCGCCTTTCATCTTCTTGTCGTAAGGATAGCCGCCGGCGGTGAGCTTGTTGTCCTCGATCCAGTCCGGGAGCACCGGATTGTCGATGTCGAACTCGCGCTCCTTGCCGCCGATCTTGATCTTGATCGGTGCCGTGGCCGGCACCGCTTCAACCGTTTCCTTGGCCTTTTTCATCCAGACGAACCTTTCCAGTTTGCGGACTCATGCTATGGAGCCTGTGCAGCGCAGCGCGCATTCGGGCGCAAAAACGCTGTAGCATTTTGATTTTGCGCATGAACCTTCGCGAAAATCGATCCTGATTTTCAGGGCCCCATGCGTCAGGTCGGTCCAGCGAGCCGCTGGCCGGTCGAACGGGATGCGGGGTGGCGCGGGCCTATGGCAGAGACGGGCGCGGGACAAAACAACAGGGGGCAAGCCTTGGCGGCGCGGCTGTCACGCAACCGCTGGCTGCTTGGCGCGGGCGTTCTCGCGGTCCTTGCCGTTTATTTTTTCGCCGGCGCCTCCGTCTATGTGCTGATGCTGGCCCTGGCCGCGCTGGCGGCTGCCGCGATACTGCCGGCAAATGCCGAACGCCAGCCAGCCGATACGGGAGCAGCGATCGAGGCAAGCGGGCTGCAGCGGCTGTCCGGCGAGTATCTGGCGGCTGCCGTCGCCGATCCGCTCATCATATTCGATCGCTCCGCCGCCATGGTTCACGCCAACGCCGCCGCCTTCGCCGCCTTCGGCGGGCTGGCTCCGGGGATGTCGCTGGCATTGAAGTTTCGCGCGCCGGAAATGCAGGCGCTGCTCGACGGCATCCTGTCGGGGCAGGTCGCCGCCGATGCGGTCGACTACACCGAGAAGCTGCCGGTGGAGCGGACATATCGGGTCAGCGCGTCCACGGTCGGCCATGCCACCGGCCTTTACGTGCTGGTGTTCAAGGATCAGAGCGAGACGCGTCGCATCGATCGCATGCGCGCCGATTTCATCGCCAATGCCAGCCATGAACTGCGCACGCCGCTCGCCTCGATCGCCGGCTTCATCGAGACGCTGCGCGGGCCGGCCCGCAACGATCCGGCGGCGCGCGACCAGTTCCTGCAGATCATGCAGAACCAGACCGGCCGCATGGCCCGCCTGATCGACGATCTGCTCTCGCTGTCGCGGTTGGAGATGAAACCCTATCTGAGGCCGGGCACGGAGGTCGATCTTCGCCAGACGATCGATAGCGTCATCGATTCGCTCGGGCCGCTGGCCGGTGAGAACGGCGTCGTCATCGAGCGGGAATTCGCCAACGGGCCGCTCGTCGTTCCCGGCGATCGCGACGAACTGTTCCAGGTTTTCGAGAATCTCCTGGAGAACGCCTGCAAATACGGCCAGTCAGGCGGGCACGTCACCGTATCGATCGCCGGCGGCGAGGATAGCCAACAGCCTGGCTTCGACGTCACGATAAGGGACTATGGTCCGGGCATTGCCGAAGAACACATCCCGCGTATCACCGAGCGCTTCTACCGCGTCGATGTCGAAAACAGCCGCACCCAGAAAGGCACCGGGCTTGGCCTTTCGATCGTCAAGCATATATTGACCCGTCATAACGCAAGGTTGTCGATCAAGTCGGAAGTCGGCAAGGGCGCGGCGTTCACGGTTCATTTGCCGGCTCGCTGATCGTGTATCGGTTGCCAACCGCGATTTTCTTCTTTCTGTCATGCGGTTCGCGTATCAGCGACGGATTGAGGGAACGCACCAGCCGGCATAAACCGGGAAGGCATATCCATGCAGTCCGTCCATATCGCCAGTGCCTATGATGAAGAGCTGAAGTTCCTGTCGAAGCGCATCGCTGCGATGGGCGGCCATGCCGAGCGCATGGTCGAACAGGCGGTTGCGGCCCTTGTGAACGTCGACCATGGCCTCGCGCAGAAGGTCATCCAGGACGATCTCGTCCTCGACGAAGGACAGCGCGAGATCGACGACAAGGCCATCATCATCATCGCCAGGCGCCAGCCGATGGCCACGGACCTGCGCGAGATCGTTGGCGCGATCCGTATCTCGGCCGATATCGAGCGCGTCGGCGACTTGGGCAAGAACGTCGCCAAGCGCGTGGCCTCGGTCGACGGCCGCCAGCCGAACAGTCTTTTCCGCGGCCTGGAGGCCCTTGCCAATCTGGCGCTGACGCAGCTCAAGGACGTGCTCGACGTCTATGCCTCGCGCTCGGTCGAGGGGATTGGCCTCGTGCGCGACCGGGACGACCAGATCGACGCCATGTACACCTCGCTGTTCCGCGAGCTTTTGACCTACATGATGGAAGATCCGCGCAACATCACGCCCTGCACGCATCTTCTGTTCTGCGCCAAGAACATCGAGCGCATCGGCGACCACGCGACCAATATCGCCGAGACCATCTACTATATCGTCACCGGCGACCAGATGCCCGCGGACCGGCCGAAAGGCGACAAGACCGACAAGGTTGTGCTTCCGGGCATGGTATCGGCTAAGTGAACCGGCGCCTCTCGAACGGCGTTCTAATATAGGCTAAGCTCCTCCGAGCAATTCCAGGAAAAGTGTGAAACGGTTTTCCGTCCGGAATTGCGTGAAATAAGAAGATTGGGCGGTTCGCCGTTTCGATGAAACGGTGAAACGTTCCAGGGACAGCGATTTTGTCAGTCGCAGTCTCGGGAGGTTTGCGATGGAACAAGTTCGAAACCTGACCCCGGCCCTAACGTCGGGCATCATTGCATCCAGCGTCTATTCGGGCGGCAAGCGCATCGCCGACATCGCCATCGAACAGGCCGGCGAATGGGCGGCAAAGCCCGGCCATGTCGTCTGGATCGGCCTGCTCGAGCCCGATCGCAACCTTCTGCTGCGCGTGCAGGCGCAATTCCACCTGCATGATTTGGCGATCGAGGATGCCGAGCATCCGCATGCGCGCCCGAAGATCGAGCAATATGGCGACGCCCTCTTCATCGTTGCCCGCACCGCGCAATTGATCGACGGCCGCGTCACTTTCGGCGAGACGCATCTGTTCGTCGGCACCGGCTACATCGTCAGCGTCCGGCACGGCCCGTCGACCTCTTACGCCGCCGTGCGCCAGCACTGGGAGAGCTGCCCGCATTCGCTCGCCAAGGGCGAGGATTTCGTCCTCTACGCCATCCTCGATTTCATCGTGGACAACTACATGCCGGTGCTGGAGCAGATCGAGGACGAGGTGGAGGCGATCGAGGACAAGGTGCTTTTGAAGCCGATGACAGGTTCCGATATCGAGCGGCTTTACATGCTGCGCCGCGATCTGCTGCGCCTGCGCAATGCGGCGCTGCCGCTGGTCGAGGTCTGCCGTCGGCTGACCAGCGCCGACCTGCCGCAGATCCATGCCGCCATGCATCCGCTGTTTCGCGACGTGACCGACCACATCCGCACCGTGCAGGAAAAGATCGACTCGCTGCGCGAGGTTCTGGCCTTCGCCTTCGAAGCCAGTCTGCTGGTCGGCCAGAGCCAGGAAACCGCAATATCCAAGAAGCTCGCCTCATGGGCCGCCATTCTGGCGGTGCCCACGGCCTTCGCAGGCATCTACGGCATGAATTTCTCCGACATGCCGGAACTGAAGATGGAGTACGGTTATCCAATCATCCTGCTGGTGATGGCCGCGATCTGCTCGTTCCTGTACTGGCGGTTCAAGAAGAATGGGTGGCTGTGAAGAGAGCGAATAGCGAATAGGGAACAGCGAAAAAAACGGCTTGCTCCCTGTTACAGAAGCCAAGCCGTTCTATTCGCTATTCGCTATTCGCTATTCGCTATTCGCTATTCGCTATTCGCTATTCGCTATTCGCTATTCGCTATTCGCTATTACCTTGCCCGGCGCCGCTCGCCCGCCGGCTGGAACGCCACCCGGGAATGATACTTGCAATAGGGTCCCGTTTCGGCGGCGTCGTTGCCGCAGAAGTTGAAGTCCTCCGACAGCGGATCGCCGTTCGGCCATTTGCAGGTGCGTTCGGTCAGCTCGACGAGCTGCAGATGCCGCGAGATCGGCACGACCACGTTCTCGACCGGTCGGATATAGTGGCGCGCGACCGGCTCGGCGTCGAACTGCACCTGCAGCGCGGTGGCGCCGATGGTGGCGGTCACGTGACGCGCGGCACTTGAAGCGCGGGCCACCGATTTCTGCATCGAGGCGCCTTGCGTCGCCTTCTTCTGGCGCGCCGGGGCGGACGTCGCGCGGCCGCGGCCCGACAGCTTCAGGCGATGCACCTTGCCGATGACGGCGTTGCGGCTCACTCCGCCAAGCTGTGCGGCAATCTGGCTGGCGCTCAGACCCTCCGACCACAGTTTCCTGAGAAGTTCTACCCGCTCATCAGTCCAGTTCATGGGGCCGCGCTCCTGCTGAGGCGTGCGGTAGTCAGAATCCGTTCCCGACCCGGCTTCCGCCGGGCAAACAACACCACATATACCGGGTGATCTAGGTCCGCCGCACGAAATCTAGTTATTTCTCGACTACAAATACCTTAAGCGCTGACTCGGTGACAAGAGTCCCCAGGGCAACACGATTCGGTTTTTTCGGTTTTCCCCAACTTGCCGGTCTACTTATGAGCCGGCGTGGCGTCGGAGGATCGCCACGCGCTTCTGCGTGACGTTTTCGTTGACTTCATGGCCGAAAAACATGATAAGCCGCAAAGGCCGCCGCATTGGCGGCTTTTTTGATTTCCGGTTCCGGAGATGCATATAATGAGCGGTTCGGCGCTTTACGAGACCTTTGCTCGCGCCCCCCTGGCTTTCGACCGCGGGGAGGGGACCTGGCTGGTCACCGACAAGGGCGAGCGATATCTCGACTTCGCGGGCGGCATCGCGGTGAATTCGCTGGGCCACGGCCATCCGCATCTGGTTGCGGCGCTCACCGAGCAGGCCGCCAAGCTGTGGCACGTCTCCAACCTCTATGAGATCCCGGAGCAGCGCCGGCTGGGCGAGCGGCTGGCCGAAGCGACCTTTGCAGACAAGGTGTTCTTCACCAATTCCGGTGCCGAAGCGCTGGAATGCGCCATCAAGACGGCCAGGCGCTATCAATTCGTCAAGGGCCATCCCGAGCGTTTCCGAATCATCACGTTCGAGGGTGCCTTTCACGGCCGCACGCTGGCGACGATCGCCGCCGGCGGCCAGTACAAATATCTCGAAGGCTTCGGTCCGAAGGTCGAGGGGTTCGACCAGGTCGCTTTCGACGACATCGACGCCGCGGAAAAGGCGATCACGCCGGAGACCGCGGCGATCCTGATCGAGCCGGTGCAAGGCGAGGGCGGCATTCGCCCGGTGCCGACGCAGTCCTTGAAGCGGCTGCGGCAACTCTGCGACAAGCACGGCCTGCTGTTGATCTTCGACGAGGTCCAGTGCGGCATCGGTCGTACCGGCAAGCTGTTCGCGCATGAATGGACGGGCGTCACGCCCGATCTGATGGCGATCGCCAAGGGCATCGGCGGCGGTTTTCCGATGGGCGCCTGCCTTGCCACCGACGAGGCGGCGACCGGCATGACGGCCGGCGTGCACGGCACCACCTTCGGCGGCAATCCGCTGGCGATGGCCGTCGGCAACGCCGTGCTCGACATTGTTCTGGCCGACGGCTTCCTCGAGGACGTGCAGTGCAAGGCGCTGCTTCTGAAGCAGGGCCTTGCGGCGGTGGCCGATGAATTCCCCGACGTCATCGAGGGCATCAGGGGAACCGGCCTGATGCTCGGCCTGAAATGCGCCATGCCCAACACTAAGGTGAACATGGCGCTGCGCGACCAGCACCTGCTTGCCGTGCCGGCGGGCGACAATGTCATCCGCCTCCTGCCGCCGCTCACCGTCACCGACGAGGAGATCGGCGAGGCGCTGGAGCGCATTCGCGGCGGCGCCAAGGGCCTGACCGACGCGACTGCGGCCGAAGCCGCCAAATAATTTCTGGAACCTGCCGATGAGCGTTCGCCACTTCACCGATCTATCCGCCGTTTCGGCGGGCGACCTGCGCATCATGCTGGACGACGCGGTGGCGCGAAAGACCAGGCTCAAGGCGGGCGAGCGTTCAAAACCGCTCGATGGCAAGGTGCTGGCCATGATCTTCGACAAGCCGTCGACGCGCACGCGCGTATCCTTTGATGTCGGCATGCGCCAGCTCGGCGGCGAGACCATCATGCTGACCGGCACCGAGATGCAGCTCGGCCGGTCGGAGACGATCGCCGACACGGCAAAGGTGCTGTCGCGTTACGTCGACGCCATCATGATCCGCACCACCTCGCATGACCGGCTGCTGGAGCTCACCGAGAACGCCACCGTTCCGGTGATCAACGGGCTGACCGACGACACGCACCCCTGCCAGCTCATGGCCGACATCATGACCTTTGAGGAACATCGCGGGCCGGTGGCCGGCAAGACCTTCGCCTGGACCGGCGACGGCAACAATGTGCTGCATTCGCTCCTGGAAGCCTCGGCGCGGTTCCGCTTCAGCCTCAATGTCGCTGTGCCGGAAGGCAGCGAGCCTTTCGAGAAATATGTCGACTGGTCGAAAGCCAATGGCGGCAAAGTCCGGTTTTCCAGGTCCGCCGAGGAGGCCGTCGACAAGGCCGACTGCGTCGTCACCGACAGCTGGGTCTCGATGGGCCAAGAGCATCGCGCCCGCGGCCACAACGTCTTCCTGCCCTATCAGGTCAATGCGGCGCTGATGGCAAAGGCCAGGCCCGATGCTTTGTTCATGCACTGCCTGCCGGCGCATCGCGGCGAGGAGGTCACCGACGAGGTGATCGACGGGCCGCATTCGGTGGTCTTCGACGAGGCCGAGAACCGGCTGCACGCCCAGAAGGCGGTGCTGGCCTGGTGCCTGGGCGCTTGAGAAGGGCCGAGCTGACCGCTTCCGGCCCGATCGGGCTCAACTTGATCTGGGGATATGTGATGCCTATTTGCGGGCCATCACGTAAATTGAACGCGCTTCGACGCATGCGGCTCACCGGGCGGCATGGCTGCGCCCCGGAGTATTGTCATGTTGGAAACCCAGATCTTGGCTGAACATAAACCCCAACTCGGTGAATTCGGCTTCGCCGGCGACGATCACGTCGTGCCTTACGAGGTCGCGCCGCTCGATGTGCGCGGCCGCACCGTGCAGCTCGGGCCGATGCTCGACGCTATTCTGAGCCGCCACAATTATCCCGAGCCGGTCGCCCGCCTGCTGGCGGAAGCCTGCGTGCTCACCGTGCTGCTGGGCACGTCGCTGAAATTCGAAGGCAAGTTCATCCTGCAGACCCGCACCGACGGTCCGGTCGACATGCTGGTGGCTGATTTCACCACGCCGCATGCGTTGCGCGCCTACGCGCGCTTCGATGCCGACCGGCTGCAGGCGCTGACCGCCGCCGGCGAGACCTCGCAGCAGACGCTGCTTGGCGACGGCGTCTTGGCCTTGACCATCGACCAGGGCGCGCATACGCAGCGCTACCAGGGCATCGTCCAGCTCGACGGCACCTCGCTGGAGGATGCCGCGCGCACCTATTTCCGGCAGTCGGAGCAGATCCCGACCGAGATCAAGATGTCGGTCGCCAAGCTGGTCACGCCCGGCCCGGCCGGCGCGCGCGAGCAGTGGCGCGCCGGCGGCATCCTGGCGCAATTCCTGCCGCAATCGCCGGAGCGCATGCGCGTCCCCGATATTTCCGGTGGCGACGGCGATCCGCGTGACGTCGCGGACCACCCGGCCGACAATTCCTGGCAGGAGTTGCTGGCGCTGCTCGGCACGATCGAGCCGACCGAGTTGATCGACCCGACGGTGGGCGCCGAGCGGTTGCTCTATCGGCTGTTCCACGAACACGGCGTGCGCGTCTTCCGCGGCGTGCCTGTCGCCGACCAGTGCTCCTGCTCGCGCGACAAGATCCGCGGCATTCTCGAAGGCTTTTCGGCCGAGGAGATCAAGGACTCGACCGAAGACGGCGGCATCCATGTCGCCTGCGAGTTCTGCTCGACGCAATACGACTTCGACCCCGCCGAATTCGTGAAGTAGGAACCTTTCCTTCTCCCCGTTTCACGGGGAGAAGGTGTCACGAAATGACGGATGAGGGGCGGCGCCAACCTCGAAGAAGATTACGCCGGCACCTCAAGGCTTTCGTCGAGCTCGAAGGCAATCTCGAGAAGTCGGCGCTGTCCCTCATTGCCCTGCCGGGCATTTCTCCTCGTGAACGGGGAGAAAGACGCTGTCGCTTAATTCACCGTGCGCCTTGTCCCCGGCATATCGAGCGAGAAAGCCGGAATGGCGATATCGAACGTCTCGCCGCGGCCGTTGCGCATCGTGTAATGGCCGACCATGATGCCCGACGGCGTCGAGAGCGGGCAGCCCGAGGTGTACTGGTAGCTGTCGCCGGGATTGAGTTCCGGCTGGTCGCCGACGACGCCAGCGCCGCGCACCTCCTCGACCCGGCCCCGACCATCGGTGATGTGCCAGTAGCGCGACACAAGCTGCACGAACTCGTCGGAGCGGTTGTCGATCGTCACCTGATAGCCCCAGACATAGCGGTTCTCGGATGGATCGGAGCGGTCCTCCAGAAAGAAGGGCCTGACCAGCACTTCGATGTTGCGCGTCACTGCGCGATACATGGGCCACTCCGGTTGCCGCTGCGGAATATATGTCACGCTCCGCTCTTGTTAGACGTAGCGCCGACCATCCTGCCAGCCTTGTAAGCGCAGGTGCCGAAAAACAATGTCATTTAAGTGACACATGACAATGTTGGTGTGCACAAACCGTGCCGGGCGACTCGGACGCTGTGTAACTGATGAAACGGCCGCGTGCGGCCCAGGGCAATTCCAGGAAAAGTGTGAGCGGTTTTCCGTCCGGAATTGCGTAAAAACAGGGAGATAGAGTGGTTCGCCGCTTCCGTGAAACGGTGAAACTCTCTATCAGGAGTGACCAGATCTCGATGGAACTGACTCTCGCAGCCGGCCTGGCTTCGTCAGCCCTTCTTTTCTCCAATCTCGCCAGCATCCTGCTCGCCTCGTCGCGGCTGAAGCGGCGGCATATCATTGCGCCGCCGGCCGCCGCGCAGCCGGTCTCGATCATCGTTCCGTCGCGCGGCGTCGAGCCGTTCACGCAGGAGACCTTGCAGCGCGCCTTCTCGCTCGATTGGCCGCGCTACGAGCTGATCTTCTGCGTCGCGCATGCCGAAGACCCGGTGGTCAAGCTGATCGATGCCGCGATCGCGCGCTATCCGAAGGTGCCGGCGCGGCTCCTGATCGGTGACGACCGCGTCAGCGCCAATCCCAAGCTCAACAACTGCATAAAGGGCTGGCAGGCTGCGCGGCACGATTGGGTGGTCCTCGCCGATTCCAACGTGCTGATGCCGAGGGACTATGTCCAGCACCTGATGGCGGCATGGCGCCCGGATACCGGCCTCGTCTGCTCGACGCCGGTCGGCTCGCGGCCGGACAGGTTTTGGGCCGAAGTCGAATGCGCTTTCCTCAACACGCTGCAGGCGCGCTGGCAGTATGCCGGCGAGGCGCTTGGGCTCGGCTTCGCCCAAGGCAAGAGCATGCTGTGGAACAAGCCGATGCTCGATGCCAATGGCGGTATCCAGGCTTTGGCCGCCGAGATCGCCGAGGACGCGGCCGCCACCAAGCTGGTCAACAGCCTGGGCCTGCGCGTCAATCTCGTCGCTTCGCCTTTCGAGCAGCCGCTCGGCCAGCGCCGGCTCGCCGAGATATGGTCACGCCAGGCGCGCTGGGCGCGGCTGCGCCGCGTCACCTTCCCGCTGTTCTTCGCGCCGGAGATCCTGACCGGCGCCGCGATGCCGCTGCTTCTCGCGCTGATTTCGGCCGCAACGGCCGGCGTCAGCCTGCCGACCACGGCGCTCTGCGTGCTCGCGGCCGCCTATCTGCCGGAATGCCTGCTTGCCTGGGCAAAAGGCTGGTACCTGTCGCCGCGCAGCGTCACCGCGATGCTCACGCGCGACGCGATGCTTCCGGCCATCTGGGTGCGCGCCTGGTTCGGCGGCGCCGTCGAATGGCGCGGCAATGCCATGACCATCCGCACCAAGGCGATGACCGAACTGGAGGAGCTTGCCTGAAGTCCTGTGTAGCGACGGTCGCCGCTACAGGTCTTATTTGGCCGCCTTCAGCGCCTGCTCGATGTCCTCCAGCAGATCGTCGGCGTCCTCCAGGCCGACGGAGAGCCTGAGCGTGCCCGGCCCGATGCCGAGTTCGGCCCGCGCGTCGTCGCTCAGGTTCTTGTGCGTGGTCGTCGCCGGATGGGTGATCAGGCTCTTGGCGTCGCCGAGATTGTTCGAGATCAGCACGATGTCGAGCGCGTTCTGCAAGGCGAAGGCCGCCTGCTTGCCGCCCTTGACGTCGAGGCAGATCAGCGTCGAGCCACCCGACATCTGCTTCTTGACGATATCGGCCTGCGGGTGGTCGGCCCGGCCCGGATAGATGACGCGGGCGATCTCCGATCGGCCGGCGAGGAAATCCGCGATCTTGCCGGCGCTCTCGGTCTGCTGGCGCACGCGCAGCGGCAGCGTCTCCAGGCCTTTCAACAGCGTCCAGGCGTTGAAGGGCGACAGGCTGGGGCCGGTGTGGCGGAAATAGTCGTGCAGGTTCTCGTCGATCCATTTCTTGTCGGACAGGATGACGCCGCCAAGGCAACGGCCCTGGCCGTCTATGTGCTTGGTCGCCGAATAGACGACAATATGGGCGCCGAGCTGCAGCGGCTTCTGCTGCAGCGGCGTGGCGAAGACATTGTCGACGATCACGCGCGCGCCGATCGAATTGGCGAGCTTGGCAACCGCGGCGATGTCGACCACTTCCAGCGTCGGATTGGTCGGGCTTTCGAGGAAAAACAGCTTGGTGTTCGGCCTTATCGCCTTTTCCCAATTGGCGATGTCGGTGCCGTCGACCAGCGTCGCCTGGATGCCGTAGCGCGGCGCCAGCGTCTCGACCACCCAGCGACAGGAGCCGAACAGGGCGCGCGCCGCAACGATATGGTCGCCGGCCTTGGCGCTGCACAGCAACGCGGCTGAGACGGCCGCCATGCCGGAAGCGGTAGCGCGGGCATCCTCGGCGCCTTCGAGCGCGCACATGCGCTTTTCGAACATGTCGACCGTCGGGTTGGCGTAGCGCGAATAGATGAAACCGGGCTCCTCGCCCTTGAAGCGGGCTTCCGCGGCTTGCGCCGTCTCGTAGACATAGCCCTGGGTGAGGTACATCGCCTCGGATGTCTCGCCGAAGCCGGAACGCAGCGTTCCGGCATGCACGAGTGCCGTCTGAGGTTTCCAGTTGCGCTTCTTGGTGCTCATAGCCCTGCTTCCAGACACAAAAAAACCGGCCGCGAAGTCGCAACCGGTCCATATAGCCTTGCGGCTCGACGGTCCTTTAGCGACTTGTTTAACGTGGCTGCAAGCCGACCGGCCAAATCACCACGGGATAACGACCCTTTAGACCCGCGCCGCGCTTGCGTCAATTGCCGGCTTCATTAAGAGGTTTGTACCAGCAGAGCGGAGTAAGACTTTGCGGCAGACAGGCATTCTTCCCGACCAGGATATTTCCGCGCTGTTCCAGTCCGGCGCGCTGAAGTCGCCGCGCGCGCTGGACACCAACCAGATCCAGCCGGCCAGCCTTGACCTGAGGCTCGGCGACACGGCCTTCCGCGTGCGCGCCTCCTTCCTGCCCGGCCCCGATCATCGGGTAGCCGACAAGCTCGAGCGGCTGAAGTTGCATGAATTCAGCCTCGCCGAGGGCGCGGTGCTGGAGACGGGTTGCGTCTACATCGTGCCGCTGCTCGAAAGCCTGGCGCTGCCCTCGAATGTGTCCGCTTCCGCCAATCCCAAGAGCTCGACCGGGCGGCTCGACATCTTCACCCGGGTGATGACCGATCGCGGCCACGAGTTCGACAAGATCGCCGCCGGCTATCACGGGCCGCTCTATCTCGAAGTCAGCCCGCGCACCTTCCCGATCGTCGTGCGGGCCGGCTCGCGGTTGTCGCAGATCCGTTTTCGCACCGGCAACGCGGTGCTGTCGGAGAGCGAGCTGCGCGACCTTCACCGCGCCGAGATGCTGGTCGCCACCGAGCCGCCCAATATTTCAGGCGGCGGCATCGCGCTCTCCATCGACCTCGACGGCGACAAGGACGGCCTTGTCGGCTACCGCGGCAAGCACCACACCGGCCTCGTCGATGTCGACAAGCGCGCCGCGCAGGATGTCGTCGATTTCTGGGAGCCGATCTACAAGAGCGGCGCCGGCGAACTCGTGCTCGACCCCGACGAATTCTACATACTGGTCAGCCGCGAAGCCGTGCATGTGCCGCCGCTCTATGCCGCCGAGATGACGCCTTTCGATCCGCTGGTCGGTGAATTCCGCGTCCACTATGCCGGCTTCTTCGACCCGGGCTTCGGCCACTCCGCCGCCGGCGGCAGCGGCAGCCGGGCGGTGCTGGAAGTGCGCAGCCACGAAGTGCCGTTCATCCTCGATCACGGCCAGATCGTCGGCCGCCTCATCTACGAGCACATGCTGCAGCGGCCGCAGGCGCTTTACGGCAGCGACCTCGGCTCGAACTACCAGGCGCAGGGCCTGAAGCTCTCCAAGCATTTTCGCGCCGCGCGCTAGTCTAAGGTCTGAGCTGCTGATCTCCCCTTGGGGGAGATCACGCTCTCACAACGCCTTCACCGCCACCTTGACCGGCTTTTCGATCTCCAGCGGATTGCGCAGCGGCAGGCCGAAATCCGGCGCCTCGATCTCGAACATATCGCCGGCCTCGGTCCTGATGCCGTCGGCAAACGACAGCGTCGCCGTGCCGAACATGTGCACATGCACGTCGCCCGGCTGGCGGAAGGCCGAATATTTGAAATGGTGATGCTCGAGATTGGCGATGGTGTGCGACATGTTCGCTTCGCCCGACAGGAACGGCTTCTCCCAAAGCAGCTTGCCGTCGCGCCAGATGCGCGATGCGCCGCGGATGTCGGCCGGCAGGTCGCCGATCAGGATCTCGGGGCCGAACGAGGCGTTGCGCAGCTTGGAATGGGCAAGGAACAGGTAGTTCACCCGCTCCGTCACGTGGTCGGAAAACTCGTTCGACAGCGTGAAGCCGACGCGGAACGGCGCGCCGTCATCGCCGATGACATAGATGCCTGCGATCTCCGGCTCCTCGCCGCCGTCCTGCGCGAAAGCCGGCGACATCAGGGGCGCGCCGGGGGCCACCGCCATCGTGCCGTTGCCTTTGTAGAACCATTCCGGCTGCACGCCGACCTGTCCCTTGGCCGGCTTGCCGCCTTCCAGCCCCATGCGGAACATCTTCATGGAATCGGTGAGGTCCTCCTCGCCGCCCTCGCTGAGCTTCTTGTGCATGGAATCGCGCGTCGCCGCGGAGCCGAGATGCGTCAGGCCCGTGCCGGTGAGATGCAGATGCGCGGGATCGGGGTGGTTGATCGGCGAGACCAGCCTGCCCCTCTTGTAGGCGGCATCGAGATCGACCGTCTCGCCATAGCCCTTGCGCTCGATCAGCGCTTCGAGCCCGGTGCCAGTGCGCGCGGCCTCCATCGCCAGCGAATAGACGCTGCGCGCGCCGTTGATGATCCTGGTCTTGCCGCCGCCGTTGCGGGCGACGACGCGGATCGTCTCGGCGTCGTCGAGGATCTGGGAGATCAGCATGTTGAAATCCTCTCTCATTTTTGCCGGCCGCCCGCGGGCAAGCCTTGACTGGCGCGGCGCGGAGCAATCCCCGCCACGGTTGAAACTCTTCGTCCGGATTGCGTTCGCGAGCCTGGTCCTTGCTGGGCCCTTGGCGCCGACGGGTTGCCGGCAGCTTCGCGATCTGAAACCCGTATGCCTCCTTAAATCCGCTTCCGGCCTTCAGGCCTTGTTCTTGTTGTAGACGTCGAAGATCACGGCGCCGAGCAGCACCAGGCCCTTGACCACCTGCTGCCAGTCGACATTGACGCCCATGATCGACATGCCGTTGTTCATCACGCCCATGATGAAGCCGCCGACGACGGCGCCGATCACCTGTCCGACGCCGCCCATCGCCGAGGCGCCGCCGATGAAGACAGCCGCGATGACGTCGAGCTCGCTGCCGAGACCCGCCGCCGGCACCGCCTGGCCGAGGCGCGCCGCGATGATCAGGCCGCCCAGCGCCGAAAGCACGCCCATGTTGATGAAGACCAGCAGCGTCAGCCTCTCGGTATTGATGCCCGAAAGCTGCGCGGCCTTGGCGTTGCCGCCCATGGCGTAGATGCGGCGGCCGATGGTCATGCGCTTGGTGACGAAGACGAACAGCGAGATCAGCACGCCCATCACCAGCAGCACGACCGGCAGGCCCCTGTAGCTCGCGAACTGGAAGACCAGGAACAGCGCCAGCGCGCTGCCGACCAGCGTCTTGACGACGAATAGCGGGAAGGGCTCCGCCTCATAGCCATGCCGCTCGCGCTTGCGCCGCGTCCTGAAGCCGAAATAGGCGTAGGCGAGCACCGCGACCAGGCCCAGCACGATTGTCGTCATGTGCAGCGTCAAGCCGCTGCCGACGATGGTCTTGCCGGCGGCATTCACCGTCGGCGGGATCAGCGTCAGCGGGCCGATCACGTCCGGGATGAAGCCCGAGCTCAGTGCCTTGAAGCTGTCCGGCAGCGGGCCGACCGAGGAGCCTCCGCCAAGCAGCGCCTGGCAGATGCCGCGGAAGATCAGCATGCCCGCCAATGTCACGATGAAGCTCGGTATCCGGTGATAGGCGATCCAGTAGCCTTGCGCCGCGCCTATGAGACCGCCGACGATCAGGCAGACGATCGAGACCACCAGCGGATTCGAGAATATCCCGAGCGGCCAGATCACCATCATCATCGCCGCCAGCGCGCCGATGAAGCCGGCGACCGATCCCACGCTGAGGTCGATATAGCCGGCGACGATGACCAGGAGCATGCCGAGCGCCATCACGATGATGAACGAGTTCTGCTGCACCAGATTGCTGAGGTTGACCGGTTTGAACAGCGTTCCCGACGTCGTGTACTGGAAGAACAGCATGATGACGATCAGCGCGATGATCAGGCCGTATTCGCGCAGATTCGTCGTCAGCGCCGAGACGGCGACGCGCGGTCCCTGCTTGACGTCCTCGGCGACGCCGCTTTGCGGCGCGGGAGCGCTGTCTGTGCTCATGATGCTTTTCCTTCTCCGCGAACGATGGCGCGCATGATTTTTTCCTGGCTTGCGTCGCTTGCCGCCATTTCGCCGACGATACGCCCTTCATTCATCACATAGATGCGGTCGGAGATACCGAGCAGTTCAGGCATTTCCGACGAGATGACGATGATCGCTTTGCCCTCGGCGGCAAGGCGCGCGATGATCGTATAGATTTCGTACTTCGCGCCGACGTCGATGCCGCGGGTCGGCTCGTCCAGGATCAAAATTTCCGGATCGGCGAACAGCCATTTGGACAGCACGACCTTCTGCTGGTTGCCGCCCGACAGGTTGCCGGTCAGCTGGTAGACGCTGGAGGCGCGGATGTTGGTCTTCTTGCGATAGTCGTTGGCGACGCTCATCTCGCGCATGTCGTCGATGACGCCGCGGCTCGAAACGCCACCCAGATTGGCCAAAGTCACATTGTGCTTGATATGGTCGATGAGGTTGAGGCCGTAGGTCTTGCGGTCCTCGGTGACGTAGGCGATGCGGTTCTCCACCGCCTTGCTTACCGTCGAAAGATCGAGCGGCTTGCCCCTGAGCAGCACCTCGCCGCTGATGCGCCGGCCGTAGGAGCGGCCGAACAGGCTCATGGCGAATTCGGTGCGGCCAGCGCCCATCAGCCCGGCGATGCCGACAACCTCGCCCTTGCGCACATTGATATTGATGTTCTTGATCACCTGCCGCTCGGCATGGATCGGGTGGTAGACCGACCAGTCCTTGACCTCGAAGATGACCTCGCCGATCTTTGGCTCGCGCGGCGGGTAGCGATCGTCGAGCGAGCGGCCGACCATCGAGGTGATGATGCGGTCTTCCGAGATGTCCTTCCTCGGCAGGGTCTCGATGGTGCGCCCGTCGCGGATCACCGTCACCTTGTCGGCGACGCGGTTCACCTCGTTGAGCTTGTGCGAGATCAGGATCGAGGTCATGCCCTGGCGCTTGAACTCGAGCAGAAGGTCGAGCAGCGCCTGGCTGTCCTTTTCGCTGAGCGACGCCGTCGGCTCGTCGAGGATCAGAAGCTTCACTTCCTTGCTCAGCGCCTTGGCGATCTCGACCAGCTGCTGCTTGCCGACGCCGATGTTGGTGATCAGCGTCTTGGGATCTTCGTTGAGCCCGACCTTCTTGAGCAGGGCGCTGGTGCGCGTCTCGTTGGCGTCCCAGTCGATGACGCCGTAGCTGGCGTGCTCGTTGCCGAGGAAGATGTTTTCCGCGATCGACAGCATCGGCACCAGGGCAAGCTCCTGGTGGATGATGACGATGCCGATATGCTCGCTGTCGTGAATGCCCTTGAAATTGCATTCCTGGCCGCGAAAGATGATCTGGCCTTCATAAGTGCCGGATGGATAGACGCCCGACAGCACCTTCATCAGCGTCGATTTGCCGGCGCCGTTCTCGCCGACGACGGCGTGGATCTCACCTTCCTCGACGCTGAGATTGACGTTCGACAACGCCTTCACGCCGGGAAACGTCTTGGTGATGTCGCGCATCTCCAAAATCGTCGAGGCCATCAGGATCTGCTCCCTGGCGCACGCCTCCCAGATCGGAAAAGGCTCATGCGCAAAATCAACATGCTGCGGCGGTTTCGCGTTGCGGATCGGCGCGTGACGCTGCAGAAGCCGGCAAAAACAATACCGGGGTCGGCTCTGAACGGAAAGGGGCCCTGCGTTGCGCAGGACCCCTCCCTTCGAGGCTGGACTACTTCAGCTCGTCGGCCTTGATGTAGCCGGAATCGACGACCTGCGCCTGGTAGTTCGACTTGTCGACCTCATGCGGCGTCAACAGGATCGAGGGAACGACCTTGACGTCGTTGTTGTAGGTCTTTTCGTCGAGGCCGTCCGGCTTGCCGCCGGAGAGCACCTTGTCGACCAGCTGCACGGTGGCCTTGGCCAGTTCGCGGGTGTCCTTGAACACGGTCGAATACTGTTCGCCCGAGATGATCAGCTTGACCGAGGCGGTCTCGGCGTCCTGACCCGTCACGATCGGCCAGGGCTGCGCATCCGTGCCGTAGCCGACGGCGCGCAGCGAGGCGGTGATGCCGCGCGACAGGCCGTCATAGGGCGACAGAACGCCATCGACGCGGCTGCCGTCCGAATAGTTGGCCGAAAGCAGGTTGTCCATGCGGGCCTGGGCGGTGGCGGCGAGCCAGCGCAGCGTGCCGACCTTGTCCATGCCCGTCTGGCCGGACTTGATCTTGATCGAGCCGTCGTCGATCAGCGGCTGCAGGACCGACATGGCGCCGTTGTAGAAGAAGAAGGCGTTGTTGTCGTCCGGCGAGCCGCCGAACAGCTCGACGTTCCACGGCTTGGTGTTCGGGAAACGCTCCTTGAGGCCCTTGACCAGCGAGTTCGCCTGGATGACGCCGACGCCGAAATTGTCGAAGGTGGTGTAGTAGTCGACATTGCCCGTCTTCTTGATCAGGCGGTCGTAGGCGACGACGACGACGCCTGCGTCATTGGCCTTCTGCAGCGCGTCGGCCATGGTGGTGCCGTCGATCGAAGCGATGATCAGCGCCTTCGGGCCCTTGGTGATTTCGTTTTCCAGCTGGCTGAGCTGGTTCGGGATGTCGTCCTGCGCATATTGCAGGTCGACGGTGTAGCCGAGCGCTTCGAGCTGGGACTTGACGGCGTCGCCGTCATTGATCCAGCGCTGCGAGGTCTTGGTCGGCATCAGCACGCCAACGAGACCCTTGTCGGCTGCATGCGCCGAATAGGTCATGGCGGCGATGCCAAGGGCCGCCACGGCGGCCAGCGTCTTGATGATCTTCACGATTACTCTCCCTGGTTGATGGACGCGACACCTCGGGGCTTCGCGGGCCGCGCAACCGAACAGGTGCGCTGGCGCGCCACTGTCGGCTTTATCGATCTCCGGTATCCTCCCAATCGGCCCCGCGGCGCAGTTTAAATCGATACGAATTTGCTCGTTGCCGACCGTTGCGCCTCGGAACGCGCGAAGGGTGGGTCCCTTTGACATAACTGTCAAATGCGATCTTTGCTGGTTGCTATATCGAAACTGATATAACTTAAGGAGCTCATAGAAATCCGGATAAGAGACCGAAACCATGGCGGCATCGCGCGATCCCGATGCGATTTCAGGGAGTTACGAGAAGTTGCCGGGAGATGGCGAGACGCTGCTGCGCAGCGGCCTCAGTCTTCGCCATATGCGCATGATCACCGCCCTGGACGATCACGGACGGGTGAGCGCCGCCGCCCAGGTCATGAATATCTCCCAGCCGGCCGCCTCGCGCATGATCGCCGAGATGGAGGCGGTGCTCGACGTGAAGTTGTGCGAACGGCTGCCGCGCGGCGTGACGCTGACCCCTTATGGCCAGGCGCTCGCCCGCCGTGCCCGCTCCATTTTGCTCGAGATGCGGGAGGCCGACCGAGAGATCTCCGAGCTCAAGGCCGGCAAGGGCGGCTCGGTCTTCCTCGGCGCGGTGACGGCGCCGGCGATCGAATTGGCCGTGCCGGCGATCCGTGAGATCCGCCGCATCTATCCGCGCATTGAGATCACCATGCAGGTCGAGACCTCGAACGTGCTTGCTCGCGAGCTGATCGCGTCGCGTCACGACTTCATCATCGCCCGTGTCCCCGACGACCTCAATCCGCGGCTCTTCGAATCGCGCGTCATCGGCGTCGAGAAGGCCTGCCTCATCGTGCGCCGTGGTCATCCCCTGGCGAGCGGCCGGATGGTGCGGCTGGAGGAGACGGCGGGCTATGACTGGGTGTTCCAGTCCGGCGGCTCGCCGCTGCGCCAGGCCATGGAAAGCAACTTCTTGAACCGCGACATTCCGCTGCCCGACCGCATCCTCAACACCTCTTCGCTGTTGCTCACCTTGGTGATGGTGGCGCAGTCCGACGCCATCGCGCCGGTCTCGATCCAGGTCGCCAAGTTCATCCAGGGCGGCGACGGGCTGGCCGGCGCCATCGATGTCGTGCAGACCGAGTTCGACATCGAGGTCCGGCCCTACAGCCTGATCACGGTCAAGAACCGCGTGCTCTCGCCCGCCGCCAAAATGCTGCACGACTTCATCCTGCGCGAAGTGGGGTAATGGAACGAGAATGCTACTCGTGCGTTCAAACCGATCGGCCGCTCGCTGGAGCCCGTTGCGGGTGAGGGAAGGCTGCCGATGCTCAACAGCTCGGGAGGTTTCGATGGAACGTCGGTTGTTTCTGACCGGAATGCTTGGGGTTGCGGGGGCGGCAGCGCTTGCAAGCCTGGCCGGACCAGCCAAGGCGGTTGCCGGCATCCCCAAAGGCACCGGGATTCTCGATGAATTGGACAAGCCGGATCCGGCCATCTACGAGGAGGATGACCAGGCCGATCTGCTGCAGCCAGCTCAGTATTACCGCCGCCGGTATTACCGTGACCGGTACTACCGCCGCCGCCGTCGGCGCGTTTGGAGACGGGTCTGCCGCCGCTACTGGCGCTATGGCCGGCGCCATGTCCGCTGTTGGCGCCGCCGCGTCTGGCTCGGCCTCCGGCTCTAGGTCGATGGCAACCACCTGCCCGGGGCCTGCCGGGTGAATCGCTGACTGGGTCTTGCGTTGGTGTGCAAGACCCAAAACGCTCGCATTACAACAGCCGAATTCATCCTCGCGCAAACTGATCGGCCTGAGGGTCGACCCGTGCAATTGCGCCCCGCGATCCCCGGCAGTCGACCCGAATCGGTCGCGTAATTTGGCCCCTTGGTGAGGTCTGACTCGAACCCTTGCAGCGCAAGCTGGAGCGGGTAGCGGGAATCGAACCCGCGCGTTCAGCTTGGGAAGCTGACAAGCTACCATTACATCATACCCGCGCGAGCCCTCGTTACCATGATGGCGGGGCCTCAAGCAATCGGCAAAGCGGAGCCGGCGGCGGTACTGCTTGATGGTGGCCTGTCGAGTGCGTATCTCTGATGTCGCGCCGCCGAATCGGGCGGCTCGAACCGGAGAATGGCCTTGTCCGCAATGACGCGCTTTCTTGGCGACACGCCGCTCAGGGTGTTCCTGAAGCTGCTGGTAGTCTCCTTCCTCGTCGGTCTCGTCATGCATGCCTTCGGCTGGTCGCCGATGGACGTCTTCTATGGCATCCGCCAATTCTTCGTCGATCTGTGGAATCTCGGCTTCCACGCCATCGACCGCTTCCTGGGCTATATCCTGCTCGGCGCGGCGATCGTGGTGCCCGTGTTCATCCTGCTCAGGATCGCCAGCTACAGGAAATAGCTCGGCGCAGCATCACGCATATCGGGAGGCGACCTCGAACAGGATGGCGTGCCGTGCGGCAAGCGCCGGCACGTCGGTCGAGTAGCCGCCGCCGATGACGCCGCAAAACGGCACGCCCTGTTTACGGAAATGGCCGATGACCATGTCTTCGCGAGCGCTGAGGCCATCGTCGCTCAGTGCCAGCCGGCCGAGCCTGTCCTCGGCATGGACATCCACGCCGGCATTGTAGAAGACGAGGTCCCAGCGCCTTTGCCCGGATAGATCCGGCAGGATGGCGGCGAGCCGCTCGAGATAAGCGCCGTCGCTGGTGCCGTCCGGCAAGGCGACGTCGAGGTCCGAGGCGATCTTGCGCACCGGGTAATTGCGCTCGCCATGCATGGAAAAGGTGAAGGCGCGAGGCTCGTCCTTCAGGATGTCGGCGGTGCCGTCGCCCTGATGCACGTCGAGGTCGACCACCAGCGCATTTTCGACGGCGCCTTCGGCCAGCAGCGCCAGCGAGGCGACGGCGACATCGTTGAAGGTGCAGAAGCCGGCGCCTTGCGCGCGCCTGGCATGATGGCTGCCGCCGGCCGCGTTGCAGGCGATGCCGTGTCTCAGCGCCAGCCTGGCGGCCAGCACCGTGCCCGCGGTGGCAAGCTGCGCCCTCAGCGACACGCGCGGACCGACCGGAAAGCCGATCTCGCGCTCTATTGCCTCCGGCACCTGGCAGGCGATTACCTGGTCGACATACTCGGCCGCGTGCGCGAGCTTCAGCCGTGCGGCGGGCGCCGGTTCCGGCATCGAGAGCGCGCCCGGTGCGGCCAGCCCGCGCATATGCAAGGCTTCCATCAAAAGCGGATATTTGCTCATCGGAAAGCGGTGGTTGACGGCGAAGCCGGCGTCATAGTCGGGGTGATGGACGATCTGCAGCGGCATGGATCGGGAGGCCTGCGCCAGCTCTGGGCAATTCCAGGAAAAAAGTGAAACGGTTTTCCGTCCGGAATTGCGTAAGGCCAGCGGAAAATTCGGTTGGCAGTTCGGCGGATGGTGGTTGCGTGGCGCCGGCAAACTGAGGCACATCGGGTTCACGATCAAGCCGCAATCAGCCAGGCAGCAATGGACGCAACCCAAGCCAGCGCCAGATCCTTCGCGGTCACCAACCGCTCGGTGCTGGCGATCGCCGTGCCGATGACGCTTGCCTATCTGACGACGCCTCTGCTCGGCATCGTCGACACGGCGGTGGTCGGCCAGTTCGGCGACGCGGCCTTGCTTGGCGGCCTGGCGGCGGGATCGCTGGTCTTCGACGTCGTCTTCACCACGTTCAATTTCCTGCGCTCCGGCACCACCGGCCTCGTCGCCCAGGCGTTCGGGCGCGGCGATTCGCTGGAGGAACAGGCGGTGCTGTGGCGCGCCGTGCTGATCGCGGTCGTCGCGGGCGTCATACTTGCCGCCCTTTCGCCGCTCTTTGCCGTCGGCGGCCAATGGTTCATGGGCGCCGAGCCGCGCGTCAGCGCGGCGATGTCGGTCTATATTCGCATCAGGCTGCTGGCAGCGCCTTTCTCGCTCATCAACTACGCCATACTCGGCTACGTGCTGGGGCGCGGCGAAGGCGGGCTCGGGCTGATGCTGCAGGCGGTGCTCAACGGCATCAACATCGCGCTCTGCTTCCTGCTTGGCCTCGAGCTTGGCTGGGGCGTCGCCGGCGTCGCCTGGGCGACCGTCACCGGCGAGTTCCTGGCCATGCTGCTTGGCCTTGCCATCGTGCTCAACCGTTTCCGCAAGCTGGAGCGGCCGTCACGCCGCCGCATCCTCGACCTCCCGGCCTACCGGCGCATGCTGTCGCTCAACCGCGACATCATGATCCGCTCCTTCTCGCTGCTTGCCGCCTTCGCGCTGTTCACCAGGCAGGGCGCGCAATTCGGCACAGTGACGCTCGCCGCCAACGCTGTGCTGATGAACTTCTTCCTCATCGCCGGCTATTTCCTCGACGGTTTCGCCACCGCCGCGGAGCAGCTGGCCGGTCGCGCCATCGGCGCGCATGCGCCGGCCCCGTTCCGGCAGGCCGTCCGGCTGACGCTGATCTGGGGCTTTTGTCTCGCCGGCATCGCCACGCTCATCCTGTTGACCGCCGGCACCAGTCTGGTGGCACTGGTGACGACGTCTCCAGAAGTCCGCGCGGTCGCCGACACCTATCTGCCCTGGGCGGCCTTCACGGCGCTGAGCGGCGTGCTGGCCTTCCAGATGGACGGCGTCTTCATCGGCGCTACCTGGTCACGCGACATGCGCAACATGATGCTCTTGTCGTTCCTCGTCTTCAGCGCCGCGCTCATCACCCTGGCCCCGGCCTTCGGCAACAACGGCCTATGGGCATCGCTGCATGTCTTCCTGCTGGTGCGGGGAGTGAGTTTGCTTGCGGTGCTCAGGCTCAGGGTACGCACGGCATTTTAGTGCCGATTGTTTCAGCCGGGCTAAGTGCCGGCGTTTCTCAGCTCCAGAGATCGGTCGAGAGGTACTTCAGGCCGGAGTCGCAAATCACGACAGCGATCGTCTTGCCTGATTGATCGCCGCGCAGGAGACGCAGCGCGGCGGCCACATTCGCACCCGAGGAGAAGCCGCCGAAGATACCTTCGCTGCGCGCGAGCAGGCGCGTGGCCTCGCGTGCTTCATCGCCGGAAATCTGAAGATAACCGTCGACGGGCGCGTTGTTCAGGAATGCCAGGTCCGGCATGGCGTAACCGCCGCCTTGAATGGGATGTTCGGGCTGGGTGACCGTCTCTCCCGCGGCGGCCGCGGCGCCCTCGGGCTCGACGATGAAGCACTTGATCAGAGGATCGCGTTCCTTCAGTGCCCTTGCCACCCCGGCATATGTGCCGCCCGAGCCGATGAAGTCGACGAATGCATCGACGGCGCCATGGCTGGCGTCCCAGATTTCCGGTCCGGTTCCGTGATAATGCGCAAGCCAGTTCCCGTCGCGATGGAACTGGTCGGCGCGGTACGCGCCACGTTCCGCCGCAACCGCTTTGGCGGCCTGCTCGACGAGCGCCAGGTCGCCACCCGAGACCTGCCCCGGCACTGACCCCGGCAGCTGGTCCACGAGGATGACTTCCGCGCCGAGCGCCGTCATCATGCGTGCACGCTCTTCGGAATTGCCCTTCGACATCACCGCGACGAAGGGGTAGCCCCTGACGGCGCAAATGATGGCGAGCCCCGTGCCCATGTTTCCGGAGGTAAGCTCGACCACCGTTTGACCCGGCTTGATGGCGCCGGATCCCTCGGCCTCCTCGATTATTCCAAGTGCCGCACGGTCCTTCTTGGAAAAGCCTGGATTGAGATATTCCAGCTTGGCGAGGATTGCGCCGTCGACGCCCGCCTGCGCCGTCAGCCTGTCGAGCCGGACCAACGGCGTTCCACCGATCGAGTCCACGACGGAGTCCAGAATTTCGGCCATCGTTTGCCCTCCTGATTGGTGGGAACTCTCAGAGTTGTTCGGACCATCTTGCGCAGCCGGTGTCGCGCAGCTCTCCGATGGATTTGAGGTGCTCCCTCTCCGCAAAGCGCGCCATGCCGGCAACGATGCGCCCCGGCAGCGCCGGACCGGCATAGATCATGCCAGTGTACAGCTGGACGAGGTCGGCGCCGG
Organism: Mesorhizobium sp. B2-4-6; assembly: GCF_006442775.1. Lineage (NCBI taxonomy): Bacteria > Pseudomonadati > Pseudomonadota > Alphaproteobacteria > Hyphomicrobiales > Phyllobacteriaceae > Mesorhizobium > Mesorhizobium sp. B2-4-6. The sequence continues at coordinate 170,437 of NZ_VFVI01000007.1, forward strand.
CGCGGATCTTTTCCAATGCGGCCTCGGTGGAATCGACGCCGCCGACACCGATAATGGCCATGTCGGGTCCGAGCAGCTTTCGCATGCGGGCCAGCACAGCGGTGGAACGCCCGAACAGCGGCTTGCCCGAAAGGCCGCCGGCTTCACCGGCCGCGGTCGCGCTCCGCAACCCGGTCCGCGCCAGCGTCGTGTTGGAGACGATGACGCCGTCGATTTTCTTCTCGGCGACCTCGGCGGCGATGTCTTCGAGTTCCGCCTCGACGAGATCCGGCGCGATCTTGAGGAAAACCGGCGGCTGCGCCGACGCGGCCGCACGCGCGGCCATCACCCGCGACAGCAGTTCCCCGAGTTGCTCGCGCGCCTGCATGTTGCGCAGGCCTGGCGTGTTGGGCGAGGAGATGTTGACCGTCAGATAGGAGGCATGTTGCGCGAAGCGGGCGACGCCGCGCTCGTAGTCGGCGATGCGGTCGGCGCTGTCCTTGTTGGCGCCGATGTTGACGCCGACGATACCTGGACGGCCCTTGCGCGCGGCAAGCCGTTTTTCGGCCGCCGCATGGCCTTCATTGTTGAAGCCCAGCCGGTTGATCACCGCTTCGTCCGCCGTCAGCCGGAAGATGCGCGGCTTCGGGTTGCCGGGTTGCGGCAGCGGCGTGACGGTGCCGACCTCGGCGAAGCCGAAGCCAAGCCCCAGCAGCGCATCCGGCACTTCGGCGTTCTTGTCGTAGCCGGCGGCCATGCCGAGCGGATTGGGGAAGTCAAGGCCGCAGAGGCTCAGCTTGAGCCGCGCGTCGCGCGGCGTCGTCGCCCCAACCGGAAGCCCGCAGCGCAGCGCCGCGATCGACAGGCCGTGCGCGGTTTCCGGATCGAAGGAGAAAAGCAGTTTCTGGCCGATCCGGTCGAGCACGCTCATTCGCCCTCCAGCGCCGGGAATTCGTGGCCGCCGGCGCCGTGCGGCAGCGGTTTCACCCAGAGAACGGCATCAAGTGCGAGCGCGGCGTAGAGATGCGGGAACAAGGCACCGCCGCGCGACACCTCGTATTTCAGCGCATCCCCCAGTTTGGCCCCGTCGATGGCGATCAGCAGCAGGTCCGTCTGTCCGGCGAAATGCTTGGCCGCCGTCTCGCGCAGCTGACCGGCGGTGGAGAAATGGATGAAGCCGTCGGCGATGTCGATCGGCGCGCCGGTGAAGCGCCCGTTTCTCTCGGCTTCGCGCCAAAGCGCCTCGGGCGCGATCTTGTAGATAATCTGAGACATTGTCGCGCTATAGTCCGAACCGAAGGTAGGGGGAAGGCTCGAGCTCGACTCTTCCCCATTTCCGGCGCAAACCTGTGATATGCCGCCTTCACTGGCTCATGGAGGAACAACATGCGTCTGCAGCACATCCTGATCCCCGCGGCGCTTTGCTCGCTGGTTGCCGCTTCCGCCTATTCCGAGGAGACCGACCACTACCGCTTGGAGAAGTCCGCCGACGGTTATGTCCGCATGGACACCCGAACCGGCGCCATGTCGATCTGCGAGGAGCGCTCCGGCCAGCTCGTCTGCAAGATGGCCGCCGACGAGCGCGCCGCCTACCAGGACGAGATCGACCGGCTGGACAATTCGGTCAAGGCGCTCGACGCGCGCGTCGCCAAGCTCGAGAATTCGCTCTCCGCCCGGCTGGAATCCAACCTGCCCAGTCAGGAGGATTTCAACAAGTCGCTGGGCTACATGGAGCAGTTCTTCCGGACCTTCAAGGACATCGTCAAGGACATGGACAAGGACGATGGTGACGGCGGCACCAAGCTGAATCAGAAGACCTGAACCGGGGGCGCGGCCGAGCCGTCCTGGGGAAAACCCCGCATGCGGCCTTTGCCGCTTGAAAACGCGCCGCGTCGCCGCATAATCATTCCGGTCCCCGCAAGAAGCACACAACGATGATGGGATCGGGGGAGGAATATTTGCCGTCGGGCCACACTTTCGTCATTGCCGACGACCATCCGCTTTTTCGCGGCGCGCTGAAGGAGGCGCTGGCCGGCATCGGCGACGTTGCCGCCATCCATGAGGCTGGGGATTTCGAAAGCGCCAAGGCGCTGGTGGTTGCCAACGAGGATGTCGACATGGTGCTGCTCGACCTGTCGATGCCGGGCGCCAGCGGCCTGTCCGGCCTGATCTCCCTGCGCGGCATCCATCCGGCGGTGCCGCTGGTGGTGGTATCGGCGCATGACGATCCCGTCACCATCCGCCGCGCGCTCGATCTCGGCGCATCCGGCTTCATATCCAAATCGGCGAGCATGGAAGAGATACACGCCGCCGTGCAGGCGGTGCTCGCCGGCGATATCGCGGCACCCACGGGCATCGAGCTCGGCGTCGAGCGCGATCCCGAAATCTCCGACCTGATCAAGCGGCTGCAGGCGCTGACGCCGCAGCAGACGCGGGTGCTCGGCATGCTGGCGGAGGGCCTGCTCAACAAGCAGATCGCCTATGAGCTCGGCGTTTCCGAAGCCACCATCAAGGCGCATGTCTCGGCCATCCTGCAGAAGCTCGGCGTCGATAGCCGAACCCAGGCGGTCATCCAGCTGTCGAAGATCGGCGGCGACCCGCTGCAGCCGGTCGGCTGATCATTCCGCCGCCGGCGCCAGCGGCCTGACACGCGCCATCATCGAGCGCAGCACCGCCGGCTTCAGCGGCTTGTTGATGACCGGAATGTCGAGCCGGTCGGCAGCCGAGCGCACCTCGCTGGAGCGGTCGGCGGTGACCAGCACGCAGGCAAGGTCCCGTCCGTAGGCGGCGCGCAGTGCGGCGATCGCATCGAGCCCGGTGCCGCCGTCGAGATGATAGTCGGCAAGCACCAAGTCCGGCTTCGGCGCGCCGGGGTTCAGCAGATCGCCTAATCCCGAAGCCGTCTCGACATGGCATCCCCAGCCTTCGAGCAGCAGCCGCATGCCGTCGAGGATGCGCGCGTCATTGTCGATGCACAGCACATTGAGCCCGGCAAGCGTCGAGGCGGAGCGGGCCGGCGCTTTGCCGGCCTCGCGCGGCGGCGCGGCGACCGCCGCGACAGGCAGGATGACGGAAAAGCGCGTGCCCCTGCCGGGGTTGGAATAGATGCGGATCTCGAGCCTCAACACCCTGGCGATACGGTCGACGATGGAGAGCCCCAGGCCAAGGCCTTCGGCCTCGCGCACGCCCTCGTCGAGGCGCGTGAACTCGTGGAAGACCGTGTTGAGCTTGTCGCCGGCAATGCCGATGCCGGTGTCGATCACCTGGATCTCGGCCAGTTCGCCGCGTCGCCGCACTCCAACCAGGATGCGGCCCTGGCGCGTGTATTTGATGGCGTTGGAGACGAGGTTCTGGATCAGCCGGCGCAGCAGGTTGCGGTCGGTCATGACGCCGAGCGAGGATGGGATGATCGTGAGTTCGAGCTTCTTTTCAGCGGCAAGCGGGCGGAAATCGTTGCCGATCTGGCCGAGCAGTCCGCCGAGGTTGAAGGCGGCGTTCTCGGGCTTCATGGCGCCGGCGTCGAGCCGGGAGATGTCGAGCACGGCGCCGAGGATGGTCTCGACCGATTCCAGCGAGGATTCGATATTGACCGCGGCCTTGCCGGCCGGTCCCTTGCCCGCCTTCTCGATCAGCGACGAGCAATAGAGCCGGGCGGCGTTGAGCGGCTGCAGGATGTCGTGACCGGCGGCGGCCAGGAAGCGCGTCTTGCCGAGATTGGCTTCCTCGGCCAGCATCTGCGCCTGCGCCAGCTCCTCGTTGACGCGCGTGAGCTCGATGGTGCGGGTCTTGACCCGCTGCTCCAGCGATTCATTGGCCCGCTTCAGCGCCAGGTCTTGCTCGACGCGGCCGGAAATGTCGGCATAGGTGGCGACGATGCCGCCGTCGGGCATCGGGTTGGAGCGCAGCTCTAGGATGCGGCCGCTGGTCTTCAGTTCCATCTGCCACGGGCCGGCGAAACTGGTCAGCCGGTTGAGCGTCGTCACGCGCTGGTCGGCGGGGATATCGCCGCGCTCGGCGAGATGGCGCAGGATCCGGTCGAGCGAGACGCCGACCTGGCCCATCTCGTCCGGCAGGTCGAACAGCAGCCGGTATTGCCTGTTCCAGCAGATCAACCGGAAGTCGCGATCAAAGACGGTGATGCCTTGCTCCATCTGGTCGAGCGCAATCTGAAGCAAGTCGCGATTGTGCTGCAGCGCCTCGGTGGCGTCGTCGAGCAGCTTGAAGGCATCCTTGGAGTCGCGGTCGTTGCGGCGGAAGAGCAGCGACAGGATCAGCCGCGCCGAGGAAGAGCCGACGGCGCTCGCCAGCAATTGCTCCGAGAAGCGGATGACATCCATGCTGGCCTGTTCGGTACCGTGCAGGGAGACTTTCGCGTCCCTTTCGAAGGATTGGAACGAGCGCTCCGTGCGCTCGACGCCGAGATAGCGCGAGATCGTATCTTTCAGGTCGTTGACGGTGACGGCAGTGCGGAAGCGTCTGAGGCTCGGCATCGGGCTGGCCTCGCGCGGCACGAAGATCGCCGCCTGGATGCGCTCCAGCGGCACGGATGCGCGGGACAGGGAGCCGAGGACAAAAAACAGCGCGTTGACAGAGAGGCTCCACAGCACGCCATGGTTCAGCGGCTCGCCGACGGTGCCGAACAGCGCCTGCGGCCTCAGTGCCTCGAAGCCGAACAGGCCGTGGACGACGATGTCGGTAGAGGGACCGACGAGCGAGGGGAGCAGCAGCGTGTAACCCCAGACGGCAATGCCGGCGACCATGCCGAGCGCGGCGCCCCGGCCATTGGCGCGGCGCCAGATCAGGCCGCCGATCAGCGCCGGCGCGAATTGCGCGATCGCGGCAAACGACATCAGTCCGATCGACGACAGCCGCGCGCTGTTGGTGCTCTCGCGATAGTAGAGGAAGGCGATGAACAGCATGATGAAGATCGAGGCGCGGCGCACATTGAGGATGAGCGTCGACCAGTCCTCGTTCTCGGAGGAGCTGGTCTTGAGCACGCGGCGCACGAACAGCGGGATGACGAGATCGTTGGAGATCATGATCGACAGCGCGACGCTCTCGACGATCACCATGGCGGTCGCCGCCGACAGGCCGCCGACGAAGGCGGCCATCGCCAGCAGGTCATGCCCGCTGAGCAGCGGCAGCGACAGCACGTAAAGGTCGCTGCTTGTCCTGGCGCCGACCAGCGACAGCCCGGCAAAGGCGATCGGCAGCACGAAGAGGTTGATCGCCACGAGATAGAGCGGGAACACCCAGGTCGCCGTGCGCAGCTCCGCCTCGCTGCGGTTCTCGACGATGGTGACGTAGAACTGCCGCGGCAACATCAGCACGGCAAAGCCGCTCAGGCCGGTCAGCACCAGCCAGGTGGCCAAAGAGGTGCTGTAGCTCATGGCCTGGCGCACCTGGCCGTTTCCGGCGAGCTTGGCGAACATGTCGCCGGGCCCGCCGAAGATCAGGAACGTCACCATCAGGCCGATGGCTATGAATGCGGCGAGCTTGACCACGGTCTCGACCGCTACCGCGAGCACCAGGCCGTCCTGATGTTCGGTGGCGTCGGCATGGCGGGTGCCGAACAGCACCGCGAACAGCGCCAAAAGCATCGCGACCACGAGCGAGATGTCGCTGACGAACGGATCGAAGGAGGGCGGCGAGCCGGTATAGTGCTCGACCATCAGGCTGACGGAGCCCGAGATCGCCTTCAGCTGCAGCGCGATATAGGGCACCGCGCCGATGGTCGCGATCAGCGTCGCGATCGCCGCGACGGTGAAGCTCTTGCCGTAGCGGGCGCCGAGGAAGTCGGCGATCGAGGTGATCTTCTCGCTTTTTGCCAGCCGGATCATGCGGCTGAGCAGCGGGAAGCCGAACACGAAGACCAGCACCGGGCCTGTATAGATGCCGAGGAATTCGAGGCCGCGCTCGGAGGAAAGGCCGACCGAGCCGAAAAAGGTCCAGGACGTGCAATAGATGGCGAGGCTGAGCGCATAGATGAAAGGCCGTGCCCGGCCCAGGCCGATTGTTGCCGCACGCCGGTCGCCGACGCTGGCGATGGCAAAAAGCAGCGTCACATAGGCGATCGCGATGATGACGACGAACCAGCCTAACACGGTCCGCACTTCCTCCCTGTCCGGTTCCTTGTCCGGTTCCTACAACGCAATCACAGCTCCAACCGTGAGTCCATCGCGGCTTTTGGCGCATATGTGCTTGATGACGCCGCGTAAACACAAACCGGTGCTTTCGCCTTTTTTCCGGTTTTGCGACCGGGGGTTTTTGTTATTGTGGGCCCGGGCCGGCGCCGAAGGACACTGGTGAGGCGGCAGCGCGGCCTGTTACGGCAAGGAGGGACGAATGCTGAAAGAATTCCAGGAATTCATCTCCAAGGGCAATGTCATGGACTTGGCCGTCGGTGTCATCATCGGCGCTGCATTCGGCAAGATCGTCGATTCATTGGTCAACGACATCATCATGCCGATCGTCGGCGCGATCTTCGGCGGGCTGGACTTCAACAATTACTTCTTCGGGCTGTCCTCGAACGTCCATTCGAGCGCGCTGGTCGATGCCAAGAAAGAGGGCGCGGTCTTTGCCTATGGCAGCTTCATCACGGTCGTGCTGAACTTCCTGATCCTTGCCTTTATTATCTTCCTGATGGTCAAGGCCGTGAACAATATGCGCAAGCGTCTGGAGCGCGAAAAGCCCGCCCCTGCCGCTGCCCCGCCGCCGGCCGACGTGCAGCTTCTGACCGAAATCCGCGACCTGCTGGCCAAGAGATAACGCAACGCGCGCACTCTGGACCAAAACCCCGGTCGCCTGCGGCCGGGGCTTTCTGTTTGCGGCTGTCGTAAAAGGGGCTAGCAGTCACGAAAAACCGGACGGATTCTTGCATGACCCTGATCCAGACCTTGCGCACCGAAGCCCGCGCTGCGCCCGAAAGCGGCATCGTCGCCGTCGTTAATCACGGCCGCCTGCGCGAAGGCCTGATCCCGCTCTGGGCCGGTGAGGGCGATCTGCCGACGCCGGCCTTCATCAGCGATGCCGCCGCCAAAGGACTGGCGGACGGCGAGACGTTCTACACTTGGCAGAAGGGCATTCCCGCGCTCAGGCAGGCGCTCGCCCGCTACTACGCGAGGCACTTCGGCAGGACCTTCGCCGAGGAAGAGTTCATCGTCACCGGATCCGGCATGCATGCCATCCAGCTGGCCATCGACGCGATCGCCGGCAGCGGCGACGAGGTGATCTATCTCTCGCCCGCCTGGCCGAATTTCGCCGCGGCCGCCGGCGTGGCGGGCGCCGTGCCGGTGCCGGTCACCCTCGACCAGTCCGGCAATGGCTGGTCCTGCGACGTCGACAAGATCGCCTCCGCGATCACGCCGCGCACGAAGCTGTTGTTCATCAACACGCCGTCCAACCCGACCGGCTGGACCGCCGACAAGGAGACGCTCCAGGCTATCCTCGATCTCGCCCGCCAAAAGGGCCTGTGGATCATTGCCGACGAGATCTATTCGTTGTTCCACTACGGCCATGGCCGCGCGCCGTCTTTCCTTGACGTGGCCACGCTCGACGACCGCATCCTGTTCGTCAACAGTTTCTCCAAGAACTGGGCGATGACCGGCTGGCGCGTCGGCTGGATCAAGACCCATCCCGCCTTGCAGCAGGTGTTCGAAAACCTGATCCAGTACTCGACCTCGGGCGTCGCCCAATTCATGCAGCGCGGCGCGGTCGCAGCCCTTGACGAGGGCGACGGCTTCATCACCGAACAGGTGGAGCGCGCGCGTGCCGCCCGCGATCTCGTCTGCGGCATTCTGGGCGAAACCGGCAAGGCGCGTTTCACCGTGCCGCAGGGCGCCTTTTACCTGTTCTTCAGGGTCGACGGCCTCACCGATGCCCGAAAAGCTGCCTTCGACATCGTCGACAACGCCAATGTCGGCCTGGCGCCCGGCACCGCCTTCGGCTCCGGTGGCGAGGCCTTCCTCCGACTATGCTTCCACCGTCGCCCCGATCAGCTCGAGGAAGCGGCGCATCGCCTGGCGAAATGGATGAAGACGGTGTGAGGTCGTAGTCGGGCGGGAAGTGTTTGTTTGCGAACCCTTTTTCTGCACCGCTTCGTTCTTGGGCAGACGTGACGGCATGGATTCCAGGGTCTGCGCGCGTCGCTTCGCTCCTTGCTTCGCCCTGGAATGACGACGGAAGGACGGCCTCGGACAATCTCCAACGTTTGCGATTGTCGGTTGGCAAAATGGACGTCGTCATCCTAGGGCGAAGCAGTCGCGAAGCGACGTCGCGGAGACCCTAGGATCCATGCCGTGACTTAGGAGCGGCGCAGCGTTGGAGAACGAGAAACAGTGATAAGCGGAGCGCGGCCAGCGCTCCGACAGTTGCAAGTCACCCGCCTGACTTCGGCACCAGGAGCGGAATGATCCGATCGGTCTTGGCGACAGCGGGACGGCCGGAGTTGGCATAGGGAATGCCTAGCGCATCCCAGGTCTCGACCAGCGCGTCCTGCAATTCGGCGATCAGCGCGTCCGAATGGAACGGCGTCGGCGTGATGCGCAGCCGCTCGGTGCCGCGCGGCACGGTCGGATAGTTGATCGGCTGGATGTAGATGCCGTGCACGCCGAGCAGGCGGTCGCTGGCCATCTTGCAAAGCTCGGGGTCGCCGACCAGCACCGGCACGATATGGGTGGCCGATTCCATCACCGGCAAGCCGGCCGCCGCAAGCACCTGCTTGGTGCGCGCCGCCTGGCGCTGCTGCGCGTCCCGCTCGGCCTGCGAGCGTTTGAGGTGGCGGATCGAGGCGGTGGTGGCGGCGGCGATGGCCGGCGGCAGCGCGGTGGTGAAGATGAAGCCAGGCGCATAGGAACGCACGGCGTCGATCACCGCGCTGGTGCCGGTGATGTAGCCGCCCAGCGTGCCGAAGGCCTTGGCCAGCGTGCCCTGGATGATGTCGATGCGGTCGGCCAGGCCTTCGCGCTCGGTGATGCCGCCGCCGCGCGGTCCGTACATGCCGACGGCATGGACCTCATCGATATAGGTCATGGCGTTGTAGCGCTCGGCGAGCTCGACGATCTGCTTGATCGGCGCAATGTCGCCGTCCATCGAATAGACGCTTTCGAAGACGATCAGCTTGGCGCGTTCGCGCCCGGCCGCCTGCAGCAGGCTTTCCAGATGCGTGACGTCGTTGTGGCGGAAGATCTTCTTTTCCGCGCCCGAGCGCCGCACGCCTTCGATCATCGAGGCATGGTTCAGCTCGTCCGAGATGATCAGGCAGTTGGGGAGCAGCCGCGCGATGGTCGAGATCGAGGCCTCGTTGGAGACGAAGCCCGAGGTGAAGACAAGGGCTGCTTCCTTGTCGTGCAGGTCGGCGAGCTCATGCTCCAGCTCGACCAGCGGGTTGGACGTGCCGGAGATGTTGCGGGTGCCACCGGCGCCCGAACCCATCCGGCCGGCCGCGTTCTGGAAGGCGGCGATGACATCTTCGTTCTGGCCCATGCCGAGATAGTCGTTGGAGCACCAAACGGTGATTTCCTGGGCACGGCCGTTGGAACGCCAGATGGCGCGCGGGAACTTGCCGACCATGCGCTCAAGGTCGGCGAAAACGCGGTAGCGACGCTCGGCGTGGAGCTGATCGATCGCATCTTCGAAGAACCGCTGGTAATTCATGTCCACTTCCCAATTTTGCGGCGGATAATAGTCACTGCCCCATGCCGCGTCCACCGGACCCAACCGGTCAAAATGCCACGCCTTTACCCTGTTCCTAACGATGCCGGATCGTGGCCTATTCCCGGCTGTTTGAAGCGGTCTTGTTTCAGTACGATGCCTCGGACGGGAGGAACTGTTACGGAGTTAACATTATAGGGAGGCTAATGCATATCGCCCAAAAGTGGACAGCGGTTTGGCGAACGACATAGGAGTTAACGGGCTTGCGGCGGGGTTTCCAGCACGGTGGCTGTTGAGACAGTTTCCGATAAATCTTGATCAGCGAGGTAGATGATGACGGTTTTGGTGACGGGCGGTGCCGGCTATATCGGCAGCCACATGGTCTGGGAGTTGCTGGACGCCGGCGAGGGCGTCGTGGTGCTCGACCGGCTTTCCACCGGATTCGAATGGGCGGTGGCCCCCGAAGCAAGGCTGGTCGTCGGCGATGTCGCCGATCGTGACCTGGTCGGCCGGATCATCCGCGACAACAAGGTCGATGCCATCATTCACTTCGCCGGTTCGATCGTGGTGCCGGAATCGGTCGCCGACCCGCTCGGTTACTACGAGAACAACACCTGCAAGACCCGCACGCTGATCGAAACCGCGGTGCGCGAAGGCGTGCCGCATTTCATCTTCTCCTCCACCGCCGCCGTCTATGGCGGCGCCGGGCTGGAGCCGGTGCGCGAGGATGCCCGCCTTGCGCCGGAATCGCCCTATGGCCTTTCCAAGTTGATGAGCGAATGGATGCTGCGCGATGCCGCCCTGGCGCACGACATCCGCTACACGGCGCTGCGCTATTTCAACGTCGCCGGCGCCGATCCAAAGGGCCGCACCGGACAGTCGACGCCCGGCGCCACGCATCTGATCAAGGTCGCCTGCGAGACCGCGCTCGGCAAGCGCCCCTTCATGCAGGTCTTCGGCAATGACTATCCGACGCCGGACGGCACCTGCATGCGCGATTACATCCATGTCAGCGATCTCGCCGCCGCGCACCGGCTGGCGCTGCAGCGGCTGCGCGCCGGTGGCGAGAGCCTCGTCGCCAATTGCGGCTACAGCCACGGCTATTCCGTGCTCGAGGTGATAGACAGCGTGCGCCGCGCCTTCGGCCATGACTTCGATGTGCGCATGGGCGACCGCCGTCCGGGCGACGCCGCCGCCGTGGTCGCCAATTCCGAGCTTGCCCGCAAGGAACTCGGCTGGACACCGCAGCGAGACGATCTCGACTTGATCGTCAACGATGCGCTGGCATGGGAACGCATTCTGACGACCAAGAACTCCGTTCGGACCTGAGCAACTCCAGGAAAAGCGTGTAGCGGTTGGATTCGGCGGCTTCGCCGTAGCCTTCCGTCCGGAATTGCGTAATGAAACTGAGCTGTTGGGCCAAGGGCTCGTCCGGCGCGTTTGGACGCGGTATTGAGCCTCATGCAGCGGCGCGCGGAGGCGCGCTGCCCGTTCGATCCTGAGGGGACGGCATGAAGATCTTGGTTCTCGGCGCGGGCGTGGTTGGCACAGCGGCCGCCTATTATCTGGCAAAGGACGGTCACGAGGTGACGGTTATCGAGCGCCACGAGGCGGCGGCGCGCGGCACCAGCCAGTCGAATGCCGGCCTGGTCTCGCCGGGCGACGCAACCGCCTGGGCCTCGCCCGCCGCGTTGAAGACCTTCCTGCGCGCGCTCTGGAACCACGACCTCGGCATCAAGGTCAGGCTGCGCCTCGATCCCTATTTCTATGCCTGGAGCCTGCGTTTCCTGCGCGAATGCACGGTGAAGCGCCTGCGCGCCAATACCGATATCAAGCTCAGGCTGGCACTCCACTCCCGCGCGTGCATCAACGCGCTGTCGGAGGCGACCGGCATCCATTACGACGAACGCAGGAAGGGCATTCTCTACTTCTTCCGATCGCAAAAGAGCCTCGACACCGGCACCGACAATTACCGCTATCTCGGCGAGCACGGCCTGCCGATCGAGATCGTCGGCCGCGAGCGCCTGGTCGAGCTGGAGCCGGGCCTTGCCGGCGTGAAGGAAAAGATCGCCGGCGGCATCTATTCGCCGATCGACCAGACCGGCGATTCCAAGCAGTTCACCGACAGGCTCGCCGCCTATGCCGCCGAGAAGCTCGGCGTCAAATTCCTGTTCGGCACGACCATCCGGGGCCTCGACATCGAGGGCGATCGGGTGCGCGCCGTCGTGACCTCTGCAGGCCCGCTCGTCGGCGACGCCATCGTCATCTCCATGGGGCCGGAAAGCGGCCTGCTCGGTCGCCGCTACGGCATCGACCTGCCGATCTACCCGGTGAAGGGCTACACCGCGACGATTCCCCTCGAAGACGAAAGCAAGGGGCCGACCATGGGCGGCGCCGACGAGGACCGGCTGATCGGCTATTCGAGGCTCGGCAATCGCCTGCGCATGTCCTCGACGGCCGAATTCACCGGCTTCGACCGCAGCTTCAAGCCCGGCGATTTCAGAACCATCCTGGAAACCGGAAAGGACCTTTTCCCGGACGCCTTCGACGAGAAGAAGGCCGTGCTGTGGGCAGGCCTGCGGCCGATGATGCCAAACTCGGTGCCGGTGATCGGCCAGGCGAAATACCGCAACCTCTATCTCGACACCGGCCACGGCCATGTCGGCTGGACCATGGCCTGTGGCTCGGGACAGTTCCTGGCCGACGTCGTCGCCGGCCGCAAGCCGCAGATCGACCCGCGGGGACTGCTTTACGGGGCGGCGCGCTGAGGGATCCTTAATTGCCGAGGTCGGCGCTGCCCCTCATCCGCCTGCCGGCACCTTCTCCCCGTTGAACGGGGAGAAGAGAGCTGGCCGCGATGCCGGCATCCATTTTGCAACGCTGGCGATTGGTGAAACCGTCGACGACACAGCTTTTTTCTCCCCGTCACTATACGGGGAGAAATGCCCGGCAGGGCAATGAGGGGCAGCGCCGACTGTCAGATAGTGGTCGATTACGTCTGAACAGCCAACTGCCACGCCCTTACATAATCGCGCCAGGCGCGCTCGGACGGAGGCTTGGTGCGCTCACCCTTGCCCATGACGGCGGCGCCATCCGACGCCAGCAGCGCGGCGCCGATGCTGGTGCCGGTCGAGGTCCCCGATGCAATGACGGGCCTTCCCGTTGCTGCCGCCAGCATGTGGATGAAAAGCGGATTCTGCGCGAACGGTCCCTCGACGGTTGTCGGCCCGTCGCCGCCAATCAGCTCCAGGCAGGTCACGGTCATCAGCGCCAGATAGAATGAGATGGCGGCGAAGCCCTGGCCGGAGCTCAGGCCGTCGGCGTTACACCATTGCGCGGCGCGATGCGGAAACGGTCCGGAGCCCTGCTGAGTGGACGGCAGCAGCAGAGCTTTCTGCGCCAGCACGGCGGCAACGTCGCCTTCGCTCCATTCCTGTGGCTGGCCGTCGGTCAAAAGCGAGAACTCGCGTCCGCCCATGAAACGCGCCGACGGCACGGCATCGCCGAGCGCATTGACGTTGACCAGCGTATCCCGCGCCGCATCGAGCTCGACCTTCCGGCCGCCTACCGCCATCGATATCACCCATGTGCCGGTCGAGACGACCGAGAAGGGCGGTGCGTCGGACAACAGATGCGGCAGCAGCGAGGCGTTGGAATCGTGCAGTCCGCAGAATATGGGCGTCTGCGGGTCGAGCCCTGTGCGTTGCGCCAGCTCCGGCAGGATCGGGCCAAGCCGATCCTTGGCTGGCCGCACCGGCGCCATCAACCGGCGCCAGCCCATCCTGTCGACCAGCGAGGAATAGTCGGACGTCCAGGGATTCCACAGATCGGTGTGGCAGCCGAGCGAAGTCACCTCGTTGACCGCAACACCGGTCAGCCGCAGCGCCCAATATTGCGGATACATCAGCATCGCGGCGGCCTTGGCGAATTCCGCCGGGAATTGTCTCTGCTGCCAGAAGAATTGCGCGCCGAGATTGAGGCCGATCGGCAACCGCGGCGTACCGGTTTCGGCGAAGGCCGGACGCACGGCGTCGTAGTCGGCCGCGAGCTGTTCCGGGCCGTCGAATTCATAGTCGAGCACCGGCAGCACCAGTTCGCCTGATCGGTCGACCAGCGCGCCGGTCGCGCCATGCGTGGTGGTCGATATCGCATCGATCCGCTGTTCGCGGTTGAGATCGGCCAGGCTGTCGAGGATGAATGTCCACAGCGCCTCGACATCGTGATGCGGGTAGGGCGCCTGCCGCACAGGAGCATTGGCGATACGGCGCAGTGCAATCTCACGCAGCGTCGCGAGATCGACCAGCGCCACCTTGGCGTTGGTCTTGCCTATATCGATGACGGCGACGATCATGCCATATGGAACACGGTTTGCAGCGGCACCGCCACCGGCTCGTTGTCGGTTTTGGTTTCCATGAGGTCGGCCATATGCGCCCACCAGCGCTGCATCACGGGGTGCTTCGGAAGGTCCGCCATGCCGTGGTCGTCACGCCGCCACAGCACCCCGAACAGGATGTTGGTCTCCTCGTCGAGATGGATCGAATAGTCGGAGACGCCGGCCTGCTTCAGCAGATCAACCAGCTCAGGCCAGATCTCGTCATGGCGCCGCTGGTACTCGGCCTTCATGCCGGGATTGAGCTTCATCTTGAAGGCGTATTTCTCCATCAGGCGAAGCGTCCCTCGCGCAGCCGCCGCCAGACGAGGGGCAGTGCGATGACGATGATCAGCAACAGGCCGATGAAGATCGACATGACGATGCCGGGCACGTTGAGCAGTCCGAGGCCGAACGTCACCAGCCCCATGATGAAGGCGGCGAGCACGACACCCAAAATGCTGCCGGCGCCGCCGAGGATCGAGACGCCGCCCAGCACCACCATCGTGATTGCTTCGAGCTCGTAGCCCTGCGCGATAGACGGCCGCGTCGAACCGAGCCGCGAGGTGATCAGCACCGAGGCGATGCCCGACATCAGCCCGGTCAGGCAGAACAGGATGAACTTGATGCGGGTAACGCGCACGCCGGAGAATTGGCAGGCCACCGGGTTGTTGCCGATGGCGAAGACCCGGCGGCCGAAGCTCGTGCGGTGCAGGACGAACCAGTAGATCAGCGCCGCGACCAGGAACAGCGCCAGCTCAAACGAGAAGACCCACCAGACATAGCCCTGGCCGAAGAAGGCGAAGCTTTCCGGATAGCCTTTGTAGGCCTGGTCGCCGAGGATGATGAAGGCGATGCCGCGGAACAGGCTCATCGTGCCGATGGTGACGACGATGGAAGGCAGGCCGAGGCGGGTGACCAGCAACCCATTGAAGGCCCCGCAGCCAAGGCCGATGACGATGCCGATCGCCACCAGCACCGGGGTGCCGGCGCCGGCCTGCACGGCCATGCCCATCATCGTCGAGGATAAAGCCACGATCGCGGCAACCGAGAGATCGATCTCGCCGGAGATGATCAGCAGCGCCATGGCTACAGCGATCAGCCCCTTTTCGGTGAAGTTGAAGGTCAGGTCCGACAGCGACCACGGGTCGAGGAAATAGGGCGAGGCGAAGCTGTTCACCGCGAAGATGGCGACCGCGATGACGACCAGCAGCGCTTCCCAGGAGAAGATCGCCGAGGAAAGCGGCTTGTCGAGCCGGTCGGGGATGTGGCGCGGGGCAGGGGTGTCGGTCATGCCGCTTCCGCCCTTCTGAGGATGATGCGGCCCTGCCGGCGCTCGCCGCGCGCGTTGAGCACCACGGCCAGGATGATGGCGCTGCCCGAGATCGCCATCTGCCAGAAGGGCGAGATGTTGATCACCGGCAGCGCGTTGGAGATGATGCCGAGGAACAGCGCCCCCAGCACCGCGCCGCCGACCGAGCCGATGCCGCCGGCGATCGAGATGCCGCCGATGACGCAGGCGGCGATGATGTTGAGTTCATAGCCGTTGGCGACCTCGACCGAGGCGATCACATAGCGCGAGATCCACAGATAGCCGGCAAGCCCGCCGATCATGCCCGAGATGCAGAAGACGATGAATTTCGTCCGGCCGACATCGATGCCGGCATAGACCGACGCGGTCGGGTTGACGCCGATGGCGTAGATCGAGCGGCCGAGCGCGGTGCGCGTCATCACCAGGAAGAACAGCGCAATCACGACGATCGCGATCCAGGACAGCACCGGCAGGCCGAGGAAGGCAACGCGCTGGAAGTTGATGAAGTCCTGGCTCATCTGGTCGGCATTGACCCAGGCGCCGCCGGAGACGACGAAGGTGGCGCCCCGATAGATGGTGAGCGTGCCCAGCGTCACCACGATCGACGGGATGTTCAGCCGCCACACCAGGAAACCGTTGATGGCGCCGAGCACCAGGCCGACGAGAAGCGCGATGACGATCAGCGCCGGGATCGGGATCGCCGGATGCGCGGCGTTGAGCATGGCCACCACCATGCCGGTGAAGCAGAGGTTGGAGGCCATCGACAGATCGATCGAGCGCGTCAGGATCACCACCATCTGTCCCAGCGCCAGGATCATCAGGATCGAGGTGTCGTTGAACACCTGGCGCAGATTGGCGGGGTTGGCGAAGCCGTGGAAGCGCGTCGAGATCAGGCCGATCAGCACGACGATGCCGGCAAGCAGCCAGATCTCGCGATATTTGAGGAAGCTCTTCATGCCGCGATCCCCGCTGCCGTCCGAACCAGCGTTTCGGCGTCGAGACCCTTGTTGTCGTAGGTCGCCGCGATACGGCCTTCGCGCATGACCACGACACGGTCGGACATGCCGAGGATTTCGGGCAGCTCGGACGACACCATGATCACCGACAGGCCTTGCGCGACCAACTCGGCCATGAAGCCGTGCACGGCGGCCTTGGAGCCGATGTCGATGCCCTTGGTCGGCTCGTCGAGGATGATCACCTTGGGCGCGGTCGCCAGCCATTTGGCGATGACCACTTTCTGCTGGTTGCCGCCGGAAAGGGTGCCGACATCCTGGCTGAGCGAGGAGGCGCGCAGGTCGAGACGCTCGGTGTAGGAGCGGGCGAGTGCGAACTCCTCCGCCAGCCGCAGCACGCCGGATTTCGAGGTGCGCGCCAGCGAAGGCAGCGACACGTTCTGGAAGATCGGCAGGCCGATGACCACGCCCTGCTTGCCGCGTTCTTCGGGCACATAGACGATGCCGGCCTCGATCGAATCCGCAGCCGATTTCGGTGCGATCGTCCGGCCGTCGAGTGAAATCGCGCCCCGGCTCGTGCGGGTGACGCCGGCGATCGCCTGCATCACCTCGCTGCGCCCGGCGCCGACCAGCCCGTAGAAGCCGAGGATCTCGCCCTTGCGCAATTCGAAGCCGATGTCGTCGAACTCGGTCGGATGCGACAGGCCGGAGACGGACAGCACCGGCGCGCCGATCTTCGGCTCGCGCTGTGGAAAGATATGGTCGACGCTGCGCCCGACCATCATGCGCACGATCTCGTTTTGGCTGGTGTCCTTGAGCAGGCCTTCGCCCACCATCTCGCCGTCGCGAAACACCGTGTAGCGATCTGCGATGCGATAGATCTCGTCGAACTTGTGGCTGATGAAGAGCACGGCCTTGCCTTCGCTCTTCAGGAATTCGATCAGCAGGAAAAGCTCCTCGATCTCCTTCATCGAAAGTGCAGCGGTAGGCTCGTCCATGATGACGATGCGCGCATCGATCGACATGGCGCGGGCAACGGCGACAAGGTGCTTGTTGGCGATGCCGAGATCTCTCAGTCGTGCATCGGCGTCGATATGGCCGGCGCGCATCGTCTCCAGCACCTCGCGCGCATTCTTGCGCATCGTGCGCCAGTCGATGGTGCCGAAGCGGGTGCGCGGCGCATGGCCGAGGAAGATGTTTTCGGCGACGGAAAGGTCGTCGAAAAGCACGGTTTCCTGATGGATGGCGGTGATGCCGTGGCCGAAGGCGGCATGCGCGCTGGGCAGCGTCGTGGCCTGGCCGTCGATGCCGATCTCGCCCGAGTCGGGCTGGTAAATGCCGGTCATGATCTTGACCAGCGTCGACTTGCCGGCGCCGTTCTCGCCGATCAGCGCCGTCACCTGTCCAGGATAGAGCGACAGGCTGACATTGTGCAGGGCACGCACGCCCGGGAAGCTTTTCGAGATGCTTGAGAGCGTCAGGCGAGGAGAGGCGCTTTGGGCCGGGCCTGGAGGCTGGGGCCGCTCCGTCTCCATTTTGCGCTGGGCTGTCGTGTCCATATCCGTATCAGGCCCTGAGAGAAGGTCGGTTTGAAGATGCGGCGGGAATTGTCCCGCCGCAGGAGCTTGAAGTCGACCGGGATCAATAGATCTTGGAGAACTTCTCGATGTTGGTCTTGTCGAACTGGAAGGGCGGAGCCATCGCGGCCGAGTTGGTGTCGTCGAGCGTCACCTTGCCGACGCGGCCGATCGACAGCGTAGCGCCGGGCTTGGCCTCTTCCTTCTTCACCGCCAGGTCATGGGCGAGGTAGATCGCCGAGTAGCCGAGATCGATCGGGTTCCACAGCGCGACAGCCTGCGAAGCGCCGTTGTCGATGAACTTCTTGAACTCGGACGGCAGCGCCAGGCCGGTGACGTTGACCTTGCCGATAAGGTTCTCGTCGGTGACGACCTGCGCAGCCGCTACAACACCAACTGTGGTCGGCGCGATGATCGCCTTGAGGTTCGGATAAGACTTCAAGAGGCCCTTGGCTTCATCGGTGCTCTTGGCCGAGTCGTCATCGCCATAGACGGTGGCGACCAGCTTGATCTTCGGGAACTTCTCCGGCAGCACCTTCTTGGCCGCTTCGATCCAGGCATTCTGGTTGGTCGCCGTCGAGGAAGCCGAGAGGATCGCTACGTCGCCGCCTTCCGGCAGGTAGTCGGCTGCGAGCTTGATGATCGTCTCGCCGATCAGGCCGGTGTCGGACGGGTTGAGGTGGAGCTGGCGGCCTTCCTTGGCGACGCCCGAATCCCACGAGATGACGGTGATGCCGCGCTCCATGGCCTTCTTCAGCACAGGCACCAGCGCATCGGCGTCATTGGCCGAAACGGCGATCGCATTGACCTTCTGCGCGATCAGCGAATTGATCACTTCGATCTGCGCTTCGGCCGTCGCCTTGGTCGGGCCGGTGTAGATGACATCGACATCGCCCAGTTCCTTGGCTGCTTCCTCGGCGCCCTTGTTGGCGGCGTCGAAGAAGCCATTGCCGAGCGACTTCACCACCAGCGCGATCTTGACGTTCTCGGCATAGGCGGCATTCACGAACATGGCGGCTGAAAAGGCCGCCGTGACCAGCAGTTTCTTCAAAAAGCTCATCGAATATCCTCCCTTGAGCGTTGCATTCCATCGCCGCTGCGGGCGTGAGTTTCCCTTAGGCCTGCAGTGAAGATTCTTCCTTGTCGCTTGACTGTCTGCGGGCGACGATCAGCGCCACGCCCGCCGTTTCCAGCATCTTGGCCTCGCGGTCCTCGATGCCGTCGTCGGTGATCACGGCCGCGATGCGCGACAGCCCGCACAGGATCAGGCTGGAGCGCATGCGGAATTTCGAGGAATCGACCAGCACCACCAGCTCGTCGGCCTGGTCGATCAGCTTCTGTTCCGCCTGGATCAGCAGCGGATCGCCTTCCATCAGTCCGAGCGGCCCCAGCCCCTGCGCGCCCATGAACATGCGGCGCGCATAGAAGTTGCGCGTCACGTCGTTGTCGAATGGCGACAGGATGATGTTCTGCTCGCGGTAGATCGTGCCGCCGGACAGCATCACCGTGTTCTTCGAGTGCTTGAGCAGATGCTCGGCGATCGGGAAGGAGTTGGTGAAGATCGGCATGCGGCGGCCGGTCAGGAAATGCACCATCTGGAAGGTGGTGGTGCCGCCATTGATGATGATCGGCTCGCCGTCCTTGCACAGGTTCACCGCTTCCCGCGCGATCGCCCGCTTCTGTGTGGCGTTCAGCGTTTCGTTGACCGAGAAGGGCCGGCCGGCAAGGCCGATGAACTGCGGCGGCGAGATCGCCTCGGCGCCGCCGCGCACCCGGCGCAAGCGTTTCTGGACATGCAGGGCCGCGATGTCGCGCCGGATCGTCGCTTCGGAGGAGTCCGTCAGCTCGACCATTTCCTGCACCGTCACCACGGGTTTTTCCTGGACGGCGGACAGAATGATCCTGTGGCGCTCTTTCTCGTGCATGGTTCCTCCCTGCCCAAGCATCAGGCCTTAGAAAACGCGCAGTGTCAATCATTTCCGATCAAATATTTTCTTTGTGCAGTGCAATATGATCGATATTGATCGTTTGTGATTGACAAGCGCGGCGCTTGCGTAGACATTCCCGGGCGAGAGATGAGGGGTGCGGCGTTCGCGCTCCAAGGGAGGATACCTATGCTCGACAAGCGCTCCGGCTCGCGCCTCGCCAATCTCTGGGACGATGCAAAAGCCGAAGGGATGAGCGGTCCCGAGCTCCTGGTCTATCGCTCGAATACGCTGGGGTCCGACAAGCGCGTCACCAATTACGGTGGCGGCAACACCTCGTCCAAGGTCCGGCAGAAGGATCCGCTCACCGGCGAGGAGGTGGAGGTGCTGTGGGTCAAGGGCTCGGGCGGCGACAGCGCCTCGATCAGGCTCGACGGTTTCGCCACGCTTTACATGGACAAGCTGCGTGCCATCAAAGGTCTTTATCGCGGCGTCGAGCACGAGGACGAGATGGTGGGATACCTGCCCCACTGCACCTTCAACCTCAATCCGCGCGCGGCCTCGATCGACACGCCGCTGCACGCCTATGTGCCGAAGGCTTGCGTCGACCACATGCATCCCGACGCCATCATCGCGGTCGCCGCAGCCAAGGATTCCAGGGCGATCACCAAGGAGATCTTCGGCGACGCCATCGGCTGGCTGCCCTGGAAGCGGCCGGGCTTCGAGCTCGGCCTGTGGCTGGAGAAATTCTGCCTGGAAAATCCGGATGCCAAGGGCGTCGTGCTCGAAAGCCACGGCCTGTTCACCTGGGGCGACACGCCGAAGGAATGCTACGAGACGACGATCTCGGTGATCAACCAGGCGATCGACTGGTTCGAGCGCAAGTCGCAGGGCAAGGCGATCTTCGGCGGCGAGGCCGTCCAGTCGCTCGACGCACCGGCGCGCCGCGCCATCGCCGCCAAGCTGATGCCGAGGATCCGCGGCCTGATCTCCGAACAGAGCCACAAGCTCGGCCATTTCGACGATCAGCCGGCCGTGCTCGAATTCGTCAATTCGAAGGACCTGCGGCCGCTGGCGGCGCTCGGCACATCATGTCCCGATCACTTCCTGCGCACCAAGATCCGACCGTTGGTGATCGAGTTCGATCCGGCAAAGCCCGATGTCGACGCGGTCATCGCGCGGCTCGCCGACGACATTGCCGCCTATCGTGTCGGCTACCAGGCCTATTATGACAGCTGCAAGCACCCGGACTCGCCGGCCATCCGCGATCCCAATGCCGTGGTCTATCTGATGCCCGGCGTCGGCATGTTCACCTTCGCCGGCGACAAGGCGACTGCGCGCATATCCGGCGAGTTCTATGTCAACGCCATCAACGTCATGCGCGGCGCCTCGACCGTCTCGTCCTATGTTGGCCTGCCCGCGCAGGAAGCCTTCGACATCGAATACTGGCAGCTCGAGGAAGCCAAGCTCCAGCGCCTGCCGAAGCCGAAGGCGCTGGCCGGCCAGATCGCGCTGGTCACCGGCGGCGCCGGCGGCATCGGCCGCGCCACCGCCAACCGGCTGCTGCGCGAAGGCGCTTGCGTTGTGCTCGCCGATATAGACGAAGCGGCTTTGGCCAGCGCCAATGACGAGCTCTCGAAGGCCTACGGAAAAGACTTCGTCCGTCCGGTGCGCATCGATGTCACCTCCGAGGAACAAGTGCTTTCCGGCTTCGCCGAAACCGCGGTCGAATTCGGCGGCGTCGACATCCTCGTCTCCAATGCCGGTCTCGCCTCCTCGGCGCCGATCGAGGAGACGACGCTGGCGCTGTGGAACAAGAATATGGACATCCTGTCCACCGGCTATTTCCTCGTCTCGCGCGAGGCTTTCCGCCTGTTCCGCGCCCAGAAGATCGGCGGCAACGTCGTTTTCGTCGCCTCCAAGAACGGCCTTGCCGCATCGCCGAATGCGTCCGCCTATTGCACGGCCAAGGCGGCCGAGATTCACCTGGCCCGCTGCCTGGCGCTGGAGGGCGCGGAGGCACAGATCAGGGTCAACGTCGTCAATCCGGACGCCGTGTTGCGCGGCTCGAAAATCTGGACCGGCGAGTGGAAGGAACAGCGCGCCGCCGCCTACAAGATGTCGACCGACGATCTCGAGGAGCATTACCGCTCGCGCTCGATGCTGAAGCGCTCGGTCTTCCCGGAAGACGTTGCCGAGGCGATCTACTTCTTCGCCTCCGACATGTCGGCCAAATCGACCGGCAACATCGTCAACGTCGACGCCGGCAACGCGCAAAGTTTTACGCGATAAGCTTCCTTCTCCCCGTTCAACGGGGAGAAGGTGCCGGCAGGCGGATGAGGGGCAGCGCCGGCAGAACACGTTCTTGGGAGGAAGTGCAGTGTCCGAACAGATCATCTCGGCCGACGTCGTCGAAAAGGACAACGCTGCGCGCAAAGCCGCGCTCGAGCGCGATTACGCCTCGCTCGGCGAGCGCCTCGACCGGCGCGGCATCGCCATCGACGCGATCCGCGACAAGGTCGAGAAATTCGGCGTGGCGATCCCGTCCTGGGGCGTCGGCACCGGCGGCACGCGCTTCGCCCGTTTCCCCGGCGCCGGCGAGCCGCGCGACATCTTCGACAAGATCGAGGACTGCGCCGTCATCAGCCAGCTGACGCAGGCGACGCCGACCGTCTCGCTACACATCCCGTGGGACAAGGCCGATCCGAACCGGCTGAAGCAGGCGGCGTCCCGCTTCGGCCTCGGGTTCGACGCCATGAACTCCAACACCTTCTCCGACGCCAAGGACCAGAAGCTCTCCTACAAATTCGGCTCGCTCTCGCATGCCGATGCCGGCACGCGCCGCCAGGCGGTCGAGCACAATCTCGAATGCATCGAGATCGGCAGGACGCTCGGCTCCAAGGCGCTGACGGTGTGGATCGGCGACGGCTCGAATTTCCCTGGCCAGGTCAATTTCGCCAAGGCGTTCGAGCGCTATCTCGACGCCATGCGCGAGATTTATGCCGGCCTGCCGGCCGACTGGCGGCTGTTCACCGAGCACAAGATGTATGAGCCGGCCTTCTATTCGACCGTCGTGCAGGACTGGGGCACGAATTACATCATCGCCAGGGAGCTTGGCGAGAAGGCCTTCTGCTTGGTCGACCTCGGCCACCATGCGCCCAACGTCAACATCGAGATGATCGTGTCGCGGCTGATCCAGTTCAGGAAGCTCGGCGGCTTTCATTTCAACGATTCCAAATATGGCGACGACGATCTCGATGCCGGCTCGATCGATCCCTACCGGCTGTTCTTGGTCTTCAACGAGCTGGTCGATGCGGAACTTTCAGGCGCCAAAGGCTTCAACCCCGCCCACATGCTCGACCAGAGCCACAACGTCACCGATCCGATCGAAAGCCTGATGCTGTCGGCGGTCGAGGTGCAGCGCGCCTATGCGCAGGCGCTGCTGGTCGACCGCAAGGCGCTGGAAGGTTTCCAGGACGCCAATGACGCGCTGATGGCGACGCAGACACTTAAAAGCGCCTACCGCACCGACGTCGAGCCAATCTTGGCGATGGCCAGACTGCGCACTGGCGGCGCGATCGATCCGGTCGCGGCCTATCGCGAGGCCGGCTACCGGGCCAAAGTCGCGGCCGAGCGGCCGGCAGTCGCCGGCGGTGGCGGCGGCATCGTCTGACAGGCAGATATCGGATTTGATCTGGTCCAGCGCCATTGGCGGTGGACAGGTCCGCCGGCAGGGTCTTTCTTGGGCGTCCCCAACGCCAGGAGCACCGCCATGCCCTTGACCCGTCGGACGCTGATCGGCGTCACCCTTTCGCTCGCAATTGCCCTCGCGCCGCCGACCATCGTCCTCGCCGCCTCGCCGCAACCGGCCAAGGGCGAGCACGGCATGGTGGTGACGGCCCAGCATCTGGCGACCGAGATCGGCGTCGACGTGCTGAAAAAGGGCGGCAATGCGGTCGATGCCGCTGTTGCCGTCGGCTATGCGCTCGCCGTCGTCTATCCCAATGCCGGCAACATCGGCGGCGGCGGGTTCATGACCGTGCGCATGAAGGACGGCCGCACGACCTTCCTCGATTTCCGCGAGCGCGCGCCGCTCGCCGCGACCAAGACCATGTATCTCGACAAGGACGGCAATCCGGTGAAAGTCGCCAGCCTCGACGGCTACCTGGCGGTCGGCGTGCCGGGCTCGGTCGCAGGCTTCGAGATGGCGCGCGAGAAATACGGCACGCTCACCAGGCAGGATCTGATGGCGCCGGCCATTGCCTACGCCAAGGACGGCTTCGTGCTCAACCAGGGCGATGCCGCGTCGTTCGCAGACGGCGCCGATCGTCTGGCAAAGGATCCCGCGGCCGCCGCGGTCTTCCTGAAACCGGATGGCAAGCCTTACGGGATTGGCGAGAGGCTCGTTCAGCCGGACCTCGCCGCCTCGCTGTCGGCGATCTCGGAAAAGGGGCCGGACGCCTTCTACAAGGGTGCTATCGCGGACGCCATCGTCAAGGCGAGCGGCGCCAAGGGCGGCGTTCTTGCCAAGGGCGATTTCGAGCAATATGCCGTGCGGGAGCTGAAGCCGGTGACCTGCTCCTATCGTGGCTACGAGATCATCTCCTCGCCGCCGCCGAGCTCGGGCGGCGTCATCATTTGCGAAATCCTCAACGTGCTCGAATTCTATCCGCTGTCCTATCTCGGCGCCGGATCAGCCGAAACGGTCCATGTCATGGTCGAGGCCATGCGCCATGCCTATGTCGACCGCAACTCGGCGCTGGGCGACCCGGATTTCGTAGACAATCCGGTCTCGAAACTGCTCGACAAGAACTATGCCAAGGACATCCGCGACAAGATCGATCCCTTCCGCGCCGGCGTGTCGAAGGACCTGATGCCCAAGGGTTTCGGCGAGTCGAAGGAAACCACCCACTATTCGATCATCGACAATGACGGCAATGCGGTCGCCGTCACCTATACGCTGAACGGCTCCTTCGGCGCCGGGGTCCTCGCCGACGGCACCGGCATCCTGCTCAACAACGAGATGGACGACTTCACCCAGAAGCCCGGCGTGCCGAACCTCTACGGGCTGGTGCAGGGAGAGGCGAATGCCATCCAGCCGAAGAAGACGCCTTTATCCTCGATGAGCCCGACGATCGTGACCAAAGACGGCAAGCCGTTCATGGTCATCGGCAGTCCGGGCGGTTCGCGCATCATCACCATCACGCTCGAGGCGATCGTCAATGTCATCGACCACGGCATGGACATCCAGCAGGCGATCGACGCGCCGCGCATCCATCATCAATGGCTGCCGGACACCATCTATGTCGAACCGTTCGGGCTTTCGCCGGACACGGAGAAGCTGCTTGCCGGCATGGGCTATCACCTGGACTTGAGCGACAAGACCTGGGGGCAAGCCGCCGGCGTTCTGGTCGGCGGCAAGAGCCTCAGCGAGATCGAGAAGGGCGGCGGCGCGCGCTACAACGGCGCCATCGACAGCCGCGCGGCCGCGGGCGAGGCTTTGGGGTATTGAAGCATGATCCCAAAAAGCGGGAACGGATCATGCTCAGATAAAATTACACGACCAGCGTGATGGTCGAGGCGATCAGCATCACTGCGGCAATGGCGACGAACAGCGCATAGATGCGCGGCCGGTCGAGCAGGAGCGCATTGCCTGAAATCCAGGCCGCTGTGGCCCCGCCAAGCGCGAACAGGAAGCCGTTGCGGTGGCCGAAGGACATGGAGGCGGCCATCAGGCCCCCGATGATCAGCGCGCCGAAGACGATGATGACGGCGACCGCGTATTTCTCGAAATCATTGCCGCCGCCCATCGCCGGCCCCATCGCATTGAGATTGGGCAGGTCGTCCGGGTCGAAAGGGTTGGTCGAGCCGTATTCGTCTTGACCGAGGGATTCGCGCATTATTCGTTCTCCGCTGAGCGGCAACAAACCATCAACGCCTGCCGAGCGCAACCCGGCAACGCCGCCACGGCGAAGCGTTCGCCGCCCGGCTGATGCCCGAGTGCCACGGTTTCCCGGTCGGTTTCAACGAGGCAGCGGCACTGCGGTTCCACCCGTTTGATCTACCTGGAAAAATCGCTGCGCACGATGCCGTGCCGCTGCAGCTTGTCGTAGAAGGTCTTGCGCGGAATGCCGAGCGCCTCGATGGTGCGGCGGACGTCGCCGTCATTGCGACCAAGTGTCTCGCGGATAATTTCGGCTTCGTAACGATCGAGTCGTTCCGGCAGGGGCATGGGGGTGCCGATCTCCGTTGCCGTGGGGGAAGACGCTGGGGCAACGTCGTCCAGCCCGAGCACGAAGCGTTCGGCGAAGTGGGCGAGTTCGCGCACATTGCCGGGCCAGTCATGTTCGCCGAGATGGCGCTGAACCGCGGCGGAGATCGCCGGCACGGCGCGCCGGAAGCGGGCGGCGGCGCGATCGGCGAAGTAACCGAACAACAGCGGCACGTCGTCCCGCCTTTCGCGCAGCGGCGGGATCGAAAGCGTCACCACATTGAGCCGGTAATAGAGATCCTCGCGGAAATTGCCGCGCTGGCCGGCGTCGCCGAGATCGACCTTGGCGGCGGCAACGACGCGCAGGTCGACCGGCCGGATCTCATTGGTGCCGAGCGGCGTCACCTCGCGCATTTCCAAGACGCGCAGCATCTGCACCTGCGTCGAGGCCGGCATGCTCTCGATCTCGTCGAGGAACAGCGTGCCGCCGCTCGAATGCTCGATGCGGCCGACGCGCTTCTTCTGCGCGCCGGTGAAGGCGCCGGCCTCGTGTCCGAACAACTCGCTTTCGATGACCGTCTCCGGCAGCGTCCCGCAATTTAGAGCGACGAAATTGCCTTTGGCGCGGCGGCTCCAGCGATGCAGCAGGCTCGCCACCACCTCCTTGCCCGAACCGGTCTCGCCGGTCACCAGAACGTCGACATCGGTGTCGGCTATCTGCCGCAATGTCCGGCGCAGCCGCTCCATGGCCGGCGTCTGGCCGATCAGCGGCAAGCCTTCCTGCGCCTGCTCGGCCGCCTCGCGCAAGGCGCGGTTTTCCATCACCAGGCGCCGCTTTTCGGCGGCGCGGGCCACGCTCTGCGCCAGCCTGTCGGCGGCGAAAGGCTTGGTGATGAAGTCGTAGGCGCCGTCCTTGATCGCCTTCACGGCCATCGCGATATCGCCATGGCCGGTGACCAGGATGACGGGGATATCGGGGTCGAGCCGCAGCACGCGATCGAAAAGTTGCAGCCCGTCGATCTCCGGCATGCGGATATCCGACACCACCACGCCGGCGAAATCCCTGTCGAGCGCCGCCAGCGCTTCCTTCGCCACGGCGTGGGCCGACACCGCAAAGCCGGCAAGCTCCAGCGTCTGTCTTGTCGCCTTGAGCAGATCGCTATCGTCATCGATCAGGATCACCGGGGCTGGATCGTGCTTCGTCATGCAGCGCCGGCTTTCGAAAGGTGGATGATGAAGCGTGTTCCCAGGCCGCTGCTCGAAACCTCGATGCGCCCGCCATAGTCGGTGACGATGTCCTTGGAGATGACGAGCCCGAGCCCCAGGCCTTTTTCCTTGGAGGTGTTGAAGGGCGTGAACAGCGATTTCAGGATCGCGGACGGAATGCCCGGGCCGTTGTCCGAGACGATGAGCGCGACGTCATCGCCGGTCTCGGCCGCCGAAACCTCGACTTTCGCGTCGTCGCGGCCATCGAGTGCCTCCAGCGCGTTCTGGAAAAGGTTGATCAGCACCTGCTCCAGCCTCAGCCGGTTGCCCATAACCTTCAGCGCCGGCGGCGGCAGCGTGATCGCCAGCGCATCCAGCCGGCCGGCGAAGCGGCTCCTGAGCAGCACGACGGCGCCTTCGATCACGCCGCGCAGTTCGACTGGTTCGGCGGCGGTGCGGCCCTTGCGGGCGAAAGCTTTCAGCTCTTCGGTGATGGAGCCGATGCGCTCGGTCAGCGCAGCGATGGCGCCAAGGTTTTCCTCGGCTGAGGCGCTCTGCTTGCGTTCGAGGAAGACGCGCGCATTGTCGGCATAGGCGCGGATCGTCGCCACCGGCTGGTTGATCTCATGCGCGACGCCGGCGGCGACCTGGCCAAGCGTGGCAAGCCGGTTGGCCTGCACCAGTTCCTGCTGCATCACCTGCAGCTTGGCTTCGGTGCTGCGATGGTCCGCGATCTCGGCCTGCAGCCGGTCGCGCGCCAGGCTCAGATCCTGCGTGCGCTCGATGACGCGGCGCTCGAGCTCGGCGCGCGCGGCCTGTTCGGCGGCAATCCGCATCTGGCCGGATTGCCGGCGCCACAACAGATAAGCGGCAAAGGCAATGAGCGGCACGAGGACACCGAGCACCAGGAGCCGCATCTCGCGCTGCGCCGCCGCGACCGGTGCTTCGGCAGGAAGGAGATAGTCGAGGCGCCAGGGTGTCGACGGCACGGCGGTGGAAAGCCGCAGATATTCCGCATCGCTGCCGCCGGGCGTGATGGCCTGGACAAGCGCGACATCGGGGCTGAGCGGTTGCGGTTTCGTGATCGGCAAGGGCACCAGCGGCGCATCGCCGAATTGCTGGCTGGCGCGGATGTCGGCCGTAACCGGAGCGGCCAGCGGCGCCGTCGTCATGAAACGCCAAGAGGGCACGCTCGTGATCAGCACCACGCCATGCGCATCGCTGACATAGGCCGGGCGGTTCGCCTCGTGCCAGTCGGCCTCGAGCTGGTCGAACTCCATCTTGACGACGACGACGCCGAGCGGCCCCGAAGCGCCGTCGACGCGGCGCGAGATGTAGAGGCCGGGACGTTTGCTGACATTGCCGAGCGCGAAATATTCGGCCGTGCCGGTTTCCATCGCGACAGAGAAATAGGCGCGAAAACCATAGTCGTTGCCGACGAAGCTCACCGGCTCGCGCCAATTGCTGGAGGCGATCGCCAGGCCGTCCGTGCCGGTGACATAGAGCACCGAGGCCTTGGTGCCCGATACCAGCCCTTCGAGCTTGCGGTTGAGCACGTCGATCGATGCGGGGTTGCGCTCCGTCAGCGCATCATGCACCTGCTGGTCTTCCGACAGGAGCAGCGGCAGCGCGCGAGGATTTTCCAGCACCGCGCGCAGCAGCGCGACTTTGAGGTTGGCGTCCGTGCGCCCTTGCGCGGCCAGGGTCTCGATCTCGGCCGAGCGACCATAAAGCCCGGCGCCGTAGAGCGCCGCGAGCACGATCAGCAGCGCCACCGCCGTAAACAGCAGCCAGGTGCGCCGCGCCCGCCCGGCAAGCAGTTCGGGCGTTGGGGCGAGGGCAGCGGCCGGGCGTTGCAGCATGCCACATCTGTGCATGATTTCGCACAAAGCGCAATTCGACCTATGCGGATAACCGCACCGGCCTTCTCCAAGGCTCTTGTCGCGGGCTCAAAAAATCCAACAAAATCAATAAAAGCGAGACTTCGGGCATCATCTGGCACGCGGGTTGCAAATGCATACGCAGCAGCCGCGAGGCTGTGGAGGTCAACAGCCCCCTGGGAGGTCGAGCGTCTCGATCGGGGGCCGAACGGAGGACATCATGCAGACAGCAATCGCTGCCGCCGAACCGCGCGGCAAGGTTCCCTTTTACCGGCATCTCTATGTACAGGTCCTGGTGGCGATTGCCGCCGGTATCCTGCTTGGCCATTTCTACCCCGACCTGGGCGCATCGCTGAAGCCGCTTGGCGACGCCTTCATCAAGCTGGTCAAGATGGTGATCGCGCCGGTGATCTTCCTCACCGTGGCGACCGGCATTGCCGGTGTCTCCGACCTGCACAAGGTCGGCCGCGTCGCCGGCAAGGCGATGATCTATTTCCTCCTCTTCTCGACATTGGCGCTCGTGGTCGGCCTCGTCGTGTCGAACGTCATTCAGCCCGGCGCCGGAATGCACATCAACCCGGCGACCCTCGATCCCTCGAAAGTGGCGACCTTCACCGAGAAGGCGCATGACTCTTCCATCGTCGGCTTCTTGATGAACATCATCCCCGACACCATCACCGGCGCCTTCGCCCAGGGCGACATCCTGCAGGTGCTGTTCTTCTCGGTGCTGTTCGGCATAGCGCTGGCGCTGGTCGGCGAGCGCGGCCGCCCCGTGGTCGATTTCCTGCAGGCGCTGACCTCGCCGGTCTTCCGCCTCGTCGCCATCCTGATGAAGGCGGCGCCCATCGGCGCCTTCGGCGCCATGGCCTTCACCGTCGGCAAATACGGCATCGGCTCGATCGCCAACCTCGCCATGCTGATCGGCACCTTCTATCTGACGTCGCTGCTCTTCGTGCTGGTCGTGCTCGGCACTGTGGCATGGTATAATGGCTTCTCGATCCTCGCGCTGATCCGCTACATCAAGGAAGAACTGCTGCTGGTGCTCGGCACCTCGTCGTCGGAAGCAGCACTTCCGGGCCTGATGGCCAAGATGGAGCGCGCCGGCTGCAACCGCTCGGTGGTCGGCCTGGTCATTCCGACCGGCTATTCCTTCAACCTCGACGGCACCAACATCTACATGACGCTGGCAGCACTTTTCATCGCCCAGGCGACCGACACGCCGCTCACCTTCGGCGACCAGATCCTGCTCTTGCTCGTCGCCATGCTGAGCTCGAAGGGTGCGGCCGGCATCACCGGCGCCGGCTTCATCACACTGGCCGCAACGCTCTCGGTCGTGCCCTCCGTGCCGGTCGCCGGCATGGCGCTGATCCTCGGCGTCGACCGCTTCATGTCGGAATGCCGCGCGCTCACCAACTTCGTCGGCAACGCGGTCGCGACCGTCGTCGTGGCGCGCTGGGAAGGTGAGCTCGACCAGACCAAATTCGCCGCCGCCATGGCCGGCCAGTTGCCGGAAGAAGCCGACCTCGCGTTGTCGGGCGGCCTGCAGCCTGCCTAGCCAACCAGCATCCTCCCGATGCCGAACAGGTCGCGGCAATCGCCGCGGCCTGTTCATTTTGTCGGCCGCCGAATAGGCTGCGCGCGCCGGATTCCCGGCGAAACATTCAGCCGAGAGGCAGGTCGATGAGCAGCGCGTATCCCGAGATCTATCTTGTCCGTCATGGGGAGACGGAGTGGAGTCTCTCGGGCAGGCATACCGGCCGCACCGACATGCCCCTGACCGCGAAAGGCGAGGAGGCCGCGCGCGGCGTCGCCGAACGCCTCGAGGGACTGACTTTCCAGGCCGTCTGGTCGAGCCCGTCGCAGCGCGCCTTCGACACCTGCCGTCTCGCCGGCTTCGGCGAGCGCGCGGTCAAGAAGCCCGACCTGCGGGAATGGGATTACGGCGCTTACGAAGGCGTGACGACCAAGGAGATATTGTCCAAGCGTCCCGGCTGGCAGTTGTTTCGCGACGGCTGCCCGGGCGGCGAGACGGCGGCCGATGTCGGCGCCCGCGCCGATACCATCATCGCCGGGCTGCGCGCGGTTGCCGGCAATGTGCTCATCTTCTCCAGCTCGCATTTCCTGCGTGTGTTCGCGTCGCGCTGGGTCGGCCTGCCGCCGGAAGGCGGCGAGCATTTCGTGCTCGACACCGCCAGCCTCAGCATCCTCGGCTACGAGCACGACCTGACCGAGCCGGTCATCCGCCGCTGGAACCAGAAGTAGCCCCGCTGGATGGCAGCCCAGGTGCCTCTGGCCCGTGGATGACGAAGCTGAGACGTTTCGGCTAGACTCCCATCATCGCCAGTTCCTCCGCGGTCAAATGCCGCGCCTTGCCCTTGGCAAGCTCGCCGAGCTGCAATCCGCCGATCGCCACCCTGATCAGCCGCGGCACCTCGATGTCGAAAGCGCCGAGCAGCCTGCGGATCTGCCGGTTGCGTCCCTCGTCGAGCACGATCTCCAGCCACGCCGTCCGCCCGCCGCTGCGCAACAGCGCGATCGAGCTTGCGGTGAGCAGCTCGCCGTCGACGACCGCCCCTTGGCGAAAGCGCTCCAGCATCGCTTCGTCGGGCACGGCCGCGATCTGCACGTGATAGGTCTTGGCGACATGCGAGGCGGGGTCGAGCAGACCGTTCGCCCAGCGCGTGTCGTTGCTCATCAAAAGCAGCCCTTCGCTCGCCTTGTCGAGGCGGCCAACGGGCGACACGAAGGGCAGGTCGAGCCCTTCCAGGCAGTCATAGACGGTGCCGCGGCCTTCGGGGTCATCGCGGGTCGTGACCAGGCCGCGCGGCTTGTTGAGCATCAGATAGACCTTACGCTCGGCAACGACGCGCTCGCCGTCGACGGTGATGCGGTCGCGGCCGGGATCGATGCGCAGCAAGGCATCGCGCACCGTCACGCCGCCGACCCGCACCCGCCCCTCGGCGACGAAACGCTCGGCCTGCGTGCGTGAGCAGAAGCCAAGCTTGGAAAGCGCTCGGGCGAGGCTGACCTTTGGTGTTGCTGATCGTCGGTCGGGTTGGCGTGCCACTGTCTCTGTCTTCGGACTTGCTCAAAACGCTGCAACCGATGCCACGCCTGGCGAGATCGGCGCAAGCGGCTCCATTACCCGGTTCGGGTCGCCGGTTTCACTCCTGCGGCGCGCTCAACCGCCGGTAGGAGATGCCGTCGAACGTTGCCGTCACGAAGCTTTTGACCGACATCTTGCGCTTGCGCCCGTCGCTGCAGGCGTAAAGCGGCCAGCCGGCCTCGCTGCATTCGCTAGCCATGCAGATGCGGGTCACGCAGTTGCCTGCGGTCAGCCGGAAGCCACCCTTGCCGGCAAAGCCCTGCAGCAGACTGCCATCCGAGGAACGCCATGTCCGTTGTTGGAATTCAGGCCGCAGCAGCCGGGGCTCGAGCGGGGCGGCCAAACCGGCCTCGTCCGTATGGCCCGAATATTGAAGCCGGTAGCGCGCCATGCCCGTCGTGTATGCGGTAACGAGATCGGATTGGCCCGAATATGCCGCCGACAGCTCGGGATGATCGAAAAGATGGGACGCGCGTGTCTCCGCCTCTGACGGTCTCGTCAGGGCAGCGATGGCAACCATGGCCAGGCAGAAGCGCAACATCTCGATTTCCGGCAGCCATACCGATCCGGCGTGCCGGCTTGCCCGGCTGCCTGCGCCTACCATCTTTCCAATCGGATTTTCGCGCAAGCGCCGGTTTTCGGGTGTCGTAAGGCGCCCTCGCTTTCGTCAGCTGTTGGCGGCCGGCAGCAGCTCGAACAGGTGGGCGCCGTTCTCGCGCCCTCGGTCGATATAGCCGATCACGCGGAACCATTTCGCTACGTCGGGCCTGTCCAGCCAGCTGCGCGAATGCACGGGAAGGTTGCCGGCGAGCGCCTGGACATGGCGGATGTGGCGCTTGCAGAAGCGGACCGTCGAGGCGTTGAAGAAATCCTCCTGCGCGGCAAAGAGCGTATCGGCGGCGTCCGCATGCTCGTGCCAGGCGATGATCGCCACCGTCCTGTCGTCCTGGACGAGCGCATGCGCCCGTCCTTCCTTCAGGTTCATCATCAGATTGTCATAGGCGCTTTTGCTGTCCTTGCCGGCCGCCACATACTCGTCCGACATTCGCTTGGACAGGCCGTGGAACACATCTTCCAGATCTCCGACCGTCGCCGCGCGTGCTCTCATTTCTCCTCCTGACAGCCCGCTGGCAGTTTGCCCCAAGGAAGGGGGATCACCAAGAAAACCAAATCCCCGATCCGGGCCATGCGCGCAATCTCATTTCGCACGGAAGGGTTCAATCGCTGACCGCGCTCGCATATAAGCATTGGCTTGAGATCGCATTTCCATTGTTGGATACTGGCGGTCTACCGGGCCTGGCCGGACCCGCTCGTTCTCTCGGCAGCGTTCTCAATGGCGGCCATGATCGATCTGATTGAAACCATCTACGAGGCGGCCTTCGTCCCGGAGCGGTGGAACACGGTGCTCCAGAAAGCGGGCGGCCTGTCGAACTCGGCCAGCGCTCAGGTCTTCTTCTTCAGCGACGACGGCCCGCCGCGCGGAACGACGCTCGACAATCTGCGGCCGCTGTTCGACGAGTTCATCAAGAGGGATTTCTGGAAGTTCTGCGACAGTGTGCAGAAGATGTGCGGCTTGCAGCCGGCGAGCTTCGTACGCGTCGACGACTTTATGAGTCCCGATGAGATCGAGCGCGATCCGGCCCGTATCATGCTGCGGCAATTCGGCATCGGCGCGCATCTGTGCACCGCGATACCGATGCCGACCGGCGAACTGGCGACCTTCGTCTTCCAGAAATGGATCCGGGACGGCGGCTTCGCGCAAGGCGAGGTCGACGGGCTCGATGCGCTGCGGCCGCATCTGGCCCGCGCCAGCCTTGTCGCCGGCCGGCTGCGGGTGGAGCGGGCGGAGGCCGCCACCTCGGCGCTCGACCTGCTTGGGTTGCCGGCAGCCGTGTTGTCGGCCAATGGGCGCGTCATGGCCACCAACCCGCACCTGGACAGGCTCGATACGGCCTTCCTGCCCGTGGCCTATGGCGGACTGGCAATCGCCGACCGCGACGCCAACCGGCTGTTCCAGCTGGCCGTGACCGGCATGAGCCGCACCGACAATTCGGTCGGATCGATACCGGTGCCGAGCATCGGCGGCGAGGCGCCCTTCGTCGTCCATCTGTTGCCGCTGCGGCGCTCGGCGCACGACATTTTCGGCAACGCCGACATCCTTGTGATGGCCACGCCCGTCAAGCCGAGCGCGCTTGTGCCTTCGGCGAGCCTGCTCAACGCCTTGTTCGATCTGACGCCGTCGGAGGCACGGCTGGCAGCCGATCTTGCCGCCGGACTCACTTTGGCGGAAACGGCCGCGCGTGGCGGCATCACCGTCAAATCCGCCCGGACCTATCTCGAGCGCGTCTTCCAGAAAACCGGCACCCATCAGCAGAGCCAGCTGGTCGCCATGTTGAAGACGCTGCAGCCGCTGGCCTCACTGCCGCAATGACAGGACTGCGTTGGAGCGGCGGAAGAAAGCGTATCGTTGAATTCGTCGCCAGCCTGCCATAAAAGGCGCAGGCTTTCGACTGGTTGAGGCTGCAGCGTTAGGGGTATGCATTGACGTCGAGCAGGCCGATCCTGATCACCGGCGCAGCCGGCTTCATAGGTTTTCACCTTTGCCAGAGGCTGCTTGCCGAAGGCCGGCAGGTTGTCGGCCTCGATTCCATGAACGAGTATTACGACGTCGCGCTGAAGCAGGCGCGGCTCGAGCGGCTGAAGGCGTTCCCGAATTTTCGTTTCGAGCATGTCGATCTCGCCGACCGCGACGGCATCTCGGGGGTCTTTGCGTCGGTCGCGCCGGAGATCGTCGTCAATCTCGCCGCACAGGCGGGCGTTCGCTATTCGCTGGTCAATCCGCACGTCTATGCGCAAAGCAATCTCAACGGCTTCCTCAACATCCTGGAAGGGTGCCGGCAGGCCTCGGTCGACCATCTCGTCTACGCTTCGTCGAGCTCGATCTACGGCGGCAGCACGCGCATGCCGTTCTCGGTGCATGATTCCGCCGACCATCCCCTCAGCCTCTATGCCGCCAGCAAGAAGGCGAACGAGCTGATGGCCCACACCTACAGCCATCTGTTCGGGCTGCCGACGACGGGCCTGCGCTTCTTCACCGTCTACGGTCCGTGGGGACGGCCCGACATGGCCCTGTTCATCTTCACCAAGGCCATCCTCGCCGGCCAGCCGATCGACGTTTTCAACCATGGCAACATGCAGCGGGATTTCACCTATATCGACGACATCGTCGAGGGGGTGGTCCGCGTCATGCGGCATCCCGCGACGCCCAACCCCGATTGGAAAAGCGCTGCGCCGGACCCGGCGACGAGCACCGCGCCGTTCAGGATCCACAACGTCGGCGACAGCTCGCCCGTCGAGCTCAGCCGGCTCATCGACGTGCTGGAAGACGCGCTTGGGCGCAAGGCGATCCGCAACATGATGCCGCTCCAGCCGGGCGACGTTCTGGCGACTTTCGCCGATGTCACCTCACTCGAAGAGGTGATCGGCTTCAAGCCCAAGATCCCGATCGAGATCGGCGTCCCGCGCTTCGTGGAATGGTACCGGGATTTCTACCAGGTCTGATTGTGCGCCTGCCCCCGCGACAATGTACTAGCGGTCGGCCGTGGATGCTTGCCTGTCGATCCAGAGCGCGATCAGCGTGCAGGCGGCGCCCGAAAGCAGGTAAGCGCCGGCGGCGATAAGGCCGAAATTGCCGGCCAAAAGCAGCGCGGCAAGCGGCGCGAAGCCGGCGCCGAACATCCAGGCCAAGTCCGATGTCACCGCCGAGCCGGTATAGCGGTGCTGGCGCGAGAAGCTCGATGCCACGACGCCCGAGGACTGCCCGAAGCTTAAGCCCAGCAGGATGAACCCGAGCACCATGAACACCGTCTCGCCGACGGTGCCGCCGTTGAGAAGCTGTGGTGCAAAGCCGCTGAAAGCGGCGATGGCGACGGCACCGCCGCCGAGCAGGGCACGCCGTCCGACACGGTCGGCCAGCGGCCCCGATGCGACGATAGCCGCGATGCCGAACAGCGCGCTCACCGCCTCGATGACCAGGAAACGTTCCGGGCCCTCATTGGTGAACAGGAACACCCAGGATAGCGGGAACACTGTCACCATATGGAACAGGGCAAAGCTCGCCAGCGGCGCGAAGGCGCCGACCACGACGTTGCGTCCTTCAGTCCGAACCATCTCCCTGATGCGCGTCGGCTGCAGGTCGCCGCTCTCGTAGAGTTTCGAGAATTCGGGCGTGACCACGATGCGCAGCCTGGCAAACAGCGCCACGACGTTGATGGCGAAGGCGACGAAGAAGGGATAGCGCCAGCCCCAGGCAAAGAAGTCGTCGGCCGAGAGGTTGGCGACGAAGAATGCAAACAGCGAGCTTGCCACGATGAGCCCGATCGGCGCGCCGAGCTGCGGGATCATAGCATAGATGCCGCGCCGGTTCTGCGGCGCGTTCAGCGCCAGGAGGGAGGGCAGTCCGTCCCATGTCCCGCCGAGCGCCAGCCCCTGCAGGAAGCGGGTGAGCGCCAGCAGCCAGGCGGCGACCGCGCCGACATCCTCATAGGAGGGCAGGAACGCCATGGCCACCGTCGAGGTGCCGAGCAGGAACAGCGCGATCGTCAGCTTGGCGCCGCGGCCATAGGCGCGGTCGATCGCCATGAACAGCACGGTGCCGAACGGGCGCGCGATGAAGGCCAGCGCGAAGATGGCGAAGGAGTAGAGTGTTCCGACCAGCGGGTCGTGCGTTGGGAACACAAGCTTGGGGAACACGATCACGGAAGCGATCGCATAGACGAAGAAATCGAAGAATTCCGACGTCCTGCCGATGATCACGCCGACCGCGATATCGCCCGCGCTGACCTGGCCGTGATGCGAGCCGATCAGCCTGCTGTCAGTTTCGGCAGTTGAAGTTTCAGCCATCGTTTCCGTCGCCACCGAGCTCAAGTTCGGAACGCGATTGTCATCGTCCCGATGCGATGTTGTCGTCATCCAGATGCGATGTTGTCGTCATCCCATTATGCGTGCACACTTTCGCGAAAGCCATACCGGCTGGGCATTGGACAAATTGTCCAATGTCGTCGCCGTGCCTGCGGCAGTAGCCGTTGGTCCATATCGCATCGCAACCTGCAAAGATCTTGCTGCAGGGCCATCGAGGGCAGCGTTTGATGAGACGATCCGGACTCTTGCTTCTTTTTCCGCTCGCCGTGCTGCTGAGCGGTTGCGATCTGGTCGTGCTGGCGCCCGCGGGCGATGTGGCAGTGCAGCAGCGCGACCTGCTCGTCGTCTCGACACTGCTGATGCTGCTCGTCATCGTGCCCGTCATGGCGCTGACCGTGCTGTTTGCCTGGCGCTACCGGCAGTCCAGCACCACGGCGGCCTATACGCCGGACTGGGACCATTCGACCAAGCTGGAACTGGTGATCTGGGCGGCACCCCTGCTTGTCATCATCTGCCTGGGCGCGCTCACCTGGCTCGGCACG
The DNA here is from genome assembly GCF_006442775.1 of Mesorhizobium sp. B2-4-6. Classification (NCBI taxonomy): domain Bacteria; kingdom Pseudomonadati; phylum Pseudomonadota; class Alphaproteobacteria; order Hyphomicrobiales; family Phyllobacteriaceae; genus Mesorhizobium; species Mesorhizobium sp. B2-4-6. Next base: position 208,068 of record NZ_VFVI01000007.1, read on the forward strand.
CATCTGCTCGATCCCTACCGGCGCATCGACCGGATCGAACCAGGACAGCCGGTCACCCAGAACCACAAGCCGCTCAAGGTCGAGGTCGTCGCGCTGGATTGGAAATGGCTCTTCATCTATCCCGATTACGGCATTGCCTCCGTCAACGAGCTGGCGGCGCCGGTCAACCAGCCGATCGACTTCCGCATTACCTCCTCAACGGTGATGAACTCCTTCTACATTCCAGCTCTTGCCGGGCAAATCTACGCCATGCCCGCCATGGAGACGAAGCTGCACGCCGTCATCAACCGTCCGGGCACCTATACCGGCTTCTCGGCCAACTACAGCGGCGCCGGCTTCTCCGGCATGCGCTTTGTGTTTCACGGCCTCTCCGGCCAGGCCTTCGCCGATTGGGTGACGCAGACCAAGAGCGCGCAGGCCACGCTCAACCGAGACAGTTATCTCGAGCTCGAACGTCCGAGCGAGAACGAGCCGGTCCGCTACTACGCCTCCGTCGATCCCGACCTCTTCGGCGCCATCCTCAATTTGTGCGTCGAGCGCGGCAAGATGTGCATGAACGAGATGATGTCGATCGACGCCAAGGGCGGCTTGGGGCTCGCCGGCGTGCGCAACACCCTGCCGCTGCAATATGACAAGCTTGCCCGGCGCGGCGCGGTGTTCGGCAACGATCCGTCCTATGTCGCAAGCATCTGCACGGCGGAGGAAGCGGCCGCCGCCTCGCGCGCGGCCCGCGATGCCGACGCGAAATACTGGCCGGTGCGCGATCTTTCGCCATTGCGCGGGGCAGGGCTGCTCAGTCCAGGGGCAGGCCGCCGCCGCGCCGACGCCAAGACGCCGTCGCTCGGGCTGCTGCGCTTCGAATTGTGAGGAATGGCGGATGCCTGAGACGCTGACCAAATTCATCTTCGGCCGCCTCACTCTGGAGTCGCTGCCGCTGCACGAGCCGATCGTCGTCGGCACCTTCATCGCGGTGGCGCTCGGCGGTGCCGCTGTTCTTGGCGCCATCACGTATTTCAAGCTCTGGGGCTATTTGTGGCGCGAGTGGTTCACCAGCGTGGACCACAAGAAGATCGGCGTCATGTACATGGCGCTCGGCCTCATCATGCTGCTGCGCGGCTTCTCCGACGCCATCATGATGCGCCTGCAGCAGGCCATCGCCTTCAACGGTTCCGAGGGCTACCTCAACGCCCATCACTACGACCAGATATTTACCGCCCATGGCGTGATCATGATCTTCTTCGTGGCGATGCCTTTCGTCACCGGGCTGATGAACTTCGTCGTGCCGCTGCAGATCGGCGCGCGCGACGTCTCCTTCCCCTTCCTCAACAATTTCAGCTTCTGGATGACGGTCGGCGGCGCCATCCTGGTCATGGCCTCGCTGTTCGTCGGCGAATTCGCCCGCACCGGCTGGCTGGCCTATCCGCCGCTCTCCGGCATCAACTACAGTCCCGACGTCGGCGTCGATTACTACATCTGGGCGCTGCAGGTCGCCGGCGTCGGCACGACGTTGTCCGGCATCAACCTGATCTGCACCATCATCAAGATGCGCGCCCCCGGCATGACGATGATGCGCATGCCCGTCTTCACCTGGACCTCGCTCTGCACCAACGTGCTGATCGTGGCGTCCTTCCCGGTGCTGACGGCCGTGCTGACGCTGCTCGCGCTCGACCGCTATGTCGGCACCAACTTCTTCACCAACGACTTCGGCGGCAACCCGATGATGTATGTGAACCTCATCTGGATATGGGGTCACCCGGAGGTCTACATCCTCATCCTGCCGCTGTTCGGCGTCTTCTCCGAGGTCACCTCGACCTTCTCCGGCAAGCGCCTGTTCGGCTACACCTCCATGGTCTACGCCACGGTGGTCATCACCATCCTGTCGTATCTCGTCTGGCTGCACCATTTCTTCACCATGGGCTCCGGCGCCAGCGTCAATTCCTTCTTCGGCATCACCACGATGATCATCTCGATCCCGACCGGGGCGAAGATATTCAATTGGCTGTTCACCATGTATCGCGGCCGCATCCGCTTCGAACTGCCGATGATGTGGACGGTGGCCTTCATGCTCACCTTCACCGTCGGCGGCATGACCGGCGTGCTGCTTGCCGTGCCACCGGCCGACTTCGTGCTGCACAACAGCCTGTTCCTGATCGCGCATTTCCACAACGTCATCATCGGCGGCGTGCTGTTCGGCCTGTTCGCCGGCATCGCCTATTGGTGGCCGAAGGCCTTCGGCTTCAAGCTCGATCCGTTCTGGGGCAAGGTCTCGTTCTGGTGCTGGGTGCTCGGCTTCTGGTTCGCCTTCATGCCGCTCTATATCCTCGGCCTGATGGGCGTGACGCGCCGCATGCGCGTGTTCGACGATCCCTCGCTGCAGATATGGTTCGTCATCGCCGCCTTCGGCGCCGTGCTGATCGCCTGCGGCATCGCCGCCTTCCTGGTCCAGATCTTCGTCTCCATCCGCAAACGCGCGGAACTGGTCGACGTCACCGGCGATCCCTGGGACGGACGCACGCTCGAATGGTCGACCTCCTCGCCGCCGCCGGCCTACAACTTCGCCTTCACGCCAGTCATCCGCGACAACGACGCCTGGTGGGACATGAAGAAGGCGGGCTACCGGCGTCCTCTGTCCGGCTTCAAGCCGATCCACATGCCGAGCAACACCGGCACTGGCGTGATCCTCGCTGTCTTCAGCGTCGCGCTCGGATTCGGCCTGATCTGGTACATGTGGTGGCTGGCGGCGCTGAGCTTCGTCTGCCTCATCGCCACCGCGATCGGCCACACCTTCAACTACCACCGCGACTTCGACATCCCGGCTGCCGAGGTCGCGCAAACGGAAGAGGCGAGGACGACGCTCCTCACCGCTCAGGGGGCTAGAGCTTGAGCATGGCATCGACGGCGATCACGGCCGATACCGCACCGGTCTTCCATCTGGAAGAGGAGCATGCGCACGCCGAAGGCGGCAGCACCATGCTCGGCTTCTGGCTCTATCTGATGAGCGACTGCCTGATCTTCGCCATGCTGTTCGCGGCCTATGGCGTGCTCGGCGGCAATTACGCGGCGGGTCCGGCGCCGAAGGACCTGTTCGATCTCGGCCTGGTGGCGGTCAACACCACCATGCTGCTGCTCTCCTCGATCACCTATGGCTTCGCCATGCTGACCATGGACAAGGGCCGCGTCGGCGCGACGCAAGCCTGGCTCGCCGTGACCATGCTGTTCGGCCTGGCGTTCCTCTCCATCGAGCTCTACGAATTCGCGCATATGATCCATGAGGGCGCGACGCCGCAGCGCAGCGCCTTCCTGTCGTCCTTCTTCACCCTGGTCGGCACGCACGGCCTGCATGTCACCTTCGGCATCGTCTGGATGGTGACGCTGATGGTGCAGGTGGCGCGATACGGCCTCATCGAGGCCAACCGTCGCCGGCTGATGTGCCTCTCCATGTTCTGGCACTTCCTCGACGTCGTCTGGATCGGCGTCTTCACCTTCGTCTATCTGATGGGGATGCTCAGATGAGCGCTCATGATCATGCCGATCACGACCACACCCATGGCGGCGCCGCGCACGGGTCGCTGAAGGGCTACCTGATCGGCTTCGTCCTGTCGGTGATCCTCACCGCCATCCCGTTCTGGATGGTCATGGCGGGCGCCATCGACAACAAGCAGGCGACAGCCATCATCGTCATGGCCTTCGCGGTGGTGCAGATCGTGGTCCACATGGTCTTCTTCCTGCATATGAACCCCGCCTCGGAAGGCGGATGGTCGATGCTGGCGCTCATCTTCACGGTGATCCTCGTCGTCATCGTGCTCAGCGGCTCGCTCTGGGTGATGTACCACCTCAACGCCAACATGATGCCCGGGCTCCACGAGATGCGGGAGATGCCATGAGTCCCGTTTCGGGCGTGAGTGTGTCGGGCGTGGGGAGGGCCAAAGTCGAGGCAAAGGACATGATCGACCGGACAAGTACTGGCTCTCATGCCGTCTCGAAGGGCTCTGCGTCGCGATTCTTGCTTGCGCTGGCTGGGCTTCTCGGCGTCGTGGTGTTTCTCGGGCTCGGGACTTGGCAGTTGGAAAGGCGGGTCTGGAAGCTCGACCTGATCGCTCGCGTCGACCAACGCATCCATGCTCCCGTCGTCGATGCGCCCGGGCCGCGGGACTGGAGCGGGTTGAGCGCGCCTGACTACGAATATCGCCATGTGCGGTTGACCGGGCGCTTTGAGGGCGGTGCCAACACGCTGGTGCAGGCGGTGACTGTGCTTGGCGGCGGCTATTGGGTGCTGACGCCGATGCGCGGCGACCGCGGTTTCACGGTCCTCGTCAACCGCGGCTTCATCCCGCAGGAACGCAGGGCCGAGTTCGAGCGGGAGGGTGGCGGGTTCACCGCGACGGCGACGGTCGACGGGCTGTTGCGCATTAGCGAACCGCGCGGCGGTTTCCTGCGCAGCAACGATCCGGCGGCCAATCGCTGGTATTCGCGCGACGTCGACGCCATCGCAAAGGCGCGCGGTCTGGCGGATGTCGCACCGTATTTCATCGATGCCGGAGCGTCCGAGCCAGCTGGCTGGCCGCGCGGCGGGCTCACCGTCGTCACCTTCCGCAACAGCCATCTGGTCTATGCTTTGACCTGGTTTGCCCTGGCAGTGATGCTGGCGATCGCCCTCGCCAGGCCGATCTTCGTCGGACGTCGGAGGCGAGACGCGGCAAGATGAACATCTCGATCGCGCGGTTTCATCGCGACAAACCGATCCTGACGGTTCCGGCCGCCGGACAGGGAGGCGCCGCCTCGAATTCCGACGTGACGAACAGGAAGAACCTGCTGCTCCTCATCCAACTGCGCTGGCTGGCGGTGGCGGGGCAGGTGCTGACCGTCCTGGTGACGCAATACTGGTTCGCGATCCCGCTGCCGCTCGCCGAGATGGCTGGCGTCGTGCTTTTCCTCGTCGGGCTCAACATCTTCAGCCTGGTCGCCCTGCGCGGCAATCGCCGCATCTCCAACGCGCAGCTCTTCGTCGCGCTGATCTTCGACATGGCGGCGCTAACGACTCAGCTTTACCTGAGCGGCGGCGCCTCGAACCCGTTCGTGTCGCTCTATCTGCTGCAGATCACGCTCGGTGCCGCACTGCTGGCGCCATGGTCGACCTGGATCCTGGTGGTGGCCGCCTCGGCCTGTTTCGTCTTCCTCATCTTCGTTTTCCAGCCGATCGCGATCCCGCATCATGGCGGCAGCGACCTCCTGGCGCTGCATCTGCGCGGTATGTTCATCTGCTTCGTGCTCGCGGCCGGCCTGATCGTGATCTTCATGACGCGCATCAACCGCAATCTGCGCGAACGCGACGCCTACCTCGCCGACCTGCGCCAGCGTTCGGCCGAGGAAGACCACATCGTGCGCATGGGCCTGCTGGCCTCAGGTGCCGCGCACGAACTCGGTACGCCGCTCTCGACCATATCGGTCATCCTGTCCGACTGGCGCCAGATGCAGGGCGTCAAGCGCAACCGCGAGCTTTCCGAGGACGTGGCCGAGATGCAGGCGCAGATCGAGCGCTGCAAAAGCATCGTCACGGGCATCCTCATGTCCTCCGGCCAGGCGCGGGGCGAGGGCACGATCCGCACCACGATCCGCCGCTTCCTCGATGACCTCGTGCAGGAGTGGCGTTCCAGCCGCCAGCCTTTCAAGCTGGATTACAGCAACGGTTTCGAGCCGGACGAGCAGATCGTATCCGACACGGCGCTGAAGCAAGTGATCTTCAATGTGCTCGACAATGCGCTGGAAGCATCGCACGATTGGGTCGGCATCACCGCCGAGCGGCAGGATGGGAAGCTGGTGCTCTCCGTCGAGGATCGCGGACCGGGTTTCGACAAGGATATTCTGGCCGCGCTCGGCCAGCCCTATATGTCGAGCAAGGGGCGGCCAGGCGGCGGCCTGGGGCTCTTCCTGGTGTTCAATGTGGTGCGCAAGCTCGGCGGCGACGTTTCGGCGCGCAACATGGCCGAGGGCGCCCGCGTTACCCTTTCGCTGCCGCTGGCGGCGCTGACCGATGGAGACGATCGTGACATCTGATCGATCCTTGTTTGTCGTGGAGGACGACGCGACCTTCGCGCGGACGCTCAAGCGTTCGTTCGAAAAGCGCGATTACGATGTCGTGGTCTGCCACGACCGCGAGGCGCTGCTGGTCGCGTTGGAAACGGCCGTTCCGGCCTACGCCGTCGTCGATCTCAAGCTTGGAGCGGGATCGGGTCTCGAATGCGTCAAGTTGCTCAGCGCCCGCAATCCGTCGATGCGGATCGTCGTGCTGACGGGATTTGCCAGCATCGCCACGGCTGTCGAGGCGATCAAGCTCGGCGCGTGCCATTATCTGGCCAAGCCCGCCAACACCGATGACATCGAAGCCGCCTTCGGCCGCGCCGAGGGCGACGTTTCGGTGCCGCTCACCAGCCGCCCCACCTCGATCAAGAACCTCGAATGGGAGCGCATCCACGAAACGCTGGTCGAGACGGGCTTCAACATCTCCGAAACCGCGCGCCGGCTTGGCCTGCACCGGCGCACGCTTGCCCGCAAGCTCGAGAAGCGCGTGGTGCAGTAGCGCAACTTTTCCTGGAATTGCTCAGTAGGTGGTGCGCCCGCCCGACAGGTCGAATGTCGAGGCGGTGGTGAAGCTGTTTTCCTTCGAGACCAGCCACGCGACCATCGCGGCGGCTTCGTCGACTTCGAGCAGGCGGCCGCGCGGAATGCGCGAGCGCATGTATTCGATATGCTCGGGCGTCAGCTGGTCGAGGATGCGTGTCTGCGCGGTTGCCGGCGAAATGCAGTTCACGGCGATGTCGTATTGCGCCAGCTCCTTGCCGAGCGACTTCGTCAGGCCGATGACAGCTGCCTTCGAGGCCGAATAGGCGGCGGCATTCGGGTTGCCTTCCTTGCCGGCCACCGAAGCGATGTTGACGATGCGGCCGTAATTGCGCTCCTTCATGCCGGGCACGACGGCGCGGTTGACGTAGAATGTGCCGTTGACGTTAATGTCGATGATCTTCTTCCAGACGTCGACGTCATAGACATCGAGCGGCGCCGCCGGGCCGGCGATGCCGGCGGAGTTCACCACGATGGAGATCTTGTCGGCGATCTCCTCGGTCCTGGCGCGGGCTGCATCGACCGCGTCCCAGTCGGCGATATCGACCACCAGCGTCGTGGCGGCCTTGCCGAGCTCCTGTCTGGCGGCATCGAGGCGCGCCTCGTCGAGATCCCAAAGCGTGACCGTGGCGCCCGAGGCGACGAAGCGCTTGGCCATGGCGAAGCCGAGGCCCTGGGCGCCGCCGGTCACCACCGCGTGCTGACCGTCCAGATCGATCCTGTTCATATCGGGCGTTTCCTCCAGTCTGATTTATCGGGGATATTTCGGAAGTCGGTCGCAACAAGCCGGAATGCCTGAACCTCCGATCCGGCGTCGCGACGTTACATGGTGGCGCCGAGGCTCCACGGCACGAATTCATTGTCGCCATAGCCAAGCGCCTCGGACCTGGTGCGTCCGCCGGAAGCCACCCGCAGGATCTCCGCGAAGATTTCCTCGCCCTTCCGTGCCAGCGTCACGCCGTCCAGTATGTCGCCGCAGTTGATGTCCATGTCGTCGCGCATCTGTTCGAAGATGAACGAGTTGGAGGCGAGCTTGATCGAAGGTGTCGGCTTGCAGCCGAAGGCCGAGCCGCGCCCGGTGGTGAAGCACAATATGTTGGCGCCGCCGGCGACCTGGCCGGTGGCCGAGACCGGGTCGTAGCCTGGCGTGTCCATGAAGACGAGGCCGCGCTCGTTGATCGGCTCGGCATATTCCAGCACCGCGCGCAGGTTGGTGGTGCCGCCCTTGGCCGACGCGCCGAGCGACTTCTCCAGGATGGTCGTCAATCCCCCCAGCTTGTTGCCGGGCGAGGGATTGTTGTTCATCTCCATGTCGTGCCTGGCGGTGTAATCCTCCCACCAGCGGATGCGCTCGATCAGCTTTTCACCGACCGCCCGGCTTTCGGCGCGGCGGGTCAGAAGATGTTCCGCGCCGTAGATCTCGGGTGTCTCCGAAAGGACGGCGGTCCCGCCCTGCGCGACGAGCAGGTCCACCGCCGCGCCGAGCGCCGGATTGGCGCTGATGCCGGAATAGCCGTCCGAGCCGCCGCATTGCAGCGCCAGCACCAGTTCGGAGGCCGGTTGCGGCGTGCGCCGCGCGGCGTTGACGATCGGCAGCATCTCGACGATCGCCTTCACGCCGGCATCGACCGTCTTGCGCGTGCCGCCGGTTTCCTGGATCGTCATTGTGCGGAAGGTGGCGCTCTCCTCGATGTCGTAGGACTGCATCCAGCGCGGGATCTGGAAGGCCTCGCAGCCCAACCCGACCATCAGCACGCCGCCGACATTGGGATTGGTGGCGAACCCCCATTGCGTACGCTTCAGGAGATCGTAAGCCGGGCCCTTGGTGTCGATGCCGCAGCCGGTGCCATGGACGAGCGAGATGATGCCGTCGACATTGGGATAGTCGCGCAAGATACCGGAGCGGTTGACCTCCTCGGCGATGAAGCGCGCGACGCTGGCCGAGCAGTTCACCGAGGTCAGCGTGGCGATATAGTTGCGCGTGCCGACTTTGCCGTTCGGCCTGCGATACCCCATGAAGGTCGCCCGTTCGCCGTCGGGAAGCATCGCCGTTTGCCTGGCGTCCGTGCCATAGCCGTAGTCCCGCTCGAAATCGCGCAGGTAGACATTGTGCTCGTGCACCCAGTCCCCGGCCGCGATCGCTCCGCGCGCGAAGCCGATGGTCTGGCCGTACTTCACGATTGGCTCGTCCGCGGCGATGTCGCGTATGGCCATCTTATGTCCGCGCGGGATTCGGGCCCGCGCCGCGACGCCGCCGGCCTTCTCGCCGGTCGCTAGCGGATCGACCGTGAGCAGGATGTTGTCCGCATGCGAAAGCTTGATGAAGCGTGCCATTGCCCAAGACTCTGAAGAAAATTCTCGCCGGCGCCGGCCACGAGATCATCGACTAGGAATACTAATATAATAGAATGACGGCGGTCAAGGCTGCGACCCACTGGGCTCAGTCGGAACCGCTGTCGTGGGGCATCATTCACATGCCCGCGCCGTCCCCGCACCCGGGACCCGGTTGGCGTCGCGAGCGGTTCAGTCCAGGTGGAAGACTTCCTCCATCGCCGCCCACCACTCGCCTTGCGCGCGGGTGGCCAAGGGTTGCTGCATGGGGTCGCACAATTCCCACCATTTGCGCATCGCGGCCGATTCCCCCATCCGCGCGGCATCGGAGGCGAAATCGTCGCCGTGATATTCCCAACAGGCGAACAGCAGGTTCTCCGGCTCGCGCAGGAAGATGGAGTAGTTCCTTATGTTGGCGCGGCTGACGACCTCGAGCACGTCGGGCCACACCGCGGCATGGACGCGCTTGTATTCCTCGATCGCCTCGGCCTTCAGGCCGATGCAAAGCCCCATTCTCTTCATCAACTGGTCTCGCTTTGTTTGGCCGCGTCTTTTGTCGTCACGCAATTCCGGACGGAAAACCGCGTCTCACCTTTCCTGGGATTGCAGAGCATGATCCCGAAAAGTGGGAATCGGTTTTCGGATAAGATCATGCTCCAACAAAGAGCTGGATCAGGATGGCGATTGAACGAAACGTCACCCTGATCTAGCCGAGGAGCTCGGCGGCGACTTCGAGCGTGTTGCGGAAGGATGTCTCCAAGTGGCTCTCCATCGCCTGCGCGGCGCCCTCGGCGTCCTGACGCTTGAGCGCGTCGAGAATGGCCTCGTGCTGCTCGATCGTCTGCTCGCCATAGCCGGGCTTGGGGATCGCGAGATAGCGGCCGCGATCCATCTGCGCCTTGGAGATGTCGACCACCCGCCAGATCGCCGGTAGGCCGCAGATCTCGGCTATGGTGCGGTGGAAGACGTCGTCGAGCTGGATCGCGACGGCATAGCGTCCACGCGAAATGGCGAGCTTGTGAGCGGCCATGTTGTCTTCAAGGAGTTCGGCTGCCTGCGGCGTCATCTTGGCCGCGGCACGCCTGGCGCTTTCCATCTCCAGCGCCCGGCGGATGACATAGGCTTCCTCGAGATCGGCGCGGCTGATCGGCGCCACATAGGTGCCGCTCTGCGCCAGGATCTTGACCAGCCCTTCGTCGCTGATGCGCTTGACCGCCTCGCGCACCGGCGTGCGCGATACGCCGAGCGCCTCGGCAATCGCAACTTCATTGATGATCTCGCCCGGCTTCAGCTGTCCGACGACGATCAGGTTACGGATCTTGTTGTAGATCTGGTCGCGCAGCGGCAGGGCCCGATTGAGGGTCGAAGGGCCTAGATCCATGGAAAATCCCATCGCTCGTCCACGCCAATGGATAAATTATATTAGAATGCCAACCGGAATGCACGTATGCGCGAAGCCGGTTGCCTCCCTGCAAAAAGCGCTCTGAAAACCAGCTTGCCAGAACTGTTATATTAGTGCAATAGTGCCGCCGTCGCGATTATCGGCGTCGTGGCGAAAGCGTTTCAGGGTGCCCAAGCGTGGTTGCGCGAAGGCCTTCTTGGTCGGTTTGAGGGACCGGCCATGCGCTTGATACGGCCGATGATCCCGTGCCGTGGAGCGCCGGCCGTCTTGCCAGGGAGGACCAAGCCAGAAATGACTGCCGTGGCGGATTGTGCCCTGGACATGCGAGGCATCAGCAAGACGTTTCCGGGCGTGAAGGCGCTGTCGAACGTCAATTTCGCCGTGAAATTCGGCACCGTCCACGCGGTCGTTGGCGAGAATGGCGCCGGCAAGTCGACCCTCATGAAAGTGCTCAACGGCTCATACGCGCCGACCAGCGGCACGATCAAGGTCGGCGGCAATGAGGTGCGCATGCGCAAGCCGGCGGACGCGCAGGCGCTCGGCATCCGCATGGTTCACCAGGAGATCAATCTGGTCCCCGACCTGACTGTAGCAGAGAACGTCTATCTCGGCCGCATGCCCGGCAACTGGACCTGGCTGCGCAAGGGCGAGATGGCCAGGAAGGCCGCGGCGGTTCTCAAGGAACTGGGCGCAGCGATCAATCCGCGCGAACGGCTGGGCAACCTCTCGATCAGCCAGCAGCAACTGGTCGAGATCGCCAAGGCCTATGCCGCCCAGCCTCGCATCATCGTCCTCGACGAGCCGACATCGTCGCTAAGCGAGCATGAGACGGCGGCGCTCTTCCGCATCCTGCGCAAGATGCGCGGCGAAGGCATCGCCATCGTCTACATCAGCCACCGGCTGAAGGAGGTGCTCGAGATCGCCGACGAGGTCACCGTGCTGCGTGACGGCTCGATGATCGAGACGCGTCCCATCGAGGGGATCACCGCGGCCGAGATGATCCGGCTGATGGTCGGCCGCGAGGTGAGCAACGTCTTTCCCAAGAGCCCGGCCAAGATCGGCACATCGGTGCTGCGTGTCGAACGCATCGGCGACGGCGCGAGCTTCCGCGATATCAGCTTCGACGTGCGGGCAGGCGAGATCCTCGGCTTGACCGGCCTCGTCGGCGCCGGCCGCAGCGAAGTCGCGCGCGCCATCTTCGGCCTGTCGCGTCTGGCCGAGGGAAGCGTCAGCGTCAATGGCCGCAAGGTCGTCATCAGCTCGCCGTCCGAGGCGGTGCGGGCCGGCATCGCCTACGTTCCGGAGGACCGCAAGGGCGACGGCATCGTGCCCGGCATGTCGGTGCGCGAGAACATAAGCCTGCCTATCCTGCGCCGCCTGACCAGCTTCGGGCGCATCAGGGGCAGCGCCGACCGTTCCTTGTCGGCCCTTTACGTCAAGCAATTCTCCATCTCACCGCCGGATGGCGAGCGGCGCATCAATCTTCTGTCGGGCGGCAACCAGCAGAAGGCGGTCATCGCCAAATGGCTCGCGGCAAAGCCCGCCGTGCTGATCCTCGACGAGCCGACGCGCGGCGTCGACGTCGGCGCCAAGGCGGAGATACATCACATCATCGGCCAGCTCGTCGCCGACGGCATGGCGGTGGTGATGATCTCGTCGGAACTGCCTGAAATCCTCGGCGTGTGCGATCGCGTGGTGGTGATGCGGGACGGCCGCGCATCGTCACCGCTGACCCGCGCCGAGCTCAGCGAGGAGCGCATCATGGCGCTCGCGACCGGCGAGGAAGCGGCGTGACGGAAGCGGCCATGGAGATCAGCGGCGTGAACCGCAACGACCGTTTTACGCGAGGCAGCAGGCTCGTCGATCTGCTGTCGAAGGCCGGCCTTGTGCTGGCCATCCTCGCGGTCATCCTCTACGGCTCGTTCGCCAGCCCGGCCTTCTTCACCGCCGGCAATATGCTCAACGTGCTGACGTCGATGTCGATCGTCGGCATCGTCGTGGTCGGCATGACCTTCGTGCTGGTGGTCGGCGGTCTGGCGGACCTGTCGGTGCCCGCCACCATCGCTTGCGGCGCGATCCTTTCGCTGGGGCTGCAGCCGCAGATCGGCCCCGTGCCGGCCTTCGTCCTTGCCGTGGCGCTGGCCGGGCTGATCGGCCTGCTCAACGGCGTTCTCGTCGGCTATGTCGGCATCAATCCGATCATCGCCACGCTTGGCGTGGGAACCATCGGCCTCGGCATCGTCCAGGCCGCGGTCGGCGGCGTCATCGTCTACGGCTCGAACACCGCCTCCGCCGAATTCGCCAAGGGCCGGCTGCTCGGCATCCCGGTCGTGGTGCTGATCTTCCTGGCCGTCGCGCTGATCGGCCATTTCGCGCTTTCCAGGTCCTTCTGGGGACGCTGGACGCTGGCGACCGGCGGCAATTACAGCGCCGCCGAGGCCAGCGCCGTGCCCGTCAAGGCGGTCAAGGCCGGCGCCTTCGTGATCACCGCGCTCGCGTCCGGCATCAGTGGCGGCCTGCTTGGCCTGACCCTGCAGAGCGCGCGGCCGCTGATCGGCTCCGGCTACGAATTCAGCGCCATCACGGCGGTCGTCGTCGGCGGCGTCTCGATCATCGGCGGCTTCGGCTCGGTGCCGAGGGCCATCGCCGGGCTCGTCTTCGTGCAACTCCTCACCAATGTCATGGTGCTGCAGGGCGTGCGCACGCCGATCCAGGGTTTTGTGCTGGGCACCCTGATCGTCGGCGCGGTCGGCATGGACGCCGCGCTGCGCAAGCGGGGAGTGGCATGATGCGCCTCCTGGTCCTTGCCTCGCAATATCGCGTTCTCATCATCCTCGGTCTGACGCTTGTCGTCTCGGCGCTGGTCGTGCCGGGTTATCTGGCGCCTTCGACGCTCGGCCTCGGCCTCGACCGGGCCGCGACCATCGGCCTGATCGCCATCGGCCTGACCTTGCTTCTGATCGCGGGTCAGATCGATCTCTCCGGCGGCGCGGTGTTCGCGCTGGCCGGCATCGTCTCGGTCATCCTGCAGCGCGAGATCGGCATTCTGCCCGCGGCGCTCGTCGGCATCCTTGTCGGCGCCGTCGCCGGCGCGATCAACGGCGCCTTGGTCGTCGGGCTGAAGGTCAATTCGCTGGTGCTGACCCTGGCCACGATGCTGATCTTCCGCTCGCTCGCGCATTGGGTCACCAACAGCCAGCCGGTGACCGGCACCGACATCATGCTGTCGCTGGCGCTGGCCAAGATCTATCTTGAGATATTCACCATCCGCAGCGCGCTGTTCATCGTCCTGATCGTGTTGCTGCATGTCTGGCTGACGCGCACCATCCCGGGCCGCAACGTCTTTGCCGTCGGCTCCAATCCGGCGGCCGCCAAGGAAAGCGGCATCGCCTCGGACCGCATCGTCTTTCTCGGCTTCGTCTTCGCCGGCACGCTGGCCGGCCTCGCGGGCGTCCTCCAGAGCCTCGTCACCAACACCGGTTCGCCCGTCTTCGGCTCGGAACTGACGGTCGCCGTTATTGCCGCCGTCGTCGTCGGCGGAACCCGCCTCGAAGGCGGCAGGGGATCCGCGCTCGGCACGCTGGGCGGCGTGCTGACGATCGGCTCGCTGACCATCGCGATGGAGTTCCAGTCCGTACCCGCATACGTCCAGCAGGTCGTGTCCGGGCTGATCCTGATCCTGCTCGTCGTGCTCGATCGGGCCGTTACCACCAAGGGCAGGGCTCCGGGCACGCGCCCTGCGCTCGTTCGCGACAAACCAATCACTCAAGGAGGAAACGTATGATCGGGAGGAAACGTATGATTGGGAGGAAACCTATGATTGGCAAGAAAAGCATGCTCAAGATCGCCGCCGTGGCGCTCTTGTCCTCGACCGGATGGGCCAGCGCCAAGACCGTCTGCTACGTCACGGCGGCGGATTCGCATGCCTATGCGACGCCGGCCAACAAGGCGCTCGAGGCCCGCGCCAAGGAGCTTGGCGTCGAGATCCTCAGCCTCAGCCAGGACTTCGACGTACAGAAGGGCACCGAGCAGCTCAACACCTGCGTGGCGCGCAAGGTCGACGGCATCATCCTGTGGCCGCTCGACCCGCAGGCCTACATCCCGGGCCTTGCCCGCGCGCAGCAGGCGAACATCCCGGCGATCCTCATCAACTCGCCGATGAGCGACGATGCCAAGCCGTTCATCAAGTCCTTCACCGGACCGGACGTCTATGAGGAAGGCAAGCTGGCGGCGGATTCGCTGAGCAAGGCGCTGGGCGGCAAGGGCTCGGTGGTCATCATCGCCGGCCAGGCCGGCAACGGCACCACCATCGGCCGCGTCAACGGTTTCACCGACCGCCTCAAGGAAACCAACGCCGACATCAAGGTGCTCGATACGGTCAACGCCGACTTCGACCAGCAGAAGGCGCTGGTCGTCAGCCGCGACCTGATCACCCGCTTCGGCGACCAGATCACCGGCGTCTACGCCAATGACGACACCATGGCGCGTGGCTTCATCGACGCCTGGAAGGAAGCCAATCCGTCCAAGCCGACGCCGCCGATCGTCGGCATCAACGGTCAGAAGGATGCGTTCGAGTCGATCAAGAGCGGCGAGATGTACTCGACCATCGTGCAGTCGCCGGTCGAGGACGGCCGCCTCGCGATCAACACCATGGCCGAGATCATCGACGGCAAGGAGGTCAAGGACCGGCTGCCGATCCCGCTGACGGTCGTCACCAAGGACAATGTCGGCTCGGTCGAACCGGCATTCTGATCACGCGGCCGGCCCGGTTAAACCGGGCCGGCCTATCCGCTGCACGGCGCCCGTCCGACGCCGCGCCAAGATTATCCCCGAACGGCCACGCCCAGCACCGAGACGCAGTCGCCCGCCTTGACCAGGCCCGGGAAGTGACGCGCGGCGAGCAGCCCCGACATCCTGGCCCTGATCTCCCGCGGCGCCTGCCCGGTGCGCCCGACCGGATAGATGCGCGCCACGACCTGGCCGTCCTCCACGGGCTCGCCGAGATCGACTATCGTCTCGATCATGCCGTCATCCTCGGCGAAGGCGAAGCAATCGCCCGACGGCATGTCCAGCCACTGGGTTCTGCTCTTCTCGACCGCACCGTCGACGATGCCGGCATGGCGGAGCACGTTGAGAATGCCGCGCCTGGCAATCCGCACCGTCTCGGCGCGAGACGTTCCGCCGCCGCCGAGCTCGGTGGTGACGAAGACCTTGCCCATCTCCTCGGCGGCCGTGTCGTACATGCCGACCGCGTCGATCTCGGTCATGCGCATCGAGAATGGCGCCGAGAAAGCCTCGACCGCGGCGAAGGCCTTCTTCTCCTGCGCCTTGTCTGGCAGCGTATGCGCGGCGCAAAAGGGCACGAAATCCAGCGTCTTGCCGCCGGAATGGAAGTCGAAGACGATGTCCGCGCGGGGGAGCAGCTTACGCTGGAAATAGTCGGCGATCTTCTCGGTCACCGTGCCGTCCGGGCGGCCGGGGAAGGAGCGGTTCATATTGCCCTTGTCGATCGGCGAGGTCCGCGTGCCGGCCCGGAACGCAGGATAGTTCATCGCCGGCACGATGATGACCGTGCCGGAGACGTTTCTCGGATCGAGCGTGCGGGCGAGTTCGTAGAGCGCCAACGGCCCCTCGTATTCGTCGCCGTGATTGCCGCCGGTCAGCAGCGCCGTCGACCCCTTGCCGTTGCGCACGACGCAGACCGGGATCATCACCGAGCCCCAGGCGGAATCATCGCGGCTGTAGGGCAGGCGCAGGAAGCCGTGCTGGACGCCGTCGCGCTCGAAGTCGACGGTCGGTGCGATCGGCGACGGACGCAAAGCGGACATCGGCTCAGTCCTTCACGAAGAGCTTGCGCGGCACATTGGCCAGGCATTCGACGCCGGTGTCGGTGATCAGGATCGACTCTGTGATCTCCAGCCCCATCGTCTCCAGCCACAGGCCCGTCATGAAATGGAAGGTCATGCCGGGCTTGAGCTCGGTGCGGTCACCGGGACGCAGGCTCATGGTGCGCTCGCCCCAATCCGGCGGGTAGGACAGACCGATCGAGTAGCCGGTGCGGTTGTCCTTGACGATGCCGTATTTCTTCAAGACGGCGAAGAATGCGTTGGCGATGTCCTCGCAGGCATTGCCGGGCTTGGCGGCGGCAAGGCCTGCTTCCATGCCTTCCAGCGTCGCCTTCTCGGCATCGAGGAATTCCTGCGTCGGCTTGCCGAGGAAGACGGTGCGCGACAGCGGGCAGTGGTAGCGGTTGTAGCAGCCGGCGATCTCGAAGAACGTGCCTTCGTTCACCTTCATCGGCTTGTCGTCCCAGGTGAGATGCGGCGCCGAGGCGTCCGCTCCCGACGGCAAGAGCGGCACGATCGCCGGATAGTCACCGCCGATGCCGGGGACGCCGCGCGTGCCGGCATCGTATATCTCGGCGACCAGATCGCATTTGCGCATGCCGACTTCTACTTTGTCGACGATACGCTCGTGCATCGCCTCGACGATCCGGGCGGCGTTGCGCATGTACTCGATCTCGGTCGGGCTCTTCACCGCGCGCTGCCAGTTGACCAGCGCGGTGGCGTCGGAGAAACGGGCATTGGGCAAATGCTTCTGCAGCGCCGCGAAGGCGGCGGCCGAAAACCAGTAATTGTCCATCTCGACGCCGATGGTGAGCTTGTCCCAGCCACGCTCGGCCAGCACGCTGGCGAGGTAATCCATTGGATGCCGCTCGGTCGACTGCACATAGTTGTCGGCGTAGCCGATGATGTTGTTATGCGCGAGATAGGCGGTGCGCTTGGCGCCGTTGGCGTCCTGGCCGCGGCCGTACCAGACCGGCTCGCCGGAAGGCGGCACGATGACGGCCTGATGCACATAGAATGACCAGCCGTCATAGCCTGTCAGCCAGGCCATGTTGGAAGGATCGCTGACGATCAGCAGATCGACGCCTTTAGCCTCCATGGCTTTTCGCGTCTTGGCGAGGCGATCGGCAAATTCGCTCCGCGAGAATTTCAGGTTTGGCTGCATTTTGTTGTCCTCGTTTGTTGGGCCTGGCGGCCAGCATCAACTTTCGAAATTGAGCCCGGCATTGGTGGCGCGCGCACGGTCGCGAGCCAAAGTGGCGATTGCCGTGTCCTGCACGCCGGTGCCGGTGAGATCGGCGATGGTGATGTCGCTGGCCGAGCGCCGTCCGGGCTTGCTGCCGGCGATGATCTCGCCGAGTTCGGTGACCTCGGCGTCGGCCGTCATCACGGCAGCCTCGATGGCGTGATGAAGTTCGCCCAGGCGCCGCGTCTGCTTGGCGCTGTCGGCGACATAGAGATCGGCCATGCGCAGGATCGCCGGCGCGATCTCGTTCTTGTGCTCGGCGTCCGAGCCCATGGCGGTGATGTGCTGGCCGGCGGTGACGAAACCGGCCTTGATCAGCGGTTCGGTCGCCGGCGTGGTGGTGACGATGATGTCGGCGCCGGCTGCCGCGTTCGCCGCATCCGGCTCGGCCCGCACGGCAATGCCCAGTTTCTTGCGCAAGCGCGCGGCGGTCGCCTCCGCCTTGGCGGCGTCGCGCGCCCAGATGCGTGCTTCCTCGATCGGCCGCACGAGCCGCAGCGCTTCCAATTGCAGGCCGGCTTGCAAACCGGCGCCAAAGATCGCCGCGACCTTGGAGTCTTCGCGCGACAGATGCCTGGCCGCGACCGCACCAGCGGCGGCGGTGCGGATATCGGTCAGATAGCCGTTGTCGAGCAGCAACGCCTCGACCACACCGGTCTTGGCCGAAAGCAGCACCATCATGCCGCCGCCGCTCGGCAGGCCCAGCGCCGGATTGTCGAAGAAGCCGGAGCTTATCTTGACGGCGAAACCGTCTGTGCCGGGCACATAGGCGGACTTCACGTCGACCTCGCCGCGATGCTCATGAATGTCGAGCCTGAGAATCGGCGGCATCGCCACCGGCAGCGTGGCCAGGACACGAAAAGCGTTCTCGACGCAGGCAACGGCGTCGAGGTCGAGTGTCACGATCTTGCGCAGATCACTCTCGCTGAGAATTGTCGTCCGGCTCATGCGGCGCGCTCCGTTGCTGTGGCCGCCTCGCCGCAGACAATGCGACGATGCAGAGCCATGTCGATGTTGCGGCCGGAGAGGATGAGGACAGTCGGGCCGTTCGTCGAGACCTTGCCGGCAAGCAGCGCGCCGATGCCGACGGCGCCGGCGCCTTCGACGATCTCGCGCTCATGCTCATAGGCATGGCGGATACCGGCGGCGATCTCGTCCTCGGCAAGCAGGACGACGTCGTCGAGCAGGTCCCGGCACATGGCGAAGGTCAGCCGGTTGTCGAGGCCGATGCCCCCACCGAGCGAGTCCGCCAGTGTCGGCAGTTCCTCGACCTGCACCGGGCGGCCGGCATCGAGGCTGGCTTTCATCGCGGCACCCAGCGCCATCGAGATGCCGATGACCTTGGTGCCTGGACTCACCCCCTTGACCGCCGCCGCGACGCCGGACGCCAGCCCGCCGCCGGAGAGCGGCACCAGCACCGCCGCGGTATCTGGAACCTGCTCCATGATCTCCAGGCCAAGCGTGCCTTGGCCGGCAACGATATCGGGATGATCGAAGGGCGGCAGCATGACCAGCCCTTCCTCGGCCACCAAGCGGTCGACCTCGTGCTGGGCGTCGTCCTGGCTGTTGCCGACGATGCGGACATCCGCGCCGAGGCGACGGATGGCGTCGAGCTTGTTTTGCGGCACCAGCCTCGACATGCAGATCACCGCGCGGATACCTTCGAGCTTCGCCGCATGGGCCAGCGCGCGACCATGATTGCCGGTCGAGGCAGCGACGACGCCGCGCGATTTCTCATGCGGGCTCAACGCGGCGATGGCGTTGGAGGCGCCGCGCAGCTTGAACGCGCCGGTGGTCTGGTGGTGTTCCAGCTTGAGATGAACCGGGCTGCCGGTGCGCTCCGACAGGCTTTGCGACAGCACGCAGGGTGTCCGCTCGATCTTGCCGGCAATGCGTTCGCGCGCTGCGCGAATATGCTGAAGCGTAACTGGCATTTCGATCACTGCGCCAGGGGCTTGGTCCACAGCCGGCCGAACTCCGGCCGCGGCGTGTCGTCTCCGCACAGCCGCAGGCAGTTCCAGGCGCTGGCCTGGTTGCTGGTGACGACCGGACGCCCGATCGCCTCTTCCATGCCGGGAACGGCGAGCGCGGCGCGCAGCGCGGTGCAGGAGACGAACAGCGCATCGGCCTGGGGATGCATGACCTTGCGCGCCATCTCGACGAGGGACACCGGCGTGATCCGCGCCATCTCGCGGTCGTCCTCGAAGCCGAGGCAAGAGAAGCTCTGGATGTCGAAGCCGTGTGACGCGAAATAGGCTGCCATCGGCCGGCTGGTCTCGACGGTGTAGGGCGTGAGGATGCTGATGCGCTTCACGCCGAAGGCGTTCAGGCCGCGCATGCCGGCCATCGGCGGAGTGACGACGGGAACGCCGGGCTTGGCCGCCTGGATGGCAGCTTCGATCTCGGCATCGCCGATCACCACCGAGGCCGAGGTGCAGGAGTAGCAGATCGCATCGAGCGGCTCGTCCGGCAGGATGAGCGCCGCGCCGGCCGAAAGCGACGGCTGCATCTTGCGCAAATTCTCCGGCGTGGTCGGGTTGGCGTAGGGGATGCGCGCGACATAGACGCCGACGCGCTCGCTCGCCACCATGCGGCGGAAATCCACCTCGCTGGTGTGGTCGGTCGCAAGCGCAATCAGCCCGACGCGCTTTTGCAGCGGACGCGCGTCCAGCGCGGGGCGCGCCGTTTCGAGGCGGATCTCAGGCAAAGGTTTCATGACTTTCATCTTTCGATCCTGCCATAGCGATGCTCCAGCCAGCGCAGCAGAACGACCGAGCACAGGCTGATGACGAGGAAGAAGGCGCCGACCAGCGTCATCGGTTCGATGTAGCGGTAATAGGTGTTGGCGACGCTCTTGGCCTGGTTCATCAGTTCCAGCACCGTGATCGCCGAAAGCAGCGGCGTCTCCTTGAACATGGCGATGAAATAGTTGGCTAGGGCCGGGATCATCGGCGGGATCGCCTGCGGCAGAATGATATGCGTCCAGGTGTGCCGGCCATTGAGATTGCAGGCCTTGGCCGCCTCCCACTGGCCGCGCGGCACATTGTCGATCCCGGCGCGATAGACCTCGGCCGTATACGTGCCGTAGTGCAGGCCAAGCCCGATGACGCCCGCCACCAGCGGCGGCAGCAGGATGCCGATGTCGGGTAGCACGTAGAAGATGAAATAGAGCTGGACCAGGAGCGGCGTGCCGCGGATGAACTCGGCGAACCAGCCGACCCCGCGTGCGACGATCCGGTTCTCCGAGCGCCGCGCCAGCGCGATCCCAAGCCCCACGATCGCGGCCAGGATCGAGCCGAGCACCGTCGCCAGGATGGTGATCTTCACCCCTTGGATCAGGGTCGGCATGATCTCCCAGACGAAGTTCCAATCCCAGTCCATCAGACACGCACCCCATCAAGCCCGCGCGCCATGCGGCGTTCCAGCGTGCGAACGCCCCAGGAGATGATCAGCGCCAGCGCGAAATAGATGACCAGCACGCAGACGAAGGGCATCAGCGTGCTGCCGGTCTGCGAGCGGACTACCTGCGCCTGGAAGGTCAGGTCGGCGAGCGAGATCAGCGAGACGACCGACGTCGCCTTGAGCAGTTCGATCGCGTTGTTGCCGAAGGTCGGCAGCATGACCAGCAGCGCCTGCGGCAGGATCACGTGGCGCATGCCTTGCCAGCGGCCGAGATTGAGCGCCGTGCAGGCCTCGTATTGCTCGCGGCCGACCGACAGGATGGCGCCGCGCACCACCTCCGCCGCATAGGCGCCGACATTCAAGCCCAGCGCCAGCACGCCCGCCTGCAGCGGTGTCAGCGACAGGCCGGCGAAAGGCAACACGAAATAGGCCCAGAACAACTGCACGAAGATCGAGGTGCCGCGGAAGAATTCAATGTAGACCGTGGCGATCGCGCGCAGGATGAAGAAGCGCGACACGCGCCCCATGCCGGCAAGGAAGGCCATGATCAGCGCGAGCACCGACCCCATCAGCGTCAGCTCGATGGTGACAAGCGCTCCCTGCAATATCAGGCCGAGATAGCCGGACCACTGGGTCATAGGGTTCCAACGTTTGCGGTTAGCTTCCTTCTCCCCGTAAACGGGGAGAAGATGCCGGTTTGCCCTCCGTAGCTGCAGCACAGCTGCTGCGCAGGACGGGCAGGCGGATTGGGGGCAGCGCTAACCTTGAAATGCTTGCGCCGCCCCTCGTCCGGCTCTTCGAGCCGCCTTCTCCCCGCAGGCGGGGAAAAGGCAAAAGAGCGTTTACTTCGCCGAGCAGAGCTTCTCGCGCGTCGTCGACATCGCGGCCGCGGCCGAGAAGCCGTAAGGCTCGATGATCTTGGCGAACTCGCCGGACTTCTTCATCTTGGCGAGCTCGACGTCATAGGCGTCGCGCAGCGCCTCGTCGCCCTTCTTGAAGGCGGCGCCGTCGCAATAGACCGGCGCGCCGACCACCGGGGCGATCACGTCGAGGTTCGGGTCGTTGGCCTTCTTGACCAGGTCGTTGATCGAGAGCACCGGCAGCGAATAGGCGTCGATGCGGCCGTCCTGCACCATCTTCAGGCCGCTCTGGCCGTCCGGCACGACGATGACGCGGTCGCGCGGCACGCCGGCATTCAGCGCCAGCTTCTCCTCGGTGCCGCCGCCAGGCGCGCCGACGGTCGCCGATGTATCCTTGGCGATATCCTCATAGCTCTTGAAACCCTTCGGATTGCCCTTCTTCACCAGGAGCGCCTCGGCATCGCAAAGCACCGGCTCGGAATAGGCGACCGCCGCGCAGCGCTCCGGCTTCATGAACAGGCCCGCGGTGACGACGTCGAAGCGGCCCGCCTGCAGGCCGGGGATCATGGCGCCATATTCTGAGATGGAGGCCACGACATCCGCGACGCCGAGCCGCTTGAAGATCTCGCGCGCAACGTCCGGAGCCGCGCCCGAAACCTTGCCGTCGGCGGCCACCGCCGTATAGGGCGGCTCGTTGGCGATGGCGAGGCGGGCGAAGCCCTGCGTCTTCAACTGCTCGAGCTTGCTGTCGTCGGCCGAACCCGCGCTCGTGGCGGCGAGCATGGAGGTCAGCGCGAGGCCGGCGACGCCGGCCAGAATGGCAAGTTTCTTCATTGTTCCCAACTCCTTGTTTCTCTTCTTGGTTTGCTCGATTGCGGCGACTGCATCGCCTCGGGACGACTGCGTCGCCCGTTTGCATTGCGGTCAGACACGATGTCCGGCCGCGATGATCTTCTTCAGGAAGCTCTGCGTTCTTTCCTGTTTGGGATGGCGGAAAATCTCATCGGGCTTGCCTTCCTCGACGATCCTGCCGCGGTCGAAGAACAGCACGCGGTCGGCGAAGTCGTGGGCGAAACCCATCTCATGGGTGACGAGCAGCATCGTCATGTCGGTCTCGGCGGCGAGCTTGCGCATGACGTTGAGCACTTCCTCGACGAGCTCCGGGTCGAGCGCCGAGGTGACCTCGTCGAACAGCATGATCTTGGGCGACAGCGCCAGCGCCCTTGCGATCGCCACGCGCTGCTTCTGGCCGCCGGAAAGCTGCGCCGGCATCGCCTTCGCCTTGTCGGCGAGGCCGACCATGTCGAGCAGCTCCATCGCCCGCTTCTCGGCGGCGGCGCGCGCGACGCCCTTGGTCAGCATCGGCGCCAGGGTCACATTGTCCATGACGCATTTGTGCGGAAACAGATTGAAGAGCTGGAAGACCATGCCGATCTTCTGGCGCATCCTGGCCAGATGCCGCTCGTCGGCCGGCAGCAGCCGGCCGTTGCGCTCCATGTGGTAGAGCTGCTCGCCGTCGACCTGGATGTGACCGCCGTCGATCTTCTCCAGCGTCATCAGGATGCGCAGGATCGTTGTCTTGCCGGAGCCGGACGGACCGATCAGCGCCAGCTTCTCGCCGGGCATGACCTGCATCGACAGGCCGTCCAGCACCTTGAAGGCGCCGAAGCTCTTGGAAATCGCATCGACCTTGATGATGGGCGCGGGCAATCCATGTCCTCGTCTGGAGAAGCCTATGCCCTTAACGATGCGAAACGTGCTAAATCATGTCAATTGGGAAAATAGTATCATGACAATATTTCCAGCGCGGCGCAATTTCAGGGCAATCCGAATTCCATTTGTGCATCAGATGGCGAGCAGGAGATGCTCCGGATCGCCGAGCAACAGCTTGGCGACAACGCTCAGGCCCGCGCGCAGTTCCCCTTCGGTGGTCGATCCGAGAGAGATGCGTACGGCCGGATGCCATGGCGTGTGGGCGATGCGGAACGACGTGCCCGGCGCGATAGCCACGCCGCGCAGGCGCGCCTGCGAAACAAAGCTCTCCTCGGCGCGGTCGCCCGGCAGTTCGAGCCACAGATGCAGCCCGTCGCGGTGGACGCGATAGTCGACGCCTGCCAGCATTTCGGCGGCAATCTCCTGGCGCCGCTTCAACGCCTGGCGCTGCCAGTTGACCAGTTCCATCGCCGTGCCGTCGCTCACCCAACGCGTCGCGATCTCGGCCACCATCGGCGTCGCCATCCAGTTCGAGACGAGATGACGGTTGGCGACGGCTGCGACATAGCGGTCCGGCACCGCGAGGTAGCCGATGCGCAGGCCGGGCACGGTAATCTTGGTGAAGGAGGTGACGTAGAGCGTGCGCTCCGGCGCAAAGGCGGCAACCGCCGGCGATCGGCCTTCGACCAGCGGGCCGAGCACGTCGTTCTCGATGATGGCGATGTCGTGCTTGCGGGCAACCGCCGCAATCTGCTCGCGACGGGTGGCGTCCATCAAGGTCGCCGTCGGGTTAATCACCGATGGCTGGACGAAGACTGCGCGAATGTCTGACAGGCGGCAGGCCTCGTCGAGCGCTTCGGGGATCAGCCCGTTGCCGTCGATCGGCAGGCCCTCGAGGTTGAAGCCGAGATAGCGCGCAAGCGGGATCAGCGTGTGGTGGCCGATCGCCTCCGTGGCGACCGTAGAGCCGGGCGGCGCCACGCTCATCAGCGCCACTGTCATGCCGGCGGTGGCGCCGTTGGTGAGGCTGATATTCTGTGGCGATGCCTCCAGCCCGCAGAGCTTCAGCCATTCGACCGCGACGGCGCGGTGGCGCGGGAAAACCATGTTCGGCCGGAACGACAGCGCCGAGCTCGACGGCAGGTTCTCGGCCAGCCAGCCCAGTGCTTGCTTCAATTTCTCAAGATGCATCGGCTCGCAGACCGGCTTCAGGATCGAGAGGTCGATGACCTCGCCCAGCCGTTCCGGAATATAGGGCGGCTCCGGTTCCCTGCGCTGCGTCTGCACGAAGCTGCCACGGCCGACCTCGCCGGAAATCAGCCCGCGCCGGATCAGTTCCTCATAGGCGCGGCTGACGGTCTGCACCGAAAGCTTCAGATCGTCCGCCAGCCGGCGGTGCGTCGGCAGCCGCGTGCCGTTGGCCAGCCGCCCGTCATGGATGGCTCGCGCGAACTGGTCGGCCAGCGAGAGATAGGCCGGGCGGCGGATGAGAGCAGGATCTGGCTGCCAAAATGTCATGACTTATTAGAGAGCGAAATCAGTGCAATTGACAATCGAAATAATGCATCGTCATGGTGTCCGCGACGAAAGGCGAATCCCGCATGGCGGCAACGAAACTCGACCCGATCGATCTCAGGATTCTCGACGCGATCCAGCGCGACGGGCGCATCACCAAGCTGGCGTTGGCCGAGAAGGTCGGCCTCTCGCCGACGCCGTGCTGGATGCGGCTGCGCAAGCTCGAGAAGGCCGGCATCGTGTCCGGCTACCACGCCGCGATCGCCATGCGCGCTATCGCGCCGGTGGCGACGGTGCTGATGGAGGTGACCCTGGCCAATCACCGCCAGGCGGACTTCGATCGTTTCGAGCGGGTCGTGCGCGATGTTCCGGAGATCGTCGCCTGCTGGTCGGTGGGCGGCGGGGTCGACTATGTCCTGAAGGTGATGGCGCGCGACATCGATGCCTACCAGCGGCTGGTCGACAGCCTGCTCGAACGTGAGATCGGCATCGACCGCTACTTCACCTACATCGTCACCAAAACGGTCAAGGACGAGACCGTGCTGCCTGTGGCCGACCTGCTGCCCGATCAATGAAAGCGCCATCGTCATCCTCGGGTCTACGCCGCGTCGCTTCGCTCCTTGCTTCGCCCGTGGATGACGACTTTGAGGAGGCTCGGCCAATTTTCACGGCTCGGCGCCGCCTGCTGGCCGACCAGCTAGAGAGTTCGTCTGCTTCCGCGCGCCAATAGAGACAATCTCTCTACCAACAGCCGCTGAAACAGTCCCATTCTTTGCCCGACACGGCCGATGCTTCGGCATCGAATGGAGACGCCGATGTCCGCGCATTTTGCCCGCACCAACCACCATGAAGCGCTGGACCGGCTTGCCGATCGCCGGCTGCTGCGTGCGCTCGCCTATGTTGACGGCCACTGGACGGCGAGCGAAGCGGCGGCAAGTTTTGAGGTTACCGATCCGGCCACCGGCGCTACCGTCGCCTTCGTGGCCGCGCTCAATGCCGATCAGACGACAAAGGCAATCGACGCCGCATCCCGCGCCCTGCCGGCCTGGCGCTCGGCACTGCCGCAGGAGCGCTCGAAGATCTTGCGGAAATGGTTCGATCTGATCATCGCCGCCAAGGACGACCTCGCGCTGCTGATGACGCTCGAACAGGGCAAGCCGCTGAAGGAATCGCTCGGCGAGATCGACTACGCCGCCTCCTTCGTCGAATGGTATGCCGAGGAAGCGAAGCGCCTCAACGCCGAAAGTGTAACCAGCCATCTGCCGAATGCCGAGATGTCGGTGCGCCGCGAACCGCTCGGCGTGGTCGGCGTCGTGACGCCGTGGAATTTTCCGTCGGCCATGCTCACCCGTAAGGCCGCCGCAGCGCTTGCCGCCGGCTGCACCATCGTGGCGCATCCGTCCTCGGAAACGCCGCTGTCGGCTTTGGCGCTGGCCGAGCTCGGTGAGCGCGCCGGGCTGCCGGCAGGCGTCTTCAACGTCGTCACCGGTGATGCGCGCACGATCGTCGCGGCGATGTGCGCCGACGCCCGCGTTCGCGCCATGAGCTTCACCGGATCGACCGAGGTCGGCCGTCTGATCGCCGCGCAGAGCGCGCCGACTATGAAACGTCTGGTGATGGAGCTCGGCGGCCATGCGCCGCTGATCGTGTTCGACGACGCCGACATCGACAGGGCTGTGGCGATCGCGCTGGACGCCAAGTTCGCCACCTCGGGCCAGGATTGCCTTGCCGCCAACCGCATCTATGTCCAGCGGCCGACCTATGATCGCTTCTGCGCCGCTTTTGCCCGCCGCGTCGAGCAACTCCGTATAGGCAACGGTCTATCCGCGGATGCCGATATCGGGCCTCTGATGCACGAACGTGCCGTCAAGAAAGTGGAGGAGCAGGTGGCCGATGCGCTTAACCACGGCGCGCGCTGCCTGACCGGCGGCAAGCGCCACGCTGCCGGGCCGCTGTTCTACCAGCCGACGCTGCTCGTCGACGTGCCGGACGAGGCGCTGATCATGCGCGAAGAGACCTTTGGCCCGGTCGCCGCGGTGACTCCGTTCGACGATGAGGCCGAAATCATCGCCCGCGCCAATGCCACCGAATATGGCCTGGTCGCCTATGTCGTCACCGAGAACGGTGGTCGCCAGGCGCGCATGGGCCGCGCCCTGGACTACGGCATGGTCGCGATCAATCGTGTCAAGATCACCGGCGCGCCGATCCCGTTCGGCGGTGTCAAGCAGTCCGGCATCGGCCGTGAAGGCTCGCGCCACGGCCTCGAAGCTTTCACCGATCTCAAGTACCTTTGCCTGGACGTGGCGTAGCCCATCCAGAAATTTCAGGAGTCAAAAAATGCTCGAACAATCCAACGAACTCTCCGCCTGGGACCGCGACCACTTCTTCCATCCCTCGACGCATATGGGCACGCATGCGCGCGGTGAATCGCCGGCCCGCATCATGGCCGGCGGCGAAGGCGTCACCGTCTGGGACAACACCGGCAAGAAGAGCATCGATGCCTTCGCCGGCCTCTATTGCGTCAATGTCGGCTACGGCCGCCAGAAGATCGCCGATGCTATCGCCGAGCAGGCCAAGAACCTCGCCTACTATCACGCTTATGTCGGGCACGGCACCGAAGCCTCGATCACGTTGGCCAAGATGATCATCGACCGCGCGCCGAAGGGCATGAACCGAGTCTATTTCGGACTCTCAGGCTCAGATGCCAATGAGACCAACATCAAGCTGATCTGGTACTACAACAATGTGTTGGGCCGGCCCGAGAAGAAGAAGATCATCTCGCGCTGGCGCGGCTATCATGGCTCGGGCGTCATGACCGGTTCGCTGACCGGGCTGGAGCTGTTCCACAACGCCTTCGACCTGCCGCGCGCGCCGATCCTGCACACCGAGGCGCCCTATTATTTCCGCAGCGCCGACCGCTCGATGAGCGAGGAGCAGTTCTCGCAACATTGCGCCGACAAGCTCGAGGAGATGATCCTCGCCGAAGGTCCGGACACGGTCGCGGCCTTCATCGGCGAGCCGATCCTAGGCACGGGCGGCATCGTGCCGCCGCCGGCCGGTTATTGGGAGAAGATACAGGCCGTGCTGAACAAATATGACGTGCTGCTCGTCGCCGATGAGGTGGTGACCGGCTTCGGTCGTCTCGGCACCATGTTCGGCTCCGACCATTACGGCATCAAGCCGGACCTGATCACCATCGCCAAGGGCCTGACTTCGGCCTATGCGCCGCTTTCCGGCGTCATCGTCTCCGACAAGGTCTGGCAGGTGCTGGTCAAGGGTTCCGACAAGCTCGGCTCTCTCGGCCATGGCTGGACCTATTCGGCGCACCCGATCTGCGTTGCCGCCGGTGTCGCCAATCTCGAACTAATCGATGAGATGGACCTGGTGAAGAACGCCGGCGAGACCGGCGGTTACTTCCGCGCCGAACTCGCCAAGGCCGTCGGCGGACACCGGAATGTCGGCGAGGTCCGCGGCGACGGCATGCTGGCCGCGATCGAGTTCGTGAAGGACCGCGACGACCGCGTCTTCTTCGATCCGGCGCTTAAGGTTGGACCGCAGATCGCCACGGCGCTGGCGGCAAGCGGCGTCATCGGCCGCGCCATGCCGCAGGGCGATATCCTCGGCTTCGCGCCGCCGCTCTGCCTGACGCGCGAGGAGGCCGACATCGTCGTTGAAAAAACCGCTGACGCGGTGAACAGCGTGTTTGCCAGTATCTGAGAAGCGACATCTGAGAAGCGACATCTGAGAAGTGACATGAATGCCATGACCAGAACCGTTCCCGCCACGATGGCTGCCGTGCAGCTTACGGGCCATGGCGGCCCGGAGAAACTTGTCTACCGCACCGATGTGAAGGTGCCCGCGCCGGCCTCCGGCGAGATCCTGGTCAAGGTCAGCGCCTGCGGCATGAACAACACCGATGTCTGGGTGCGCCAGGGCGCCTACGGCACGGAGGAGGATGCGGCTGCCGTGTCGACCTGGCGCCGGCAGGGCAACACGCTCACCTTCCCGCGCATCCAGGGCACCGACACGGTCGGCGCCATCGTCGCAGTCGGCGACGGCGTGCCTGCCGACCGCATCGGCGAGCGTGTCATGGTCGACTTCTCGATCTACAATCGCGACGACGATTCGCTGGCCGACATCGACTATATGGGCCACGGCCGCGATGGCGGTTATGCCGAATACCAGGCGCTGCCGGCCGAGAACGCGCATGTCGTCGACACTGATCTGAGCGATGTCGAGCTTGCCACCTTCTGCTGCGCCTATCTCACTGGCGAGCAGATGCTGGAACGCGCCGCGCTGAAAGCCGGCGAGCGTGTGCTGGTCACCGGTGCCTCCGGCGGTGTCGGTTCCGGCATCGTGCAACTGGCTCGGGCACGCGGCGCCATCCCCTACGCGGTGGCCGGCAAGGGCAAGGAGCAGGCCGTGCTCGACATCGGCGCCGAGAAGGTGATCACGCGCGGCGTGGCCGATCTGCCGGCCGCCGTCAACGAAGCGACTGGCGGCCAGCCGATCGACGTGGTCGCTGATCTGGTCGGCGGCGCCATTTTCAACGACCTGCTGCGTATCCTGCGGCCCGAAGGCCGCTACACCACGGCTGGCGCCATCGCCGGGCCGGTTGTGCAGCTAGATCTGCGCACCATGTATCTGAAGCAGCTGCAGCTCCACGGCTCGAGCCAGGGCACGCGGGCCGATTTCCGCCGCATCGTACGCTACATCGAGGAAAAAAAGATCAAGCCACTGGTCGGCGGCGTCTACAAACTGTCGGATTTCCAACGCGCCCAGAGCGACTTCATGGGCAAGGACTTCGTCGGCAAGCTGGTGGTGGTGCCGGATGCGATGTGGAGCGGCGCCTGACCTTGGGGCGGCTCTGACGGGTCAGCCGAGGGGCACGCCATGTAGTGGACCATCGCCGACATGCCGGACGTCGCCGCTGTTGACCTGTCCGGCTAGGGCATGATCCCGAAAAGTTTCGCTATACCTCCCATTACAAAACGCTATTTGACGGAGAGGACCCTTCCGGTGCGATGGTATCGGAAAAGCAGGATAAGGAGCGAGCCATGCCAGGCGCGCTGGAGGGAACAACTGTCGTCTCGTTGGAGCAGGCCGTGGCCGCGCCCTTGGCGACGTCGCGGCTGGCCGACGCCGGCGCGCGCGTCATCAAGCTCGAGCGCCCCGAGGGCGATTTCGCGCGCGGCTATGACGATTACGTCCACGGCCTGTCGAGCTATTTCATCTGGACCAACCGCGGCAAGCAGTCCTGCACCGTCGACCTGAAGCGACCGGATGATCTGGCGCTGGTCGAAGCGATGCTCGCCACGGCCGATGTGTTTATCCAGAACCTGGTGCCCGGCGCCACCGACAGGCTGGGCATCGGCAGCGCCGACCTCAGGCGGCGGTTCCCCCGGCTGATCGTGTGCGACATCGGTGGCTATGCGCCGGGAACGCCCGATCACGATCGGAAAGTCTATGACCTGCTCATCCAGGCGGAAGCGGGTCTGGCGGGCGTCACGGGATCGGCGACGTCGGGCCCGACGCGCGTCGGCATATCGATATCCGATATCGCCACTGGACAGGCCGCCTATGCCGCCGTCCTCGAAGCCCTGATCATGCGCGCTCGGACCGGGGAAGGGGCTCACCTGCAGGTCTCCTTGTTCGACACCCTCGCCGAATATATGAACGTGCCGTACCTGGCGCGCCATTACGGCGGCAAGGAGCCCAGCCGGCTCGGCCTCGCCCACCCTTCGATCGCTCCTTACGGGCTGTTTCGCGTGAGCGACGGGGAAATCCTGATCGCCGTCCAGAACGAACGCGAATGGGCCGTCTTCTGCGAGAGCGTTCTGCGCCAGCCGTCGGTCGCGACGGATCCGAGATTCGAACGCAACGTGCTGCGCATCAAGAACCGCGAGCCGCTCGACGCATGTGTGCAGGCGATCCTGGCGCCCTATACCAAGTCCGCACTATGCGAGCTGCTGGACCAGTTGCGCATTGGATATGGCCATGTATCGACCATGGCGGATCTGGCGGCGCATCGCAGCGCGACCAGGATTGCGGTCGAGACCGCGGTTGGTCCGGTCGAGCTTTTTGCGCCGCCGGTCACGGTCGATGGCAAGCGCCCCGCACTGGGCAGGGTGCCCTCGCTTGGTGAACATGATGTGGCTTTGCGGCGGGAGTTCGGTCCGCTGGACACGGCAGGATCCCAACGGATAGGGAATGCAATGCTATGAGCCTGACCCGCGACCTGACCCGGTTGATCCGCGAAAAGCCGGTGACCGAAAGCGATCTGCAATGGGCATCGCTGTTTGTCCTGGATACGCTCGGCTGCGCGCTTGGCGCGTTGCCGACCGAACCTGCCCGCATGCTCAAGGCGGTCGCGCCGCCGGCGCAGGCGGATACGGCTCGCAAGGCGTTCTATCTCGGCGGTTTGTCCCACATCCTGGAGATGGACGACCTGCACCGGGATTCGGTGACCCATCCGGGAAGCGTCGTCATTCCCGCGGCCTGGGCCGTGGCCCACGATCACGACCTTGGCGGCGAAGCTTTCCTCCGCGCGGTTCTCGCGGGATACGAAGCCTGCTGCCGCGTCGGTATGTCCGTTGGCAAGAAGCATTACCGGGTCTGGCACAACACCTCGACCTGCGGGCCGTTCGGCGCGGCCTTTGCCGTGGCCGATCTCCTAGGCCTCGATGACGACAGCACCGTTTGGGCGCTCGGCAACGCCGGAACCCAGTCGTCGGGACTTTGGGAGTTCCTCGCCGAAGGCGCCATGAGCAAGCATCTTCACACTGCCCGGGCAGCGGAGTCGGGCGTGCTTGCATCGTTCCTGGCCAGGGAAGGATTCACGGGCGCGCAAAACATCCTGGAGGGCGAAAAAGGGTTCTACGCGGGCCTGTGTCCAGACCCAATTCCGGGGGCTGTGACGGCCGGGCCCGATCGGGCCTGGCAGCTGATCAACACCTCGATCAAGCCTTGGCCCTGCTGCCGTCATACCCATCCGGCGATCGACGGCGCCATCGCCTTGCACGGCGAGATAGCCGGCGAAGCCATCGCCAAGGTGAAGGTCGGAGCTTACCGGGCCGCGCTTGACGTGTGCGACCGGCCCACCCCCGACGATCCCTACAGCGCCAAATTCTCGCTGCAGCACACCGTGGCGATCGCCCTGGCGGACGGTCGTGTCGACCAGGCAAGTTTCGATGCCAATGCCCGGCAGCGGATGGCCGGCGAACGCAAGAAAGTCGACGTCGAACTGGCGCCGAAGATCGAGGCTGCGTACCCCGAATCGTGGGGCGCCGAAATCGTGGTGGAGACGGCTTCCGGCCGGCGTCTTTCCGCCGCGCGACACGACGCCAAGGGAGATCCCGGCAATCCGGTGACGGCGGCCGAGCTCTCCGAGAAAGCGCGCGCGCAGCTCGTCGCTGGCGGTAGTTCGCAAGCCCGCGCCGACGAACTGATTGGCGCTATCCTTGCACTGCCCGACAACCGTCCGGTGCGCTCGCTGGGTTTGTTTGAAATCGCTGCAGACGCGCGTCCCCAGGCGCGTGCCGCGCGGAGCGCCTGATGTTCAAGGATGTCGATAATGAGGAGATCCGCGAGGCCGCGTCTGCGAGCGGTTTTCGGCGAATACTGGCGCAAGCTCGACGTCGACCGCGCCTACCGCTGGATTTCGTCAACGCACTGACGGAAGCGGGCTATCTCGCGACGCTGATCCCAGAGGAGTATGGCGGGGCGGGCCTGGCGCTTTCGGCGGCGGCCGCCGCTGGAGCTGCACAACACCGCCTATGTTCGTGACACTGCGGGCAGCGCCTGGTACAGCGAGGATATTGCCGCTCAAGCCATCCAGGATTTCAGGCGTTCAAGCATAGGTTCCGTCAGCGGGGTGGATTTCCGCTCCGCAAGATTGAAGAAGACCGTCTTGGCGGCGAGCTTCGCCGCGAGCTCGCCGCCATGCAGCCTGCGCATCTCGTAATCCGTCTGGATGGAGGTGCGGCCGACGGTGCGGATCGTGCCGAAGATTTCCACGATGACCCCGGACGCCACCTCTCCGACGAAGTCGATCTCGTGCCGGACGTCCGCCCATCCCCTGTCGGCCCATTCGGGCGTCGTCGGCGCCCATCCGGTCGCCTGGCCGAGCAGGATGTTGATGGCGTCGTCGAAAAAGGCGACGTAGAACCGCGTCGTCATGTGGCCCATCATGTCGCAATTCCAGGGCTGAACCACAGCTCTCGTCAGTAAGATCATTTTTGCTCCCGATAACTCGTCCGATGCGACCGCTATCTAGCGGGGATTGGTTGCCTCTGTGGAGAGCCTAATCGATGGCCGGACCTCCGGCGGGTCGATTTTTTTAAAGCGACGGCAGGACGCTCCGGATGTGACTGGCAAACGCCTCGACGGCCGGCGATCTCGTGGTCTCGGCGAAGGCGACCAGAACGCCGAGCCGGGATAATCTCGGAAGCGGCGCATTGAGGATGAAGAGATCCGACGGGACGGCCCTCTGCGTCATCACACTTATCGCAAGGCCGGACCGCGCCACCGCGATCAGGCCGGTGAGGCTGTTGCTGGCATAGGATATCTTGTAGCGCAGTCCGGCGCGCGACATGGCATCGCAGGCCGCCTTGTGGTCCATGGCGTTCGATGCCGGCAGAGCTAGCGGCACGGTCTCGCCGAACTCGTGCAGCTCCAATGTCGGCTTGCTGCCGACCCAGACCATCGCTTCCGTGCGCACGACCTCCCTGGAGGCGCTCGCGTCCGGAATGGAGACGAGCGCCAGGTCGACCTGGCGCGCATGCAGCAGATTGTGCAGCTCGACGGTCGGCGCCGACACCACCTTGATCTCGATGTCCGGATAAAGGCTCCCGAAGCTTCTCAAGAGCGTGGGAAAGAAGGCGCTCAAATAGTCTTCCGGGCTGCCGAAGATGATCGACCCTTGCAGGCCCTTGCCGGAGAAAGCCGAAACCGCCTCATCGTGGATTTTGAGGATGCGCTCGGCATAGGCAAGGAAGCGCTCGCCGCTGCCGGTGAGGCGGACGCCGCTGCCGCTCCGATGGAACAGGCTCTGGCCGCCGAGCGCATCCTCGAGCCGCTGTATCTGCATCGTCACCGCCGATTGCGTCCGCCCGACCTGCAGGGCGGTGGCGCTGAGCGTTCCCGAATGCGCCGCGCGGACGAAGGTCGCCAGCAATCTGAGATCGAGGGGTGCGGGCATATCAATTCCATTGATATCGGAGTCCGATATCTATCAATTTTACTGCTGTAGCGCCAGACGCTAATCTTCGGGCCTGCGTTTTGGCGAGGCTGCGAGATGTCAAGAAATCTGGATAATGCCTTCTGGTCATCGGCGCGAAAGCACCTCATCCGATATGGCGGCGCCTTCGAGCCGGCCATCATCGAGCGGGCCGAAGGCTCGTTCGTCTACGACGCCGATGCCCGGCCCATACTCGACTTCACCTCCGGCCAGATGAGCGCGCTGCTCGGGCATGCGCATCCAAGGATCGTCGCGACGGTGCGCCGCCAGGTCGAAACGGTCGCGCATCTCTTCAGCGGCATGCTGTCCCGCCCTGTTGTCGAGCTTGCCGGGCGCCTCGCCGCGCTGGCGCCCGGCCTCGACAGGGCGCTCCTGCTTTCGACGGGGGCGGAGTCGAACGAGGCGGCCATCCGCATGGCGAAGCTGGTGACCGGCAAGCACGAGATCGTCGCGTTCTCCAAAAGCTGGCACGGCATGACCGGCGTTGCGGCTTCCGCCACCTACAGCGCCGGGCGCAAGGGCTATGGTCCCGCGGCGGTCGGCTCGATCGCGATTCCCCCGCCGAACAGCTTTCGCCCGCGCTTCAAGAAAGCCGACGGCTCGCTCGACTGGGCGGCCGAGCTCGATGACGCCTTCGCCCTGGTCGATAGCCAGTCGACCGGCAGCCTCGCGGCTTTCATCGCCGAGCCGATCCTGTCGAGCGGCGGCATGCTGGAGCTGCCGCAGGGCTATCTCGCGGCGCTGAAGCAGAAATGCCGCGAACGCGGCATGTTGCTCATCCTCGATGAAGCGCAAACCGGCGTCGGCCGCACCGGCGACATGTTCGCCTTCCAGCGCGACGGCGTCACGCCGGACATCCTCACTCTGTCGAAGACCATCGGCGCCGGCCTTCCGCTGGCTGCGGTCATGACGACGGCCGAGATCGAGGAAACGGCGCATGAGCGGGGCTTCCTGTTCTACACCACCCATGTGTCCGATCCGCTGCCGGCCGCCGTTGGCGTGACCGTGCTCGATGTCGTGGAAGAGGAGCGCCTTGTCGAGCGCGCGCGCCATCTCGGAAGAAGGCTTTTCGACGGCCTGTCCGACCTGAAGCAGCGCTTCGAGTGCGTCGGCGACGTGCGCGGCCGCGGCCTGATGCTGGGGGTCGAGATCGTCAAGAACGGAGAGAGCCGCGAGCCCGATCACGAGCTCGGCGCGAAAATTGCCGCGGAAGCATTCAAGCGCGGATTGAGCATGAACATCGTCAAGCTCCCGGGCATGGGCGGCGTATTCCGCATCGCTCCGCCGCTGACGATTTCCGAGGAAGAGCTCGACCTCGGATTGCGCACGATCCGCGACGCCATCGAAGCGGTGCTGTCCGCGAGCGGCGGCCGCATGGCCGCGGAGTGACGGACCGGGGCCGATGAACGAAGCGAACATGACCGAACAGGCCGCGGGCGACGCGTCCGACGAGGATGCGGCGACCGGCACCATCCGCGTGCTTGTTGCCAAGCTCGGGCTGGACGGGCACGATCGGGGCGCCAAGGTGGTCGCGCGGATCCTGCGCGATGCCGGCATGGAGGTCGTCTACACCGGCCTCTACAAGTCTCCGGACGAGGTCGTGGCGGCGGCGGTCCAGGAGGATGTCGACGTCATCGGCGTCAGCCTCCTTTCCGGCTCTCATGTTCCGTTGTTCCGGGAATTGGGGCGCTGCCTGCGCGAGCAGAAGGCCGACCACATCTTCGTCGTCGCCGGCGGGGTTATTCCAGAGCAGGATTATGCCGCTTTGTGGGACAGCGGCGTCGACGCGATCGTGCCGCAGGAGGCGCGGGCCGAACTGATCGTGACGACGATCAGGGACCTGATCGCCGCTCGTGGCCGGGTATGACCGTCTTCACGCCCTCGAGACCGGTGAGGCGCGCGCCATACAGGCCCTCGATCGAGCTCGTGCCCGAAATCCTCGCGGGCAACGTCGCGGCCATCGCCCGCATGATCACCCGCGCCGAGGCCGGCTATCCGGAAGCAGCGCCCGCGCTGGCGGAGATCTACGGGCATACCGGCAAGGCGCATGTCGTCGGTATCACCGGCGTTCCGGGAGCCGGCAAGTCCACGCTTGTGTCTTCTCTCATCCGGTCATTCGCGTCGGAGGGGCACAAGGTCGGCGTCGTCGCCGTCGATCCGAGCAGCCCGTTCTCCGGCGGCGCGATCCTCGGTGACAGGGTGCGCATGAGCGAGGCGGCCTCGTCCTCGCAGGCTTTCGTCCGCAGCATGGCGACGCGCGGCCATCTGGGCGGCCTTGCCCGATCGACGCTGCAGGCGGTCGATGTTCTCGATGCCGCCGGCTACTCGCCCATCATCATCGAGACCGTCGGCGTCGGCCAGGACGAGGTGGAAGTCGTGACGGCGGCGCACAGCATCGTCGTTCTTTCGGCGCCTGGCCTCGGCGACGACATACAGGCGATCAAGGCCGGCATTCTCGAAATCGCGGATATCCATGTCGTCAGCAAGGCCGACAAGCCGGAAGCGGCGGCGACCGTTTCGGCCCTGCGCAGCATGATGACCCTCGGTACCGAACGGACGGGGTCGAAATGGACGCCGCCGGTCCTGCCGGTCAGCGCGGTCTCGGGCGAGCGGATCGGCGAGCTGAAGGACGCCATCTCCAGGCACTGGTCGCATCTGCACGACAGCGGCGAGCTGGCCGAGCGGCAGCGGGGCATTTGCCGGACGCGGATCCTCGGCGCGGCCAAATATCTTTTCCAGCGCAAGTTCGATGAGCGGGCCGGCGAGGTCGGAGAGCACATCCAGGCCGTCGTGAGCAGGGACATGGACCCCGCCGGCGCGGCCCGCCTTCTGCTCGGCTGGACGAACGAGGCGCAAGCGACATGAACCTGTTCTCGCAAACCGCGATCGAGGACATCCGCGAAAAGCAGGCCGCGTGGGAGGAAAAGGAACTCGCCGCCGCGCTCGGCAGCAGGCCGGAAGAAAAGCAGGCTTACGAGACTGAATGCGGCATTCCGCTGAAGCGCGTCTACACGGCCGCCGACATCGCCGACATTCCCGCCGACGAGTTGGGTTTTCCCGGCGCCTATCCCTTCACCCGCGGAGCCTATCCGACGATGTATCGCGGCCGGCCTTGGACCATCCGGCAGGTCGCCGGCTTCGGCAATCCCGAGGCCACCAACCAGCGCTACAAATATATGATCCAGACCGGACAGACCGGGCTCTCCACCGATTTCGATCTGCCGACGCTGCTCGGCCTGGACTCGGACGATCCGAGATCCTTCGGCGAAGTCGGGCGCGTCGGCGTCGCCATCGACACCGTCGATGATGTCGATCGGCTGTTCGACGGAATAGATCTCGAAAAGATCTCGGTCTCGCTCACCATCAATCCGTCGGCCTGGGTGGTCTACGCCATGTATGTCGCCGTCGCGGAACGGCGCGGCTATGACCTTCACAAGCTGGCAGGCACGCTGCAGGCGGATCCGCTGAAAGAGTATGTGGCGCAGAAGGAGTGGATCTATCCGGTCCGCCCGGCCGTGCGTCTGCTGCGCGACCTCATCATGTACAGCGCCAAGGCGACGCCGAAGATCAATCCGATCAGCCTCAGCGGCTATCACCTCTCGGATGTCGGCGGCAACGCGCTGCAGGAGATCGCCTTCATCATGGCCTTCACCATCGCCTATTGCGAGGAGGTCACCGGCGCCGGCATGGACATCGACGATTTCGCGCCCCGGCTGTCCTTCTTCTTCATCAGCCACCAGGATTTCTTCGAGCAGATCTGCAAGTTCAGGGCGGCAAGGCGGGTCTACGCCAAGATCATGGCGCAGCGCTTCAAGGCCAGGAAGCCGGAGTCCATGCGGCTGCGCGTGCATGTGCAGACCGCGGCGATGAGCCTGACCAAGGTCGAGCACCACAACAATCTCATGCGCACGGCCATCCAGGCGCTCGGCGCCGTGCTGGGCGGCTGCCAGAGCATGCACACCAACGGGCTCGACGAAGCCTTCGCCATTCCGACCGAAGAGGCCATGAAGCTGGCCATCCGCACCCAGCAGATCATCCGCGACGAGATCAACGTGACCTCCGTGATCGATCCGCTTGGCGGCTCCTATTTCATCGAGCGTCTCACCCGCGACATGGAGACAGAAGTCTGGAAGCTGCTGGACGAAGTCGACGAGCGCGGCGGCGCCGTGAAACTGGTCGAGGAAGGCTGGTTCCAGCAGAAGCTCGCGGACTCGGCTTACGCCACGTTCCAGAAGATCGATGCCGGCGAAAAGATCTCGGTCGGCGTCAACCGGCACGTCGACGAGACCAGCCGATCGGCCGAAGTGCACATCCATCCTTATGACGAAGAGTGCACGCAGTTGCAGATCGACCGCCTCCAAGCGGTGCGGGCGGACCGTGACAACGCCCATGTCCAGCAACTGCTGAAGGAACTCGCCGAGCAGGCGAAGTCCGACGACATCAATCTTTTGCCGAAGACCATCGAGGCCGTGAAGGCGAAGGCGACGCTTGGCGAGATCTGCGCCGCGCTGCGCGAGGTCTGGGGCGCTTACGCCGAACCGATGATCGTTTGAGAAGGACGCCAAGATGGGGGATGCCAAGATGGGCGCAGTCATTTCCACGCACGACGGCGCAATCGCCTGGGTCAAGCTCAACCGTCCCGAGCGGCTGAACGCCATGAACAGGCAGCTCGTCGACGGCCTGTCCGATGCGCTGGCGCGAGCCGAAGCGGACCCGTCGATCCGTGCCGTCATCCTGCATGGCGAAGGGCGCGCCTTCTGCTCCGGCGACGATCTCAAGGATCTCGACTCGCAGACCACCTCCGAGGCCACGACACAGGGCTGGGTAGACGCCATCCAGAACGTCACTTTGCAGATCATGCAGTCGCGCAAGATCGTGATCGCCGCGGTGCATGGCTGGTGCGTCGGCGGCGCGCTCGAATGGGCGGTGAATTGCGACTTCACGCTGTTCGCCGACAATGCGCGCTGGTTCTTCCCCGAAGTCAGCTACGGGCTGTTCGTCACCGGTGGCGTCACCGCGCTGTTGACCAAGCAGACCGGGCCGCAGGTCGCCAAGGAACTGATGATCCTGGGCGAGAAGCACGATGCCAGGAAAGCGCTCGAGGTCGGCATCGCCTGGAAACTCTGTCCCGAGGCGCAATTGCTGGACGAGGCGAGGAAACTCGCTTTGGCGATAGCGGACCGTCCGGAAGGCGCGGTGGCGGACATCAAGCAAGCCATCAACAACGGCTTCCACTCTTCCCTTGCCGACGCAATGGCGCTCGAGACCAGGGCCACGGTGAGCGGTTTCCTCTCCCCGGATGCGCAGGCACGGGCAAAGAATTTTTGATCCATGACCATGCTTGAACTCGCCCCGTCCTTCCACATCCCCGGCCAGCACGACGACGATTTGGAGAACCGGGTGCTGCCCAAAATCCTGCTCAAGCAGGCCGAGCGCCTGGGCGACAGCCCGTTCATCGACATTTGCGGACGCTCCGCCGGCTTCGAGGAGATGCAGATCGTTTCAGGGCGGCTGGCGCGCGGCCTGCGCGGCCTCGGCATCGGCAAGTCCGATCGCGTGGCGATGCTGTTGCCCAATTGTTTCGAACTGGTCGCGGCGTGGTTCGCGGTATCGAGCTTGGGCGCCATCGAGGTGCCCAGCAATCCAGGCCTGAAGGGCGACTTGCTTTGCCACAACCTGAACAATTGCGGCGCCGAAGTCCTGGTCGCCGACGCCAACGCGCTGGACGAGCTCGCCAGGATCCAGGACCGCCTGCCGGACCTGCGCACCCTCATCCTGGTCGGCGTCGATCCGAGCGAAGCCCGGGCGGCCGGCATCCGGATCGGCCGCATCGTCGGCTTCGAGGAATGCATGGCCGGGCAGCCGGATTTCGACCTCGCCGACATCCGCTATTCCGACCCGATGGCGATCCTCTACACCTCGGGCACCACCGGTCCGGCCAAGGGCGCATTGATGTCCCATCATCACTGCTATTCCTGGGCCGCGGCCATGGCTCTCAATCTCGGCTACACGGCCGGCGACAGCTATTTCTCGGCATTGCCGCTGTTCCACACCGACGCGCAGATGTTCGGCGTCTACCTGCCGCTGATCTACGGCACCCCCACGACATTGGTCGACGGTTTCAGCGCGTCGCGGTTCTGGGACCAGGTGCGCGAAAGCGGCGCCTCGGCGACGAACCTGCTCGGCGCCATGGCGGTCATCCTGTCGCGCCAGCCGCCGTCCGATGGCGACGGCGCCAACCCGGTGCGCATATGCCAGTGCATTCCCATGGTGCCGGACAAGGAAGCGTTCGAGCGGCGCTTCGGCATGCGGCTCGTCACCGGCTATGGGCAGACGGAGACAGGTTTCGTCACCCTCGACACGGTGGGGAATACGAAAGCGGGTTCCTGCGGCCGCCCGCACCCCGATTGGGAGGTGGCGATCGTCGATGAGCGGGACCGGCCCCTGCCGCATGGGTCCGTCGGCGAGATCGTATCGCGCCCGCGCAAGAACTGGAGCATGTTTTCCGGCTATTACCGGGCGGACGCCAAGACGGTCCAGACGCTCCGGAACCTCTGGTATCACTCCGGCGACGCCGGCTGCCTGGACGAGGATGGCTGGCTCTATTTCAAGCACCGGCTGAACGAGGCGATCCGGCGGCGCGGCGAGAACATCTCCGCCTACGAGGTCGAGACCGTCGCCGAAAAGCACCCCGACATTGTCGAAAGCGCCGCATTCGGCATCCCGTCGGAGTTCACCGAGGAAGACATCATGGTCGTGGCCCAGCGGCGGCCTGGCTCCACGCTGGAGGCGGCCGACCTGCTGGCGCATTTCAGGGCAATGGCGCCGCGCCACATGGTGCCGCGTTACATCGAGATCACCGACACGCCGCTTCCGCGAACGCCGACGGAAAAGATCGCCAGGACCGCGCTGCGCCAGCAGGGTGTCGGCGCCGCCACATTTGATCGGGGCGAGCGCTAGCCAGGTCGAACGCAGGCAGAAGGAGGACGGAGCCCTACGCAATGCAGCGCCGGATGATCGCCCCCTGTTTCCTGGACGACACGCTCGAATGCCTTCGCCGCCACAATGTCGAGGTGGAGCCTCTGCTGGCTCGCGTCGGGCTGCCGCCAGTGATTTCCGAGCCGATCTCGGCCGAACAATATGGCGCGCTCTGGCATGCCGTCGCGCAGGAGATGGATGACGAGTTCTTCGGCGAAGGCGCCCGGCCGATGCGGGCCGGCAGTTTCGCGCTGCTTTGCCAGGCGCTGCTCACCACCGAGACGCTCGAGCATGCCTTGCGCAGGGGCCTGCGCTTCCTGCGCGCCGTGCTCGACGATCCGCATGGCGAGCTGACCGTCGGCACCGGGCTCGCCGAAATCAGGCTGAGCGATTGCGGGCCGCTGCGCTCGGCCTTCGCCTATCGTACCTTCTGGATCATCGTCCACGGCGTGAACTGCTGGTTGGTGGGTCGGCGTCTCCCGATCCGCTGGGTGGATTTCAAATGCAGCATCCCGCCGACGGGGAGCGACTACCGGCTGTTCTTCGGCGCGCCGGTGCGCTTCGACCAGCCCGAAAGCCGCCTCGTCTTCGACGCCGAATTCCTGAAGCTGCCGGTCATCCGCGACGCCTGCGCGCTGCGCGAATTCCTGCGCAGGGCGCCGGCCAACATTCTGGTGCGCTACCGCCATGACGAGGGGCTCTCGGCGGCCATACGCGGACGCCTGCACGCCACCGCGCCGGCGGCGTGGCCGAGCTTCGAGCGGCTTGCCGCCGGCATGCGCATGCAGGCGCCGACCTTGCGTCGCAGGCTTCAGTCCGAGGGCCAGAACTATCGCTCGATCAAGGACGAGATGCGCAGGGCCCTGGCGATGGAGGCCCTGCTCAATGGCAGCCGCAGCGTCGCCGATCTCGCCGCCGACATCGGCTTTTCCGAGCCGAGCGCGTTCCACCGCGCGTTCCACAAATGGACCGGCAAGAGCCCGGCCTTGTTCCGCCGCGAGGCCTCGTCCGACGCCGATCCGCGCGACAATGCATCCGCGAATTAGCAGGCGAGCGACGCATTCCCGAAACATTGCAAAATCGATCACAAAATCTGGGTCTTACGGTCATCGTATGCCACTTCGCTTGCAGCCAATATGCCCTGAAGACGGGGCATTTTGGTGCGGATTGAAGGCAAGACATCTCTGGTGAGGGGGCCTGCTCCGGCCTCATGTCCTGACCCGCTCGCCTGGGCCTGACCTTGCCCGACGGCAAAAACCGGCCCGCCCAATTCAAGTCAGCTCGATGCGTCGGACGTGGGCATCGCATCGAAGCCGCAACCAGTGCCCACCACGAAAATGGGAGCCTCATATGAAAAAATATCTTTTGTCGGCGGTGGCAGCGGCCGCGCTTGTCGCCTTCGCGGGCAACGCCTGGGCGGACATCGTCATCGGCGTCGCCGGGCCGATCACCGGTCCGAACGCGGCTTTCGGCGCGCAGTTCCAGAAAGGCGCCGAACAGGCGGCCGCCGACATCAACGCGGCCGGCGGCGTGCTCGGCCAGAAAATCAAGATCGAGATCGGCGACGATGTCTCCGATCCGAAGCAGGGCATTTCGGTCGCCAACAAATTCGTCGCGGACGGCGTGAAATATGTGGTCGGCCACTTCAACTCGGGCGTGTCGATCCCCGCCTCGGAAGTCTATGCCGAGAACGGCGTGCTCGAGGTATCGCCGGCATCGACCAATCCGCAATATACCGAGCGCGGCCTTTGGAACGCCTTCCGCACCTGCGGCCGCGACGACCAGCAGGGCAAGGTCGCGGGCGACTATATCGCCGCGAATTTCAAGGACGCCAAGATCGCCATCGTCCACGACAAGACGCCTTACG
Organism: Mesorhizobium sp. B2-4-6; assembly: GCF_006442775.1. Classification (NCBI taxonomy): domain Bacteria; kingdom Pseudomonadati; phylum Pseudomonadota; class Alphaproteobacteria; order Hyphomicrobiales; family Phyllobacteriaceae; genus Mesorhizobium; species Mesorhizobium sp. B2-4-6. The sequence goes on from NZ_VFVI01000007.1 coordinate 251,084, forward strand.
GCCAGGGCCTCGTCGATGTCGCCAAGAAGGATCTGAACGCCGACGGCCTCACCGAGGTGATGTATGAAGGCATCAATGTCGGCGACAAGGATTTCTCCGCGCTCATCGCCAAGATGAAGGCGGCCGGCGTCACGCTGATCTATTTCGGCGGTCTCCACACCGAGGCGGGCCTGATCATGCGCCAGTCGGCGGACCAGGGTCTGAAGGCGACGCTGTTCTCGGGCGACGGAATGGTCTCGAACGAGCTTGCCTCGATCGCAGGCGATTCGGTTATCGGCACCTTGAACACCTTCTCGCCGGACCCGCGGAAAAACCCCGCGGCCAAGGACATCGTCGAAAAGTTCCGTGCCTCGGGTTTCGAGCCGGAAGCCTACACGCTCTACTCCTACGCGGCGGTCCAGATCGTCGCCGCCGCGATCGACAAGACCGGCTCGGCCGACGACGCGCAAAAGGTCGCCGCGGCCATCAAGGCAGGCGGCCCGTGGAAGACGGCGATCGGCGACATCGGCTATGACGAGAAGGGCGATATCACGCGCCCCGACTATGTCATCTACGAATGGAAGAAGGGCGCGGACGGCAAGCCGACTTACGCCGAGAAGTAAACGCCGCACAGGCGTTGAGCCCGAGGATGCCCGGCTGAGACCGGGCGTCCTTGCGGGGATCGCATCTGCCCAGGTCATTGCGGCGCCCGGGCCTCTGAGCTATTTTAGCAGTTTATTGGATGCGCGATCTGCCTCGCAGGCGCATTCCTTGCCGTTTTGGCAGATTGTGAAGTCTTTAACAGACCGCGATGCCGCAAGCTGCGTTCTTGTGGCCGACAGGTCATAGCGGTTAAGGATTTTGCCATGCTGCGACGCTGCGCGCTGATTGCAGCCTTGATCCTCGTGGGCTTCACGGCGGTGCCGGCGCATGCCGATCGAAGGATTGCGCTTGTCATCGGCAATTCCGAATACCGCGAAATCCCGGCCCTCAAGAATCCCGACAAGGATGCGGAAGACGTGTCGAACACGTTCCGGCTGGCCGGCTTCGATGTGTTCGTCGCCAAGGATCTGACCAAGCTCCAATTCGAGAAGGAGTTCCGCAATTATCTCGCGGCGGCGGACGGCGCCGATCTGGCGGTCGTCTACTATTCGGGACACGGCTTTCAGATTGGCGGCGAGAATTTCCTGATCCCGGTCGATGCGTCGCTCAAGGATGCGGCCGACATCGAGGTCCAGGCAGTCAAGCTCGACGATGTCCTGCAGCAATTGCGCGCCAAATCGAAGATCCAGGTGATCATCCTCGATGCCTGCCGCAACAACCCCTTCCCGCGCAAGGATTACTGGCTGCGCGACCAGTTGATCGCGGCCGGAGGCACCGGCCTTGCGCAGGTGAAAAGTTCGCTGAACACGCTGATTGCCTTCGCCACCGAGCCCGGCGCGGTCGCCTATGACGGCTCCGGCGACCTCAGTCCGTTTTCATCCGCCTTCTCCCGTCGCGCTCTGGCGCCGAACCAGGAGATACGCTCGGTGATGGCTGCCGTCCGCCGCGACGTGGTCGAGGCCACCAAGGGCGCGCAGGTTCCGTGGGAGAACTCCTCGCTGATCGACGAGGTGGTGCTGATGCGCCGCGCCAACCGGCCGGCTTTGCCGCCGGTGCTGGAAAAGACCGTGCCGTCGGGGGTCGGACCGGTCGCGCTCGACCTGCCGGTGCCCGTCGATGTCGACGGCGGCGCGGTCAGCATCAGCATCGAAAGGTCGCCGGCGCTGGGGCTCTTGATCCTGGACGGCAAGCCGGTCGCGACGGGCGAGCCGATAGAGGGCAAGGATCTGCCGCGGCTTCAGATGGATGTGCCGAAGGGCGCCGACGCCGAGGATCAGGTCGATATGCTGGCCTATGCGACGCATGACGAATGGGGCGGCGGATCGCAGGGCATCCTGGTGTTCCGGGTCAAGAACGGCGAGGGCGCCGCGGGCAAGCAGCTTGTGGCCTCGCTGGAGTCCGAGCAGAAGCAGGAGGTGGTGGAGCGGGGCATCCACATCGCGGGCGCCGCCGAAGCGATCGACAACCGCGACGTCAAGATACCCGTCGGCGTCGGCCCTGTGCCGCTGAAACTGGATGTCCCGACCAAGGATCCCGGCGTCAGCCTGAAGCTCGCGAGCTATCCGGCAACCGGAACGCTGTCCCTGCCGGATCGCACCTTGTCGCCGCAATCGAGCCTGATGGCCGATGAAGTCGATAAACTGCGCTACGAACCGCAGATAGGCGCCGCAAAACCGTTGATCGTCGGCTTCGACATCATAGCCGACAACACACCGTCAAAGCCGGCGACGATGAAGCTGTCGCCGAGCGTCGATCCTTGCGACACGCGGGCAGGCGAGCCTTTGGACCTGCAGGGCGTCGTTCCCGGGCTGTTGCCGAACGAGATCGGCGTCGGAGCGGTGGAGGCATGCCAGGCGGCGGTGAAGACCTATCCCGATGTCGCGCGCTTCCACTACGAGCTCGGGCGCGCGCTGCTCGCCGTTGGCAAGGTTGAGGAAGCCAAGAAGGCGATCGAGGAGGCCGCCGACAAGGGACATGTCCGCGCGGTGTTCGAGCTTGGCTATATCGCCTCGTCCGGCATAGGGACGGCCGTGGATCCCAAGAAAGCCAATGGCTTCTATGCCAAGGCGTCCGACAAGGGTGATCCCTATGGCATGACGGCCTGGGGCCGTGCTCTTTTCAACGGTCTCGGCGTTGAGCGCGATACCGGCAAGGGCTTGGACTTGCTGCTGAAGGCAGCAGCCATGGGCCACACCTATGCCATGAACGATCTCGCCGCGATCTTCACCGAAGGCCGCAATGGCGTGCCCGCCGACCCGGCTCGCGCCGTAGCCTTCCTCAAGGCGGGCGTCGAGCGCCAGGACATGTATTCGATGAACATTCTCGGCCGCAATTATCTTAGCGGACGCGGCGTCGAGAAGGATACCAAACAGGCCCAGGCGCTTTTCAATATGGCGATGGATCTTGGCCAACCTTACGCACCCGGTAGCCTCGCGCGTATGTACCGGGACGGTGATGGTGTGGACCGGAATCCTGCCGAGGCGCAGAGGCTGTTCGAACTGGCGACGGACCGTGGGGACTACTCGGCGGCATATGATCGCGCCGCTATCGAAATGCAGAAAGGCGAAAAATCCGATCAGGCGGTCGCCGTCCGCTATCTGGCGTTCGCGGTAGGACTCGATCTTCGCGACGAACTGCCGAGCGCTCGGTCGACGCTGGCGCAGTTTGGCGCAAAGCCAAAAGCTGCGGCCCTCAAGCAACTGCGCTCGGAACTCAAATCGAAAATCCCTGCCGGCGGCTCGGTCGACGACCAACTGATCAAGACGGCTAGAGCCGTCTGGGAGCAAGCCAATCCGCGTCGGGACCTGTTCTGATCAACAAGGGAGGCAATGGTGGGCAGGGCATTGAAGCAGGCGGTCATCGCAACATTCCTATCCTTTGCGGTTGCAGGGTGCACGACCATGGCGCCCAGCGTCGAGCCGGCGCCGACAACGAAACATCGTACCAAGCACGTTCGCGTGACGACGACCCCGAAGGTAGTCAAGCAGAAGAAAGTGACCGCCAAGAAGATTGTCAAACCGGCAAAGAACGAAACTGTGCCGGTCATCGCACCTATCTATGGTGGTGGCGGCGGCGGCGGTGGCTGGTGATGAGATTTCGATGGCGGTTTTCGCTGCCCGCCGTAACCGCTCGCCAAGCAAGGGCAAGTGCTCTATGCTCCCGCTACGTGCCGGTATCGAGATCGGGTTGTCCTGGCGGGGCGTTCCATGTTCGAAGTCGTCGCATTCTGGCGAAAAATGCGAGCCAAGGCCGCGGCTTTTGGCTTGATCGTTGCCGCGCTGCTGGTCTTCGGATCGCAGGCTGCGAGCGCCGCGCCCAACTGGACGCTCGATCCGTCCGCCTCGGTGCTCACCTACCAGTCGGTCAAGAAGAACACGATCGTCGAGACCAACAAGATCAGGAACATCACCGGCACGCTGAGTTCCGCCGGCGATGCGAAGATCAGCTTCGACCTCAATTCCGTCGACACGGGCGTCGACCTGCGCAATGTCCGCATGCGCTTCCTGTTTTTCGAGACCTTCACCTATCCGACGGCCGAGGTGACGGCGAAAGTGGATCCGGCGGCGTTCGCCGACCTGCCGACCAAGCGCCGGGTGAAGACGACCTTGCCGTTCCGCCTCAGCCTGCATGGCGTCGACAAGGATCTCGAGGCGAGCGTCGTCGTCACCATGATCGGCGATACCCAGGTTTCCGTCGCTTCGGAGGCGCCCGTCGCCGTCCATGTCGAGGATTTCGGGCTCTTGCCCAACATCGACAAATTGCAGCAGGCCGCCAACGTGACCAACATCGTGCCGACCGCTTCGGTGTCGTTCGATTTCGTCTTCACCGCCGACGGCGGCAAGCCGGCCGCCGTGCAGACCGTCGCGGCCGGCGCCGCCGAGGTCGGCCCCGTCGCCACCGATGCCGCGAAAGTCAATTTCAGCGACGAGGAGTGCCTGAACCGGTTTGCCGTGCTCTCGCGCACCGGCGCCATCTATTTCCGTCAGGCGAGCGCAAGGCTCGACGCGAAGAGCCGCCCGCTGCTGGCTGAGGTGGAAGGTGTCGTCGGCAAATGCCCGGCCCTCAAGGTCGGGGTGTCCGGCTACACCGATTCCGACGGATCGCCCGAGGCGAACAAGGCGCTCTCCGAACGGCGCGCCCAGGCGGTCGCCGACGCGCTGCTTGCCGATGGCGTCCCGCGCAACCAGATCAGCTCGGCCGGCTATGGCGAGGACAAGCCTGTCGCCGCCAACGACACGCCCAAGAACAAGGCGCTCAACCGGCGGATCGAATTCTCCGCAAGCAAGCTCGCCAATTGAGGTGGCGGTGAGTTCCGCCCCGATCGCCTTTTGCGGTGGCATGTTTCGCGCCGCCGGACTTGTGGCGCTTGCCTTGCTCCTGACGTTGACGGCCGCGAACGCCGAGCGGCGTGTGGCGCTGGTGCTCGGCAACTCGCAGTACCAGCACGCAGCGCCGCTCCTCAATCCGGCGCGGGATGCGCAGGCCATGGCCGATCGGCTCAAGGACCTCGGCTTCGAGGTGGTCTCCGGCTTCGACCTCACCAAGCAGCAGACACAGGCTACGGTCGGGCAGTTTGCCAAGCAGGTGCGCGGCGCCGACATCGCGCTTTTCTTCTATGCCGGCCATGGCCTGCAGGTCTCCGGCAAGAATTATCTGCTTCCCGTCGATGCCGCGCTCGAGGATGAGACCTCGCTCGATTTCGAGGCCGTCTCGGTCGATTTCATCCTGCGCCAGATGTCGCGCGAGACCAGCATAAGGCTGGTTTTCCTGGACGCATGCCGGGACAACCCGCTCGCCGAGGTGCTGGCAAAGACTGCCGGCATCAAAGGCGCAAGCAGCGGCCTTGCCGAAATCCCGATCGAGAATGGCGGCGCCGGCACGCTGGTCGCCTTCGCCGCCAGCCCGAACCAGCTTGCCTATGACGGGTCGGGCGACCACTCGCCCTTCACCACGGCGCTGCTCCAGCATGTCGGCGAATCCAACGTCTCCATCACCGAAGCGATGAACAGGGTGACCAGCGACGTCTTCAAGGCCACAGCCGGCAAGCAGCGTCCCTGGATCAACGTCTCGCTGACCACCGAGGTCGTCCTGCACAGGGTCGATCTCAATGCGCCGCTGATCGTCGGCGAGGCAAACGGGCCGCAGGCCGAAGCGGGCTCCGAGACGCGCAACACCGGCGCGGCACCCGGCCAGGCCGATCAGCTTGCGCTCAATGCGCTGCGCGCAAAGATCCCGAAGCTGGCGACGGACGGCCCGATCCTTTTCGATCGCCCGGTCAAGTTCGGCGACCCGGCGATCGACGGCAAGAGCATAGCCCAGTTGATCAAGGGGGAGCCGCTTTTCAGTCCGGTCGAAGGCCTCGACAAGTCGGTCTGGCAAGGCAAGCACTGCGACGGCTGCCACGAGTGGAACGAGACCCGCCTCTGCGAGCAGGCGAAGAATTTCGCCGCCAACGACGTCTCCGTCCTGCGCCTGCAACATCCGCTTGGCACCCGCTTCAAGGTCGCTTTGGCCAGGTGGGCGCAAGGCGGCTGCCAGTGAGCCGGAAAACCTCTAATGCGCGTCGACCGATTGTCGTTGCGCCTCCATCTCCACCATCTGGATGCCCATGTCGACGAAGGCGGAAAGCACGCCAAAGCGGTCCGCCGTCGAGACGCGCGCCAGCCCCGCCAGGATCCCGGCGTTGACGGCGTGGGCGGCGGGAAATCCGGTCGATAGCATATCGAAGGCCGGGTCACGCCATGCCGCCGACAGCGCGATCCATGCAGCCGGCGTCGTTGGCGACGGCTCGACGGCATCGCCTAGCGCCGCTCGATGGCGGGGATTGCCGGGCTCGCCGACCCAATCGTTGACGAGCGCCAGCAATTCGAGGTCCCTATCAGCAAGGAGTTCTGAGAGATGGCTCAGGCATTCATGCCCCCACCAGACCGCGGCGCGATCGGGCAGCAGATACGCGCAGAACGTGACGGCTTCCTCCGGCACGCGTCCGGCGAGCAGGGCGCGGCAGAATTCCAGCGGGGGTTGATTGGCGGCAGGCGATTTCATGTCCCGGGCGATCGCGGGACAGGCAAGAAACAGATCCCTTGCGGTTCTGTATCCGAGTTCGTTGGCCATGGCTGCCACACCCCGAGAGCCAGCTGACAAGCACTCAAGCCTTTAGCCGAGAGCCGGTCAAGCCTTAGCTTTTAGCAGGTGGCGGCAACTGGCAACGTGCGCTTGGTCACAGACAATCGCTTCAAGGTTTGATATGGTGCGCACCAGCGAAACCCGCTCAAACAGGAGTGACGGTCATGCGGTGGGGCAGCTCAGCCTTGGCATTGGCGGCCGTGCTTTTTTCAACGCACGTTTACGCCGATCCGCTTCAGAAATCGGAAGACATCGTAAAATTCTTCGCCGGCCAGGGTAGTCTTGGCGCGTCACGCGGTATCTGCGTCGGCACCGAGGAAGAATGCAAGAGCAAGGCCGAGAAGAACGAGGCGCCGCCTCAAAAGGCCGGCCTCGACATGATGATCAATTTCGCCCTGGATTCGGCCCAGCTCGACCAGACCGCGCGCACGGAACTGGACGAGTTCGCCAAGGCGCTGAAGGACAACCGGCTGAGCACGTTCAGCTTCGTCGTCGAGGGCCATACCGACGCGACCGGTACGGATCGCTACAACCAGGACCTGTCGCAGCGAAGGGCGCAATCGGTGGCGGCCTTCCTGGCGGCGAACGGCGTTCAATCTACCCGGCTCGAGCCGATCGGCGTGGGCAAGTCGCATCCGCGCGTCGCCAATCCATACGATCCGGTCAACCGTAGGGTGGAGATGCGGATCAGGACGCAATAGGCGGCCGGCCCAGGCCAGTCAGCTCATAGCGAACTGCCGATGCGAGCGCTGCCGCTAGCTCTCATCCTCGATCGGTTCTTGAGTGCGCCGCCCACCGCAATATCAACGCGGTCTTGCACAGCCGAGGCCTTCGCGGCATTGGACCACGCAGCGATTTACCACTCGTTTACGATATTAGCGCAACCTGATATTTGGTCATGCTGGTACAGCGTACATGCCCAAAAGCCCTAGCGCCTTCAGCGCTGGGGTTTTTTATGCATGATCCATTCGACTATGTTGGGGTCGACATAATCGTCTCCGGTCACGATACGGACCAGCTTCGTTGCGCGCGGCCGCCATTGATCTTCAGGAACCTTATCCTCGTCGACCCAGCGCTTGAACGCTTCGCGCATGACGTCGAATTCGAAGTATGAACCGTTGTCGTTGGATTGCTTTTTGACCATGGCGGGCAACGTCGAATTCTCTGAAATGTTCCAGCCTCAGATGCGGGCCTCGCCACTTACCCGAACCGTTAACGATATTTGTTGCTCTACGGATCACCATAACATGAGTGAATCCTAATGGAGGTTTTGTGGACGGTGCGGCGCAATTCAGGCAGGCAGCGCGGTTTCCGTCCATGCCCAGGTTCGTCAAATATAGTCCCCGCGTCGAAAAACGTTGTTGCTTGGTGAACGGAGAACTAGCCGGGCTCGAGCGTATCCTGGATCGAACCTATCAGCGCGGCGATCGCCTGCTTGTACTTCTCGAATTCCGGGGAGGTCTGCCGGACTTCGGTCGTGGTTGTCGTCGGCTGGCCCTGGTCGGTGACCACGCGCGGCGCTTTCTGCCCCATCTTCCGCTCCGCCCAATCGATGACGTAGCTGGCGCTCTTGCCGGTCAGGAACGGGTTGGCCTGGATGACGGCTGATCCGAGCACGGCGGTCAGTTGTGAGGAACCCGGCGCCGCCAGCACCTGATGCGCGCCTTCCATGCCGAGGAAATGGCAAAGATAGAGGCGTCCGGCGGTGATCTGGTGGCCGCGGGCGCGCAGATAGGCTTCCCCTTCGCGCGCGAGGTTGCGCACCATTTCACGCGACAGCGTGGCGTCGTAGCGAAGCGCAAGCAGATCGGCGGTCGAAAGCGAGCGGGCGAGGTCGGACCGATAGGTGTTCATCATTCGGATCCACGTCTTGGAGATGAACTGGCCGGCGCCGGTTGCCGAAGAAAGCGGGTTCTTGGCGCGCGCGCTGCCGCCGCTTTCGACATGCACGATCCGGTCGGTCAGCGTCTCGACCGCGGCATCGCCGGAGCCGCCGGAACTGACGGACACGGCTGTAGCGACCGAGGTGACAGTGCCCAGCGGATCGATCGCCTCGCCGTTCTGGTAGAGCTCGAAATGCAAATGCGGGCCGGTCGAAAGCCCCGTAGTGCCGATATAGCCGATGACGTCGCCGGCCTTCACCTTGGTGCCGACGGCGCTGGCGATGGCGAATTTCTGCATATGCGCGTAGCGCGTCTCACGGCCGTTGGCATGCGTGATCTTCACCAGATTGCCATAGCTGCCGCCATCGCCCTGGAACGAGATCTCGCCGTCGAAGGCGGCCATGATCGGAGTGCCGACCGGCGCCGCCCAGTCGACGCCCTTGTGGATTCGAACTGTGCCCAGGATCGGGTGCTTGCGCGGGCCGAAGGTCGAGGTCATCACCCCGGCGACCGGCGTGACCATGCCGTTGGTGACGGTCAGCGAGCGGACCTGGTCGTCGCCGGTCACGCAGGCATACTGGCCGTCGCTCTGCTGGAAGACGAAACAGTCGAGGCTCTTGTCCGTGCCCTGGACGCCGACATAGAGCACCCGTCCCGAAATCTCGCCCTGGCCGCGCGGCGTCTGCGAATAGATCAGCACCAGGCGCTGGTCCTCGCTGGCGAAGGCGTCGAGATCCTGTCCCCGCGACAGATACATGATCGCCTCGCCGATGACGCTGGTCGGCACCTTGTTGCGCGCCGCGGTCGAGTAGATCGCGTCGAGCAGGCGGTACTGCCGCTTGGGCCCGCCCTGGTCGGAGGCGCCGGAATAGTTGAAGAGGTCCTCGCGCACCCAGGGATCGACACCCGACACGAAGGCCCCGGCCGCATTGCGGGTCAGCGTGCCGACATAGACGTTCTTGGCATAGATGGAGGCCTGCATCAGCGACATGGTCGTCGTCTCGCGGTTCGGCCGGAACCCGCGCATGGCCACGACAAAGCCGGACTCCAGCCCGTCGCGGTTGAACAGCGTCTTCAGCGCTTCGCCCGCAAGCTTCGCGTCGTCGGCGGAGAAATGCGCGTCGAGCGCCACGCTGTCCAGGCTGCGGTCGTTGAGGATCTTCACGAAGGTGTCCTCGGTCGCCTCGAAGCGCTGGTATTCGCTGGCGACGGTCGCAACGGTCGTGTTGTTCTCGATCGCGGTTTTCGTGAAAGCGGGAAGGGCAGCTTCGCCCTGGTCGATGGTCTCGCCCCAGCCGGCCTCGGGGTCGTCGGCATCGGCTTTAGGCGCTGTACCGGCGTCGCTCTCGTCCGGCGCCGCCTGAAGGTCGTTCTCCAGATCGCCTTGCTGATCGTCCGGTGCCATTGCCGGAGCGGATGGTGCCGGTTGCTGACCATCGGGCACCGTTGCCGAAGGCTTGGGAGCTGCCTGCCGCTGTGCCTGGAAGAAGGCGAAATCCTCCTGCGTCGACGGGATCGTCGTCATGAACTTTTCGCTGGCGCTCAGCATCACGTCGGACAGGATTTCGATCTGCGGCGAAGCCCCGGAACTGTCGAGCTCGGCTGGACGCGCTACGGTCTTGCCCTTTGTCTCGGTGTCGGCATCGGGCGCCAGCGTGATCCACATCGGATCGCCGGCGAGATCGATGATCGCCGGCACATAGACCGAGGCGTCGGGCGGCACGTCTTCCATGTCCTCGACGGGATGCAGCTCTTCGTCCTCATCGCCGAACGACCAGTAGTCCCTGGTCAGATAGAAGCCGGTGGCTAAGGCGACGACTGCGAGCGTGGCAAGGCCGGCAAGGGCCCGCCGCCAAAGCTTGCGCCGTTGCGCGGCCAGGCGCGCCTGCTTCTTCTGTCTGAAGCTCGTGTCGATCGAGTGCGTCACGGGCTGTTTCCGGTCAGGAAATAGGTCCAGCGCACCTGCTCGAGCGTGTCGACCTCGACGAAGCGCGCCGCGATATGGCCGCGCTGCCAGCACGCGTCGATGCCACGGATCGAGAAGCGCCGCCGGTCGATGCACATCTCGGTCGAGCCGTTGAGGATCGCGTGGCCGAAGACGTCCGTCGCGTAGAGATAGATATAGCGGTTGGTCAGCTCCTCGCGGATGACGTTGACGCACTGGTTGGCGCCGATCGTCCACCAGCCGTCCGTCTGGTCGGCATTGTCGACCTTCTGTCCGACGGCGAGATTGACGACGTCGAGCGTCTGGTTGCAGACGGTGAATTCGGCGTGCGCCTTGCCGGGCGAAAGGATTGAGAACAGCGCCGCGCCAAGCGCGGCAAGCGTTATGCGGCCCGGGAACGGCAATCGGAGCCGGCTACGCTGCTTGCGTGGCGGGGGCTGGTACAAAGAACGCAAGGTGCGAAGGTCCATCGGCGTTCATGCTATCCGCCAAGCCGGAAATAGGTGGCCGTGGCGGAGAACTGCGATCCGTCGGCCTCGATCTCCTCAAGGATCCTGGGCAAAAGCTCCGAGGCCGGCGTCGGCCTGGAGAACATGGCGGCCTGGATGTCCTTGGGCCCGGTGATCACCAGCATGATCTGTGGCACCGCCTTGCCGGCTGCCTTGTCCGCGGCGGCGAGGCCGATCGGGATGTTGAAGGTCACCTTGTCGGCTTGCGGCACCATGCGGTCGTCGAGGTTGAACGCCACGCCCTTGTGGTCGATCAGCATGATGTTCGAGACGAGCCCGCCGCCCGTATAGAGCGCGCCGCTGATCGGCGAGCCGTCCGGGACCGATGTCCGGTCCAGGATAAGCTGTGGCTTCGCGGCCGAGCTCCGGTCGAGGAAGCGAAGGAAAGTGGGCACTCCGCACTGGGAGAGCGTGATGAGGCGCACGCTGATGTCCGGCTCGATATGGAACCTCGTCTGGAAATCGCTGAGCAATTGTTCGAAGGGTTGGACCGCCGTCCCGTATCCCTCGATCGCGGGGGAAGCGCCGGGTCCCGATGTCACGTTCGCGTAAAAACAGCTGCCGCCGCTGAAATCGCGAACCCAGGAGCGCTGGTCGTTCCACTTGACCGTGTTCTCTTCCAGTGACGGAAGCGCCGGCTTTGGCACATTGATGGCAACGTCAGTATCCGGCTGCTTGGTCGCTGGCGGCTGCGGTTGCTGCGCCGGCTGGGTTGGCGTGGTCGGCGCTTCAGGCTGGCTGGCTGTCGAGGTCTGTGCCTTCGGCTCCGCCGGCGACGTGGTTGGCTGCGCCGGCGCCGGACTCTCCGGAGCGGGGGGCGGGGAAGCGTTCGGCTTGGGCAGCTTGGAAAGCATGTCAACGAGGTCTTTTACGCTGGGCTTGGCTGCCGGCGGGTTCGCCTCCTGCGCCGGCTTCTGGCTTTCGGCGGCCGTTGGTGCGGGAGCCGGCGCAGGCGTTGGCGACTGCTGTGCCAAGGGCTGCACGGGTTTGGTCTCGACCTGAGGCGTCTTTGCCTCGCTCTCCGGCTGGGTGGCTGGCGGTGTCTCCTGCTCGACGGGCGTCTTGGCCTCCGCATCGGGTTGTGCAGATGGCTTCGCGCTGTCAGGTTTCGGTGGTTCCGTCTGAGGCGCGGCCGGCGCCTGCGGCTGGGGTTTCGGCGCTTCCGGCTGCTGCGCTTCGGCCGCTGGTTTGGCGGCTTCCGCGACCGGTTTCGGCGTCAGCGCCGTGGATGTCTCCGTCACCGGCGGAGGTGCAAGCACCCCGCCGAAATAAAGGCCGCCCCCCACCAGCACCGCGAGCGCCGCGACGCCGCCGGCGATGGCCGGCATCCGCGAAGCCTGTTTGGGCGCGGCCGGCGCGGACGTGCTGGCCGGTGCGGCAGCCGGTGCGGGCCGTTGCTCCGACAGGTATGCAGGGCGCACATGCTCGACGAAGCGCGGCTCGCCGGGAGGCGTCGGCGGCTGGGGTTTGGAGTCCGGGGGCGCCGTCCAGCCGGCGCGCGGCAAACCGGGGCGTTCGCGTGCGCCAAACGACACCGGCGGCGGCAATGTCGCCTCGAGATCCTCGCCGCGCGTCGCCCGGGCGATCTCGCTCATGCTGGCCGGCCGGTCGCGCGGATCCGGCTGCAGCATGGCCGAGATCAGGTCGTGGAAATCGGGATCGATATCCGACAGGTCCGGCACGGTCCGGCGCTTCTCGATGACCTCGTATTGGGACCCGCTCATGTCGAGCGGCTTTCCGCGCAGTGCCGCGGCCAGCACCAGCCCAAGGCTGTAGATATCGGATTGCTCGCTGACATCGCCGCCATAGAGGCCGAGCTGCTCGGGCGAAACATAGTTGTATTTGCCGGCGAATTTTCCGCCGATCAGCGTTTCGCCGCCGACTGTCGCCGAGCGCGCGATGCCGAAATCGATGATCTTGGCGCGCTCCACCCGGCCGCCGGGCAGGATGATGTTGTCCGGCGACAGGTCGCGGTGCACGGCGCCCGCCTGATGCACGGCGCTCAAGCCGGAGGCGAGGCGATGGCAAAGCCGGCGCACATCGTCACCCTGCATCGGTCCGCGCCGCATGATGTCGAACAGCGACTCGCCGTCGACGAACTCCATCGCGAGATAGGGACGGCCAATCCCCGTATCGATGGTGAAGACGTGGTAGCGCACCACTGCGTCATGCGACAGATGATTGAGGATCGACGCCTCCTTGCGGAACAGCGAGAGGATCGTCTGGTCGCGCGCGAATTCTGGCAGCACGATCTTGATCGCCACATGGTCGCCGGTCTGGATGTTGTGGCCGCGATAGACTTCGCCCATGCCGCCGGAGGCGATCTTCTCGTCGAGCTCGTAAATGCCGCTGAGCTGCGTGCCCACCCCGGCATAGATGACGTTCGTCGAAATCCGCGTCTTGTCGTCGTCGCTCATCTGGCCAGGCCCTCCACTGCGGACCGATCCGGATGGAGCGCGCCGTCACGCCCGCCGCCGATCTTCACGAGTACAATGGTCACATTGTCGGTTCCGCCGCGCCTCAGCACCATGTCCAGCAGGATCTGGCAGGCCGCCCGCGGCGTGGCGGATTTGACCGCGGCCTCGATTTCAGCGTCGCTGACATGCGCGGTCAGTCCGTCGGTGCCCAGGACGAAAACATCGCCCGCCATCAGCTCGCCCTGCTGGAAATCGATCTCGAGCTCGTCGCTGACGCCGACCGCATGCGTGATCACGTTGCGGCGCGGCCAGGTGCGCGCTTCCTCCGCGCTGATCATGCCGCGGTCGAGCAATTCCTGCACCTCGGTGTGATCCTTCGAAACCTGGAAGATCGAGCCGTTGCGCACGAGATAGATGCGGCTGTCGCCGGCCCACAGGCAGGCGAAACGTCCATCCATGGCAAGCAGGGCCGCGAAAGTGGAGCCGATGGTGATGCCGCGCGATCGCGATATGTCGCGGATCTCGGCATTGGCGCGGCTGAGCCGGTCCTCGAAGCGGGCGCGAAGGTCCGGCGCGGAGCTCGCAATGCCGATCGTTGCCAGATGGTCGACGATGCTGGCCGAGGCGACTTCGCCGGCCTCATGCCCGCCCATGCCGTCGGCCACCACCCAGAGCCCGGTCTGCGGTTCGATGAGGTAATTGTCCTCGTTGTGATCGCGCACGCAGCCCTTGTGGCTCACGCCGAAGCTTTCGATGGGGAGGGCGACAGTGCTCAATTTGCCACCAAGCGCTTCGCGAGCGTCCTCTGTGACCAGCCACGGGCCGCGTGCCCAGGCCACTCTGCCACAAGCGTATACATTAGAGTACCGAAATGAAGGCTCGCTCCAGCCATGTCAGAACGCCTTTGGACAGCTGAAGCCGGACAAGGCCGGCAGCAGCAGAGGATCGGCGCCCGAGCCGGTTTGGATCGTGTAGGCGACATCGCGTCCGCCGATCACGAAGCGGGCTTCCGTGTTGGCGCCGTCGCCGGTGATGGTCGCCTTGTCGAAAAGCCGCTTCAACGCCCACGGCCCTTCGAATTTGAGCGCGGATTCGCGACCGGGCATTTCCGGCACGAGGCTGAGGCTCGCCGATCCGGAAGCGGCGCCGCTCGGCCATGTCACGATGCTCGGCGCGTTGCCGGCCTGGGCGCTCCGGACCGTCTGCCCGTCGACATTGAGCACAGCGCTGTCGACTTCGCTGTTCACCGACGTGGGCGTGATAGTGATCGAGACCGAAGGCACCGAGCCGCCGGAAGGGAAGAAGGCGCTACGGATTTCCGCGGCCGATTGGAACGCTTTCAAGGTTGACTTGGCCAGGTCGCGGCTGGAACGGGCGTCCTGTTTCCAGGTCCATTCCTGGCCGGTCATGTCGATCAGCGGCGCAAGATTCTGCGCGAAGAAACGGTCCATCAGCCCGCCCGGCGCGAACAGCTTGGTGAAATCCGCCATCGAGATCTCGTCTGTGCCGTCGCGGGTGAAGGGATAGCGGCCATTGACCGCCTCCTCGCAGGCGCGCGTCACCGTCTGGTCGAGATCCTGGTTGAGGTTGGCGATGGAGGCCTCGGCGACATTGCCTTCGAACTCGTCCGCCGCCGCGTTGACCATGCGCGCCAGCGGTTTCGGCAGGCGCGAGACATTGGCGCGCAATGTCGAGATCTGCAGTTGCAGGTTGGCGTTGACGCGCTCGGTCTGTGTGGGGACATCGGCCGCGAGCTTCAGGCTCTGGAAGATGTCGTGGAAGTTCTGCGTCAGCGCATCGAGCGGCCGGCGTCCGGCGGCCCCGCCGACCAGCGCCTGGAACGAGCGGAACTGCGCCTCGACGCTCGCGCCGGCATTCTGCGCAACAGCCGAGCTAGCGCCCGCGCGGCTTTGCGACTTGCCGCCAGCGATCTGCAGGCCGATGCGGGCGAGGCCCTTGGCCATGCTGGCGGGGTCCTGCTGCGCCGCGCCGGTATCGCCCTCGGCGGCGCTGTCCTTCGTCAATGCGGTTTCATCGGCGATCGCGGTGAAGAGCTGGTCGAGAGGCGAGTCCGGCGCGGCGACGGCGGAGAGCGCCAGATATTGCGGCTTGTCCTTCAGCATCGCCTTGAGCTTCAGCTGGTCGAGCACGCCGTTCCAGGCGGCGGCGAATTCCTTGCCGTAGCGGTCGATGAGCTCGGGGCCGAGCTTGGGCAGGTCCTGGTCGATGCCGCCCTGTTCGCCGCCGCCGCCAAGCACCCATTGATCGTCCACGAGCATCTGCGCGATGCGCGACAGCTGCGGCAGGAAGAAGCGATTGAACCCGCCGCGCGTATAGAGGCCGGTGACCTGAAGATCGGCAAGCTCGCTGCCGTCCGTGCGCTCGAACAGCAACTGCGCTTCCGGACCGGCTCTCGCGGCGATGGAGAAGTCCTTGAGCCTTGCGGCGTAGACCGCCGACTTGATCTGCGCCCAGGCGCGGTCGGCGAGACTCATGCGCCCGAGCGAGCGCTGCGCGGCTTCCACCAGCGGCTGGTTGAGCTCGAAGACCGGATCATAGGCGTCGTCGAGCGCAAGCATGGCGCGCAGGTGCTTTTCGAGCTGCGCGCGGCCCTCGCGGTTGTTCTCGCCGGGGTAGCGGTTCTGTTCCCAATCCTGCTTCATCCACGAGACAACCAGTTCGTCGTCGACCTTCGGCGCCTTGCCGCCCAGCATCAGGTAGATCTTTAAAGGCTCATAGAGCGCGACGGGGTCGGCCATCCTGGCTTGGATCGTCCGCTCCGCCTGCACCAGCAGCCGCGAGCGGAAGGTTCGCTCCAGCGCTTGCCGGTAGGCAGTCTTGGAGGCCGACAACAGCCTCTCGCGCTGGCTGAGCCCGAACATCTCCTCGATCGGCTTTGCCTGGTCGCCGTTTTCGAAGCCGGCCGGCAGGTTGCGCAACTGGTCGAGCGGACCGATGACGTTTTCGAGGTCGACGTCGGTCACCGTCGTGCTCTTCAGCAGCGTATCGGCGCTGTCGCGATAATGCGCCATGGCCTGCCTTGTGGAGGCGATCAGCTGCTTGTTGGCGAAGAAGCTGAGGCCCAGCACGCCGAGCGCCGCCAAAGCCGCCAGCGCGATCGCGGCGAGGCCGCCGAACCTCGCGAGCCTGGCGCGCCGCTCGGAGGCCCTGTCGAACGAGACCCAGCCCGATTCGGGGAAGATCACTTTGGCCAGCAGATCATGCAGGAAGAAGCTCTTGCCGGCGCCGGAGAGATGCGCTTGCGAAGCACTGCCGAAACTGCGGCCGATCGCGCCCAGCACCTGGTCGAAAGGCGTCCCTTCCTGGGTGCCCGAGGAGAAATAGAGCCCGCGCAGGCTGACATTGACCTGGCTGCGCGAGGTGTCGAACAGGCTGCCGACGAACTGCGTTATCCGGGCCTTCAGCGCGCCGAACTGCGCCGGGAAGCCGAACAGCGTGATCCGCGCCACCGGGTCGGCCTCTTCCTGCAGGCGGTCGGCGACCTCTTCGGCGAGCCGCTTCGCCAGTTCGTCGAAGGCTGCGGGCGCCTCGCCGGCCATGTTCCTGGTGCGGTCGGCCGTCTGGAATGTCGCGCCCCACACCTTGCGCCTGCGCGCCTCGTCGAAATCGCCGAAATAATCCATGAAGCCGCAGATGAGATCGGCCTTGGTAAAGAGCAGATAGACCGGGAATTGGATCTTCAGCGTCTCGTGCAGTTCGCGCAGGCGGCTTCGGATCTCGGTGACATGCGCGTCGAGCTGCCGGTCGTCGAAGCCGATCAGGTCGGCAAGGCTGATGGCGAGGATCACGCCGTTGATCGGTTGCCTGGTGCGGTGTTTCTTGAGCAATCCCAGGAAGGCGAGCCAGCTTGCCTTGTCGCGCTCGCGGTCCGACTCCTGCGTCGTATAGCGGCCGGCCGTGTCGATCAGCACCGCCTCGTCGGTGAACCACCAGTCGCAGGACCGCGTGCCGCCGACGCCGGCCACCGGCTGCGCGCTGCCGGAACCGGCAAGCGGAAACTTCAGTCCGGAATTGACCAGCGCCGTCGTCTTGCCGGCGCCGGGCGGGCCGATGACGATGTACCAGGGAATGTCATAGAGGAAATTGCGCTTGCCGCTCGTCCGCTTCAGCGTCGCGATCGCTTCGCTCATGCGCGCTTCGAGCACCTGGGAATCGTCGTTGCGCTCGTCGCTGCGCACGATCGCCGTTTCGAGCGCCTTTTGCGCCTTGCGCCGCCGCCAGAAGCGGACCCCGTAGAACAGCGCGAGCGCCACGATGGTGATGCCGATGAGCGTGGCCCTGAGCCACGCGGGCGCAAGCGGGCGTATGTCGGCGAAGCGGATCAGCGGCCCGGCATACCAGACCGCCGCCGAGAAACCGGCAAGCGCAAGCAGGCTGAAGATCCGCAGCGTCCAGCGCATCAGTTACCGTTCTCCGCCGCGCCGGTCTGCAAGGTCTCCTGTTTCGGGATCATCATGGCGACGCGGCGGTTCTTGGCGCGGCCGTCCGCCGTGCCATTGTCGGCGATCGGCTCGTCCTCGCCCTTGCCGTCGGCACTGAGCCGCGACGGGTCTTTCAATTGCGTGGCCACCATCGCCTGGACGGCCTTCGCCCGGGCGACGGAAAGATCGAAATTCGATTTGAACGCGCTCGACTTCTTTGGCTTCACATTGTCGGTGTGGCCGACGATCTTGATCGGCCCGGGTTCGGCGTCGAGCGCCGTGGCGATGTCGGCCGCGATCGGCTGGAATTGCGGCTTCAGCTCCGCCTGGCCGGGCGCAAACAGAAGCTGGTTGTTGATCTCGACGACGATGAACTCGCCCTTCTCGCCGACGCTCAGTCCGCCGCCGGCGATCTCCTTGGAAAGCGCCGCGCGGATGCGGTCGAGCTGCGTCGTATCGGGAATTGCGGGCGGTGGGCTGGCCTGCGCCGGCTCAGTGGGCGCCGCCACGCTGGCGCGCTCTATGGTGACGGGCGTCGAGGGGTTGAGCGCCAGCAACTCGCCGGCGGTTGCATCGCCTTCATCGGTGATCAGCACCCGCAGTCCGAAGAAGGCCGCCGTCACCAGCGTCGCCGCGGCGGCCGCGAGCGCCCAGAGCGGCAGCCGCGCCCTTGGCTTCGGCAATGCCGCAGCCATGCCCTGCCAGCGGGGCGAGACGTCGTCGGCGGCGCGCGGCTTGAAGTAACGCAGCGTGTCGTAGACGTCGCGCCGGACACGCTCGAGCGTGTTTCGCTCGCCCGCAAGCCCGCGATACTGGCCCTCGAAGCCCAGCGAAAGGCATGCATGCATCAGTTCGAGCAGGTTGTAATGCGCTTCCGGCTTGGCGAGGACGTTGTTCAACGCTTCGTAGAAGCCGGCGCCCGTCGTCTGGGTCTGGAAGAACTGCGCCACAAGGCTGTGCTGAAGCCAGCTGTCCTTGCTCGGCCATGGCAGATTGCCGACAAGGTCGTCGGCGGTTCCACAAAGGGCGAATTTTGCGATTCGCGCGTCTTCCTCGGCTACGCCGGCTTTCGCGATTGCAAGCTCGAAGGTGTCGATCGCTTGGGCTATATGCTCCGCCAAGGGCGCCGCTTGCCGTTCGACCGGCATCAGCCGCAATTGGCCGAGAAGCATCAGCAGCGGCGCCGCGGCGGCAAGGATCGGATTAGCCGCGGCGTATCTCACGCCGCCGGCGGCGTCGAGCAGGGCATCCTGCTGCACCCCCGGCGCCGCATTGGCCTCTGCTCCCGGGGTAGGTCCCTGAAAGAGCACCGTTCCGGACGACCAGCCGGTGGGCATCTGCCGGCCGCCGCCGGGATCGAACACCGTCGATTCGCGGGAAGGCGACGGAGCGGGCCGAACGCCTTCCGGACCGGAACTCTCGGCAGCCGCGAGCGGTCGTTGCTTCGGCCGCGGCGCGCGGATGACGGTTTTGTCCAGCGGCCTGGAGGGATCATCCTTCGAGCTCATCGGCGACAACCGGCCGTCGAATTGCAGCGAGCAGGTCCTTGCCAGGCAAAGCGCGCTTCTGGCTGAGCGGGCCGCATGGAAAGGCTCATCTCGCCGAAACATGACATTGCTGCACACGCCCCAAGCCACGCCGCGTTGCCCGCCAGGCAAGCATCCCTGCCCATTCTAATCGCCCGCGCATTCAATTGAAACGGGGCCGCCGATTGAAATCGGAAAGCAAGATGATCGAAGAGGCGGCTTCTTCTATGAGAAGCGTCACATACAGCCGGCGCGGTCCGTGCCGATCCAGGCTATTTCTGCTTGTCGGCCTTGGCGTAGGCTTCGGCGAAATAGGCGAGGAAGACATCCAGCATGCCGTTCTCGTGCTTGTCTTCCATCGTCCGCCATGTCGCGACAAGCGCATCCCAGGCCTGGCTTTTCCTGGACGAGAAGGACGCCGGCGGAATTTTCCTGGCGATCGCCTCCGGCGACAGGTCGTCAAGTAACCGCGACAGCGCGGCCTGCATGGCGGCGTAGGTCGCGATTTCGTGCGCCTTCAGGTCGCGGAACGCGTCTTCGACACTATGCCTGGCGTCGAGATAGCCGGCCCTGCGCTTGGCGAACATGATCTCCAATATGTCGTCGGTGCCCGGCACGAACTTCAACGGGTTGTTGTCTTCGGCGCCTATCATCGTCCGGTTCGAGCTCTTGGCGAGTACCTTTGCCGCCGCGCGCGCCTTGAGCAGCAGGGACAGTTGCTCGACCGTGGTCCTCAGCACCGCGCCGATCTCGGCCGCGATGTCATGCGGATCACGCGCCTGCAGCAACTCCGGCGCGATGCCCGCCGCCTTGGCGATCTCCCGCAATATCGCGTCCGCCTCCGCGGGTCGGTTGGCCTGAACCGCCGGGCCGGGCTGCAGCGCCGAGGATGTCGAGACGGGCGCCGCCCCGGCCGGGCGCTGCTCCGCCGGATTGAAGAAAGGCTCATGGCCGAGATCCAGGGGGCGGCCGGTCGAGGATGGCAGCTCACGTTGCGTCGATCCGGTCCTTGTCTGAGGATGTCCGGTCGCGGCCCGTTCGTCTTCGATCGAAACACCGACGACATAACGGCCGATCAGCAGCCGGTCGCCCTGGGCCAGCCGGTGCGGCCCGCTCATGCGCTGGCTGGAACCGTTGACGAAAGTGCCGTTGCGCGACAGGTCGTAGAGCCAGAACGAACCCGCCTGGTAGCGGACCTCGCAATGCCGGCCCGAGATGAACTTATCCGGATCGGACAGCGTCCAGTCGCAATTCTCGCGGCCGATCTCGAAGCTGCGGTCGCGGGTGGCGTAGCTGGCGGCGGTGCCGGCCGGCAACCTGTCGACATTGCTGATCTGGAGACAGATGAACATCCGGAAGCGTCGCCGAACTTGGTCAACAAATGCTTATCTTTCGCGCAATTCCAGGCGGAAAGCCGCCAGGAGCCTTCCCGGAATTGCTCCGGCATTCTAGCAGCTTGCAAGCCGAGCGGGAGAGGAACGTTTCACACCGGCGCATGGCCAAGCTTTAGCCATCGCTGTTATTTGGCCTCCCCCAAACATGTGCTAGGCTTGCAGCCCTACGGTGCGGTGAATTCGAACGCTCCCGAACGTGATGCAGTTAATAGAGCGGGGGGTTCAAACCATCACACTGGCGGCCGCGTCGAGGAGGGGCACGACCCATGCCGAACGAACGTGCCACGGTTGTACAGACGCCGGCTGGCGCCGATCTGACCTTCACCCATCTCGTCGGCCGCGACGAGATCAGCCGTTGTTTCGCCTATACGGTCGGCTTCGTCTCGAAGAATCGTGACGTCGATCCGCTGAAGATGCTGGGCGGCGTCGTTTCGGTCGAGGGCGAATCCGATCCGAAGCGCTGGTTCAGCGGCCTCGTGTCGGATTTCAAGCTGACCCGCATCGAGGACCGGCTGGCCTTCTATGAGGCAACCGTCAGGCCTTGGCCCTGGTTCCTCGGCAACACCACCGACTGCCGTATCTTCCAGAACATGACGGCGGTGGAGATCGTCGAGAAGATATTCTCGAAATACGGCATCGCCAAATTCGAGAAGCGGCTGCAGGGCTCCTATCCCGCGCGCGAATATTGCGTTCAGTACGACG
Organism: Mesorhizobium sp. B2-4-6; assembly: GCF_006442775.1. NCBI lineage: Bacteria > Pseudomonadati > Pseudomonadota > Alphaproteobacteria > Hyphomicrobiales > Phyllobacteriaceae > Mesorhizobium > Mesorhizobium sp. B2-4-6. The sequence goes on from NZ_VFVI01000007.1 coordinate 272,610, forward strand.
AGAGCGATCTCGATTTCGTGCAGCGGCTGCTCGAGCACGAAGGCATCTTCTATTTCTTCGAGCATGACGAGGGCAAGCACACGCTTATCCTCTGCGATGCGATGAGCAAGCTGAAGCCGGCGCCTGGTTACGAGAAGGTGCTCTACAATTTCGAGGGCCACGCCTCGCGGCGCGACGTCGAATACATCACGGAATGGATTCCTGGCAGCGCGGTGCGGCCGGGCGCCTACGCCCATACGGACTATGATTTCGAGAAGCCCGGCGCCGATCTGATGGCGAAATCCGCCCAGCCCTTCGCTCACAAGGAGGCCTCGGGCGAAAACTATCGTCAGCCCGGCGCGCATCTCGATGTCGGGCGGGGCGACAAGATCGCCGGAATCCGCCGCGAGGAACTTCAGGCAGTGCATCAGCACAGCACGGCGGTGGGTACCGTGCGCGGCCTTTTTTCCGGCTGCAAGTTCACGCTGGAGAGTTTTCCGCGCGACGACCAGAACCAGGACTATCTGGTGGTCAGCGCCGAATACCGGCTGTTCGACCCGGGCTACCGGACCCAGAACGAGGCTCACAACGAGAATTTCAAGGTGGTGCTCGGCGTGGCGCCGACCAAATTGCCCTACCGTCCGCCGCGCATCACGCCGCGGCCGATCATGCGCGGGCCGCAAACGGCGACCGTCGTTGGGCCTTCGGGCGAGGAAATCTTCACCGACAAATATGCGCGCGTGAAGGTGCAGTTCCACTGGGACCGGCTCGGCAAGAAGGACCAGAACTCCTCATGCTTCGTGCGCGTCTCGCAAACCTGGGCCGGCAGCGGTTGGGGCTTCATCCAGATCCCTCGCATCGGCCAGGAGGTCATCGTCGATTTCATCGAAGGCGATCCGGATCTGCCGATCATCACCGGCCGCGTCTACAACGCGTCGCAGATGCCGCCCTATGGCCTGCCGGGCAACGCCACTCAATCGGGCTGGAAGTCGAATTCCTCGAAAGGCGGCGGCGGTTACAACGAGCTGATGTTCGAGGACAAGGCGGGCTCCGAGCTGGTCAACTTCCAGGCGCAGAAGGACCATCATCTGCTGATCAAGCACGACCGCAACAAGACGGTCCAGCACGACCAGTCCGATCGCATCGACCACGACGCCAAGCATTCCGTCGGCCACAACCTCGACGAGGACGTCGGCAACAACAAGACCGTCAAGATCGGCGTCGACCAAACCACCAACATCGGCTCGAACGACACCGAGACGGTGGGCAAGAATCGCTCGCTGACCGTCCAGGCGAACGAGACCATCCATGTCGTCGCCAACTCGACGGAGAACATCGACGCCAACCATTCGCAGACGGTGGGCCTCAATCAGACGGTCACGGTGGGTATCGCGCGCGTCGACACGGTCGGGGCTGCGGAAGCGCGAACGGTCGGCGCCTCGCAGACGAATACGATTGGGGCGACGCGGTCGGTGAGTGTGGGGATCAGCCAAAGCCATAGCATTGGCGCCGGCGACTCGTGGACCATCGGCGCGGGGCAAGATATCAGCATCGGAGCCGGACAGACCATTGCGATCGCCGCGTCACAGGCGACCGATGTCGGCGCCTCTCGCTCCACCAACATCGCATCCAATGATGCCACCGACATTGGTGGCGGGCATATGCTCAAAATAGCCAAGGGCAGCAAGATCGACGTCGGCGAGAGCGGCGTTATCGAGGTCGGCAAGAATTTCACGCTCGACGCCAAGGAGAGCATCACCCTGAAAACGGGCAGCGCGCAGATCGTGATGAAAAAGGATGGGACGATCATCATCGAGGGCAAGGATATTACCGTCAAGGGCTCGGGCAAGATCAACATCAAGGCCTTGAGCGACGTGATCATCAAAGGCTCGACGATCAACGAGAATTGAGGGTGGCGATGAGCAAGGTCAGGGCCAAAATCGACGGCGTGGTGATCGGCGCGTTCCTGGGGTTCGGAGAGGAGTCCCCGCTGGTTGTTTTTCCCGGCAATCCGGAGAAGACGGCGTTGTCCGCTCGCAGCCTGTGCGAATTGTCTTCCGATATGATCGGCTGTGAGGTGGCCTTGCTGTTCCAGGAGGGTGACCCTCGCAGGCCTTTGATCGTCGGCCGGATCATCGAACCCAACCGCGCCAAGACGGCTCCGCAAGTTATCCGTGACGGGCAGCATGTGCGGATCACCGCCGAGGAACGCCTGGAACTGAGATGCGGCAAGGCGACTATCCTGATGGAGGCGGACGGCCGCATCACCATTCGTGGCGCTCACATCACCAGTCACGCCAGCGGCGCGCAGCGCATTCGCGGCGGCTCGATCAATCTCAACTGATGGTGTCGGCAGGCGAACAGCTCTTCGTCTCGGCGCGACGCGTCGCGGTGGAGGCTGTGCGCCAGCACGTCGAGCAGGCCGCGTTTCTATGGGCACAGCGGGACAGCTGGGGCCAGAAGGATCCGCCGGACGAGACGGTGATCGGCGAGATCGGTGAACGCATCGAGATCAATCTGGATGGTCTGCGGATCGCCGGCGCGGCCGCATGGCCGGCAGCCGAACGACAGCTCAAGGACTTTCCGGACAAAGGCGAGTTCTTCGTCATTGGCTGGATGGCGATCGAGCAGGGCGACCCTTCCCGCATGGAGGAGGGCGTGGCGGCGGCAAAAGACGTGGACGAGCGCCGCGGTCTGATCGGCGCCATGGGCTGGCACAAGCCGGCGAAAATAGCGCACCTCGTTCGCGATTGGCTGGTCGCGCCGGACGCATTCAAGCGCTATCTCGCGGTGGGCGCCTGCCTTGAGCACGGCGTCGACCCCAGTAAATTGCTCGATCGCTTAGTCAACGATCCCGATGCGACGACGCGTGCATTCGCCTTACGTCTGGCCGGCCGGCTGAAGCGAGCCGATCTCGCGCGGGAGATGGCGTCGGCACTGGAGTCCGGGCACGGAATCGTGCGGCTTTGGGCTGGATGGGCGCTGACGGAACTGGGCTCCGGCGATCTGGCGCGAGCCGAGTTGCGCAAGGCGGCTGTCGCCGGCGGACCCGACGCGCTGACTGCCTTGCGCGGCGCCATCAAGGCTGGTCCTGACAAGGACGTGCGTACCTGGATGGGCGGGTTGATGAAATCGGCCGCCACCGCACCGCTTGCCGTGCGGGGTATAGGTATGCTGGGTGATCGTGCGATCCTGCCGTGGCTGATCGAGCGAATGAAAGAACCCAATGTCGCCGTCGCGGCTTGCGCGGCATTTCTGGAGCTGTTTCCGGAAGCGCGCGCCGAGACGAAGATGTTCACCGTCGATCCGACGGATTTGGGACCGGCGTTTGCAGAGTTTTTCGACGATGAGTTGGTGGGCATCGCTGTTCCGGATCGGGTGGAATCCTGGCGGGCCCAAAACCGCGTGGCATGATCCTAGGGTAGAAGCGGATGGCCAAAGAAGTAGCGCTGACCGGGCTGATACTTTCCTCGTGGATTACCGTCGAAAAATTCCTCAAGAGTGGCTATGACGGCTAGACGGTCTGGGCGCCCTAATTCATCAAAGAACGAAGAACAATTCACGCCCGTATTCGCTTCAAATATAAGTCTGACACGATAAAACCGTTCGCTCTGCAAATTTCCATCTTCCGCCTGCGCCAACATCCGCGTTGCGAGTCTTACGACATCGAACGTCTCGCTTTCGAATATTTTGGTCCCTTGAACCGAACGAGAGAGCGCATCTCGCAGAGGCACAGCAAGATTCACGATACGCTGATGCTCGATTTCGGCGCCGCCGCCGCCGAAGATCTCCTTGTTTGCGGCTTCCAGCAAATAGGAAAGCTCACGCAGCGTCTGATCCCCATCCTCCTCGGGGTCTGTGCAGCGTCCGTATATCTTTAGCAGCGGGTCGACCGCACGCAGGTCGCAGGACAGCCCGAGCAATAGCGATATATTGTACCGAACCCACGGTGTATCGATGCGTTCCTGAAAGACACTCAGCGCTTTCTGCACATCTTCCCATCTGCCAGCAGACGCGATGATGTTGACGCCCGCCGACCAGATCAAGCTTTCAGTATTGCGCATGAGAATTGGAGCGACGTGGTGCGTCTTGGAGAAATCACCCTGTCGGCAGAGCAGATTTATGGCATAAATCCGCTGCCAGTCGGAACCCTGCACGATCGGCTTGGCGTCAGTCAGCTCGTTGTTTTTTTCAATGAAGAATCCGAGAGCCAACGGCCGGAACGGCTGATCGGAAGCGAAACTCTCTTGTGTCAAACGCCAATCCTCGCTCTCAGACCAGACTGTTGGTTCCGACCTCAAGATCGCTCTGCAGATCCTCGATCTCTTGGCATTCGGGGCCACCCATCATGTTTGCCGGGACCACATTGTTCGGGTCGTTGCATCCGCCAGCCTGTTTCGGTGTAATATGATTTCGCGACGTGCCGGCCACTGCCGGAGTTCCGGTTTTCGCTGACCAAACTGCATCGATGCGCATCTTCTTGGCATGCCCAAAATCCTTTGCGCACAGCCCTGATGTCGTCAGAACATCGCCAGGATTGTCCGGGTCTGGATGTCGTTTACCTGGCGGTATCTCGAAATGGATGGCGCAACCACTCGTCTCACTGGGATGGACGTTGTTGCAGCCAGCCCCTCCGGCGCGACTGTTCGCGCGTGCCGCGCTTTTCGCCATCACGAAATCCTTGAATTTCGCCTCCATGTTGGTCTTGTTTGCGCCTGCCGGCAGCCGATCGACGCGTGATTGCCAGAATTCCGTCGATGTGACTGCCTTGTAAGGCTTCTTGGGCGTTTCAGTGCTGTCCGGATCGCGCTGCCACTCATGCAACGCATCGCCGCAGCAAGGGCAAACACCGACGTCAATGGCATATTGCGAATCGGCGAGGTTCTGCATTTCCAACGACACAAGCGGTGCGGTCGTGGTCGCCGCCGAAGCATGATTGCTGGTCGTGATATCGAAATGCCGGCAGACATTCTTGTCTTCGAACTTGACGTCCATGCACCAGGCTTGGAAGTACGTTTTGCCGGTGATCTGATGCGTGACGACGTTGGCGCCAAAGGTACGAGTAGCAGCCTCGTCGCCGAGCACGGATTCCTGGTAGTAGGATTTTTGCGCCAGGGCGGCGCCTTCGCCGCCGATCTTCACGGTGCTGGAGCCAGACTTCAAATTGTTGGAAAACGAGGTATCCGGGTAAGGGATCGGAATCGGGCCAGCCGGCGGCGAAGGTGGCGACATGCACACGTCGGGAAACCGGGCAATAGACTTGTTCATGCCGTTCTCGGCGGCGATCTCCCACATTCCGGCGAAGACGTTCTTGGTCATCTCGCCCTCCTCAAGCTGAGACGATCGCGGCGGCGCGCCCGCCGAAGGCCATTGAGCTGCCATGCAGCGCTGCCAACGCGCCAGGCGCGTAGTTACGGCTGAAAGCCTGCTCCGCCCATGCAAGCTGGATCAGTCCCGCGGCCGCCCCGGTGTCGCCGATGCAGTCGGCGGCGTGCCACACCGGTTGTTCCGGCCGCGACTGGCGCATGTTGCGCATCTGCGCGATGACGAGTTCCTCGAAGGCATAGGATTCACCCGCCACGTCACTGAGGCGGAAGGCCACTTCGTGCATTTCGGTGCGCGCCGAGGCGAGCGCTGTCTTCAAGGCTCCCGCCAGTCCGTTGGCACGGAAAGGCTCCTCGCTGATCGCCGTTGCCGTCTCCTCGCCAAGCCCCAGACCGCGAATCGCGACATGGCGCGGCGTCAGCGGACGGTGGCTGACGACCGCCAGGCATGCGGCCTCGCCGGGGATCAGCCCGTCCGTCGTCACGCTCGTCTTCAGCCGCATATGGCGGTCGAGCCAAGCCAGCGTGCGGGCGTCGATGAGGCTGTCGATCGCGAGGACAAGGCATGCCGGAGCGCCTTCGTCGAGCATCTTGCGCGCCTGCATCAGCGCCGCGAAGGCGGCAGGCTGGCCGGCAGCGATATGCGCCGTGCGCCGCTCGTTCACCGCCGAGCCATCGGGAAAACGCAGGTCCGCGAACATGCCGTTCAGCCGCGCGCCGGGCGTTTCCTTCTCGCGGGTGCAAAGGATCAGCGGCATCTGCGCCCAGGGCAGCGCCGCTCCGATGTCGGGTTCGATGTGTTCTAGCACCAGACGCGCAAGCATGCGCAGCCGCTCAAGCCCGCGCCTGGATGGCGCGATGGCGTCGACGCGCGCACCGCGGATCGGTATCGCCATGCGGTCGCGATAGTCGAGTTCTTCGAACGCCGCGATGCCGGCCCGCAGCGCCGCGCAGGTCGCGGCGGCGCTGTAGCCGACCGGCGAAACGAGGCTGACGCAGCTGACGACAGTCATCGGCGTCGGCCTCGCAGCTTAGAGAGCGCAGCGATCGCCTCGCCAAGGCCGGCATAGTGCGGCTTGGCCGCAAGCTCTTTGCGCGGCGGCCCCACCTGGACCTGCTGCAGCCGCACGAATTTGCGCGGCAGCTTCACTGCCGCGCGCCCGACCAGCACGATCTTGCCTTCATGCGGGATCAGATTGAGCGTATCGGGGTTCACGACCTTGTGCTCTGTGTGATCGTCATACATGAATCTAACGGGCACCCCGAGCATCGGCACACTGACCTTGAACCGGCCCGAGTCGTTCATGTTCACGCAGCCGAACATCATTCCCGGGCTAAGCTTGTCGAGCCACTGGTCCTCCGGCGCCGCCTGAAAGTAGCGGTCGTCGAAATCCTGCGGCAGGAAGGGCAGCACGTTCTCCATCCAGTGTTTATCGTAGGTGCCGGCGTACCGCGCGCGTTCCTTGGCAAAGCGTGGTACCGGGCCGAAGCCGATCGGGCGCGGCCGGTCGTTCCAGATGCGCATTCGCGATTGCGGGTGCTCGACACACGGTAGCGGGGTCCCATCAATGTCACTCTGGCCGACAAGGTAGCCGCTGCCGATCGGGTTGACGGCGTCGCCGCGGTGCTTCGCCAGATCAGGATCAGTTCGGTCGGTGCCGCCGAAGGCGAGGTGCCATGCCAAGGGCATCGAAACAAACGGCGTCGGCCGCGAGGCCTGGATGCCCAGCCCTCCTCTGAACCAGCGCCGTTGGCCTGTAACCACCGCGCGCTTGTCCAATCCCGGACCAACCAGGCGCACTTCGACCGATTCGGCCTGCCGCCCACGCGGTGCCATCGCCACTGCATCGAGCAGGACCTCGCATTTGGGCTTGACGGGAGCGAAGTCGGTTTCGACACGGATGGAGGTGAGCTCCGGATTGCCGTAGTGGGTATCGGCGTAGACGAAAGGTGACTGCTGCCGGCTCGGCGTGCAGTTGCCATGTTCGTCGACGTCGTATGTCGCGCGCACGACCGCGATGCAGAACTTCGCGCAGTGCTTGTCCTGATAGGGAAAAGTCTCCGCAAGAAACGGCGTGGTGTTCTGGCTGACGAACATCAGCTGGTCTCCCAACTCGCGGCGAAGATCTGCTCCAGCGTCGATTGCGGCGCCTGCGGATCGACGTCGAAAATATCCGAGTGCGCCGTCCACGCCACGAGGCCCTCGATGACATCGCCTTCGCCGCCGACAATTGGAACCGCCAGGGCGGCCAGCGCCGCGTCGAGCTCGTCGGGCGCCAGCTCGCCCTGCTGCGCGGCCAGGGCGGGGGTCTCGATGCTTTCGAACCATGCGTCCGCATAGGCCAGCTTAAGGGGCGCCTCCGGGAGCCTTGCGACGACGCTCAATGGAAATTGCCGGCCGACCCGGTCTGCGCTTTGCAGCACGATGCCCGCCGAGCCGCCGAAGGCACCAGGGCCACTGAGGAAGCGCAAGGCTGTGCTGGTCGGCCAGGCCTCGAGCCCGAACAGCGGCACGATGTGCTGCGCCAGCCAGCGGTCCCACACGCGCACGAAATCGCCCGGCAGCCGCCGCGTGACGAAATCGCCGGCGGCGGGCATCTTGGCGTAGAAGCCGGGCAGGATCAGATCTGTGGCGGACATGTGAACTTCTTGAACATTTCGAGCGTGTAGGGGTTTTCGACGCTGGCCGCCTTGAGCTCGAAATCGGCCCACATTCCCTTGGTGCCGAGCCGCAGGCTGTAGACGTCGGTGAGCTTGGTCGCGTTGAAGCGGCCGCCGCGCAGCATTCTCAGCCACGCCCAGCTGCCGGTCTCGTTGAGCATTATCTCAGGCGAGCCGTCGACCGGCTGGAAGGCCAGCGAGATCACGCCGGTGCCGTCCTTGCCGGGCCATGTCATCGGCTGCGGCCTCGTCGCGTTGTTGTAGTAGACAAGGTTCTGGCCATCGAGGTTGAGCGTTACCCGCGCCACGTTGGGCGACAGGTCCTTCGGCTCCAGCGTAAAATTCATCACAGGGCCGGTGCCGCCGGGGAAGAGATCGTCGCGGATGTGGCGCGCCTGTTCGAAGGCCGCCAGCGCCGCCGGGTCCAGGCCGAAATCGGCGCGCCATTTCCATGGCTCGCTGGCGGTGTCGACGTAGTTGATCAGGTGGTCGTTGGTGAAGGCGTCGATCAGCCCGGTCGGCCCGAACAGGCGCTGGAAGTCGCGCACATTGACGTCGACCGCGCTCTCCGGACTGAACGGATAGCGGTTGTTGAGCGCGGCCTGGCAGAAGGGCAGGATGTCCGCCCGCCAGATGGCGTTGAGCTCGTTGGTGACGGCCTTCTGCGACAGGCCGCTGGTGTCGCCGGCAATCCCCCCCAGCCAGTCGTTGATCGGCGAGGGAAGGACCTGCGCTTGTCTCGCAACCGCGCCTGTCAGTTCGGCGAGGCCGCCCTGCTTCTTGATGGCGTCCTGCGGGTCGGGATTGGCGGTCACGGTCTGCAGCACGTTGGACAGCGCCGTCAGCGCCACGACGGCGGCGTCGAGCGCCGGCGGTTGGCCGTCGACCTGGGCGATCGTGCCCTTGAGCGGCTTGAAATGCTCGGCCACCAGGCTGCCGGTCATGTCGACCTGGTCGGCCGAGCCCGCGCGGGGCAGCAATTTCGCGCCGGTCTTCACCACCTTGCCCAGTTTTCCGAGCTTGCTCAAGAGCTTCGAGCCGGTCTTGGCGGCGCCGCCGCTCTTGTCGTCGGCCCCCGCATCGTCCGAACGGGTCAGGTCGGTCTCCTGCACCACCGCGGTCAGCAGGCGCTTCAGCGCGGAGTCGGCGCTGGAAAGATCCTTGAGGTTCTCGCTCGCGACGTTGAGGTCGGTCAGCGGCGCCAGCCGCATGTCGCGCAGGAACGAGTCCCACTGCGCGATATAGTCATCGTAATAGAGCTTCAGGATGTCTTCCGACAGCGCCGAGACAGACGTCTCCGAATTCTCCGAGCAGCCGCCGGCAAACACGGCGCGGTCGAGCGCCGCCTGTCCCGCGACATCCTCGACCCGGTCGAGGATCGCGTCGTGGAAGCCGGCATAGGTGTAGGGACCGGGAACGCCGACGCGCAGTGTCTTGTCGGAACGGCGCGCGAACACCTTGGCGCCATTCGGCCCGGCGAAATTGGCCGGCACCCATTCCTTGACGGCTGCCACCTCAGGATCGGCCAGAAGCTGCTTGTAGGCGCGCTCCGGCAGCGAGATCGTGCACACCGTCTTCAGCGCCTCGGCGACCAGTTCCTTGTCCGGCGCGATGTAGCTGTCGTCGACCGCCATCCGGCGGATGGCGGCAAGCTGGTGTTCTTCGGCGTCCGCGGTCGGGAAGGGTGCGGCCGGCGCGAATTGCGGCAGGCTGTTCACCCACCAGTTCTGGACGAAGTCGGTGTCCATCTGCGACAGCCCTGTCATCATCCGGTAGGTCTTCAGCGCGCCGAGCATGAAGTCCGGGTCGCGGATCTGCCGCCACATCGTGGCCTCCAGCAGCGCGACCATATGCGGCTCCAGCACGTTGCGCAGCGCATGGTCGTAGGTATCGGTCTGCGCGCGCACCAGCTCGGCCGAAGCCGTCGGGCCGAGCAGGTTGTGGATCGCGTCCGGCGGTGCGGTGCGGGCCGTCGCCACTGCGTCCATTGCCGCCAGCGCGCCGTCCATGGTCGGCTGCTCGACCGCGGCCGGCATCGCGTCGACGTCGGTCAGGGGCTGCTGCAGCGCCTCGAACTGGCCGGCCTGCTCGGTGATCGCATTGCGGTTGTCGAGATAGGACCAGGTGAACAGTCCGCCGGCGAGCAAGGCGGCGAGCGCGCAGGCGGCGGCGGCTCCGCGCCAGATCCAGGCGCGGCGGCGCTGCGCCAGCGGATCGAACGTGCCGAGGCCGGCTTCCTTGAAAATCACTTCGGTGAGCAGATTCCTGAGGAAGAAGCTGCGTTTCTCGACGCGCGCCGCCGGCATGGCGCGGCGCGGCGGCAGTCCGAAGGATGAGGAAAGGGCGGCGGTCAGCCGGTCGATCGGCGCGCCTTCCTGGGTCGCCGAGGTCAGATAGAGGCCGCGCAGCCAGGCGGCCTCCTCGTAGCGGCTTTCGCCGAACATCGCCTCGACCAGCACCTGGATCGGCTCGGAGAGGCTCGCGAGTTGCGCCGGGAAACGGAAGATCTCGGCGCGCTGGCCGAGCTTGTCCTCGTCCTCGAGCCGCGGCACCAGCCGCCGCTCCAGCTCGGAGGCCAGCCTGGCGAGTTCCGTCTGGATCGTGCCGGCGTTGACACGTGCGTCGAGCGGAAAAGTGGTTCCCCACACCTGCTCGCGCGCCGTTGTCGACAAGCCGCCGAAAAAGGCTTCGAAGCCCTTGATCAGGTCGGCCTTGGTCAGCATCAGGTAGACGGGCAGGCGGATCTCCAGCCGGTCGTTGAGTTCCGCCAGCCGGCGGCGGATTTTTCTGCCATGCGCCTTGATCGCCTCGTCGCCCTCCGACAGCGCGTCGATCGACAGCGCGACGATGACGCCGTTGAGCGCACGCCGGCCCCGATGCTTCTTCAGGAGATCGAGGAAGCCCAGCCATTCCGTCGCGTCGACGTCCGGCTGGCTTTCCTGCTGGACGTAGCGGCCCGCCGTGTCGATCAGCACCGCGTTCTCCGAGAAGAACCAGTCGCAATTGCGCGTCCCGCCGACGCCCTGCAGATCGTCGGTGAGGTCGATCGGGAAATTGAGGCCGGACTGGCGCAAGGCAGTGGTCTTGCCCGTCGCCGGCGGCCCGACGATCACATACCAGGGCATCTCGCGCAGGAATTTTCTGCCGCCGAGCTTGCGCCGCTTGAGCTCGGCCATCACCTCGCCGAACTTGGCGCCGACGGCCGCGACGCTCTCCTCGCCGGGCGTGAGCTGCTTTTCGGCCACCGGCGCCGCGATCTCGGCGACGAACATGCGGTTGGCGCGGATTGCGCGGCGTTGCGCGACGATCAGCCAGATCAGCCACAGGATGATCAGCCCGGCGATAATGGCAATGCGCACATTGTCGGATTCGAACGGCGCGTAAGGGCCGACCTGCACGATCGGGCCGAACACCCAGATCAACAGCGAAAGCAGCGCGATGCCGATCAGCGTCCATAGGAATCGCGAGGTGATGACGGCCCAGAGGAAGCGCAGGATGAACATCTCAGAGCCTCTTCTCGACCAAAACCTCGACGCGCCGGTTGAGCGCACGGCCTTCGCGCGTCGAGTTGTCGGCCACCGGATCGGTTTCGGCGCGGCCCTCGGAAGAGATGCTTTCTTGCGGCACGCCGGCCTGCACCAGAAGCTTGGCTATGGTTTCGGCGCGCGCTTCCGACAGCCGCTGGTTGCTGGCAAACGGGTTGGACTTTTGCAGGCGCACATTGTCGGTATGGCCGACGACGGTGATTTTCCCGATCAGCTCCTTGTTGTCCAGGATCACCTTGGCGATCGCTGCGATCAGCGGCTCGTACCCTTCCGTCAGCGTCGGCCGCGAAGACTGGAACAGCTCCGGATTGGAGGACTGGACGATCAGCTTGGCCAGCGAGACGCTCTCCGTGCCGCTCAGCGCCCCCTTGAGGTTGTCCGGCGCTTCGGCCTTGAATTCGGGCAGCAGCGCGAAATCGACGGGCTGGGGCGGTTCGGGCGCATCTTGCTGTGGCGCGGCGCGGGTGACGTCGCCGCGCGAGGCCGGCGGCAGCGTGCGCACCAGCGCCGAGAGTTCGACCGCCTGGCTGCTCAGGCCCATCGACAGGCCGATATAGGCAGCCGCGGCGACGACGATCGCCGCAAGCGCCATCACCCAGATCGGAACGATGAAGCGCTGCGGCTCGTCGGAGGCGATCACGCCTTTCCAGTTCGGCGACAGCGGCGCGTCTTCCGCGTCCGCGTTGCGCAGGAAGCGCGCCGCCGCCACGCGCACGGCGTTGAGCGAACGGTCGCCGGCGCGGCCGGGCACGCGATACTTGCCGCGGAAGCCGAGCGCGAGGCAGCAATATTGCAGCTCCAGCATTTCCCGGTCGCGGTTGGGATGCCGCTCCAGCTCGTCGAGCCGCGTGAAGAACTGGGTGCCGGCATCGACGTCGCCGCGCAGCATGACCACAAGCGGCTGGCGCGGCCAGGCGCTGGCGCCGCCCCATGGCGTGTTGAGCGCGAGATCGTCGAGCAGCGCCGCTACCGCCCATGCGGCCTGGTCGGCGCGCTCCAGCGATGAACCGGCCGCAACCGCTGCATCGCGGGCCCGCACCAACTCGTCGAGCAGGCGCGTGCGCATGACTTCCGGATTCTCAGGCGCCAGCGCGCTTTCGAGCTCGGGCGCGAATTCGAGCAGCGGCGCGAAGATGTTGATGAGCGTATTGGGATGCGAGCGCGCCCGTTTGACCGGCGCTCCCGGCGCCAGCGGCGCCATCGGCCGGGGCGCCGCGCCGGTCAGCCGGATGCGGGTGCGCTCCCGATCCTCCGACAGTCCGAAAGGATCATCCCGGCTCATGGCCTCACCTGTTCACCGAATAGCAGTCGACCTGCGGCTCGCTCGGCAGCACACCGGAAACGCCGATGACGAAGCCGGGGGCGTCGAGCAGCGAGGCCCAATGCTCGCTCTTCTGGTCGAGCTCCAGGCACAGCCGGTCGCCGTCATAAGGGATCTCGCGCGGCTGCGAATGAAGCGGTTTCAGCGGAATGCCAGGCAGGCGAGACTTCCATAGGCCTTCGAACTGGTCGGCGGATCCGACCGTCGCCTGGTTGACGAAGATCTTGCGCAGCGCGTCTTCCGAAAGCTCGGAGCCGACGCGGATGACGATGCGGCTGGCGACCAAAAGCTTCGGGTTGTCGATGCGCACCTTCCAGACATTGGTCGCGTGCCGCATGACCGGCAGCGCGCGCGATTTCGGCTCGATGTAGCGCAGGCTGAGGATGAGCGAACGCAAGGCGTCGGCCAGCGCCATATAGGCGGGGCCGGGCGCCATGTGATCGTAGGCCGGCAGTTCGCCGAGCCGCCGCGAGCTCGAGCCGTAGGTGGCCATCTCGCCGGCGAGGCCGGCAAGTTCGAGATAAAGCTCGGCCGGATGGAAGACATCCTGGGCCAGCATATGGGCAAGGCGTGGCCGCGCGGCGTTGGCCAAGTGCAGCATCAAAAGGTCCTCGACGCTGCGCCCGGCCCCGCCCATCACCATCTTGCCATGCGCCTCGGCGATCTGGTCGAGGCCGGTGACGACCTCCTGCAGCAATTGCCGATACCAGTGGGCGGCGCCGGTGATCAGCGTCGGCGGCAGGAAGGCCTGGTCGAGCGAGACGCCGCCATCGGTGCGCACGCCCTTGATGTCGGCGACCGGCAGCGCGGTGTAGCCGCCGACCGATTTGCCGGGCGCCAGCAGCACCGCTTGCGGTCGGGCGATTTCGATCTCCTCGGGATCGGCGCCGCCCTGCACGGCATCGCGCACCGGGACGATCTTGCCGTGGTAGCGCGCGCCCGTCGATGCGGCATGCGCCGGATCGAATCCGACGCCGCCGGGCGGCTCGAGCGGCAACGCCACCAGCACCGGCCCGGCGCCGGTGTCGGCCGTGACCGGCAGCGGCTTCGGCGCGTCCATCAGTTCCGGGATGGAGAAGGGCGTGCCGTCCGGGAAGATGCCCCGGGCGGACACGATCGAGACCTGGCCGGCATCGAGCAGCGACTGGTCGAGCGTCAGCTGCTGGAAGCCGAACGTATGGAGCTGGCCGGCCTGCAAGGCGCCGCGCACCATCCCCTCGAAGAACCGGTCCTGCTGCTGGAAATGCTGGGTCCTGAGAAACAGGCCCTCCGACCACAGCACCCTGTTTGCGTCGCTCATGCCATTACTCTCTGCACTGCCCTGCCGCCTGGTTGCCACGTTGCTAAGCGGAGATGCCGCCCTTGCCGAGGCTGACGTTGATGGTGAATTTCGAGCCCGGCGACACCGACTTGGTCGTGCGCCAGTTGCGTCCGCCAGGCTCGCGGATCAGCGCCACGAAGCCGAGCGCGGTGGCGTTCGGTTCGACCGTGATGGTTTTTGCCGCCGTCTTGCCCGGAGCAACCGAGATCGCGTCCGAGCCGATGAGGTCGGCCCCGAGCGCCGAGCCCGCATCGCCCTGCAGCGCGAAATAGTCGGCCGAGTTGAACTTGCCTGTGCTGGCAAGCCGCATCACCAGTACCGTCACCGGCCGGTCGCCGCCGCCCGGTCCCGGATTCATGCCGGCGCCGCCGGTCACGTTGACCGAGATGACCGATGGTTTCGGCGGGCCGCTCTGGCAAGCCGCAAGCAGCCCCGTCGCGCCGATGGCGACGATGAATTCACGTCTGTCGATCATGTCCCTACTCCTCTTCATATGCATCCCTGAAGTCTGCGCCGATCTCGCCCAGGAAGCTCGATTCCGCGCTCTGGGCGATGTCGCGATGGCGTTTCTGGTAAAGTTCCCACAGCTTGGCATTGCGCCCGCCGGCGAGCAGATTGCCGATCGCGGAATTGGACTTGAGCTCTTCTTCGATCGCGGCCGGATCGAAACGGTCGATCATGCGCCGCAGCGCCGCCTGCACGCCGCGCCAGGCGCGCACGTGATGCTGCGCGAGGTCCTTGACCGCGTCGCCGATCGCCGCCTCGCCGGAGAGAAAGCCGGGGCTGCGTTCCGCGATGATGGTGACGATGACATCCTCGACCGTCGGCAGGAATTTGAGCGGGTTGACCTCGGAGGCCCCGACCATGGTCTGGGCGACACGCGCGCTTCCCTTCTCTTCGGCGCGCTTGCGCAGGAGCTGCATCAGGCCATCGAGCATCAGCCGGTATTCCCGCCCGAACTTTTCCATTTCGGCAATCGCATCGCGCCCGGGAAAATCGGCCTCCTCGACGCCCATGCCGCGCAGGAACGCGGCGCGCAACGCTATCTCGCTGGACGCCGGTTGCGCCGGACGTGATGGCTTGGGCACCGGAACAGGGCGAGGTGGTGGCGCTGAGGGGTCGGCCGCCTGCGCCGGTATCTCCCATGGACGGGCGGCCTTCGGCTTCTCGGCGGGCCGCCCGTCGCGACCGGTTGCGTCGGCGCTGCTGCCGGAAGCGGGCGTCGCGGCTGGTCCGAAGCTGAAATCGTCGAAGCCGGACGGTTTCGGCGCGGGCTCGGGCATATCGTTGCGCGATGGCATCTCGCCGAAGCCGAAGGGGTCCGCTTGGGCGGCGTCAGGCTCTTCGCTCGAGGCCGGCGTCGCCACCGGATCGAGGCTGAACGGGTCGTCGAAGGCGGGCGAGCTGCGCTGGTTCGCGGCGCGATCGTAAGCCCCGCGCACAGGCTGTTCGAACGGATCGGGCAGCCCTGCCGGGCGCGGCAGCTGCGGCTCTTCCTCGACTTTGGCCGAGAAGAAATCGTCGCCGCCGATGCTGGGGGGCGTCCGCGATTGCGGCGGCGACCATACCGGCGCGGCGTTGGCGACCGGCGCCTGACCGATCGAGGTGTGGCCAGCGCTGGGCTGCACCTCGACATGCAGCACATAGTCGCCCAGGCGCAGCCGCATGCCGCTTTGCAGGCGCGTCGACCTGCCGGTGCCGAGCGGGCTGTCGGAATCGTCGATGAACAATCCGCTGCTCGACGTGTCGGTGACGTAATAGCCGTCGCGGCCGCCGCTGATCTTGCAGTGGGCGCGTGAAACGAACATGTCCGGATCGTCGATCTGCCAGCCGGCATCGGCGCTGCGGCCGATCACCAGTTCGCCTTCGTCCAGCCGGGTCTGCCTGACCGCCTGCGAGCGCGGGCCTTGTTCCAGCGTCAGCAGCAGGCTCATGCGGCTGCCTCCGCCATTTCCGGTCGCCAGCCGACGATGGTGCGCAACCTGAGATCGTCGGCGTCCCCCCTTTCGGCGGGGCGTGAAAGCCAGGAGGTTCGGCCGAGCTGGATGGTTCCCATCTTCGGCGAAGGCACGGCTTCACGCGCGAGCACGATCCTGAGATCGACATCGAGCGCTTCGCCGATCATGTCCCGCACTGCCTTCTTGAACAGAGCAAGGCGCCGTTCTCCGGGCAGGAAGGACCTGAAGTCGTCGAGACTCAGCGGTCCGACGCGCAATTCGATCCGGCTCTGCCGGCTGAAGACGCGCGGCCCGATCGTCGCGCCGCCGCCGAGCGTCGCATAGGCCTTGCCGATACGGCTCTGCAGCGCCGCCGGAATGGTGATCCAGGCGGCGACGAATTCCTTGATCCGCACCGGCACCTTGAAGGCGGTGGCGAGAAACAGCGTCAGCCGCTCCGCGCCGTCGACCTGGTTTGCCAGCGATCCGGCCTGCCGTAGCCGCACCGTGTCGAGCTCGGGATCCTGCGTGCCGGGAAGGCCGATCCCGGCCATGGCTTCCAGCATGGCGCGGACGCGCCCGCCGACCGAACGTTCGACCTGCACCGCCGGATGCGCGTCCGCCCATGCGCGGTAGTAGAGCGCGATCATGCGATGCTGCAGGATGTTGACGAAGTCGACGAAGGTCGTGTCGCTGGTCTGCTCGGCATCGGCGCCGGTGAACCAGCGCTGCGACAGTCGGTCGAGCACCCAGCGTGTCAGATGCAGCGGCATCGGCCCTTCCGGCCCGAGCAGGCCGAGATTGGCGACGGTCACCCGCGCCGGAGCCTTTTCGCCCACATCCTGGAATTTGATCACGTCCCGCGCCGAGAAGCTCAGGCGCACATGCTGGCCGATCCTTGCCGGCTCACGGTCCGCGGTTCCGGAATGCCCGAACAAGCCACGCCGCTGCTCCAGGCGGCGCAGCAGCTCGAAGAAATCGTACCCCTCCGACAGCGGCTCCGCTTCGGTTGGGGCCAGCCGCGCTAGATCAGGTAGCGATTGCCGGGCGTCATCGGCCATGGCACATCCTCCTGCTTCTGCAGCAACCGCGTACGCGTCCGCACGAAACCATTTATCCCGGCGTGGCGGGCGAACAACCGCGCAAGCAGGGCCGAAAGCAGCAGCGTGCTCTGGCCCGCCAGCACCGACTGGTCGACATGCAGCGTCACCTCGGTGCCGCGCCCGAAACACATCGGCCCGTCGATCTTGAGCCGCTCGATTACCGGCCGCGAGTCGATGCGGGTGATCGAATGCACGTTGCGGGCAAGGCTCGGATCGCCGCGATCGGCGTAGAGGTCGAGCAAGGCATGCAGCGGATCGACGCCGCGACCTTCCTTGGCGAGGCTGAGGAAATTGAGCGAGAGCTGCGCCACCAGCCGCCAGGCGAGATTGTCGGCGCGGGATTCGCCTTCGGCGCCGGCCGGCAGCGCTGCCGGGATCGCCGGCTGCGGCGGCCGCAACGCGCCGAGCAGCCGTACCGCTTCCACCGGATCGGCGGTCTCCAGCGTCAGCGCCGGCGTGTCGTCCAGGATCGGCAGGTCGCGGTTGGTGCAGAGCGCCATCACGTCGAGCCGCTTCAGCGGCCGGTTGGGCTGGCTTCCGGCCGGACGCGAGACGGCGAGGAACACGTCGTCGCCCGTGTAAGAGGTGCGGGTCAGGCCGTCGCGCCGCTCGTCCTCCGTGGCCCGGCGGGGGCGTCGCTCCGTCGAATAGACCCAGCCGCTGCCGCGGTTCTGCCCCAGGCTGAACAATTCCGGGATTATCGCCTCGCTGCCTTCAGCGTCGGCGTCTTCCACCCGGGTGACCCGAAAGATCTCGAAGTCCCGTGCCCGGGTGCGGTCGGCATGCAGCACCTGGCGCGTCCGGCGCGGGTCGATCTCGATGACATTGCACTCGCGTTCGAAGAGATTGATGATCGGCGTTGCGAACAGCTCGAAATCGGCCACCGCCACATCGGCGAGTTCCGGCACCGGACGCCGGAACAGGAAGATGATCTCTATTGCCCCATCGCACTTGCGCACCACTGGCTGCAGGCCGGCGACGCGCACATAGTGGAAGCGCTCGGGGATCAGGAAATATTCGCGCAGCAGCCGGTATCCCTCGAAGGTCGGGCGCGTGCGCGGCATCAGCGCTTCGTCGTCGTGGATGCCGATCATTTCGGGCTCGGGCAGCGCCGTGAGCGGATTGGTCTTGCCTTCCGCCCGCGCGCCGACGGCCGAGCAGGCACCGAAGATCGCGTCGAAGAGGAGCGGCGCCTTGGTGCGCCCGGCGAAGTGGAGATCGAGCCGGTCGAGCGACAATTCGCTGAGCTTGCCCTTCCCGGTCCGGGTAAGCGCGATGCGGAATGCCGCTTCGCCGCGCACGCCGCCAACCGGCGCGATGCCGGCGGCGGCCAGCGCGCTGCGGTCCTGGAAATAGCTGACCGAATTGATCGTGATCGGCCACAGCATGACCTCTTGCGCGGTGGTGAAGGTCGAGCGCGTCGAGAGCCCGGGATGCAGGCCGGAAACCAGCCGCGTGCCGCGCGCCACGGCATGGCCGGCGATCATCGACTGCACCTGCTGTCCGGGTTTCAGCACGGCCATCGCGGTCGCCGGCGCCGGCGTCACCAGGTCCGGATAGAGCACGTCGAGCACGGCGCGCGAAAAGCGCGAGCGCTCGGCGTCGACCTTGAGCCGCGTGCGCGCGGCAAGAAAGGCGACGCCGTCGAGCAGCCGTTCGACATAGGGATCGGGGCAGGGAACGGTGTCGAGGGAAAGGTTGCGGGCGACCGCCGGATGCATGTCGGCGAATTCCGCGGCCAGCGCGCGGATATGCGTCAGTTCCTCTTCGTAATACTCCACGAAGACCCGATCCATCTCAGGTCTCCCGGAATTCGGTTCGCGCCAGGCCGTTGTCGAGATTGATCGTGGTGCGCAGCCGCATGCGTTCCGGCGTCGGCGTCATGATCAGCACGGCGTCGATCTCGATCTTGAGGCCGACGGTCTTGTCGCCAAGCGTGACGTTGACGGTCGTAGCGCTTTCCTTGAGGCGCGGCTCGAAAGTGGCGAGCACCGCGCGGATCTCGCGTGCCAGCGTGTCGCGGTCGAAATCCCGCGACGAGCGGCCGGAAAACGACGGCACGCCGTAGTTGACGACGCTGCGGCGCACCTCCGGAAAGTCGGCGAGCGGCGGCAGCTCATCCAGGGGCTGTTCGTGCTCGGCGTCGGAAAGCATCGGTGCGGACTCGAAACGCTCGGTGTTGAACAGAGCCTCGATGTCGCGCCGGACGGCTTCCCTGAGCACGCGCGCCGACACCACCACGCCGCGGCTTTCGATCTCGGTGCGATGCTCGGTCTGGAAGACCAGTCTGTGCAGTCGTCGTTTCTGCTCGGATGTCAGTTCGGCATCGGCATCGATGACGCGCGCGCTGCCGGCAAGAAGAGCCTCGACGCGCTCGGCGCCGAGTTCTTCTTCCAGCAGACGGCGCAGCCCGTCGATCTCCGACGTCAGCCCGGGCAAGTCGTTGACGAGGCGGTCCCAGAGGGAGGGCTGGACCGCCTCGCGCTTTGCCCGCGAACTGCCGGCAAGCTGCGCTTTCGCGCCAGGCCGCTTGGCCTCACTTGCCGACATAGACGTCCATTTCGATCTCGTCGTCCTTGTCGTAGACGAACTTGATCTTCTTGTAGGCGAAGCTGACTTCTTCCTCGATCAGGTCCGCCTCGTCGTGGGCCTGCCGCATGTCGTATTCCATGACGGAGGCGTCGGTGAGCGTCACGACCAGATAGTCGCTGGTCTCGCCGTCAATGGTGCGGCGGGCCGAAAACACCACTTCGTCCAGCGCCTTGTTCTCGAACAGCGCCTTCTTCAGGTAGGGCGACGACTTGTCGTAGTGCTTGAAGAATTTGATCATTCCCATCGACACGCGACCGCGCCGCGACAGCGAATTGGGATCGTAGGGCGCGATCATCTTGTAATCGACGCCATGGATCTCGATCTCGTCCTCATGGCCGTCGCGCTTGCTCGGGCCCTTGATATCCGGGACTTTCAGGAAGCCGTCGATCTTCATCGAAGGCGCATCGGCTCTATCAGGCATTGTCTTTCTCCACCGCTAACAGATGACTTTGCGATTTTCAGCCCTTCACAGACGGCAATTCCGACACCAGCCGGAGCGAGGCGTTGATGCCTTCCAGCTGGTAGTGCGGACGCAGATAGAAACGGGCATTGTAGTAACCGGGCCGGCCCTCGACGCTGTCGACCTGGACCTCGGCCGCGGCAAGCGGGCGCTTGGCGCGCGCCTTGTCGTCGGCAAAGGCAGGGTTGGCCAGCACGTACCGGTTGATCCATTCGGTCAACCAGGTCTCCATGTCGGTGCGTTCCTTGAACGATCCGATCTTGTCGCGCGCGATCGCCTTGAGGTAGTGCGCGAAGCGCGAGACCGGGAAGAGGTAGGGCAGGTTGGCGCTCAGCCGTTCGTTCGACTGGGCGTCGGGGTCGACCAGACGCCCGGCGCGCGTCTCGTCGTCCTGCAGCGAATGCGCGCCGATGAAGGCCGCGAGATCGGTGTTCTTGCGGTGCAGGATCGGCATCAGACCGAGCTTCGCCAGTTCCGCCTCGCGCCGGTCGTCTATGGCGACTTCCGTCGGGCATTTCATCGCGATCGACCCGTCGTCGGTCGGGAAGGCGTGCACCGGCAGGTTGAGCACCGTGCCGCCGTTCTCGACGCCGCGGATCTGCGTTCCCCAGCCATAGAGCTTGTGGCTGCGGTTGATGTTCACGCCCATCGGGAAGGCGGCATTCATCCAGACATATTTGTTGTGGTCGCCGCCCACCTCCTCCTCGAAGGTGAAGCCCTTCACCGGAACCGTCTCGGAGCCATAAGGCAGGCGCGCCAGCACGCGCGGCATGGTGAGGCCGATGTAGCGGGCGTCCTCGCTTTCGCGCAGCGATTGCCATGAGGCATAGGCCGGGTTGTTCACGATCATCTGCAGGTCCTGCGGGTTCGGCAGTTCCTGCCAGCTGTCCATGCGGAACAGCCGTGGCGAGGCGGCAGCGATGAACGGGGTGTGCGCCGAGGCGCAGACGCCGGAAATGTTGCGCAGCAACCCGACGTCGCGCGGATGGTTGGAGAATTCATAGGCGCCGATGATGCAGCCGATCGGCTCGCCGCCCAGCATCGAATACTCGTCCGTGTAGACCTTCTTGAAGATCGGGCTCTGGTCCCACATCTGGCCTTCATAGTCTTCGAGCGTGTCGGCCAGCTGCTCCTTGGAGATGTTCATCACCCGGATCTTCAGCTTGGTGTCCGTCTCGGTGTTGTTGATCAGGTACCAGAGGCCGCGCCACGTGCCTTCCATCTCGCGCACTTCCGGCGCGTGCAGGATCTCGTTGACCTGTGTCGTCAGCATCTTGTCGATGCCGGCGATCAGCGACTTGATCGACTTGATCGCATTGGACGAGATGGTCGTGCTCTCGGAGCGCGATTGCGCGGCAAGCGCCAGGTTGCGCACCAATTGCTGCAGCTTCTCGCTGTCGTCCTTCTTGACCTTGAAATCCTTTTCAAGGAGGCCGCTGAATTCGCCAAGATCGATGGCTTCCGCCTCGGCGGTGGCGGCTGCGGTCTTTTGCTGTTCGGCCATGACTTACTCCTCGCCCTTGCCGTCATCCATCGCCTGGCTGGCGATCTTGCTCAGCAGCGGCTCGTTGTTCAGAAGCTGCGCTATGCGCTTTTCCGCGTCGACGCGGCCGTCCATGAAGCCAAGCAACTCCTCGAGCTGACGGCGCATCTTCAGGATTTCGGCCAGTTGCGGGACCTGCTCGGCGACCTTGTCCGGCGCGAAGTCGCCCATCTTGGAGAAGGTGAGATCGACCATGAGCTCTTCGTCCCGCTCCTGGCCCTCGGCCTGTGGCAGGGTGTTCTTCACCCGCGCCTTCACCCGCGGCCCCATCGCTTCCATGAATTTCGGGAAGCGGTTGGCGTCGGTTTCGACGAAGTTGCGGTCAAGCACCGACTTCGACGCTTCCTTGGTCTGCGAAGCGCCCGAAAGGTCGGCCATCACGGCCATGACGAACGGCAGTTCGATCGTCGTCGGGCTGCCGTAGGTCTCAACATCGTAGGCGATCTGCACGCGCGGCGCGCGGTTTCTTTCGATGACCTTCGCTTTGCTCTCTGCTGGCATGCTTTTCTACCTTTCATCCTTCTGGGCCGGCTTCTTGGGATCGGGGACGCCGGCAAGCTGCCGGAACTCCTTCAGCCCCGACGGGGCGAGATCTTCCATCAGTTCCACGAAATCCATGTGCACCATCCGGCGCACGCGCCGGGCGAGATGCGGGATGGGGCTGGACGGTTCGGTGCGGTCGTAGAAGGCGACCACGAGGTCCAGGCATTTGACGACCTCGTCGCGCGAGTTGATCCGGTCCGGCAGACCGGCGCTCGCGTCCACAGGGCTTGCCACACTTGCCATCGTCTCGGCTCCATGACCGTTGCGGGCGGGCATCGCTGATTCCGCTGCCGCCTGCGGAGCGGGCTTCGCGGCGCCGTTCGCCGTGGCGCCGGCGCTGGAATTCCGCTCCAGCGTCGTCAGCAAACGCTGCAGGAACTTCTTCAATTCCGGGACGGTGGCGCCATGGCCTTCGATGCGGGCGTTGAGTGCGGTGTCCACCGCCTCGAGCGCGGCGATCGCGGCACGCGCGTCGGCCAGCAGCGACGTCATTACATCCGCTGCTTGATCGATTTGCGCCGCGCATGCGGTGCGCACGCGGTTCAACAGCTGGTTGTGGGCGCTCGTCAGCGCCGCCTTTTCGGCGGTCCCGAGGCCAGAGGCTGCTTCCTGGAGCATGACGCGTTCGTCGAGCGCAGCCTGTTCCAGGTCCCGGCCGCTGATCGGCCCGATCGCGCGCGGGGAGAAGAAGGCCACCTGCCTGAGGTTCGCCAGCAAGCCTTCTTGGCCGTTTTGCAGATCGAGCAGCGCGTTGATGCGGCGTAAGGCAGCTTCGCGTGGCGCCCCCGTCCGCAGCGACGGGTGCATCGTGTCCCAGTACTGCTCGAAGGTTCGCGCAATCAACGTCAGCCCCTGGGCGAGGCCGGCAAGGCCTTCCTCGTTGGCCAAGGCCCGCGCGACGATGACCAGCAGGCGCAGATCCCGGCCGCGGGTGCGCAACTCTTCGGCCCTTTCGAGCACCGCCGCCCAGTCGACTGGACTGGACTGCGACGCGGGCTTGCTGTTGCCGTCATGGACAACTTTGAGCTGAGGCTCGGTCAAGCGCTCCAGCTCATGAAAGGCCGGGTCGTTGCGCAAGTCCTCTCCCGACGGATTCTCACCGTTCAGAGGATTCAGCCAGAGTGCGAGATCAATCACACCAACCCCCAGCCAGCGGCCCTGAGACCCCTATGTGACGCAACGTTATCACCGGCCTCACGCGACGACAATTGAGCACCTGCGCAAAAACTAACGGAAGCTAAACGCGACCGTTTTTTCTTTGGCCAAACCCATTGCGCGATTGCCGGACCCGGTATGTGAAATGGCTCGCATAGCCCAGGCAGCAATCCGGTGTTTGTTGCAGCGAGTTTGCAGGGCTTGTGTAACCGGGCGGTGCCGCCTGGATGGATTCAAACGCCCCTATCCGTCACACGGCTTTGTCAAGCAGCCGCTTATATGGCAGGGTACGGTTGGCAGGTTGCGGGAGCAGGTTCGATGGAACAGCGCCGGTCATCGCAGAGCTTCAAGCGTAAGGAACTGGTTGCCAAGCTCAACGCCACGGGGGTGCGCGCCTTCAAGGCCGCGGCCGACACGGCCAAGCTGCGCGGCAATCCTTATGTCGAGCTTGTCCATTTCATCCAGCAACTGGTGCTGTCCGAGCGCTCGGATGTGCAGATGATCGTCGCCGACGCCGGTATCGATGCCAGCCGGCTGACGGCCGACATGACCCGTGCCATCGACAAGCTGCCATACGGCGCCACCTCGGTGGAGGAATTCTCCGACCACATCTTCCACGCCATCCAGGAAGGATGGAACCTGGCGACGCTGGAGTTCGGCGTCGAAGAGGTGCGCAGCGCCCATATCCTGCTTGCCTGCCTGAAGACGCCGGTGCTGGAAGGCCTGGTGTCCAAGATCAGCGCCGAATTCGACAAGATCGACGCGGACGGTGTCGTTTCCCGCTTCGCCGATGTCACCGAAGGCTCTCTCGAAGCCGGCTCACCGCCCGCCGCGGCCGCTACCGAGACGCCGATGAAGCGCGGTCCGGGCGGGGATTCGGCGCTGGCGAAATACGCAACCGACCTCACCCAACGCGCCCGCGACGGCAAGATCGACCCTGTCGTCGGCCGCGATCCGGAGATCAGGCAGATCGTCGATATCTTGATGCGACGTCGGCAAAACAACCCGATCCTGACCGGCGAGGCGGGCGTCGGCAAGACGGCGGCGGTCGAGGGTTTTGCGCTGCGCATCGCCCAGGGCGACGTGCCGCCGACATTGCAGAACGTCAGCGTGCGCATGCTCGATGTCGGGCTGATGCAGGCGGGCGCCAGCGTCAAGGGCGAGTTTGAAAAGCGGCTGAAGGCGGTCATCGACGAGGTCCAGGCTTCCGAGGTGCCGATCATCCTGTTCATCGACGAGGCGCACACGCTGATCGGCGCCGGCGGCGCGGCCGGAACCGGCGACGCCGCCAATCTGCTGAAACCGGCATTGGCGCGCGGCGAGCTTCGCACCATCGCGGCCACGACCTGGGCCGAATACAAGCAGCACATCGAGAAGGACCCGGCGCTGACCCGCCGTTTCCAGGTAGTCAAGATCGACGAACCCTCGGAAGCGGTGGCCGTGCTGATGCTGCGCGGCGTTGCCGGCGTCCTGGAGCAGCATCACAAGGTGCAGATCCTGGACGAGGCGATCGAGGCGGCGGTCTCGCTTTCGCACCGCTACATCCCGGCAAGGCAATTGCCGGACAAGGCGGTCAGCCTGCTCGACACCGCCTGCGCCCGCGTCGCGATCTCGCAACATGCGACGCCGGCCGAGGTCGAGGACATCCTGCGCCGCCGCCAGGCGCTCGAGGTCGAGAGCGGCATCATCGGCCGCGAGGCGGCGATCGGCATCGATGTCGCCGACCGGCAGGCTCGTGTCGACGCCGGGCTGGCGGAAACCGAGACCAGTCTGGCCGCTGCCCAGGCGCGCTGGGACCGGGAGAAGGCTTTGGTGAGCGAAATCCTCGACCTGCGCGCCAAGCTGCGCGGCGAGGGCGTGCCGCTCGACGAGGCTGCGGTTGAAGAGGCCGCCGCGGAGACGGGGAGCGCCGAGGGCGCGGCAAAGGCGCCCGAGCAAAAGGCTCCCCAGAGCAAGGCTGGCGAGAGCAAGGCTGGCGACGGCAAGGCTGCCGGTTCGAAGAAGGCAAAGTCCTCGAAAGCCAAGGTTGCGAAGGCCGAAACGGCTTCCGCCGAGCCGGCTGATGAGGCCGCCGCCGATCTCGCGCGGCTGCGCGAACTGATGTCCGAGCTTGCCGACGCGCAGGGCGAGACGCCGCTGATCCTGCCGTCGGTCGACCGCAATGCGGTTGCCGCCGTGGTCCAGGATTGGACCGGCATCCCGACCGGACGCATGCTATCCAGCCAGACCGAGAAGGCGCTGAAGCTCGCAGCGACCCTGTCCGAGCGCGTGGTTGGCCAGGACCACGCTATGGAAATGATCGCCAAGCGCGTCCAGACCAGCCGCGCCGGCCTCGGCGCGCCGGAAAAACCGGTCGGCGTGTTCCTGCTTTGCGGCCCCTCCGGCGTCGGCAAGACCGAGACCGCGCTGGCGCTGGCCGAGACGCTTTACGGCGGCGAGCAGAACCTGATTTCGATCAACATGTCCGAATTCCAGGAAGCGCACACCGTCTCGACGCTGAAGGGCGCGCCGCCCGGCTATGTCGGCTACGGCAAGGGCGGTATCCTGACCGAGGCGGTGCGCAGGAAACCCTATTCGGTGATCCTGCTCGACGAGGTCGAGAAGGCGCATCCGGACGTGCACGAGATCTTCTTCCAGGTCTTCGACAAGGGCATGATGGATGACAGCGAGGGCCGGCGCATCGACTTCAAGAACACGCTGATCCTGCTGACCTCGAATGTCGGCTCCGACGTCATCATGGACCGCACCAGGAACGGCACGGTGCGCACCGGCATCGACGATCTCGACACCGCGCTGCGCGCCCCGCTGCTGAAGGTGTTCCCGGCCGCCTTCCTCGGCCGGGTGGTGACCATCCCCTACTATCCGCTCTCGGATGCGATGATCGAGGCGATCGCCAGGCACCAGTTCGGCAAGATCGCCAAGCGCCTCAAGGCAACCAACGATGCCGAGCTGGTCATTGGCGACGGCGTGATGGACCTGGTCAAGTCGCGCTGCACCGAGATCGAATCCGGCGGGCGCATGATCGACGCCATCCTCACCAACACGCTGCTGCCGGAACTCAGCCGCGGCGTGCTCAACCGCTCGCTCGAGGGCAAGAAGATGGCGAAAGTCACAGTCGGCGCGTCGCCGGAAGGATTTACCTACTCGTTCGAATAGGCCTCCACGGTGAGGGACCCGGCTCTCAGATGGACCAGAGCGCGCCGCCGTCGCAGGCGACGGCCTGGCCGGTGATGTAGGAGGCGCGGTCGGAGGCGAGGAAGGCTGCCAGCGCCGCGAACTCTTCGGGACGGCCGATGCGCTTGGCGGGTATGGCCTGGCTCACCTTTTCCAGATCGAGCTTCGCGTCCGCCAGTCTCTCGGTCAGCGTATAGCCCGGCATCAGCGCGTTGAAGGTGATGCCATTGGCGCCCTCTTCCTTGCTCAGCGTGTTGATCAGTCCGTGGATGCCGGCGCGCAGCGAGTTGGAGAGCGCGAAGCGGTTGATCGGCTCCTTCGCGGCGATGGAGGTCACGAACATCACGCGGCCCCATTTCTTCTCGCGCATCGAAGGCAGCACCGCCCGCACGATCTCCACCGCGCTCATGAACAGGTTGTCGAAGGCGGCGCGCCATTGCTCGATCGTGATCTCGTCGAAGGGCGCGGTGGGCGGGCCGCCGGTGTTGACCACCACGATGTCCGGCGCGCCCAGCGTCGCCTTGGCCCGCTCTACAAGTTCCGTCGCCGCACCCGGCTTCGCGAGGTCGCAGACGAGCGCCGTCGCGCCGATCTCGCGGGCGGTCTGCTCCAGCGCCGCCGCGGTGCGGGCGCAGATCGCCACGCGCGCGCCTTCGTCCAGCAATTCCTTGGCCACGGCGCGGCCTAATCCTTTCGAAGCGCCCAGCACGAGCGCGTTCCTGCCCTTCAATCCAAGATCCATCCGTCCTCTCCGATGATGCCGCGCCTCAGGCGCCGCTGACCTCGACGCTGCCAAGGCCGGCAATGTCGAACCGATAGGAAAAAGCCTTGTCGGGGAAACGCGTGCGCACGATGCTGCCCGTCATGACGATGTCGCCCGCCTTCATGCCCCTACCGGAAGCGCCCAGATGGTCGGCCAGCCAGGCCAGCGGCTCATAAGGGTGACCGAGCGCATCGGCGCCGACCCCTCTGCCGATCTCGACGCCGTCCTGGTAGACGATCGCCTCGACTTTCTCCAGCGCTGCGGGCGGGGCGACGAAATTGCCCAGCACCACGCCGGCGTTCCAGGAATTGTCGGCGACCAGCGAGCGTACGTCCAGCACCGAATAATCGGCGTGGCGATCGTCCACCACCTCGACCGCCGGGCAGACGCCGTCGACCGCCGCGGCGACCTCGTCGCGCGTATAGGGTGCGGCGCGGGGCGCGAGATCGCGGCCGAGCCGGGCGCAGATCTCGAATTCCAGGCCGAGGTGACCGTAGCCTCTCAGCGAGAGCTTCGCTCCGCTATGCATCACCCGCCGCCCGAAAACGGCGCCGGCGACGGGATGGTCGATGCCGCACATGCTCTGCATGCTGTGCGAGGTCAGGCCGATCTTGTAACCGGCTATGTGATCGCCGCCGATAATCGCCCCGACATAGGCATCCTGCACTTTGTAGGCGGAGACGAGATCCGACAATCCCTCGATCGTCACGAACCGGGTATTGTCCTGATGGCCGCGCACCAGCGCCTGGGCAGCTTCAACGATATCGAATGCCATGTCGGATCCCTCCATTTCCGTTCGACAATTCGCTCAACGATTGCCGGACCAACGCGTGACAGGCCATCGACCTGAGGGGCGATATCGCTTGCACCAAGATTTCTCCGGCCTAGAGATTGGTCTCGTCGGGGTTGAGCACCACCATCGTCGATGTCTCGGCCACCGATGGGATCGATTGCAGCACGTTGCTGATGAATTCGCGAAGCGCCGCAATGTCCTTCACCCAGACCCGCAGCAGGTAGTCGATGTTTCCCGTCACCAGCAGGCATTCGGTGATCTCCGGATGTTTCGCCACTTCGTCCAGAAACTGGCCGGCACCTTCGGGGCCTTGCTGCCCCAGGCGCACGGAAACCATCACGCAGACGCCGAGGCCCAGCGCCGCCGGATCGATCCGCGCCGCATACCCCTGGATCACGCCCGTCTCCTCGAGCCGCTTCAGCCGGCGCGCGCAGGGCGTGGGCGAAAGGCCGACGCGCTCGGCCAGATCCACCGTCGAGACGCGGCCGTCCTGCCGCACCTCGCGCAGGATGCGATGGTCGATACCGTCCAGTGCGATCATGGCGCTTTCAGCTAAAATTTTCTCCAGCCTTGGTGATTATGCGCGGAAAATTGGCGATGACAAACCAAATTTATCGTGAATGCGCTTTGATAAAGCGATAAGCTCGATCGAAAATCAAGGAGGAGGCCATGGCCGCTTATATGATCTGCACGATGAGGGTCCACGACCCCGAAACCTACAAGAAGTACACCGCGCTCACCCCTGCCACGTTGAAGAAGTATGGCGGGAAGTTCCTGACGCGCGGCGATCCGGTGACCACATGCGAGGGCGAGACCTTCACCGACCGGATGGTCATCCTCGAGTTTCCGGACGAGGCCACAGCCCAGACTTGGTACAACGACACCGACTATCAGGCGGCGTCGAAGTTCCGCCGCGCCTCTTCCGACCGCGGACGGATGATCCTGCAGCAGGGACGCGGCGAAAGCGTCGCTCCCGACCCGCTCGTCTGAGCGGGCCAAGCCGTTGAGCCGGCAAAGTGCGTCCTTAATGCATGTCGCCCAGAAGTGTGCAGCGGTTCTGGGACAACGACATGCATAAAAATAAAAACTTAGAGTGCGATCCGGGGAACGCATCTTGCGATCCCCGGAAAAGTTCATGCTACAAACGCGAGCGGAACAGTGCGAGTTTTCCTTGAAACGCCGACCCGCTTCAAGGTCGAACTTGCGAGGCAGAATTTGGCTCGTTGGAGGCCGGTCATGAGGGCGGAGGATTTGCAGGTCGCGCGGGAAGCGTATGAGAATTATGCGGAATTCTACCGCAAATCTTCCTACTCCGCCTTTCCCCAGCAGCATCGCACCATCCAGGGCACCGGGCGGTCCAGCATGATACTGGTCGAGCAGGGCAGGCATGAGCTTGCCGACCCGGCCGTGGAGGAAGTCGTCATATCGACGCCCCTGTCGGCACCGGCCTGTTCCTACGACTGGAACATGGGGGCCGGGTGGGCAGGGGGAAAGTCCCGCACCGGGGACCTCATCATCGTACCGCCCAACGTCGAGAGCCGCTGGCGCGTCGGCGGTCCCCGCAAGCTGGTCATACTGGCGGTGCCGGTCGGCCACGTTCGGGGCTTGCTTGGCCCGGAATGTCCCGACGACCTGTCATCGGCGCTCGAGCCGCTTTCCGGCTCCACCGCGCCCAACGCCGTGGTGAGTACGCTTCTTGAGCAGCTTTGGACGCTCGGCGATCCGGAAGGTCCGCTGGGCCGCATGCTAGCGGACAGCATGGTGCTTGCGCTGATCTGCCAGGTTCTCATCCTTGCGAGAGCCGGGACCCCGCATCCGGCCTCCGGCGCCTTCTCTCCGCGGGAATGGCGGCGTGTCTGCGACTATATCGACGCCCATCTGCAGGAGGAAATCGCGCTGGCGGACCTCGCCCGTTTGGCCGGGTGGAGCGTGCGGCATTTCACGCGCATGTTCCGCCAGTCCACGGGCCAGACCCCGCACAATTTCATTGTGCTGAGGCGCGTCGATCGCGCAAAGGACTTGCTGAGGAAACAGAAGCTGCAGCTGGCCGACGTCGCGCTCACCTGTGGTTTCGCCGACCAGAGTCATTTTACGACCTGTTTCCGCAAGGCTACCGGCCTGACCCCGCTGCGCTGGCGGCGCGAGCTTGTGTGAAGGGATGGCCCGGACCGGCGCCGGCCATGGCCGATCCGCGAAAGATCAATGCATGTCTCCCGAAAGTGGGAACCGGTTTCGGGACAAAGACATGCATAGAATCAATAACTAAAGCGCATGGAGCGAATCTGAAGGATCGCGACGCGCTTTAGGCCCTATCGCGCAAGACTTGCCTTTCCCGCTCGCGCTAGGCTCGCCAGTCGATGCGGATGAAGCCTGGAGAGATGCGATGAGCGACGACAAGTCCATGATCGGAACGAATATCGATTTCGATCGCGACGGCCTGCAGACAGGCACGCTGCGTTTGCCGCATTCAGTACATCGCTCCGCCTATGGCCACATCGCCATCCCCATCGCGGTCGCGAAGAACGGCGAAGGGCCGACGGTCCTTTTGACCGGCGGCGTCCATGGCGACGAATATGAGGGTCCGATCGCACTGGCCCGGCTTGTTCGCGAGCTCGACCTTTCCCGGCTTTCGGGAAGGCTGGTCGTCGTCCCGGCGGTCAACTATCCCGCCTTTGTCGCCGGCACCCGCACCTCGCCCATCGACGACATCAACCTAAACCGCACCTTTCCGGGCAAGCGCAACGGAACGGCGACGGAGATGATCGCCCACTACGTGACCACCGAGTTGTTGCCGCGCTCGGACTATCTGGTCGATTTCCACGCCGGCGGCAGCTCGCTGCAATACCTGCCGACGCTGCTCGCGCCGCGCTGGTCCGATCCCGCGCAGAAGCAGCGCCTGGAAGAGTTCATCGACGCCTTCGATCCGCCGAACGTGGTGTATTTCGACAGCATCAGGGCATTGAGCGGCGAAGACCGCGTCATCGGCAACTATGCGCACCAGAACAATGTCTTCTTCGTCACCGGAGAGTTCGGCGGGGGGTCGACGGTCAACATCGAAGGGCTGGCCGTCGTGGAGAACGGCCTGCGCTCGGTGCTGTCGCATCTGAAGGTGCTGGCGCCCGCGGCACCCTTGCCGAAGCGCCGCGGCAAGGTCCGCCGGCTGGTGATGGACGATCCGGGCCTCTATGCCTTTGCTTCGCGCCGGGGTTTCTTCGAGCCGCGCTTCGCGCTCGGCGACGATGTGCCGGCCGGCGCGCTTGCCGGTCTGATCTACGATCTGGACAATCCGTGGGCCGAGCCGGTGCCCGTCCATTTCAGGCACGGCGGTTTCGCCGTCTGCATCCGCACCTTCTCGCTGGTGGAAGCCGGTGACTGCCTCGGTCACCTGGCGTCCCCCGCCTGAACGGCACCTCGGGTTGCGCGTGCACGGCCTGCCGCCCTCATCGACAATCAGGATATCCATAGCATGCATGACATTCCCGTCACGCGC
This sequence comes from Mesorhizobium sp. B2-4-6, assembly GCF_006442775.1. Taxonomy (NCBI): domain Bacteria; kingdom Pseudomonadati; phylum Pseudomonadota; class Alphaproteobacteria; order Hyphomicrobiales; family Phyllobacteriaceae; genus Mesorhizobium; species Mesorhizobium sp. B2-4-6. The sequence goes on from NZ_VFVI01000007.1 coordinate 304,314, forward strand.
GCCGCGGCGCGCAAGCCCATCCCGCAAGACCTCAAGGCGAGCTTCGGCGACTACTTCTCCGACCATATGTTCCAGATGGAGTACACGGAAGGACGTGGCTGGCACGATCCCCGCATCGTGCCGTTCGGCCCGCTGCAGCTCCACCCCTCATCCTCCGTCATCCAATATGCCCAGTCGATCTTCGACGGGTCCAAGGGCTATCGCCGCGAAGACGGCTCGATCCATCTCTTCCGGCCGCAGGCCCATATCGCGCGTCTCAACCGCAGCGCGGGCGAGTTGTGCATGCCGGCGGTCGACCCCGACCTCGTGCTTGCGGCGATGCGCAAGCTGATCGATCTCGATCGCGACTGGGTGCCGGCCAAGCGTGGCAACGCCATCTATGTGCGCCAGACCATGGTGGGAACCGAGGGCTACATGGTGGTGCGGCCTTCCAGGACCTATACCTATCTCATCTTCCTCTGTCCCGTCGGCTCCTATTATTCGGAGGGCGCGGGTCCGGTCCGCATCCTCGTCTCGGAGACGCGCGTGCGCGCGGCCAAGGGCGCGATCGGCTCGGCCAAGGCCGGCGCCAACTATGCCGCCAGCCTCAAGGTGGGCCGCGAGGCCGCCGCCGCGGGCTTCAGCCAGGTGCTGTGGCTGGACAGCGTCCAGCGCCGCTACCTGGAGGAGGTCGGCACCATGAACATCATGGTGAAGATCGGCGGCCGCATCCGCACGCCGCCTTTGAGCGACTCGATTCTGCCCGGCATCACGCGCGACAGCGTGCTCGCGCTCATGCGCGACTGGGGCATGGAGGTGGCCGAGGCGCCCATCGACATCGAGGACGTGATGACGGCGTCGAGGGCCGGTACGCTGGAGGAGATGTGGGGCGTGGGCACGGCTGCCGTGATCTCCCCGGTGGGCGAGCTCGCCTGGCGCGACGAAAAGATCGTCGTCAACGGTGGCCAGACGGGGCCGGTCGCGGCGAAACTGTTCGAGCACCTGACGGGGCTGCATGCCGGGACCGTGCCCGACAGCCATGGCTGGTCCGTCGCCGTGGACTGAGATGGATGCCGGTGGAGTCCTTCCTGCAAAATCGTGTCCTGAAGAGACAATACCGGCATTTGTGTTGCAATCACTATGACTGCTTGGGTTGCAGGCCGGATACGAACGGTTAGCATGCGGGTTCCGGTAAGGAGTCGTGAACGCTGACATCCCCGGTCTGACCGCATCCCCACACCGGGAGTGTACATGTATTCGGGACCGATCATCGATCCGCACCATCACCTGTGGGACCTTTCCATGGGCAAGCATCCATGGCTGCTGCCCACGGACTCTTCGGTGCAGGCGGTGGCCGGTCTTTCCGAGATTGCCACGGACTATCTCGTGGACGACTATGTGCGCGATTCCCGCGGCCACAATATCGTCGCCACGGTCCATATAGAGGCGTTGTGGGCCGGTGATCCCGTGGGGGAGACCCGCTGGCTGGAAACCCTGGACAAGTCGAAGGGCGTGGCCTCGCGCTATGTCGGCGGCGCCTCGCTGGGCAAGCCTGAAGCGGCAGACGCCATCGCAAGACAGGCGGCGTTCGGCCGGTTGACCGGCATCCGGGGCATTTTGAGCTGGCACCCGGATCCCAAGAAATGCTTCGTGACCGATCCCGAACTCGGGCGCAATCCGCAGTGGCGCCGCGATATCGCGCGGCTGCAGGAGCATGGGCTCAACCTCGAGCTTATGATGTATCCCTACCAGGCCGGCGTCGTGCGGGAGATCGCCGAGGCGCTTCCCGGCCTGCAGATCATCATCAATCATTGCGGCAGCCCGATCGATCGCGATCCGGAAGGCATGCAGCACTGGCGCGACGGCCTGAAGCACATCTCCGCTAGTTCGAACATCGCCATAAAGATATCGAACCCGGGCGCCTATGATCGCAACTGGACGCTGGAAAGCGTGCGCGACGTCGCCATGCATTGCATCGACTGTTTCGGTACCGAGCGCAGCATGTTCGGCACGGATTATCCGGTCTCGAAGATCCAGATGAGCTTCGACCAGATCTACGACACCTTCAGGAAGATCGCGGCCGTCCTGTCGCCACAGGAGCAATCGCAATTGTTCCACGACAACGCCAAGCGCTTCTACCGGCTTTGATCGGTAATCGCCGCGCCGAACCGGACGGACCAGGACAGACAATGGCACATTCCTCCGCAATCGAACTCTTGAGCCGGCTGGTCGGGTTCGACACCGTCAGCAGCCGGTCGAATCTGGAGGCGATCGACTTCGTCAAGGCCTACCTTGCCGGCTTCGGAGTGGAGAGCGTCATCATCCCCGACGCGACGGGCACCAAGGCCAACCTGTTCGCCACGATCGGGCCGGCCGACCGGCCGGGTTATGTGCTGAGCGGCCATACCGACGTCGTCCCGGTCGACGGACAGGAGTGGTCGCGCGACCCGTTCAACATGTGGCGCGACGGCGACAGGCTCTACGGGCGCGGCACCTCGGACATGAAGGGTTTCGTCGCCTGCGCGCTGGCCGGCGTGCCCGCCATGCTGAAGGAGCCGCTTGCCGCGCCCATCCATCTTGCCTTGTCCTATGACGAAGAGGTCGGATGCCTGGGCGTCCACGGCATCATCGAACACATGGCGAAGACCCTGCCGCCGCAACTCGCCGTCTTCATCGGCGAGCCGACCGGCATGGGCGTGGTCGGCGGTCACAAGGGAAGCGCCGGCCTGCTGACGACCGTGACCGGCAAGGCCTGTCACTCGTCGCGACCCGACCTCGGCGTGAACGCCATCTTCCATGCCATGGACCTTATGGGAGAATTGCGCTCCTACGCGAACGACCTTCGTTCGGCCCCCGAGGCGGACTCGCCGTTCGAGCTGCCATACACGACGGTGAGCATCGGCGTCGTCCGGGGCGGCACGGCACGCAACGCCATACCCGGCGACTGCGCCTTCCAGTGGGATATCCGCGCTACCCGCGGCGGCGTCGTGGAGACGCTGGTCGAAAGGTTCCGGGCGTTCAGCGACGGCAAGGTCGTTCCGGCCATGAAGGAAGGCTTCGCCGGCTCCGCCGTGGTGACCAATATCGCCTATGACGTTCCGCCATTCGTCCTCGACGCGGGCTCGCACGCCGAAACGCTCGCCAAGCGTTTTGCCGGCCGCAACGAGGTGACGACCGTGAACTATGGATCCGAGGCCGGCATCTTCCAGTCCGCCGGCATGTCGACCATCGTCTGCGGCCCGGGGCGCGACAGCGAGGCGCACATAACCGACGAATGGATCACCGTCGAGCAGCTCGAACGTTGTTTCGGCTTCATCGACCGGCTGATTGACCATGCGCGTCATGCCTGAAGGGCATGCCGTGGAACTGAACATCGCAAAAATGGGGAATGATCTCATGCAGAGGGGACTACTGAGACAGTTGCTTCTCGTCGGCGCGCTGAGCGCGTCGGCTCTGGGCACGGCAATGGGGGCGGCGGCCGCCGACGTCGTCAAGATCGGCGTGCTCGCGCCGCTTTCGGGACCTTCGGCCTCCGACGGCGCGGATTTCGTCAAGGGCGTGGAGCTCGCCGTTGACGAAAAGAACGCCAACGGCGGCGTGGCCGGCCACACGTTCGAGATCATCTCGGCGGACGTCAAGGACGGGTCGCCCGACAACGTCAGCAGCGCGGCGCAGCGCCTCATAAACACCGAAGGCGTACAGGTCGTGCTGACCGGCTATGCCAGCCTGTCGCTTTTCGAGGTCGATCTCTTCGCCGATGCCAACATGCCCTACATCTCGTCCGGCCCGTCCGGTTCGTTTGCCGGCATCGTGAGCAAGGACCCGGGCAACTACAATTGCTGCTGGTCGCTCTCGCCGTCCTACAAGGGCTACGAGACGGACGTGCTTCCCCTGTTGGAAGGGCTGATCGCCGATGGCAAATTCAAGCCCGCGGGCAAGAAGCTGGCCATGATCTCGTCCGACAACCCTTATTCCAAAGTCATCTCGGAAGGCATGAAGAAGTCCTTCTCCGCTGCCGGGTGGACCGTGACCGTGGACGAGATGGTGCCGTTCGGCCCCGTCAACGACTGGCGCGCTATCCTTGCCAAGGTGCGGCAGGACCCGCCGGACCTCGTGGTCAACACCGACTATCAACCCTCGAACTCCGCTCTGTTCCTGAAACAGTTCCTGGAACAGCCGACCCAAAGCCTGGTGTTCCTGCAATACGCGCCGTCGGTTCCCGAATTCGTCGACCTGACCAAGGAACAGTCGAACGGCGTCCTCTACAACCTGATCGGCGGCGCCATCGACTCGCCCGGCTGGCAGCGTGGGCAGGAAGTGCTGAAGAAGTTCCAGGACAAGTATAAAGTCGCTCCGGGCGTCTACGGCTCGGCTCTCTACGAAGAGGCCGAGATGTACTTCGCGGCGCTGGAGAAGGTCGGCGACCCCAAGGACCATGACGCGATCGGCAAGGCGCTTGGTGAAACCAAGTTCGACGCCGCGCCGGGGCCGGTGGAATTCGACCAGGCGACGCATCTCGCCGTGCAGGACGAGAACCACATTCCGGTGACCTTCTACCAGATCTGGGACGGCAAGCGCTTCCTGATCGGGCCGAAGAAATACGCTACGGGCGATTTCAAGCTTCCGCCTTGGATCAAGCAGTAGCAGAAGCCTTCCGGTCGGTACGCGAAAGTGTCCGATTTGCCGGCGCGGCCTATCGCGCCGGCAAATCTCCAAGGTACCGAAGCCCAACAGCGTTCCGCTTTCGTCAAAGCAGTCTTGCATGATCCTTACGGCTGAAAATCTCACCAAGTCCTTCGGCGGTTTGCGCGCGGTGGGCGGCGTCAGCTTTGCGCTGGCCGAGAACGAAATACTCGGCGTCGCCGGGCCGAACGGCAGCGGCAAGAGCACGCTGTTCAACATCCTGACCAACATTCCCTTTCCGGCCGACAGCGGCCGCGTCGTTTTCGACGGCAGGGAGATCCAGAACGTGGCGCCGGAGGAGGTGAGCCGTTCCGGCATTGCCCGCACCTTCCAGCGCGAAAGCATCTTCGCCTCGCTGAGCGCTATCGACAATGTGCTGGTGGCCATCGAGCACAGCGGCAAGAGGCAGGGGCAGAGGCGGGACGAGATCGCCGCGATCGCGGTGCTCGACATGGTGGGCTTTCCCCAGACGCTGCACAACGCGCCGACCGCGACCCTTCCGATCTTCTTCCGCAAGATACTGATGATTGCCAGCGCCTTGGCCATGTCGCCGCGCGTGCTGCTGCTCGACGAACCGGCGTCGAGCCTGACGCCCGGCGAGATCGAGCACATGAAGGCGCTCATTCTCGGGCTGCGCCAGCGCGGCATCGCCATCCTGCTCATTGAGCACGTCCTGCCGCTGCTGATGTCGGTCTGCGACCGGCTTATCGTCCTCGACCAGGGCCGGGTGATCGCCCAGGGGCTTCCGGCCGAAGTCGTTGCCGATCCGAAAGTGATCGAAGCCTATCTGGGGCAGGCACGATGACGGGCACGCTTCTCCTCGACGTCAGGGGCCTCGGTGGTGGCTACGAGCCGCTGCAGATTTTCCGCAAGATCGACCTTTCGCTGGTGCAGGGCGCGAGCGTGGGGCTGTTCGGCCCGAACGGCCACGGCAAGACGACGTTCCTGAGAACCTTGTCCGGTATTATCGATCCGTGGGACGGGGACATTTTCTTCGACGGCGTCCAGCTCAACCGGCCGGGTGCGCGCGGCAGCCGGCGCTGGCGCAATTTCAACTACGACGCCATAGCCCGGCGCCGGATGGATCCGAAAGCGGTGGCGCGTGCCGGGCTGATCCATGTCCCGCAGGGAAACCTGCTGTTCCCGGACATGACGGTCGCCGAAACGCTGTCGATTGCGCCCTATGCTTCACGCGGGCGCGCCAACGCGGCGGAGACGCTGGACACGGTCTTCCGGCTCTTTCCCCGGGTGCACGAGCGGCTCGGCCACAAGATACGCTTCCTTTCGGGCGGCGAGCGCCAGATGGTGGCCATAGGCGTCGGGCTTATGGCGGCGCCGAAGCTTCTCATCCTCGACGAGCCGACGCTGGGCTTGTCGCCCAAGCTGCGCGGGGAGCTCGCGTCGGCGATCCAGACCATCCGGGGATCCGGCGTGCCGCTGATCGTGGTCGATCAGGACATCGCCTTCCTCGAGGAGCTGATCGACACGCTCTACCTCTTCGATCACGGCCGCATCTCGCGACGCATCGAGAAGGCGGACATGCCCACGCATGAAGAGATCATGAAACTGATGTTCGGCGAGGATCACCATTGACCCTTGAGACGCTCAACCTGATCCTGCTCGGCGGCATCGTGCTGGGCGCTCTCTATGCGCTGATGGCGACCGGCCTGGCGCTCGTATGGACGACGCTCGGCATCTTCAATTTCGCCCATGGGACGTTCATCGCGCTCGGCGCTTACATCGCCTGGCAGATCGCCAGCACCGAAGCCTCGGCCGCCGGGCTGCTGGCCGGGGCGGCGGTCTCCATCATCGGCATGTTCGTCATCGGCATGCTCGTCTACTACCTCCTCATCAAGCCTTTCGAACGAAGCCCGGACATCGTGGTGAAATCCGTCATCACCACGCTGGCGGGCGCGACCATCCTGGAAAACGTCATCAACCTCGTCTGGGGACCGCGCAACAAGCAGCTTTCTCCTCTGCTCGGCGGAGACATGTCGCTCTTCGGCATCACCATATCCCGCAACGAGATGGCGGTGGTGGCACTGGCGCTCGTCATCCTGGCGGCGCTCGGCGTTTTCCTGCAGCGCGCGCCGCTTGGTCGCGCCATGCGCGCCGTGGCGCAGAACCGCGAGGCGGCGCAGCTGATGGGCATCGATGTCGAGCGGCTCTATGCGATCGCCTTCGGTCTGTCGGCGGCGCTGGCCGCGCTGGCCGGCATCCTGATCGGCTCTACCCGGTTCATGAACCCTTCGATGGGCTCCGACCCGCTGATGAAGGCGCTGATCGTGGTGATCTTCGGCGGCATCGCGCGCTTCACCGGCCCGATCTACGCGGCCTTCATCGTTGGCCTGCTCGAGGCTGTCATGACCTATCTCGTCGGCCTCTACTGGAGCCCGACAGTGCTTTTCGCCATCATGATCGTCGTGCTCGTCGCCAAGCCAGAAGGCCTGTTTGGCCGCTACAGGAAATCCGTCTGATGCGGTACAACCCGTCCTTCGCCCGCGGTTCCGGGCTGATCCCGGTTCTTGCCGTCCTGGCCGTGCTGGCGCTCGTGCCGCTGCTTTCCTCGAACATGTATCTGCGGCATCTCCTCGTGCTGGCCTTCGTGTTCGGCATCGTGGCCTCGAGCTGGGATCTCAGCCTTGGGTATGGCGGCCTGTTCAATTTCGCTCATGTCGCGCTCTTCACCATCGGCACCTACGCGTTCGGGCTGGTCGGCCAGACTCTCGGCCTGTCGCCATGGCTGGGCATAGCGTTCGCCGGGGTCGCCGCGGGGCTTGTCGCGGCCCTCATCACGCTGCCCATCCTCAGGCTTTCAGGCATCTACATCATCCTGGTGACCATCGCGGCCTCGCAGGTGCTCTACCAGATCATCATCAGCCAGTCCGACATCACGGGCGGCACGTCGGGCATGGTAAGCCTGCCGGCGCTCGATCTCTTCGGCTACCGCTTCAATCGCGGCGGCAAGGTCGGCTATTATTATCTGGCCCTGCTGATGCTGGTGGCCTCCACCATCATCCTCTACAAGATCACCCGCTCGCGTTTCGGCCGCGCCATCCTGGCCATGCGCGACCATAAATACTATGCCATCTCGCGCGGCATGTCGGAGACGCGCATCCGGCTGTTCACGCTGACGGTGAGCGCCGCGCTGAGCGGCGTGGCCGGCGGATTCTACGGCTCCTATATGCGCGTGGCCTCTCCCGACAATTTCGGCCTCGGGCTGCTTGGCCTGCTGCTCTCGATGCTTTTGCTCGGCGGTACCGGAACGATCTGGGGTCCGATCCTTGCGGCCTTCTTCGTGACCATGGTGTCGGAGGTCTTCGCTGCCTACGGCGCCTGGCGCAACATCATCATGTCGCTGTTGCTGATCGTCATCCTGATCTTCTATCCGGGTGGCCTGTGGGCCTTGCTGCAGACATTTCGTGAAGCGCTCGACGTGGTCCGTTCGCAGGCGACGGCCAGGCTGCGCCGCCGCTTCGGCCTCGGCCAGCGGGAAGCGATGACCGGAGCGCGTGAGACGATCGTCGCCACCCGCCATGGCAGGATCGCCGTGGCCGACACTGGCGGCGACAAGCCGGCGCTTCTCTTCATCCACGGCAATTCCTCCGCCAAGGAAGTGTTCGCCAACCAGTTCAAGGCGTTCCGCGACCGCTATCGCGTGATCTCCTTCGACCTGCCCGGCCACGGCGTGTCCGACAACGCCGATCCGGAAAAGGACTATAGCGTCGAGGCCTTCGCCGACGTGGCCGAAGACGTGCTCAAGGCGCTCGGCGCGGCAAACCCCTTTGTGTTCGGATGGTCGCTGGGCGGCTATATCGCCATCGAGCTTGCGGCCCGCGGCTATCCCGTGAGGGCGCTTGCCATTTCCGGCACGCCACCGCTCCGGGTCGTTCCGGAAGATGTCGGCCGCGCCTACGATGCAACCAGCCATTTCGTTCTGGCGAGCAAGACCTTCCTGTCGCCGGCCGAGAGCCGCGACTTCGCCGCGTCGACGGCCGGTCCGAAAACGCCGGAGACGGCCCACCTCCATCGGGCCGTGCGAAGGACCGACGGGCGCGCCCGCGCCTATACGCTGGGCAAGCTCCAGATCGTGGACTGGCCGCGCCAGATGCGTTTCCTGCGCTCGGCCGCGATGCCATTCGCCATTCTGAACGGCTCGGACGATCCGTTTCTGAACCATCGGTATTTCCGGGACCTCAAGCTCGAGCAGTGGACCGGCGAGCCGGACGACATCCAGGACGGCAAGCACGCGCCCTTCCTGCTGAAACCGGCGATCTTCAACGAAAGGCTCGCTGCTTTCCTGCGCGCAGCCGAAGCAAGAAGCCGTCATAGCGCCGACGCGGTCGCCTGATGTCCTGAACGGGAAGCTGCCGTGAGTGTCGGGGCGCCAAGTTAAAGCGGTTCAGCCTGCAGGGGCACTGCTTACGAAGGCTTTCCGCGCTTATCGGTCTCGTTGGACCAATGCCCAAAATTTGTGAAACGCGCGGAAGGCGCTCATATGCTTTGAATGGACACAGGTGTACATTCACGCTAAATGCGTGCTTGGCGCTGGTTTGCGGTGTTCGGCACCCACGGCAGGTATCTTGAGGGACGATCGATGCACATGTTCGAGCTGGAAACCGGGCGACCAAGCCCTTGCGGTGGAGCGATGTCTCCGGCCTATGACGGCGGTTTGGGCGCATGACGAGGCAGTACTCGGCGCTTTCGCTCTTCAAGGAGGGCATCGCCGGTCAGACCGGTTGGGAAAAGGCCTGGCGCTCTCCTGATCCGAAACCGCGCTACGACGCGATCATAATCGGCGGCGGCGGGCACGGCCTCGCCACCGCCTACTATCTCGCCAAAAATCACGGCATCACCAACGTCGCGCTCTTGGAGAAGGGCTGGATCGGAGGCGGCAATACCGGCCGCAACACGACGGTGGTGCGTTCGAACTACTTCTACCCGGAAAGCGCGGCGATCTACGGACTGGCGCATAGTCTCTACAAGAGCCTTTCGACGGACCTGAACTACAATGTGATGTTTTCCGCGCGCGGCATCCTCACGCTCGCGCACAGCGAATCCGCAATGGAAACCGCCGCGCGGTCGGTCAACGCCATTCAGGTCAACGGCATCGATTGCGAGTTGTTCTCGGTCGAGGACGTGCGTCGCGTCGTGCCGATCTACAATTTCAGCCCGGACACACGCTTCCCCGTCTATGGCGGCACCTGGCAGCCAAGCGGCGGCACCGCCCGCCACGACGCTGTCGCCTGGGGCTACGCCCGCGCGGCGAGCCGTCTCGGTGTCGACATCATCCAGAATTGCGAGATTTCCGATTTTATCATCGAGAATGGGCGCTGCCGCGGCGTCGTCACCTCGCGCGGCGCAATCCGGGCCGAGCGTACAGGCATGGCGGTGGCCGGCCATTCGTCGGTGCTGGCGGCGAAGGCGGGATTTCGGCTGCCGGTCAATTCCTATGCGCTGCAGGCCTGCGTGTCCGAACCGGTCAAGCCGATCCTCGACACGGTGGTGATCTCGCCGGACACCGGCGTCTATGTCAGCCAGTCGGACAAGGGCGAACTGGTGATCGGCGGTGCGCTCGACCGCATCCCGTCATACGGCCAGCGCGGCAATCTGCCGGTGCTGGAAAGCGTGATCGCCGGCATGCTCGAAATGTATCCGATCTTCGGCCAGCTGAAGATGATGCGGCAATGGGCCGGCATCGTCGACGTCGTCCCGGATTCCTCGCCCATCATCGGCGAGTCGCCGCTGCCCGGCCTTTTCCTCAATTGCGGCTGGGGCACGGGCGGCTTCAAGGCTATTCCCGCAGGCGGCACCCTGCTTGCCCATCTGCTTGCCACCGGCAGGCATCACGACATCAGCCGGCCCTTCGATCTCGACCGCTTCGCCCGCGGCCGCTTGATCGACGAAGCGGCCGGCTCCGGCATTGCCCATTGAAGGTGTAGAAAAGATGCAGCTCTTTCCCTGTCCGTTCTGCGGGCCGCGCGAAGAAAGCGAATTCCACTATGGCGGCGAGGCCGGCAATCTCCGGCCCGACGGCAGCGACGTGACCGCGGAGCGCTGGGCCGGTTATCTCCACATGCGCGACAATCCGAAGGGGCCGACGCGAGAGATCTGGGTGCATATGACATGCGGCGAGTTCTTCGCGATGAGCCGCGACAGCGTCAATCACAAGGTGTCGGGCTCTTCCGTGCTCGGCGAAGCGGAGCACGGCGCATGAGCGCTTCCCGTCTCACCACCGGCGGCAGCGACATCGACCGCGACTGCCCGCTGAGCTTCACCTTCGATGGCAGGCGTGTCGAGGGTTTTGTAGGCGACACAATCGCCTCCGCCTTGCTCGCGAGCGGCCAGGCCGTGGTCGGCCGCAGCTTCAAATACCATAGGCCGCGCGGCATCTGGGGCTCCGGCGTCGAGGAGCCCAACGCGCTGGTCGATGTCGAGAGCGCGATCGGCCGCGTGCCGAATGCGCGCGCCACGACCATGCAAGCCGTCGACGGCATCAAGGTCAAGAGCGTCAACGCTTCGCCGACGGCCGAGACCGACCGCAACGCCGTTTTGGATCGCTTCGCCCGCTTCCTGCCCGCCGCCTTCTACTACAAGACCTTCATGTGGCCGGACTGGCACCTGTTCGAGCCGCGCATCCGCGCCATGGCCGGACTTGGCGTCGTCGATCCGGACTGGAAGCCGCGTCAGGTCTCGGACCAGGTCAACCATCATTGCGACGTCCTGGTGGTCGGCGCCGGGCCCGCAGGCCTTGCCGCGGCAGCCAGCGCGGCGGCGGCCGGCCACTCGGTCGTCCTGGTCGACGACAGGACGCATCCCGGCGGGTCGCTGCGTCATCGCGCCGGTGAGATCGATGGCGTCGAGGGCAAGGCGTGGGTCGACGCGACAGTTGCCAGGCTGAAGAGCGGTGGCCAACTCGTGCTGAGCGATACGACCGCGTTCGGCCTTTACGATCACAATCTGGTCGCGCTCAACCAGCGCCACCCCGACGGCAGGCCGGACACGCTTTGGCGCGTGCGGCCCCGCCGCGTCGTGCTGGCGACAGGCGCGATCGAACGGCCCGTGCCGTTCGCCAACAACGACCTTCCGGGAATCCTCTCCGCCGACGCGGCGCTCAGCTATCTGCGTCGGCATGGTGTGCTTGTCGGCCGCGAGATCGTGCTCGCGACCAACAACGATAGCGCCTATGAGCCGGCCTCCGCGCTCGCCGCGGCCGGCGCTTCGGTGACGGTGGTCGACTGCCGGCGCGACGGCGGTGTGCAAGGAAGAGCCGATATTCGAGTCGTGGCTGGGCGCACGATCAAGGCGGCGCGCGGGCGCAATGCCGTCCAGGGTGTCCTGCTGGACGACGGCACGACGCTTGCCGCCGATTGCGTTCTCGTCTCCGGCGGCTGGACACCCACAGTGCACTTGTTCTCGCAGGCGAAAGGCAAGCTCGCCTGGAGCAACCAACTTGCGGCATTCATCCCCGGCGAAGCCATCGACGGGATTGGCGTCGCCGGCGCCGTGGCCGGCACGGTCTCGCTTTCGGATGCCTTGGCCAGCGGCGCCGCGGCGCCCGGCGAGTTCGGCTCGTCGACGCCGGCGCCTCGCGGCACGGGGGCGGAAGCATCGCTCGGCGTCGTCAACCTGTGGCCGAAACCCAAGGCCAAGGGGCGCGTCTGGATCGACTACCAGAGCGACGTCACCGCCAAGGATGTCGAGCTCGCGGCGCGGGAGAACTTCGTCTCGGTCGAGCACCTGAAGCGCTACACCAAGCTCGGTATGGCGACCGACCAGGGCAAGACCTCGAACCTGAACGGTCTGGCGTTGCTGGCTGACATCACCGGGCGGGGCATCGCCGAAGTCGGCACCACGACCTACCGGCCGCCATTCACGCCTGTCCCGTTCGCCAGCCTTGCGGGATCGCGCCGGGGCAGCATGCACGCGCCGGTCCGCCGGCTGCCGCTGGAGGCAAACCATCGCGCCGCCGGCGGGGTGTTCCAGGAATATGGCGGCTGGCTGAGGCCTGCCTATTATGGCGGCGGTGAAGCCGACGCCTCGATCTAGGAGGAGGCGCGCCGGGCCCGGCGATCCGTGGCGCTGTTCGACGGCTCGACGCTGGGCAAGATCGAGGTGATCGGCCCGCGCGCGGCCGAGTTTGTCGACTTCATCTATTACAACACCATGTCGACCCTGAAGCCGGGCCATTGCCGCTATGGCTTCATGCTGTCGGAAAATGGCGTCGTCTTCGATGACGGCGTCCTGGTCCGCCTGGACGAGCATCGCTTCATCGTGTCCTGCTCGTCCTCGCATGTCGCCGCGGTCCACGCGCGCCTCGAGGAATGGCGGCAGGACCGCTTCGGCCGCGACGCGGTCTATATCCACAATGCCACCGCGCACCACGCCACCTTGACCGTTTCGGGTCCGAATGCGCGCCAGGTCGTGGAGGCGCTCGATCTGGGTGCAGCACTTGACGATGCCAGCCTGCCGCATATGGCCGTCGCCGCCGGCCGCTTTGGCGGCGACGAAGTGCGCATCGCCAGGGTCTCCTTCACTGGCGACCGCAGCTACGAGATCTCCATCCGCACCGACCGGGCAGAGGCGCTGTGGGCGAGGATGCAGCAGGAAGGCCGCGCCTTCGACGCCGTTCTGCTCGGGCTCGAGTCGCTGATGATCCTGCGCGCCGAGAAGGGATACATCGTCATCGGCAAGGACACCGACGGAACAACCATGCCGCACGATCTCGGCGTCGCCGGACCGCGGACCAAACGCGCCAACGAGTTCGTCGGCCGCCGCTCGCTTTTCACCGAAGCCGGCAACGGCATGGACCGCAACCAGCTCGTCGGTCTTGCGCTGCGCCAAGGCGAGGCGCCGCTGGCGACCGGCGCGCATGGCGTGGAGAAACGCGACGGCCGCCTCAGGAGCATCGGTTTCGTCACCTCCAGCTATCAGAGCCCGACCTTGGGACGCCCTGTCGCCCTGGCGCTCATCGAACGGGGCGCGGCGCGGCATGGCGAAACCATCGACGTTCAACATCTGGGTGTCGTGCGGCAGGCGACGATCGTTGCGCCTTGCGCCTTCGATCCGGAAGGGAGGCGGCTCCATGCGTAACCTTGCCGAAAAATGGCCGGCGGCGCCCGACTGGGCCACCGCCACGCTCAGCAAAAGCAGCGTCGGCGTGCGAACGCTTGGCGGGCTGAACCAGCTTCTGGTCAGCGGCGACCTTGCCGCCTGGTCGAAGGCTTCGGCGCTTGCCGGCGAAGGTGTCGGAGCCGGGGCAATTGCCTTCGGCGACAGATACATGGTGCGGATCGCGCGTGACCGCGTTCTTGCGGTCGGGGAACAGCCGTTCCCGGTTGCGGCCGGCTGGCACGCGGCCGGTTTCGCGGTGACGGCCATGGATGCCGGACTGCATGTCTTCGAGATCGAGGGGCCGGACCTGGATCGCCTGATCGCCAGGGGCACGGCGCTCGATCCCAGAGCGGCAAGCCGCTCGGCTTCGATCCTTTTTGCCGGCGTCGGCGTTCTCTTCTACCGGTTCGGGAACCCCCATCGGGCGCGTCTCCACGTCGACCGGGGCCTTGCCCCGTATCTTTGGGAGTGGCTTGAACAAGTGCAAGTATTGTAGCGTGGTGGTTTCAGGTCTATCTAGCCGGCGTTCAAACTTGGCCAGCCCGCTATGTTCTCCGATTCCAATGCTGATGAAGTCGTGCGGCGGTCCGGTCTGATCGGCAACACCAAGGTGACGCGCGAGGACTGGATGAACCTCGCGCTGGAGACGTTGATCTCCGAGGGCGTGGAGGCGGTGCGCGTGCTGGCGCTCGGGCAGAAGCTCAATGTCTCCCGTTCCAGTTTCTACTGGTACTTCAAGAGCCGTCAGGACCTGCTCGACCAGCTGCTGGACTACTGGCGCAACAACAACACCCGGTTCATCGTCGAGCAGGCCGGCCGGCCGGCCGCGTCGATCACGCAAGCCGTGCTCAATATCTTCGAGTGCTGGCTGGACGAAACGCTCTTCAATCCGCGACTTGACTTCGCCGTGCGCGCCTGGTCGCGCCAGTCCGCCGACGTCCACCGGGTCGTGAACGAGGAGGACGACGCGCGCGTCGAAGCCATCCGGGCAATGTTTTCACGGCATGGCTACGAAGCCACGGAAGCGTTCGTGCGGGCGCGCGTGCTTTACTTCACGCAGATCGGCTATTACTCGCTCGAGATCGTCGAGCCGGTAAGCAACCGTCTCTTCCTGACGCCGGCCTACCTGCTCACGCACACGGGCGAAGCTCCTCGCGAAGGAGAGGTGGAGGCCTTCGCCAAAAAGATGCTGCCGAGACGTCCCGGCTGAGCAGTCCCGCCATCCGCGATCACATCAATTCAGATCGCGTGGAAACCCCTTGACCTCTTGGCGGTCGAGCACGACCTCGTCGCCGGCGCGTGCGATGAGATGCGTTCCATGCGCCAGACATCGCCGGTGTGGATGGCGCACCGTCCCGTCGCGCTTTCGATAGGGCAGGCGAGTTGACCGAGGTCGCCGGAATTGAACATCTCGAAATAGCGACGCACGATGGCTTTGTTGGCTTCGGAGTCGGACATCGGCGGATCCTTCTTGGAACGGTGAGGCGGCTAAGCGCTTTGCGGATTTAGGATATGTTTTGCCGAGGCATCGCCGGCGGCGACCGCCTCATAGGCCTTCACCGCATCATCGAGCAGCCATGTCTTGACTGGCGACGGTCGCAACGCGCCGCTCTCGAAACCCGGCCGAAGCGCGTTCAGGATCGCCGCGATTTCGGCGCCTGTGAGCTTGGCGGTATCAATGCCGATCAAACGTTGCCGGTTGCGATAGAAATCCATCAGATCGAATTCGACGCGGCGCGAGCCGACGCTTGTGATCGCCACCTGGCGGCCGTCCGGACCCATCGACTTCATCGCTGGCTCGAAGACCGGCCCGCCGACGGCGTCCAGCACGAGATTCACACCTTTGTTGTCGGTCAGCGCCGCCACCATGGCGGGCAGGTCTTTGGTCTTCGTGTTGATGAAGACATCCGCTTCAGAATCCTGGCTCATGTTGATGTCGGCGCCGATCACGCGAGCCTTCTTCCAGTGCGCAATCTGGATCGCCGCGCGGCCAACGGCGCCGGACGCACCGGTGATGAGCACCGTTTCGCCGACCCGGATATCACCTGCCACCACAAGCGCGGACCACGCCGTGACAAAGGGGACGCCGACGGTGGCGGCCTGTTCCATCGACAGGTTCGCCGGCATCTCCGAAAGCCAATCTTCCGGCACGGCGACGAACTGGGCGTGGGAGCCGTCGCGGCCGATACCGAAACCGGCGCCGTTGCCCCATACCGACTTGCCCGCCCAACGGCTCGAAGCTGTCACGACCGTCCCGGCATAATCCCGGCCAGGCGTGCGCGGCAGCGTCGGACTGAACACGCCGGAGACAAACTTCACGTCGCTGGGGTTGATCGCGGAAGCATCCACTTTCACCAACGCCTCGCCGGCTTGCGGGACAGGCATGGCAATGTCCTCGACGCTCAGGACCGAGGGCGGACCAAAGGCTGAAAAGCGAACGGCGCGCATCGTCGTCATCACCAGTCTCCAGAAATGAGAACCTTCACCGGGCTACACCCCGACGCGGTTGAAGAGCGATCGAAGGCTGGAGGAAGTCATGCGGGCAGTAGCCATGAGGTCCGAAAGGGCGAAGCCCGCGGCAGCTTGGCTGCGGGCTTCGCTTGCTGTCAGGCACCGCCACGAGAGCCGAGCAACTGCCACTCCCAGGCGAGGCTTGTGCCGGTTGCTCCGCCATGATCGAGCAACACCTGGCCGAACGCCGGAACGGTGGTTTCCCGCGCCCAATCGCGCTGGAGTTCCGATGCAAACACCAGCCAGGTCAGCGGCACAGCGCCGGCCTGGATCATCCGTTGAACGCCGCGATCATGCGCTTCAGTACTGACGCCGCCGGAAGCGTCGGTCACAAA